>NWQR01000016.1 GCA_002798275.1 Lysobacteraceae bacterium NML08-0793 | reverse complement strand
TGTGCCTTGATGGCACGTGTTCCGGAATGCTTCCGGGGTTTGGTAGTTCAGGCTCGAATGCGGCCTAACCTGATTGTAATGCACTCGCCATTGCTCAATGACTACACGGGCTTCGGCACGACTGCGGAACCACTCCATCGACAGACATTCGTCACGAAACTTGCCATTGAAGCTCTCCGCCGTGCCGTTCTGCCATGGCTTGCCGGGCTCAATCAATGCCACATCAAGCGCCTCTTTTTCAGCCCAACGCAGCAAAGCTGTGGATACGAACTCCGGACCATTGTCTGAGCGCAAGGTGCTTGGAACACCGTGTTGCGTCATCAAACGGGAGAGCACTTCGATAACTCGTTCAGAACGAATCGAGCCCGCCACATCAATCGCCAAGCACTGCCGGGTGTATTCATCCACCACCGTCAAGCACTTCAATTGCTGGCCGTTGGCACATGCATCAAACACAAAATCGTACGCCCACACCTGGCACGGCGCTGTAGGCGCGAATGGGCGCGGCTGTGCAGTACCAACACGACGACGTGGCCGCTTGCGAGGCACCTGTAAGCATCCAACTTGCCATAGGCGCAACATGCGCCCCAAGCCCAACTGCTGCCCTTGCCGCTGAAGAAACACATGGATGCGACGATAGCCGTAACGAGGGTATTGCGCCGCCAATGCCCGCATCGCCTCTATCACAGGCGCATCTTTGGCCGCCTGACGTGGCACATAGCCCAGCGTTGAACGCGATACCCCCAACAGTACACAAGCTCGTCTGACGGACAAACCCCGCCCCTGTGCGTAGGCCACCTGCTGCCGACGCACGGAGGCGCTCACCACTTTTTTGCGGCAATCTCCTTCATCACTTCGATTTCTAGGTCACGCTCAACCACCAGCTTCTTCAGTCGTGCGTTCTCCTGCTCCAACTGCCGCAAACGGCGCACTTCATCCGCCTGCATCGTGCCAAAACGCTTGCGCCATGCGTATAGCGTTTGCTCGCTTATCCCATGCGCCTTCGATGCCTCAACAACCGAGCTACGCTCGGCCTCCCGAAGAATCGCAACCATCTGTGACTCACTGAAACGGCTCT
>NWQR01000014.1 GCA_002798275.1 Lysobacteraceae bacterium NML08-0793 | reverse complement strand
TGAAAACTGGAATGTAGCGAGCGTTTGAGATGAAGAATACTCAAGACGTGTCGTGAGGCTAAGGCGGGTGCAGCGATGCACCTAACATTTGAATGTCGTTGAGGTTCGTTGACGATAACTTTGAGGCTTCTTGAGGTTATATGGTCAAGCGAATAAGCGCACACGGTGGATGCCTTGGCGGTCAGAGGCGATGAAGGACGTGACAGCCTGCGAAAAGTGTCGGGGAGCTGGCAATAAGCTTTGATCCGGCAATGTCCGAATGGGGAAACCCACCCTTAGGGGTATCGTCAAGTGAATCCATAGCTTGGCGAAGCGAACGCGGTGAACTGAAATATCTAAGTAACCGTAGGAAAAGAAATCAACCGAGATTCCCTTAGTAGTGACGAGCGAACGGGGACTAGCCCAAAAGTGCATGTGGTTTTAGAAGAACAGTCTGGAAAGGCTGGCCATAGAAGGTGATAGCCCGGTATTCGAAAGGGCCATGTGCATGAAATTGAGTAGGGCGGGGCACGAGAAACCCTGTCTGAACATGGGGGGACCATCCTCCAAGGCTAAATACTCCTGACCGACCGATAGTGAACCAGTACCGTGAGGGAAAGGCGAAAAGAACCCTGGTGAAGGGAGTGAAATAGAACCTGAAACCGTGTGCGTACAAGCAGTAGGAGCCCTTCGGGGTGACTGCGTACCTTTTGTATAATGGGTCAGCGACTTACTGTTCGTGGCAAGCTTAACCGTATAGGGGAGGCGAAGGGAAACCGAGTCTGATAAGGGCGCATAGTCGCGGGCAGTAGACCCGAAACCGGGTGATCTAGTCATGCCCAGGGTGAAGGTTCGGTAACACGAACTGGAGGCCCGAACCCACTCCCGTTGCAAAGGTAGGGGATGAGGTGTGATTAGGAGTGAAAAGCTAATCGAACCCGGAGATAGCTGGTTCTCCTCGAAAGCTATTTAGGTAGCGCCTCATATGAATCCTCTCGGGGGTAGAGCACTGTTATGGCTAGGGGGTCATCGCGACTTACCAAACCATTGCAAACTCCGAATACCGAGACGGACTGTATGGGAGACACACGGCGGGTGCTAACGTCCGTCGTGAAAAGGGAAACAACCCAGACCCACAGCTAAGGTCCCAAATTACCGCTCAGTGGGAAACGATGTGGAAAGGCATAGACAGCCAGGAGGTTGGCTTAGAAGCAGCCACCCTTTAAAGAAAGCGTAATAGCTCACTGGTCGAGTCGGTCTGCGCGGCAGATTTAACGGGGCTAAGCGGTAAACCGAAGCTTGGGGTGCATACTATGTATGCGCGGTAGAGGAGCGTTCTGTACGCCTGCGAAGGTGGATTGAGAAGTCTGCTGGAGGTATCAGAAGTGCGAATGCTGACATGAGTAACGATAATGCGGGTGAAAAACCCGCACGCCGAAAGCCCAAGGTTTCCTTGCGCAACGTTAATCGGCGCAGGGTGAGTCGGCCCCTAAGGCGAGGCTGAAAAGCGTAGTCGATGGGAAGCAGGTTAATATTCCTGCACCTCGCGTAAGTGCGATGGAGGGACGGAGAAGGTTAGGCAGGCCGGGCGTTGGTTGTCCCGGTGAGAGAGTTGAGGCGGTGATCTTAGGCAAATCCGGGATCACAACGTTGAGACTAAGGACGAGTCCTTTAGGACAAAGCTGTTGATATCACGCTTCCAGGAAAAGCTCCTAAGCTTCAGCTTACGCAGACCGTACCGTAAACCGACACAGGTGGGTAGGATGAGAATTCTCAGGCGCTTGAGAGAACTTGGGTGAAGGAACTAGGCAAAATAGTACCGTAACTTCGGGAGAAGGTACGCCCTCCATGGTGAATAGCTGAGGAGGGCCGCAGATACCAGGCCGCTGCGACTGTTTATCAAAAACACAGCACTCTGCAAACACGAAAGTGGACGTATAGGGTGTGACGCCTGCCCGGTGCTGGAAGGTTAAGTGATGGGGTTAGCCGCAAGGCGAAGCTCTTGATCGAAGCCCCAGTAAACGGCGGCCGTAACTATAACGGTCCTAAGGTAGCGAAATTCCTTGTCGGGTAAGTTCCGACCTGCACGAATGGCGTAACGACAGCGGCGCTGTCTCCACCCAAGGCTCAGTGAAATTGAAATCGCTGTGAAGATGCAGCGTTCCCGTGGCAAGACGGAAAGACCCCGTGAACCTTTACTATAGCTTTACACTGAACGTTGAGTTCGTCTGTGTAGGATAGGTGGGAGGCTTTGAAGCAGAGGCGCCAGCCTTTGTGGAGCCATCCTTGAAATACCACCCTGATGTGCTTGACGTTCTAACCTAGGCCCGTGATCCGGGTCAGGGACCGTGTATGGTGGGTAGTTTGACTGGGGCGGTCTCCTCCCAAAGAGTAACGGAGGAGCTCGAAGGTACGCTCAGCGCGGTCGGACATCGCGCACTGTGTGCAAAGGCATAAGCGTGCTTGACTGCAAGAGTGACGGCTCAAGCAGGTACGAAAGTAGGACTTAGTGATCCGGTGGTTCTGTATGGAAGGGCCATCGCTCAACGGATAAAAGGTACTCCGGGGATAACAGGCTGATTCCGCCCAAGAGTTCATATCGACGGCGGAGTTTGGCACCTCGATGTCGGCTCATCACATCCTGGGGCTGTAGTCGGTCCCAAGGGTATGGCTGTTCGCCATTTAAAGTGGTACGCGAGCTGGGTTCAGAACGTCGTGAGACAGTTCGGTCCCTATCTGCCATGGGCGTTGGAAATTTGAGAGGGGCTGCTCCTAGTACGAGAGGACCGGAGTGGACGAACCTCTGGTGTTCCGGTTGTCACGCCAGTGGCACTGCCGGGTAGCTATGTTCGGAAGCGATAACCGCTGAAAGCATCTAAGCGGGAAGCGCGCCTCAAGATGAGATTTCCCGGGGCATAAGCCCCCTAAAGGCACCATCAAGACTAGGTGGTTGATAGGCTGGGTGTGTAAGTGCAGTAATGTATTGAGCTAACCAGTACTAATGAGCCGTGCGGCTTGATCATATAACCTCAAGTGGCCTTGACCTTGCGATACGTCAGTATCCTCATCAAGACCTCGCTACATTCCTCCCCATGAAAGGCAGGCGCGACGAATCATTCGACCGCGACCCTTCACCCCTTTCTGGCGACATTAGCGCTGTGGAACCACCCGATCCCATCCCGAACTCGGAAGTGAAACGCAGCTGCGCCGATGGTAGTGTGCATCCAGCATGTGAGAGTAGGTCATCGCCAGTTTTTATCCCAAAACCCCCGACACCTGTCGGGGGTTTTTCTTTGCCCAATATCAACAATATCCACAACAAAAGCAGATTTTAGACGCGACTATCCCAACGCCCCCGCGCGCTTGAGCAGCCCACTCTCCGTGGCAATATAGTCGCATGCAATATCCCAAGACCGTACCCTAATAGAAGGCACCTCCTGTAAAGAAAAACCCGCGCCAACTAAAAGCGGGGGCTTG
>NWQR01000005.1 GCA_002798275.1 Lysobacteraceae bacterium NML08-0793 | reverse complement strand
CCGAAGCCCGTGTAGTCATTGAGCAATGGCGAGTGCATTACAATCAGGTTAGGCCGCATTCGAGCCTGAACTACCAAACCCCGGAAGCATTCCGGAACACGTGCCATCAAGGCACACCCACCGAGGCTAATTCCAATAATCAGTGGCTCTAAAAAATCGGGCAGGTCATGCTTTGTAGTAATCGAGGAAAAGAGAAAATGACTTCTACTATTGGGGAAACTGAAATAATTGAGGTCAAATTGCTGGACTTTGACCCGCGCAACCCCCGCTTTTACGACGGCTCCGGCCAAGATGAGGAAAGCGCCACCCAGCGCATGCTGGAGCAGGAAAACCTGGAGGAGCTGGTCAGCTCCATCGGCACACAGGGCTTTTTCCCGGGCGAGCCGCTGCTGATCACGCCCAATCCGGACAAGCTAGGGCGCTGGATTGTGGTAGAGGGCAACCGCCGCCTGGCCGCCCTGCGCGTGCTTAGCGGTTTGATTTCTCCCGACCGGCTGCCGCGCACGCTGGCCGATTTGGTGAAGCAGGCCCGGCACAAGCCTGACGAGGTGGCCTGTTTTGAGTTCCCGCAGCGGCGCGACGTACTCAAATACTTGGGCTTTCGCCACATCTCCGGCCCACGCCGCTGGGAACCGTTGGCTAAGGCGCGTTACCTAGCCGATTTAATTCAGAATTTTTACAGCCAACTGTCGCTGCAAGATCAACTGCGCGCAGTGGCCAGCGACATAGGCAGCCGCCGCGACTATGTGGCGCAGTTGCTGACGGCGCTCAACCTGTACGATCGCGCCAGGCAGCAAAACTTTTACGGCCTGCAGCACGTAAGGGAAGAGGACATCGACTTTTCCCTCCTGTCCACGGCGCTGTCTTACCGCAACATTGTCGATTTCCTGAACCTGCGCAGCCGCGATGCGGTGGACATCAGTGGCATCGACGAAAGCCACGCCAGGGACTTGCTGAGCTGGATGTTTGCGCAAGACCAGCAGGGCCAAACGGTGCTGGGCGAATCGCGGCGGCTCAAGACCCTGGCGGCGGTAGTCAGCTCCGAGCGTGCGTTGGTCGAGCTGCGCAAATCGGGCGACCTTGACAAAGCCTATATCTTCACCAGCGGCCCGGCAGAGAGCTTCTTGCAACTGCTGAGCCGGGTGGAAGACACCCTGAGCCAATGCATCGGCATGGTCAGCGATGATGTGGCGCCCGACCAAAGCCATGTGCAGCATGCCAAGCGCATCATCGATCGGGCGGAGGACCTGAACCTGCTCATTGAGAGCCAGATCCGCAGGCGCGAGCGGCGTGCGCGGCAGGCAGAGCAAGCCGAGGGTCATGCGGATGCCTGAGCCGCTGCTCACGCCACTGGATTCGCTGCCACGTCACTCCGACATCTTTTTGTGGGCCGACTATGTGGAGCTGCTGTGCCTTTGCGGACGCAATGGCTTTGTCTCCCGTGGCAACCTGCAGGCGCAGGTGCAGGAGGCGCAGGATTTACAGGCCGACAGCCCCCTGGCCGACGATCTGGACAGCCCAGACGGGCAAGACGCCCAGGCCTGGCAAGACGACCGCCTGGCCGCGCGATGGAGCGACATCCACCTGCGACTGCAGGCGCGCAGCAAGCATTACCCTGGCTGGCCGTTTACGCTGGAGCGCGATGGCTTGCGCCTGGCCTTTGAGGCCAACCACCCGGGCCACCGCCTGTATGCGGCGCTGCTGATTGCCTCAACGCTGCGCCTGTGCCACAAAAAGCGTACTCCGGAGGTCGCCAGCGCTTTTGAGGAAATTGCCTTTCACTGGCTGCGGCACGCCCTGAACGAGCAGTGGACGGTGCGCCCCTTTGGCGCGCACCAGCGGCTGCCCGGCGCCTACAGCGGCACGCTGCGGCAAAAGTTTGAAGCCTTGGCGCAAGACATTTGCGCACGTTGCATTACCCAGGTCAACAACCCGCGCAACAGCGGCGACGGCGGCATAGACCTAGTGGCCTGGATGGACATGGGCGACACACGGGGACACATGCCCATTGTGTTTGGGCAATGCGCTTGCTCGCCGGATGAGTGGGAAACCAAGCAGTTGACGGTCACCCCATCTGCCATCGAAGCCCATGTGCTGCCACAGCACCCGGGGGCGGCCTTTTGTTTTGTGCCGCACGACTTGTCCGACGGCGCCAGATGGCAACAAGCCGACAAACTTAAGCGCACCGTGATGGTAGATAGACTGCGCCTGCTGAGCCTGTTTGACAAACGCCAATGGCGCGACGTGCCGCCCCTGCCCTTTGTGCACGAGGCCCATCAGTTGGACGTGGTGGCCGTCACCTAATCCCACACCGGCGGCAGCGCGCGCACCACTGCCTCGAACAGCGGCGGGGGCACGGCGTTGCCCACCACCTTGTAGCGCATGTCTAGGCTACCGGCGGGCGTGTCGGGGAAGATAAAGTCTGGTGCAAAGCCTTGCAGGCGTGCGGCCTCGCGGTAGCTGAAGCGCCTAGCGGGTGCATCGCTGGCAAAGCGCCAGTCGTTGTGCGCGTGCTTGACCATGGGCGGGCTGATGGGGTGCAGGGGCATGTGGCGCGGGTTGGCCACGATGGTTTTGGACAGCTCGTGCCAGTCCTGGCGGCGGTTGCGCGAGAGGTAGTACCAGTGAAACTCGCGCGCATAAAATTCCCCTTCAGGCCATTCGGGTAAGTCGCCAATTGCGTCGAGAATAGTTGCTCTCTGTAAATCGTATCCCAAACCATGCGTTGGCTTGGGGAAATGATAGGGGATCCCGATATCATTACGAATGCCAACGATTAATATTCGCCTCCGCTCTTGGGCTACGCCAAAATCAGCTGCATTCAGGATTTGAAATGAGACCTCATAGCCTGCTTCGGAGAATATCTTTATTTGATCTTTTACTAGGTGCTCAAAGTTGCGACGAATCATTCCGGATACATTTTCTACAATAAAAGCTTTTGGCTTTACTATTGAGAGGGAGCGGGCAAATTCTTGGTATAGAGTGTTATATTTGTGGCTCGGGTTGCGAACCCCGCCTTGGCTAAATCCTTGGCATGGGTAGCAGCCAACTAGTAATTCTGCTTTTGGAAATTTTGTTATTTCGGAAATATTTTTAATTATATATTCTGTTTCTTTGTGGTTTGCTAAATAGACGTCCTTGGCATAAGGGAGAATGTCGTTGGCCATGACAACCTCAAATCCTGCGGTTAGGAGGCCTGCATCAGATCCGCCGCAGCCAGTGAAAAGAGAGATGGCTTTCATTTTATGAGTTGGTAAAAATTTGTTGCAGCATATTGTAATGCAAATTGGTTGGTAATTTTACCCCCACAGCATTGGTTTGTTCACCATCAGAAAGTAAATCCCCAGCATGGCGATAAAGGCGGGGTAGCCAAGCAGTTCCCAGCGGCGTGCGTAGCGGAAGTATTTTTCCGGCAGTTCCGTGCCTTCTTGCAGGGCAAGCTCGGCCATCTGCGACATGCGGATTTGCAGCCAGACTACCGGCAGCCAGCATAGTCCGGCGATGGCGTAGAGGATAAGGCTGGCCAGTATCCATGGGGTATCCCATGTCAGCGACCAGCCGGTCAGATACATCAGATACAGGCCGCTGACTGGCTGCACGATGCCGGCAGGTGTGGTGAACCACCAATCGGCGCGAACCACCAAGCGGGTAACGACGACTTGGGCGGCAAGGTTGCCGCTGCGGTTGGCAAAAAACATGTAGAACGCTGAGCCAAAGCCGGTGCCGACCAGCAGCACACTGCTCAGGATATGCAGCCATTTGACCAAGAGATAGGGAATCATGATGCGCGCCTAGCAAGGATGTGAAGGATGACAAGAATCGGTAGGTTTTTGCCCAGCGGCAGTAACGGATGCAGCCATAGGCTTGGCAAAAGCAGGGTGGCAATGAGGGTGAGCGCGATCACCGCAACGCCGGAAAGCTGATAGCTGATGCGACGTGGCCAGCCCATCAGGGCGAGTGCCAGTGCGGCATCGAGTACAACGCCTGCGGCAATCAGGCCATGCGCCAAGGGAATTGACCGGATACCACCGGCTTGCAGCAAGGCAAGGCTTTGTCCATTCCATTCCACGAGGCTTGCGACAACCGTCAGCCACCACACGGCGATCAGGCTGTAACGCAGCAGGTTCAGGTCTTTGTCGTTCATATGTTTTGCTCCCGTGCCGTGGCAATGAAGGCCGACGGTGCGCACGGCGGGCGCCGCAACAGACGCGCCAGATGCCCGGCCTGATTGGTGTTGTCGCGCGCCAGAAGTTGCAGGGCTTCGCTGAACAGGGGCGAGAGCGGCAGCGCATCGCCGATGCGTGCGGCAGCTAGGGTCAGCGTATCGGGCAGTGCCAGCACGTTTGCCGGGCGTGCTTTGCCAAGCTGCTGGCGCAGGCAGGCGATGTATTGGCCAAGTCCAAGTGCCGTAGGGCCTGCCAGCTCCAGCACGCCGTTGTCGCGGCTTTTGCCCAGTAGCTGGATGCAGGCTTCGGCCAGTTCCCAAACGGCCAATGGCTGTACTTGGGCGCGGATTGCCACTTTCGGCAGCGGCAAGACCGGGAGCCTAGCCAAGCGCAGAAATAGCCGGGTGCTTTCACCATCCATGCCAAACACCAAGCTGGGGCGCAGCACCACGCCATCGAGCCTGCCTTCGGCGGTCAGTTGGAGCAGGTGCGCGTCTGCGGCGCGTTTGCTGCGGGCATAGAGGGTGTCGCCTTCGGCAACGCCAAGTGCGGAAATCTGCAATACGCGGCGGATACCAAGCTGTGCGCAGGCATCGAACAGGGCGCGTGGCGCGGCATCGTGAATCATCGCCATCGGCTGATTTGGGCTATCGCGCAATACGCCCACGGTATTGATGACGGCATCCACATCGCGCAGTGCCTCCTGCCAGTGTCCGGCGGATATGGCTTGGCGAAAGTCGATGCGTGCCATGCCATGTCGGCTTGCGGTTTTCACCTGAAAACCCGCTTGCCGCAAACGGGCATGGAGATGCCGGCCAAGAAAGCCATTGGCACCGCAGAGCAATACCGTGGGCGTGTGCATTTCAGTGCGCCTGCGGCAGCGGCGGAGGCAGCGGTTGGGTGCGCATGCGTGCGATTACCTGTTTCCAGATATTGCGGGCGATCATGGCGATGGTGATGAATACCCCGGCGCAGACCAGCAGCAATGCCCGATGCAGCACTTCCAGCAGGCTGGCTCCCGCGGAGAAGTTGCCAAACAGCAGCATCAGGATGAGGGTGCCGCTGACTGCCAGAAGATAGGCGCTGCGCACCCAGAACTCAGCGGCATTGGGCTCGTCATGGCAGAGGCTGGTCAACACGCGGACAAGAATCGGGCGCAGATGGCGCACTGCAATCAGCGGGGCGATCAGAGCGATGGCAATCGAGAGCAGAAAAAGCGAGAGGTTCATGCAAGTCTCCTTGGGGTTGGATAATGATTGGCTGTTATTGCGGTAATTTCTGTTAAAACTGAAATTGATGGGCAAAAAAACGCCCGGCTATTTGTCGCGGACAAAACGCTGGATGCTGGCACCCAGATGCAGCACCTTTTCCAGCGTCTGCGGTGAAAGGCGCAGCATTTCATCGCTCCAGCTGCCGATGGTTTCCATGAAACGCAGGGTCTGGTGCAGCCGGTCTTGTGCCGTGGCCGACTGCTCGGCAAAGTCATCGCGCGTGACCAGCTCGCGCAGCAGCAGGGTGGTCGGGTCGAACTCGCGCTCCTTGCGGCCGCGCACGATGATGCGGAACAGCTCCCAGACATCGCCCGAGGTTTCAAAGTAATCGCGTCGATCGCCCAGGATTTGCGTAACCCGAATCAGCTTCCAGTTCAGCAATTCCTTGATGCTGTTGCTGACATTGGAACGCGCCACCCCGAGGGTTTGAGTGATGGCCTCGGCATGCAGCGGCTGGCCGTGGATGAACAGCAGGGCATGGATTTGCGCCACGGTGCGGTTCACGCCCCAGGCGGAGCCCATTTCCCCCCAGTGGACAACAAAACGGCGTTCGATATCGGTCAATTGCATGAAGGCGATAATACGCTTGCAGAAATTTCTGTCAATAGTGAAATTTGCAAGTCGATTGTGGTCTGGATATTGTCATGGACGCAGGCCGGACTGGGTCTGTGCAAAGTTTCAACCCTCAACAGGAGACAAGGATGCGTATTGCAAAAATTCCCCTGATACTGGCCGCCGCGTTGCTGATCGGTGGCTGCCCGCTGGGCAAGAAGTCCGAATCGGCCGATGCTGGTGAAAAGTCGCCGCCGGTTTCCGAAAAGACCGCTGCGGCGATGCTTGAGGCCGCGCCAGAGGCGATCCCCGCCTGTGATTGCAACAATGAGGCTGCCGCTGCCGTTCCCGTTGCTGAGCTGCCGGAAAGGTTTCGCGGCCTGTGGGATGCGCGGTGCGACAGCCGTGGCGACACCCATTTGGCGATGGAAAAAAACAGCATCACCATGGTCGAGAATGGAGGGGAGATTCGGGCAGTCGTGCAGAAGGGACGCAACGAAGTCGCCATCATTGCCGATATGCGTGGCGAAGGTGGGGAGTGGATCTTGCTCCGGCACTTTGAACTGTCCGAAGACGGCCAAGAGCTGATGGACGTAACCGATGACGACAACTATTTTCTGCGGCGCAAATGCGAGGACATGGGCTGAGGCCGATGCCTGCCTGCTGTCGATGCCGAGCCCCGGTTTTTCCGGGGCTTGGCAAAACTGGCTTGCATTACTTCACCCGTTTGACTTTGGCTTGCACGGCGTTATTGCCCACCCGCAGCCACCAAGCGCCGAGTGCGCCGGGGCGGATGCGCACTTCCGGGTTTTGCAGGCGCACGCCGTACAGGCTGCTGTCGTCGGTTTGTTGCCAGACCTGACCATTTTCTAGGGTGTATTCGCGGTTGCGGGCAAAGCCGCGGAACTCGCCTTGCAGGCGGCTTTCAATTGGCTCGTCGGAGCCGAAAGTCAGAAAACCACGGTTTTTCTGCACCACTTCCTGACGGCCTTGCTCGCGGGCGGCCTCCAGTGCTGCCTGACTTGGCGCACTGGCATGTAGCCAAGCGTTCAGGCTGGCAAGTTCTGCCGCGCTCAATTTGTCCAGACCGGCGGCTTTGAAGGCATCGGCGCTCATGCGTTTTTCAATCGGCTCAAATTCCTGTGCCTGCAAGGGCAGGGCAAACAGCACGGCGGCAATGAAAAGACAATGGCGGATTGGCTTCATGGGGCTTCCAATTACGTGAGTTGCCGGTAGTGTAGCGGCAAGTCACTGCCGGAAATCCCGACCATGCCGCTGTCGCTTGATGAAGTGCTTGTCCTGCCTGCCGCATCCGCCTTGAGTGAGGCCGACCGGCAACGTCTGCAAGCGGTTTTGCCCGAAGCGCCGCAAGGCACGGACTGGCCATGGCTGGGCGATACGCTGGCGCTGTTGGCAACGCTGGGTGCAGATGCACGGATGCTGGTGGCGGCGGTTGTTGATGCGGCGGGACTGTCGGCCGAGACGCTGAAAACCTTGCCGCTGGAAGCCGGTGAGGCGGCGCTTCTGGAAGGGTTGGCCGCCGAGCAGCAAGTGCGCGCCCTGCACGCCGAGCAGCATCAGGGCAGCGATCCGGAAGGGCTGCGCCGCCTGTTGCTGGCGATGACCCAAGACCTGCGCGTGGTGCCAATTTTGCTGGCACGGCATTTGGCGCGATTGCGCCATGCGGTAGCGGCAGACAATGACAGCGCCGATGCGCAAGCATTGGCGGGGCTGACCCGCGATATCCACGCGCCGCTTGCCAACCGGCTGGGCATCTGGCAATTGAAATGGGAGCTGGAGGACTTGGCCTTCCGCACGTTGGAGCCGGATGCCTATCGCCGTATCGCCCGGCTGCTGGATGACAAGCGCCGTGGTCGCGAGGACTATATCGTGCAGTTCAAGCAGGCACTTGGCGATGCGCTGCAAGCGGCTGGCATCCAGGCGGATGTGGCGGGACGACCCAAGCACATCTACAGCATTTGGCGAAAGATGCAGAAGAAAAGCCTGCCTTTCGAGGGGCTGTATGACCTGCGCGCGGTGCGTGTGCTGGTGGATGAGACCGCCGAGTGCTACACCGTGCTGGGGCTGGTGCATGCGCGCTGGACGCCGGTGCCGGGCGAGTTTGACGATTACATCGCCCGCCCCAAGGCCAATGACTACCGTTCCCTGCATACCTGCGTGGTCGGCCCGGAAGGCAAAGTGGTGGAAGTGCAAATCCGTACCCGTGAAATGCACGCCCATGCCGAACTGGGGGTGGCCGCGCACTGGCGTTACAAGGAAGGCGGCAGCGGCGATGCCGCACTGGAGCGCAAAGTTGCGTGGATGCGCAAATTGCTCGATGCCGCAGGCGAGGACGGCGAAGCCGGCTTGCAGGCCGGGCTGGATCACGAGCTGGTCGAAGACCGCATCTATGCGCTTTCTCCCAAGGGCGAAGTCATCGACCTGCCGCACGGCGCCACGCCTCTGGATTTTGCCTATCGCGTGCATACCGATGTTGGCCACCGCTGCCGGGGTGCCAAGGTCGATGGCCGCATCGTGACGCTGGATTACAAGCTGCGCACCGGCGAGCGCGTGGAAATCATGACTGGCAAGGTCAGCGAGCCGCGCCGTGACTGGCTGCTGCCCGGCAACCGTTTTCTGGCCAGCGCACGTTCGCGCGAGAAAGTACGCGCTTGGTTTCGCAAACTCGACCGCGAACGCAACCAGCAGGCGGGGCGCGAGATTCTGGAACGCGAATTGAAGCGCATGGGGCAGGCTGATGCCGTGCTCGATGCGGTTTTGCCGCGTTTTCATGTGGGCACGCTGGAAGAGTTGTGGATACAGCTGGCGCTGGGTGAAATCGGCCCGCATCAGGTGATTCGCGCACTGGGCGATGCGCGCAAAGCAGAAGAAGCCGCGCAGGTCGAGCCGCAGCAAGCGCCAGCCATCACGCCCAAAACGCAGGACGATGGCGCGGCGCGCGCCGGCGTTTCGGTGGCCGGGGTGGACAATTTGCTGGTGCATATCGCCCGCTGCTGCCAGCCGCTGCCGGGAGAGCCGGTGGCTGGTTTTTTGAGCAAGCGTCGCGGGCTGGCACTGCATCGCGCCAATTGCCCGGCTTTGCAGCGCATGGTGGCCGAGGAGCCAGAACGCTGGATGCCGGTGAGTTGGGAGGATGCCGGTGCCCGGCAGATGGTGGAAATCTCCATGACCGCCATCGACCGGCGCTATTTGCTGCGCGATGTCAGCAATCTGATTGCCCAAGAAAACGTGCATATCGGCAGCATCCGTGGCGGCCCCAATGCCCGCGATGGCCGCGCCCGGCTCAATATCAGCGTGCAGGTGCGCGACTTCGACCAACTGGCTCAACTGATTGGCAAGCTGGCCGCCTTGCCCGGCGTTGAGGATGTCCGGCGCGGCTAAGTGGCACAATCGCCTGCCCGCTATACTGCCTGCTCCGTATCCCCCTGCCTGTGAGACGAATGCCGGCTTCATCGCGCTCCCGCTTGTATCGGCTCGCCCGGCAGCTGTATTGGCAGCTACCGCTTTCGCGTGATGCCAAGGACAGGATGGTGGTATTGGCCTACCGGCATCTGGGGCGCTGGCTGGCCGGAATGCCGCATTACGAATCTTGGTTGCGCGGCCAGCAGCCGCAGCCGATGTTGCCGCAAGTGCGCGGGCCGGTTGCACCGCAAGATTTCGATGCGGTGATTGCGCAACTGGCGTTTGCCGCATGCAGCGCGCCGGAAATCAGCATCGTGATTCCCGCCTATGGCGACTTGCCGCATGTGCTGGCGTGCCTGCAATCCATTGCCGCCAATCCGCCGAGCCGCAGTTACGAGGTCATCGTTGCCGAAGATGCTTCCGGGCAGGTGGAAATGGCGCGCCTTGCGGATATTCCCGGCTTGCGCTACCTGCCGTTTGCCGAGAACTTGGGGTTTTTGCGCGCCAGCAACCGCGCGGTGGCCAACGCACGGGGACATTGGCTGGTGCTGCTCAACAGCGATGTGGAAGTAGGCGAGGGCGCTTTCGATGCGCTTTGGCACACCTTTCAGTTACATCCGAACTGCGGGCTTGTTGGCGCCAAGCTGTATTACCCCGATGGCCGCCTGCAAGAAGCCGGCGGCATTCTGTGGCGCGACGGAACAGCCTGGAATTGGGGGCGCTTTGATGATGGCAGCCACTCGCGCTACAACTTTGTCCGCGATGTGGACTATGTTTCTGCCGCCGCGGTGATGATGCCGCTGGCGCTGTTCCGCACGCTGGGCGGCTTTGACGCACATTTTGCTCCGGCGTATTGCGAGGATTCGGATTTGGCGATGCGGGTGCGCGCAGCGGGCAAGCGGGTGCTGTATCAGCCGGCTGCCCACATCATCCACCACGAGGGCATCAGTCATGGCCGCGATACCGGCAGCGGCATCAAGGCGATGCAATTGCATAATCAGGCCAAGCTGCGCCAGCGCTGGGCCAAGGTGCTGAATGCCGGGCATTTCCCCAATGGTGAACAACCATTGCAGGCATGCGAGCGCGATGATCGGCCATTGCTGTTGCTGGTGGACAGCGCCTTGCCTGAGCCTGAGCGCGATGCCGGCTCGCGCACGCTGCTGGCCTTCATCGAAGCCTTGCAAGCTCTCGGTTGGCGCATCAAATATTGGCCGCAGAACCTAGCTGGTAACCCGGAGCAGGCCGCTTTTTTGCAGCAGCGCGGGATAGAGGTGATTTATGGCGAGTGTTATCGCGGGCGCTTTGATGCCTGGTTGCGTGATTACGCCCAAGTGCTGAAGGCGGTATTGCTGTCGCGTCCGCTGGTGGCCGACAGTGCCATCGGCAGTATCCGTCGCCATGCCCCGAATGCCCGCATCGTGTATTACGGCCACGATTTGCATTATCGCCGTCTGGCCGAGCAGGCACAGGTGAGTGGGGACAAGACGATATTGCAGGAAGGCCGCGCCATGCAGCGTCTTGAGCAGCGCATCTGGCGCGATGTCGATGCGGTGCTGTATCCCTCCGCACAAGAGGCCGAATTGGTGCGCAGCCAAACCCGCACGCCGGTATCGGCGATTCCGGCCTACCGCTTTTATGTCAGCACTCGCACACCGCCCTCGCCGGCAGGCCGCAGCGGCTTGCTGTTTGTGGCCGGGTTTGCGCATGCTCCCAATATCGACGCTGCACTTTGGTATGTGGACACGGTTTTGCCGCTTGTGCATGCGCAATGGCCGGATGTGCAACTGATATTGGCTGGCTCCAATCCGGATGCTCGGGTCAGAGCGCTGGCCAGCGACCAAGTATGCGTGACCGGGCAGGTATCCGAAGCGCAGTTGCAGGCGCTGTATGCCAAGGCGCGGGTGGTGGTGGTGCCGCTGCGTTTTGGCGCCGGGGTCAAGCACAAGGTGGTCGAGGCGATGCATCTTGGCGTGCCGGTGGTGACCACTGATGTCGGCGCACAGGGGCTGGAAGACACCGGCGAGGCTTTGTCCATCGCCACAGCACCTGCAGCGATGGCCGCCCGCACAGGCCAGTTGTTGCACGATGATGCCGCCTGGCTGGAACAGGTACGAGCCGGACAGGCATGGGTGGATGCGCATTATTCCAAGACGCGCATCCAGGCGGTGCTGGCCGCGGCCTTGTCGGGCGATGCGCGTTTCGGTCAGCCAGCCGCTGTATAGGTTGCGCCACTGCCGGGGCGCTAGACTTGCGCCCTGATGATTTCGCCTGTTTGCCGCCGTTAGACCGCATGGCCCGATACGATTACGACGACCCCGATTACGACGACATGCCGGACGAGGGCGAGGACGATGCCCGGCCGGGTTTCGTGGCGCGCTGGTTGCGCCGTTTCTTGGTGCTTGCACTGGCACTGGTCGGCCTTGGACTGGGTTTTCTGATTCCCTACATGGGTTATCTGAACAAGCAGGTCGATGAACGCTTCGGCCAGCTCCAGTGGCAATTGCCGACCCGCATTTATGCCCGCCCGCTGCAACTGGAGCCGGGTATCGCGATGAATCCGGCCACACTGAAAATCGAGCTGGATGCGGCCGCCTATCTTGATGACGGACAAGGCATCCGTCCCGGCACCTATGCGCAGAAAGACGGCAGCTTCACCATTGCCAGCCGGGGTTATTTCGATGTGGAGGGGCGCATCGCTGCCCAGCGCATCAAGGTGCAGCTTTCCGGTGGACGGGTTGCCAGCCTGCAAAAAGCCGATGGTGGCGCACTGCGGGCGGCTCGGCTTGACCCGGCGCGGATTGCCACCTTGCACGGCAAAAGCCAGGAAGAGCGCCGTCTGGTCAATTTGAACGAAGTGCCGGAAAAGCTCGTTACCGGCTTGCAGGCGGTGGAAGACCGCGATTTTGCCCGCCATCACGGCATTGATCCCACCGGCATGATTCGCGCCGCTTGGATTTCGTTGCGCTCCGGTGGCAAAAGCCTGCAAGGCGGCAGTACCCTGACCCAGCAAGTGGCGCGCAGCGGCCTTCTGGACATCGGCAAGGAAGTCACTGCCTCGCGCAAGTTCAAGGAAATCCTTTACGCGGTGATTCTGGATGCGCGTTATGACAAGCGCACCATTCTGGAAACCTATTTCAATCAGGTGTACTGGGGGCAGCGCGGCTCGCAGGCGATTCACGGCGTGGCTTCGGCTTCGGAGTTCTGGTTCAACCGCAGCCTTGACCAGTTGCGTGACGAACAAATCGCGCTGCTGATTGCCATCGTCAACGGCCCTTCTTATTACGACCCGCGCCGCAACCCCGAGCGCGCACTTGAGCGGCGCAATTTCGTGCTGCAAAAGATGCTGGAAAACCATGTGCTGACCCAGGCCGAATACGATGCTGCACTGAACGCGCCGCTGGGCGTGAGCCAGGAGCCGGGTGGCGCTGCGCCCAACCGTTTTCCGGCCTATATCGACCTGGTGCGGCGGCAACTGATACGCGACTATCCGGCAGATTCCCTGCAAGGCGCGGGGCTTGCGGTGATGAGCACGCTCTCGCCTGCTGCCCAGGGCTATGCCGAAGGCGCAGTGACGCGCACCATGAAAGCCTTGGGCGCGCGCCGCAAAGTGCCGCTGGAAACCGGCCTTGTGGTGACCGATGTGCATAACGGTCATGTGCTGGCGATGGTGGGCAGCAAAGATTTCACCATGCCGGGCTTCAATCGCGCACTGGAGGCGCAGCGCCCGGTCGGCTCCATCATCAAGCCGTTTGTCTATATGCTGGCGCTGGCACAGCCGCAGCGCTGGTCGCTGGCGAGCGAGGTGGATGACGCGCCTTTGACTTTGACCTTGGCCAATGGCCGCACTTGGTCGCCGGGCAATGCCGACCGCCGCAATCATGGGGTGGTGCCGATGATGGATGCGCTGGCGATGAGCTATAACCTTGCTACGGTACGGATTGGCATGGATGTTGGCCCCGAGCGGGTGGCCGAACTTGCCCGCACCTTGGCCGGGGTGGAGATGCAGCCTAACCCGTCGCTGCTTTTGGGGGCGACCGACCAAAGCCCGTATGCGATGACGCAGATGTACCAATTTCTGGCATCCGGTGGCGAGGTACAACCCCTGCGGGCGGTGCGAGGCGTGCTTGATGGCAATGGGCAGGCATTGAGCCGTTACGACAGTGCGCCGCCACCGGCACAAAAGGGCGATGCGGTGGCAACCCGGCTGATTACCATCGCCTTGCAACAGGCGGTCAACAGTGGCACCGGGCGGCAACTGGTTTCCGATGGCCTGGGTCGGCTCAATCCCGCTGGCAAAACCGGCACCTCCAACGACGGACGCGATAGCTGGTTCGCCGGTTGGACGGGCGATCATCTGGCCGTGGTGTGGATGGGCAATGACCAGAACCAATCCACCGGCCTGTACGGCTCCACCGGCGCGATGCGCGTGTGGTCGGGGATTTTCCGGCATCTGCCGAGCCGCCCACTAGAGGTCGGGGATGAGGGCATCGAATGGCATTGGGTCAGCGGTGCCCATGTCAGTGATGCTAGCTGCCCCGGTGCACGACGCTTCCCGTTTGTGGCTGGCTATGCCCCCGAGTATCAGCCCTGCATCCAGTTGCCGCCTGAAATCGAAAGCGGGATTGAGCAAACCGATGCAGAAAAACCCGCAAAAAGCTGGCTCGACCGCTTGCTAGGGCGGTAAAGATAAGCGCCCCAGCGCCTGTGTGCATTCGGGATACGCATCACAATCCTGAATGCGAGTTAACCTTGCTGTAAAAATTTTGTTGCGTTACATTCACTTTCAGTGCAGCGGGCAGGCCGCCCAGAGGCACGTTCCCAGAGATTTCTGACTTGTGAGGTGTTACGTGACATACAGCAATAAGCGCAGCAATCAGTTCAAACGTCGTGCCTTGAGCCTCGCGCTCGGCCTCTGTCTTGCCGGTGGCGGCAGCATTGCCTACGCCCAGAGCACCGTAGGCTCGGTATTTGGTCATGCCAGTGCCAATGAAACGGTCAAGGTGGAAAATCTTTCCACCGGGGTCAGCCGCCAGGTGGTGGCCGACGGCAATGGTCGCTTCACGCTGGCGCAATTGCCGCCAGGCCGTTACAAGGTGACTGCCGGTGGCGTCAGCCGTGAAGTGCAGGTCAATGTCGGTAGCGGTACCTCGGTCAATTTTGTCGAAACCAGCAGCGCGCTGGACAAAGTGACAGTTGTTGGCACGGCCTACAACGCCAATGCCATCGACGTTAGCAATGTCGAATCCACCACCGTGTTCACCGCCGAGCAGATCGAAAGCATCCCGGTCGGTCGCAACGTGCAGAGCGTGGCACTCTTGGCGCCCAGCGTAGTTTCCAACAGCAGCTATGCTTCCAATGCCCCCAGCTTCGGTGGCTCGGCATCCTCGGAAAACGCCTATTACATCAACGGTTATGCGGTGACCAACCCGCTGACTTCGATTGGCTTTAGCACCCTGCCGTTCGATGCCACCGACCAGGTGGAAGTGCTCACCGGCGGCTATGGCGCACAGTATGGCCGCTCTACCGGCGGGGTGATTTCGGTTATTACCAAGCGCGGCACCAATGAATGGAAGTTTGGTGGCGCGGTGTACTACACCCCGGGGAGCCTGCGCAGCAAATATCGCGACAGCTATTATCCCAATACCGGCTTTTATGGCAGTGGTGAGCGCATCAATACCGACGGCAAGCTTGAGGTGCGCCGTGGCGAAAACGAGTCCACCAGCCTGCAATACGGCCTGTATGTCGGCGGTCCGATTATCAAGGACAAGCTGTTTTTCTATGCTAATGCCGAAATCAGCCAGATAGACAGCAATGGCATTCGTGCGGCTGTTCCTCAAGCGTTGTACACCCAAGGAATCGACCCGTCCACGGTGCCGGCCAGCAAGAACGGCTATTACGACAACAGCTACCGTTATCCGCGCTGGATGGGCAAGATTGACTGGCAGATTTCCGATAATCACGCGTTGGAGCTCACTGCCATCCAGGACATCACCAAGAGTGACGTGGTTTATTACAACTACGATTATCGTGATGGCAGTCGTGGATATACGCAGACTGGCGGCAGTGTGGACAAGGATGGTGGACGCCTTTACATCGGCAAATACACGGGTTATTTGACCGAGAACCTTTCGGTGAGTGCACTCTATGGGCAACAAAATATCGAGCACAGCACCCACCTTTTTGGCTACAACCCGGAATGCCCACGAGTTTCCGGCTCGGTATCGAACCTCAAGCCGGGCTTGCAGGGCACGACCGGCTGCCAAACCCAGAACAGTGTTTCACCTGATGGCATTTTTGAAAAAACCCGCGGTGGGCGGTTTGATATCCATTGGGATATTGGGCAGCATCGCCTGAAGTTTGGTTATGACCGTAGTGAGGCACATACGTTCTCTGGTACTCAATATGCAGGCGGCTATGTCTGGGTATATAGCCGTACCAACAACTACAACAGCCCGATCAATGCTCGTCTTGGCGTGGGTGCGCCCGGGGCGGCTTCCGGAACGGACACGACCGGAACCCAAGGCTGGTATGTGCGTCGCCAGTACTACACCAACAGCGCAGATGTGGAAACCAAGCAATATGCCTGGTATCTGGAAGATCGCTGGCAGTTGACGGATAACTTCCTGCTCTCGTTGGGGGTGCGCAATGAAAACTTCGTCAACTACAACGGCGAAGGTAAAGTCTATGTGCAGCAGAAAAACCAATGGGCGCCGCGTATCGGCTTCAGCTGGGACGTGCTGGGTGACTCCACGGTCAAGGTATTCGGCAATGCCGGTCGCTACCATCTGGCGTTGCCCAACAATGTTGCCGCGCGTGCTGCTGCGCGTTCCACCTACACACAGGAATATTTCAACTACACCGGAATCGACCCAGTTACCGGCGCACCGACCGGGCTGACCAATATTCCGGTTACCGATACCGGCTATACCTGCCCCGGTGAAACACATGTGGTATCCGGCAACCTTGAATGCGGCAATGCCCGTGATCCGCGTCTGATTGCAGCCAAGGGGTTGAAGCCGCACTATCAGGATGAATACATCCTCGGGGTGCAGCACCAATTCAGTCCGAATCTGACCTGGGGAATCAAGGGGCGTTACCGCACCTTGGGCAGCGCCATCGACGATACCTGCACCGACGTGCTTGAAGGCGAGTGCTACATCTTCAATCCGGGTATCGGCAACACCTTCATCAGCCTTGATGACAACGGTAATGCCAAGGAAACCTATTATTCCGCCGAGCAATTGGCACTGCCCAAGCTCAAGCGCAAATACTGGGCGCTGGACTCATTCCTGGAATACCGTGGGGAGGACAATAAATGGATGGCGCGTGCGGAATACACCTTCTCACGCAATTCCGGCAATACCGAGGGTCAGCTACATTCTGACTTGGATACCGGCACCGGCGGCCAGAGTGATGTGTCCGTTACCCAGGACTGGGATCATCCGCAGCTGATGGAAGGTGCGGATGGTCTGCTGCCCAACCACCGTGCCCACCAATTGAAACTGTATGGGTTTTACAAGTTCACGCCGGAATGGCAGGTTGGTGCTTCGGCCATCATTACTTCAGGCCGTCCGTTGAGCTGTAGCAGCTTCTACCCGGTGGACAGCGAGCAGCCGTATAACGGAGCGTATTACCACTGGTGCGGTTTGCCGGATACCCCAGAATATCGCTTCACCCCGCGTGGTACTTCCGGCTTCACACCGTGGACGCATAGCTGGAACCTCAATGTGCAATATCGTCCGGCATGGGCAGGCAACCGCCTGACCTTGCGCATGGATGTGTTGAACCTGTTTGACCAGCAAAAACCGGCGTTCCGGTATATGCGCTATGCCTCTGATCGGGTAACCCCCAGCAACTACTATCTGCAGGACATGAGCTATGCCAGTCCGCGCTCGGTACGGCTGACGGCGCGCTACGACTTCTGATGCCGCAACCCCTGTCCGTATTTTTCGGGCAGGATTTCACCCTCTCGACCCGGCAAAGACAGTCGTCTTTGCCGGGTTTTTAGTGTCTGGAAAATTAAAGGGTTATTTTGGGGGCATTTGCTGGCATCGTAATCACGGAAGCCGTTATGCTCCGGTAAAAAGCGTAATTATGGGTATGCAAGGGGTATCGAGCTGTTAATCTTGTTCAATTGAAAGAAACTTTTTGGATGCTTTTCTGACATCCTCCCAAGATGGATGAATTAAATCTTCGATTCCAAGTCCATTAAGGGTGCTTTCTGGGATTCTTCTTGCTGCATCCACTATTTTAGATATGGCTTCCTTGGTTTTGTTTGGCAATTTTGGGCATGAGGATAATTTCTCTCCAGCGAGCAGCTCTTGCCTTAGCTCCCATGCAGTTGCTGGCCATCGACCAAATTCTTCATAAATTTCATTTGGAGGCATGGTTGAATGTAATGCGGCATTTCTGAATAAATCAATGGCTAATTTGATTGATTCTGATGTGGAAATCTTGTCTGGGTTATTACTTTTCATATGGCTCCTCCGCTCTTATGATGTTTAAACTTTCATCTTCTGTTTCATTTAATGGGATTGGGTATAGCATGAAAAATATGGGCCAGGTCACTCTTTGCCATAGTGGAGCTGTTGGCCTGGCTCTGATGTTTCGAAGTCCAGGATGAGCCTGCTGTGAAGTTATTGGCCTTCCTTGTAAGTCGTAGCGTTGCCAGCTTGTGCTGGGTGTTTTGGTTTTCCAGTATGCATTGGGAGCACCTTTAGGGCCGCCATTCTTCGCGTCAGGGACATATCTGCAAGTGGCTCTTTCTGAGCCATTAGGGGAGCCATAAAAGGTGCCAGGAGGCTGTCCATGTGCGGGTGTCCAAGGGCCTCCGGGGATTTGTGGTGGCGGGGTTAAACTAGGTGTATAAGCCTGTAGTCCTTCAGGATCCACAAAGCTGATCGGATTCCCACCCACATAGGCATAGGTGTTGAGTCCGCCTTCAAGGCCGATGGGGTCGGATTGCAGGTATCGGCCAATGCTGGCATCGTAATCACGGAAGCCGTTATGCCAGAGGCCGGTTTCGGCATCGAGGTATTGACCGGGAAAGCCAAGATTGAAGCCGCCGATATTGTCTTGCACCACAGTTCGGTCAAAGGCGGCATTGTGGGCGCGCCAAACGATGTTTTTATTGTGGTCGGTGAGCAGTTCCGGCCTGCCCAGATGATCGTTATGCACGGCATATAGTTGCCCGTTACGCACCATGCCGACCACATCGTTGCCAAAGCGTAGATAGTGCGTCCAGCGATTTTGTGCGGGTTGATACTCCACTTCCAAAAGTCCGCTGGGGCCGCTGGCAAAATAGCTGATCTGCGCGCCTGTTTGTTTGAAATTGCGCTCACCCAAGGCATTTATGCGATAGGTGGTGGTGATGCCGTTCTTTTGCGCACTGGCAAGGCGGTTGAAGGCATTGTAGTTGTAGGTTGTGCCTGTGCTACTGGCGATATTGCCATCGGCATCGTAGCTGAAGGTTCGCTGTGGGTGCAGTGGTCGAGAAAGCCATTGCAGGCGATTGCTGTTATTGGCATAGCCAAGGCTGGGCATGCCGGTATTGGTGGTATGGCTGATGCGATTACCCACGGCATCCCAGGAAAAGCTTTGGTTGCCAATACCGGCACTAACATGGGACAAGCGTCCCAAGGTGTCATAGCTGTAGTTTTGCGTGGTGCTAGGTTGTTGGCTGTGAGTGATGCGGGTGATGAGGTTGTTGCTGTCGTATTGGTAATTCAGCGTTTGCAGACCAGTATTGCCGTTGCGGGTGTTGAGTTGTGTTAGCCGCCCGTCCAAATCCAATTGGGCATTGCCGGTCAGACCATTGCCGTATTGCCAGTTCAGGGCGGGGCCTGACCTGCCTCGAGATTTTCGGACCATTTGAAAGTTGAGAAGATGGCCTCCTTCAAGAGAGGAAGAGACATGAGGCAGAGCCGTTTCAGTGAGTCACAGATGGTTGCGATTCTTCGGGAGGCCGAGCGTAGCTCGGTTGTTGAGGCATCGAAGGCGCATGGGATAAGCGAGCAAACGCTATACGCATGGCGCAAGCGTTTTGG
>NWQR01000015.1 GCA_002798275.1 Lysobacteraceae bacterium NML08-0793 | reverse complement strand
CCGCAGTCGTGCCGAAGCCCGTGTAGTCATCGAGCAATGGCGAGTGCATTACAATCAGGTTAGGCCGCATTCGAGCCTGAACTACCAAACCCCGGAAGCATTCCGGAACACGTGCCATCAAGGCACATCTACCGAGGCTAATTCCAATAATCAGTGGCCCTAAAAAATCGGGCAGGTCATAATCCATTGCAACGGTTGCCATTTTCTACAAATTTTTCAGCCTTATTAAATGCCTCTTGCCGTATTTTTAATTCTTTTTTAGGAATCTTTCTTTTTAATTCATTAAGTTTGTCTTTAATGTCTTTTACAGTAACAGGGTCATCTGTGTCCCAAGAAACTGATTCTTCCAAATGTATTCCTTGTGCTTGAACCCGCCCTCTATTTTTGCTAACCCAAGAGGATCTATCCACATCTGCACACTCGGAGCAAAAGAATAAAAATTTTCTCCGCCCCAAAGCCCAATCGGATCTTGGTTAATAAACCGCCCACACTCAGGCGCATAGTAGCGGAACAGATTGTAATGCAGTCCCGTTTCGGCATCATGGTATTGGTTTTGCAGCCTGAAGGGCTGATGCGCATTCTGATAAATCCGCTTCTCGTCTTTCAGGCAGCCCCAAGCCGTATATTCTCCAAACCACAGCAGATTGCCGAACTGATCCGTCTGCTCTCTCGGTATGCCGATTTGGTCAGTATGGTAATACGTCAGATACAGTTTCGCATCTTTGTTGTTGTAAAAGATGTGGGCTAAGGGTTCGTAGCTGTCTTGGTCGGTGTAGAGATAGGTGTAGTTGCCGCGGTAGTTGTACTCTTGCAGCAGTCTGGAGCCGTCCCATACAAAGTGGGTGCGTTTGGGGTCGGTGCTCACCCACGCCAGTTTGTCTTTGCGTTCTTTGCTTAAGCGCCGTCCGAACGGGTCGTAGGCGTATTCCCAGATTTCGGTATTGCCTTGTGGTTTTTTAATTTCAGCCCGGGTCAGTTGGTTTTCGGTATCGTATTGGAAGTACTGCTTCTCGCCGTTCGGCAGTTCGCGGTAAATCAGGTTGCCCAAGGGGTCGTGGGTGTATTCGGTGCCGTCGTACTTCTTTGAGCCAGTTGCCTGCGCCGATGTTGCGGCCTTTGCGGTTTGTGTTGCACTTTCCCCAGATGCACAGGTTCGCTTGCATGGGCGGAGCCAAAGCCGCATAATGCCGGGCTTCCTGCGCCCTGCGCAGGAGTCTTGCTCCACGGCATTGATATGTCGGGGGCTGTCAGGCAGGGCAATCCCGCGCTGCCGATATCCACAAGGAAAACACCATGCGTCATTACGAAGTCGTGTTTCTGGTTCATCCGGATCAGAGCGAACAAGTGCCGGGCATGCTTGAGCGCTATACCGGCGCCATTGAAGCTGCCGGCGGCAAAATTCACCGTGTCGAAGACTGGGGGCGCCGCATGCTGGCTTATCCCATCGACAATCTGGTCAAGGCGCACTATGCGATGTTCAACATCGAGTGCGATCAGGCCGCGCTGGACGAGCTGGTTGATGCGTTCCGCTTCAACGATGCCATCCTGCGTCACCTCATCATCAAGCGCGATGAAGCCATCACCGAGCAGTCCCTCATCATGAAGAACAAGGATGAGAAGGGCGATAAGGCCGATCGTGGCGAGCGCCGTCGTCGTGACGATGAATACAGCGAAGCCGAAGCTTCCGCCGATGAAGAAGGTGGCGAAGGCGAAGACGAAACCAACGAAGCCGAAGCCGTCTAAGGAGCACGACCATGTCCAAGTTCTTCCGTCGCCGCAAGTTCTGCAAGTTCACCGCCGAAGGCGTGACCGAAATCGACTACAAGGATCTCGGCACTCTGCGCCAGTACCTGACCGAAACCGGCAAGATCGTGCCGAGCCGCATCACCGGCACCAAGTCGCGCTATCAGCGTCAGTTGGCTACCGCCGTCAAGCGTGCGCGTTTCTTGGCGCTGTTGCCGTACACCGACAATCACGACGTTTGATTGTTGCCAATCGTGATGGACGGCGGGCGCTGGGCTCGCCGTTTGTCATCTCATCCGTCCATTCGGACAGCCACCGTTGCGGGGGAGCCCGCTAACGAATACGGAGAAATCTGATGAAACTCATCCTGCTGCAAAAAGTGCAGAACCTTGGCAAGCTCGGCGATACCGTCGAAGTCAAGCCCGGCTTTGGCCGCAACTATCTGGTGCCGCAAGGCAAGGCCGTTCCGGCCACCGCTGCGAACTTGGCCGAATTCGAAGCCCGTCGCGCCGAATACGAAGCCAAGGCACAAGCCCTGCACGATGAAGCCGAAAGCCGTCGTGCCAAGTTTGAAGGCCAGAGCGTGACCATCCGCGCCAATGCTTCCAACGAAGGCAAGCTGTATGGCTCGGTTACGCCGCGCGATATCGCCGAGGCATTCACTGCTGCCGGTCTGCCGCTGAACAAGAGCGAAGTGGTGATGGGCGAAGGCCCGCTGCGCAACACCGGCGAATACGAAGTGGTGGTTCACTTTGCTGCTGAAGTGGAAACCCCGGTCAAGGTGGTGGTGGAAGCCGAACAGGCTTGATTCTGCCCGCTGACTTGAGCGCACGGGCGCCCCGAAGGGGCGCCCGTTTGTTTTGCGTGCCGTTTGTGCGCCACGCAAGCGGCATATTTGTCCATAATTTGCCCCCTGCGGATGGCCATCCCGGCAGCCGCATGTTTCTCCTGTCTTTCGTCCCGGATATCCGTCGATGTCAAGCCGCAACGCCGAGTTTTCAAGAAATGACCGCTTCAGTGAGCCGAGCGACAGCCGCGTGCAGCAGCTGCGCGTGCCGCCGCAGTCGATCGAGGCCGAGCAGGCAGTGCTGGGCGGCCTGATGCTGGACAAGCATGCAATTGACCGGGTGGGCGATATCCTCACCGAGCAAGACTTTTATCGCCGCGACCACCAGTTGATTTACCGCGCGATTACCGAGCTTGCCGGGCGTGATGCGCCGTGCGATGTGGTTACCCTGCTGGAATGGTTTGAGTCCAATGGCAAGGCCGAGCAGGTGGCCGGTGGTGCGTATCTGGTGGAGCTGGCCAATACCACGCCATCGGCGGCGAATATCCGCGCCTATGCGGAAATCGTGCGCGACAAGGCCGTGTTGCGGCAATTGATTGATGTGGGCACCGGCATCGTCAACAACGCCTTCCAGCCCAATGGTCGTGATACCGGCGAGATTCTTTCCGAAGCCGAGAAAGACGTTTTTGCCATCGCCGAGGCTGGCAGCCGTGGCCGGGCGGACTTCGTGCAGGTCAAGCAGGCGTTGAAAAACGCTTATGAAGTATTGCAGGAGCGTTTTGAAAACGGCGGCAGTGTGACCGGGCTTGCCACCGGCTATACCGAATTTGACCAGATGACCGCGGGCTTGCAGCCGACCGACCTGATTATCCTTGCCGCGCGCCCGGCGATGGGTAAAACCACCTTTGCGCTGAATATCGCCGAATACGCGGCAATTCGCTCGAAAAAAGCGGTGGCGGTGTTCTCCATGGAAATGTCGGCGGCGCAATTGGCGCTGCGCCTGATTTCTTCCAATGGCCGGGTCAATGCCACGCGCCTGCGTACCGGGCAGTTGGAGGATGAAGACTGGACCCGGGTGGGCAGTGCGGTCAGCATGCTGCAAAACACCAAAATCTTTATCGACGATACGCCGGGGCTATCGCCGGAAGTGCTGCGTTCCAAGGCGCGCCGTCTGAAGCGCGAGCATGACTTGGGGCTGATTGTCATCGACTATCTGCAATTGATGGCAGTGCCTGGCAACAGCGAAAACCGCGCCACGGAAATCTCGGAAATCTCGCGCAGCCTCAAGGGACTGGCGAAAGAATTGAATGTGCCGGTGATTGCGCTCTCCCAGCTCAACCGTTCGCTGGAAACTCGTACCGATAAGCGCCCGGTGATGGCCGACCTGCGCGAATCCGGTGCTATCGAACAAGACGCCGACATCATCGTGTTCATCTACCGCGACGAGTACTACAACAAGGAAAACTCGCCGGACAAGGGGCTTGCCGAAATCATCATCGGCAAACAGCGCTCGGGTCCGACCGGCTCGGTCAAGCTGCGCTTTTTTGGCGAATACACCCGCTTTGACAATCTGGCCCACGACACCTTCGGCAGCTTTGAATAAGCCATGAGCATTGAACACCCGGCATTGCGCCCCAGCCGCATCGAAATCAATCTCGATGCCTATGCCGAAAACCTACACCATATCCGCCAACATACTGGCGTGCCGGTGATGGCCATCGTCAAGGCAAATGCGTATGGACATGGGCTGGTGCCGATGGCGCAGCAGGCGCTGGCTTCCGGGGCGGTGCAATTGGGGGTGGCGATTGCCGAAGAAGGTCTGGCGCTGCGTCAGGCGGGTATCCAGGCACCGATTTTGGTCTTGGGTGGCGTGTTGCCGACACAGCTGGCCGCCTGCCTTCATGCCCAGCTTGAAATCACCGTGCCGTCGATGACGCGGCTTGTCGAGGTGCTGGCCGCTGCCGAGCAGCTTGCCAAGCCGTGTGTTGTCCATCTGAAAATCGACACTGGCATGGCGCGCATCGGTGTCCCGGCCGAGCACGCCGCAGATTTGATTGAAGCTGCGCTGGCTTCGCCGTGGTGCCACATTAAGGGGATTTTTTCGCATCTGGCCTGCGCCGATGAGCCGGATTCGCCCATGACCGGGCAGCAACTGGAACGGTTTTTGAGCGCCTGCCATTACTTTGAGCGCATCGGCGCGCCAATGCCGCTGCGCCACCTGGCAAACTCCGGCGCGGTGATGAACTTTCCCGAAACCTGGCTGGACATGGTGCGCCCTGGCATCATGAGTTATGGCGTTTTGCCCGGCAAGGATTGCAGGCCGGCTTTTGTGTTGCAGCCGGTGTTGGCGCTGAAATCCGTGGTAACGCATATCAAGCCGATCGCTGCCGATACCCCGGTCAGCTATGGCGCCACTTGGCGCAGTGCGCAGGCCAGCCATATCGCCACCATTCCGCTGGGCTAT
This sequence comes from Lysobacteraceae bacterium NML08-0793, assembly GCA_002798275.1. Lineage (GTDB taxonomy): Bacteria > Pseudomonadota > Gammaproteobacteria > Xanthomonadales > Xanthomonadaceae > Solilutibacter. The sequence goes on along the minus strand of NWQR01000015.1, from coordinate 16,547 downwards.
GGTGATGGCTGGTCACGGCAGCTTTCATCGCGTGGCGCGGTATTGATTGGCGGACAGCGAAAAACCATTGCCGGGCGCGTGTGCATGGATCAGTTCATGGTAGATGTGGGCAGCCTGCCGGTGGCGCTGGGCGATGAAGTGGTACTGATTGGACGGCAGGGCGGGGCGGCCATCGACATCGAGGAGGTTGCCGAATGCGCCAACACCATCGGGTATGAATTGCTGACCCATATGAGCGCACGCCTGCCACGGGTGTATTTCAAGAACGGGCAGGTGATTGCGGTTTCGCAATGAACGCGGTTGGCCGTAGCAGGTAAATGCAACCTTGGCTGAAGCAAAAAGCGCGGAAATTTGCCTGTTCATCTTTTGGCTGGCCGAGCTGGGATAGGGTGCCAGCCATTTCCACAGCTACCCGGAGTGATAGCGATGAACCCGAGCTTCAAGATAACCGCCGCCGCGATTGCCGCCAGTCTTTTGGCAGGTTGCGCCACCTATACCGGCCAGACGGCTGCGCCGGATGATCCCAGTCGCACCCGCCAAGGCGCATTGATTGGCGCGGGCATCGGCGCGGTGGCTGGCCTTTTGGCTGGGAAAGACGCGACTGACCGCCGCCAGAAAGCCATGGTCGGTGCCGGTATCGGCGGCCTAGCGGGGGCGGGGATTGGCGTTTACCAGGATCGCCAAGAGGCCGAGTTGCGTCGCCAAACCGCAGGGACGGGCATTGAAGTGCAGCGCGATGGCGATGTCATCCAGCTGAATCTGCCCGATGGCGTAACTTTCGACTTCAACAAGACCGACATCAAGCCGCAGTTTTATCCGGCCTTGAACAACATCGCCCGTACCGTCAGCGAATACAACCAGACCATCGTAGAAGTCGCCGGTCATACCGATAATGTCGGCTCGCTTGCTGCCAATCAAACCGTGTCCGACCGCCGCGCCAGCGCCGTCGGGGAATATCTGATTGCGCAGGGTGTGATGCGCGCGCGCGTGGAAATGCGCGGTTACAACTATCAGTACCCGGTGGCCGACAATGCCACCGAACAAGGTCGGGCACAAAACCGCCGGGTGGAAATCCGCCTGATTCCGTTGCAAAGCGGCGGTTGATTTTGACGCAGGCGTTGCCGGAGCGTCCTGCAAAACAGCGACACCGCGTGTTGGGGCACGCGGTGTCGGCATGGAGTGTGCTGCAAATGGCGTGAAATGGCCGCCTCAAAAACTGGCGGCGTAACCGCTTTCCTGAATGACTTTCTGCAAGGCTTCGGCAGTGCGCAGATTGCCGGCGACAAGGCCGCGACTGTCGATGCCGCGGGCATCCACCGGCGCGGTCGGTGCGCCCTTGAAATCACAGACTTTGCCACCTGCCTCGCGCACCAGAAGAATGCCGGCGGCGATGTCCCAGGGCTTTACGCCCGCCTCAAAGTAGGCATCCAGACGGCCACAGGCAACATAGGCCAAATCCAGCGCGGCAGAGCCGGTACGGCGGATATCTTCGGCCTGATTGAGTAGGCGGCGGGTGCATTCAAGCTGGGCGCCAGCGCGTTCACGCTCGCGCGGGTGGAAGCCGGTGGCGACCACTGCGCCTTCCAGCGTGCGGCGCTCGGCAACACGAATGCGGCGGTCATTGAGCACCGCACCGCTGCCACGGCTGGCGGTGAACAGCTCGTTGCGCAGCGGGTCGAAAATCACCCCGTGAACCGGCTCACCGTTTTCCACCAGTGCAATCGACACGCAGTAGTGCGGAAAACCGCGTAGGTAGTTGCTGGTGCCATCGAGCGGATCAATCACCCAAACGCTGCGGCCTTTGCCGACCTGACCATGCTCTTCGCCCAGAATGGCGTAGTCGGGCGTGGCGCGCTTGAGTTCGCGGATGGCGGCTTCTTCGGCTTGGGCATCCACTTCGCTGGCGTAATCCTGGCGGCCTTTTTCGACCACATTGAGCGCGTCAAGACGGCTGATGTTGCGCATCAGTACATTGCCGGCAGCACGCGCGGCTTTGACCATCAGGGTAATGGCGGGTTTCTGCATGGGGGGATGCCTAGTTGAAGAAAGAACGATTCGGCCTCGTTGCCGAGCGCGCAGTTTAACATTGCCGCATGAACAAGACGCAGGAAAACATCGCCGCACGCATCCGTATCGTGATGGTCGGCACACAACATCCCGGTAATCTGGGCGCTGCCGCCCGAGCGATGAAAACCATGGGCTTGACCCGGATGGTGCTGGTCGCGCCGGAAAAGGCGCCGGATTTTGACACCGCCGCGATGGCCGCCGGTGCCGAGGCGCTGGTATTTGACGCGCCGCGTTTTGCCACCTTGCAAGAGGCCGTGGCCGATTGCCAGTTGGTGCTGGGCTGTACCGCGCGCAGCCGCCGGATTGCCTTGCAGGAGTTCGCCCCGCCTGCGGCCGCGCAAAAGATATTGGCCGCCGCGGATACGGGCGCAGAAGTGGCGCTGGTATTTGGCCGCGAACGCACCGGCCTTGACAATCACGAGTTGCAGCTTTGCCATGCGGCCATCCATATCCCGTCCGTGGCCGATTTCAGTTCGCTGAATCTGGCCGCTGCGGTGCAAGTGCTGGCTTATGAGGTGCGCATGGCGATACTGGGCGGACTTTCCGCAGAAGCAGGGAGTGCGCAGGACAGCCAAGAGGCCTTGCAGGATGCGCGAGAATTGCCCGCCTCACATGCCGAGCTGGAAGGCTTTTTCAGCCAGCTGGCCGATACCCTAGATGCCATCGACTTCCACAAGGGGCGCACGCCGGAATCGGCATTGCGCAAGCTGCGGCGGATTTTTCTACGCGCGGACATGAGCGTGCGCGAAGTGCGCCTGATGCGTGGCGTGCTGGCCGATGCGCAGCGCATGGCGCGGCTGGCGGGCGAGCGCGATTAGCCGCGTTTGCCCGCCCTCATCGGCGCTGCCTTAAACCCGCACGCCGTCGGCGTACACCGCCTGACAGAGATGGCCGCCCAGCCAATAGCAAAGCTCGGCTGGATGTTGTGCTTGCCAGAGGGCGAAGTCTGCACGCATGCCGACCCGCAACACGCCCCGATCGGAAAGCCCCAGGGCACGGGCGGCTTCAATGCTGGCACCGCGCAGGGCTTCTTCCGGGGTCAGACGAAAATGTGTGCAGGCAAGCTGCATCGCTTGACGCAGCGATAGCAGCGGCGAGGTGCCGGGGTTGCAGTCGGTGGCGACAGCCATCGGCACGCCGGCTGCGCGCAGTTCGGCAATCGGCGGCAGCCGGGTTTCACGCAGCACATGGAAAGCGCCGGGCAGCAGCACCGCTACGGTGCCAGCCTGGCGCATCGCCTGCACGCTGGCGGGGCTGGTGTATTCGATATGGTCTGCGGAAAGCCCGCCAAATTCTGCGGCAATCGCCGCGCCATTCAAATCGCTCAACTGGTCGGCATGCAGCTTGACCGGCAAGCCCAAGGCGCGGGCGGCGGTGAACAGGCGTCGGGTTTGTGCCGGTGAAAACCCGATGCCTTCGCAGAACGCATCCACCGCATCAATCAAGCCTTCGGCCTGCAAAACCGGCATCCATTCAATCACTTGGTCGATGTAGTCATCGGCACGCCCTTGGTATTCCGGGGGCAGGGCATGGGCGGCCAGATAGGTGGTGCGCACGCTGATGCCGCAGATTTCACCGATCGCGCGTGCCACTTGCAGCATCTTGCGTTCGTTGTCCAAATCCAGCCCGTAGCCGGATTTGATTTCTAGCGTGGTGAGACCATCGGCCATCAGTGCCCGCACGCGCGGCAGGCTTTCGGCCAGCAATGCCTCGACGCTGGCGGCGCGCACGGCCTGGACGCTGGAGACAATCCCGCCGCCTGCGCGGGCGATTTCCTCGTAACTCTTGCCTTGCAGGCGCATTTCAAATTCCGCCGCGCGGTTGGCGGCAAACACCACATGGGTATGGCAATCGACAAGACCCGGAGTGACCAGCCCGGCGGTTTCCAGCACCACATCGAAGCTTTCGATGAGATCTTCGGGCAGCGCATCGCGCCTGCCCACATGGGTGAAAACGCCGTCGCGCCAAGCCAGTGCGCCGTCTTCAATCAGGCCGTAGCCGCTTTCGGCATCCAGAGTAACTAGGGTAGGGCCGAGCAGCAGGCCATCGGATTGCGGGAGATTCATCGTCATTGGATCGGGTTTGAGCGAAAATTGCCGGATGAACAGTATCCGCTATCAGCAAAACGGTTGGCAGCTGCCGGGCATCGCCAATCTGCATTCACACGCTTTCCAGCGCGCCATGGCCGGGATGGCCGAGCGCCAAGGCGATCCCAATGATTCTTTCTGGACCTGGCGCGAAACCATGTATGCCATGGCCGCACGCTTCACTCCGGAACATTTGCGCGCAGTGGCGGCGCAGTTGTATCTGGAAATGCTCGAAGCGGGTTTTACCCGCGTTTGCGAGTTTCATTATCTGCACCATGCGCCGGATGGCCGCCCATATACAGAGCCTGCGGCGATGTCGCAAGCCTTGATCGAGGCCGCCAAGGAAACCGGCATTCGCCTGACCCTTTTGCCGGTGCTGTATATGCAGGGCGGCTTTGATGGCCGTGCGCTTGCCGAGCGTCAGCGTCGTTTCGGTCATGCGCTGGAAGATTATCTGCGTCTGTTCCACCGGCTGCATGCGCAGCAGAACCCGATGCTGCGGGTGGGCTGCGCGCTGCACAGCCTGCGGGCGGTCGCACCCGATGCGATGCGCGAAGTGCTGGCTGCCCTGCCACGGCAAACGCCGGTGCATATCCATATTGCCGAACAACAGGCCGAAGTGGACGAATGCGTGGCAGTACGCGGCGCCCGCCCGGTCGAGTGGCTTCTGGATAACGCCGAAGTGGATCAGCACTGGACGCTGGTGCATGCCACGCATCTTGAAGCAGCAGAAGTTGCCGGGATTGCCCAAAGCCAAGCGGTGGTGGCGATTTGCACCACCACCGAAGGCAATCTGGGTGATGGACTGTTTCCACTGCGCGATTATCTGGATGCCGGCGGGCGCTGGGGTGTGGGTTCGGATTCGCATGTTTCGGTATCGCCGGTGGAAGAACTGCGCTGGTTGGAATACGGCCAGCGACTGATTCGCCAACGGCGCAATATCGCCTCGACACCCGCGTGTCCGAGCGTCGGTGAAACCCTGCTGCAAGGCGTATGGGAAAGCGCGGCGACTTCCACCGGCTTTTTCGCCTGCGATGATCATATCGAGCTGGACGCCGATACCCCGGCACTGATTGGCGCAACCGCGCAGGACATTGCCGACCGCTGGCTGTTTGCCGGCAACCGCAATGCGGTCAAGACCGTACAGGTGGCCGGAAATGTACTGGTACGCGATGGCGTACATGTGGCTCGCGAAAAAATCGCCGCCGATTACCGTCGTGCGATAACGGCATTGCTGGCAGGCTGAACCAGGGCGTGCCGGGGAGGCCGACAGGTGCGGCGCGGATTGGCCTTGCCGCCGCGACGCTGGCATGATGTGCGACTGTTTTTTCAAGGGTGCTTCATGTCACGCATAGTCCGTCATATCGCAGTTTCTGTTGCGGCCACTGTCTGCGCTGTATGGATGCCGCTTGCCGCCGCGCAGAGCGCGCCGGTTGCGGCAACGGCCGAGGAAGCGGCGCAATTTTCCCGCTGCATGGCCGGGTTGAAGCCTGCGGCTGCGGCGGCCGGGGTGAGCGCGGCAACTTTTGACCGCCATGCCTTGAGCGTTGCGCCGGATATGAGCGTGTTGCCACTTTTGAACCGCCAGCCGGAGTTTTCCACCCCGCTTTGGGATTATCTGGCGATGCTGGTGGACGCACGCCGGGTGCGCGAAGGCCGTGAACGGCTGGCCACCCATGCCGATTTGCTACGCCAAGTTCAGGCGCGCTATGGCGTGGATGCGGCGACGGTGGTGGCAGTCTGGGGCGTGGAAAGTGATTACGGGCAGAACTTCGGCCAGCGCGCTTTGCTGCAATCGCTGGGTACGCTGGCCTGCTTCGGTCGTCGCCAGGCGTTTTTTCGCAGTGAATTTTTCGAGTTGCTGAAAATCATCCAGCGCGGCGATGTCGCGGCGGGCGATCTCAAGGGCTCTTGGGCAGGCGCATTCGGCCACACCCAGTTCATGCCCTCCACCTACAACCGGATTGCGGTGGATTTCAACGGTGATGGTCGCCGTGACCTAGTGAACAGCATTCCCGATGCGTTGGGCTCCACCGCCAATTACCTGTTGCGCTCGGGCTGGCGGGTGGGGCAGCCCTGGGGCTATGAAGTGCGTCTGCCGCGCGGTTTCAATCTGGCACTGGCTGGCAGAACCCAGCGCAAAACCCTGCGCGAATGGCAGGCAATGGGCATTGCCCGCATCGACGGCAAACCCATCGACCTGCCGGCCGATACCCGCGCTGCGGTGCTGGCGCCAACCGGGGTGAATGGGCCGGCGTTCATCGTGTTCAAAAACTACGATGCGATTTACAGCTACAACGCCGCCGAAAGCTATGCGCTGGCGATTGCGCTGCTGGCCAATGCGCTGCGCGGCGAGCCCGGACTGGTGCAAGCCTGGCCGACCGACGACCCCGGTCTTGGCCGGGATGAGCGCATGGAATTGCAGCGCCTGCTGATTTCGCGCGGTCACGATATCGGCAAGGTGGACGGCATGCTGGGGCGTGCCAGCCGCGAAGCCATCAGCAAAGAGCAGGCGCGACTGGGCTGGCCGCAGGATGGCCGGGCCGGGGTCAAATTGCTGAGCACCCTGCGCGAAGGACGTTGATGGCGCAGAAAAATCCCGAGCGCATTGCGGCGTTATGCTGTGCGCCTTGGATGCCGCTGCAAAGGAGATGATGGTATGAAGCAGGTACTGGGTATTTTGGCGGTTCTTGTATTGGCGGGTCTTGCCGGGTGTCAAGTGGATACTGAAAACCCCGGTATTGCCGAAGTTGGGGAGGCCAAAGAACAGCCAATGACTTCGCCTCCTGCCGTAGAGGCGCCCGCTGAGGTGCCTGTGAAGTTTGATTCGCAAATGCCCGATACATTGCAGGTATTTTTTGCCAAACTTTTGCCTGTTTTGGGGGCGCAGCCGCAAGTAGTGGTCAATGAATTGATTTGGGCTGCCGAGAAATATCCAGATATCAATGGCAGATTCAATGGCTACTCGACAGAACACACCTATCAAGGGCTTGCGCCAGAAGATGCCGAGAAAAAGCTCGCAGCGTTGATGCAGTTTTTCAAGTCGCAGGGTTTTTCACTTGAAAACACCGTAACCGGCGAGCTCATGGCTTATTACTTTTATCGCCAAGACATGATTTGCGAGCTGTATGAGGGGTATTACGAAAGCGCGCCAGAAGATTTTCATGTCGGGGTGGCTTGCACCAGCCTTTGAGCGAAATACGTCGCTGCCCAAACGCTGCGCATGGGCTTTTGAGAAGTCCGGATCAATACCAATTCGGGGTTGCAGTCGCAGGATTTGCGACAGACTTGCGGCATCATTGTGCGCATGAATACGCATGACGCCTCTCAACTGCCGGTTTTCGATCCCACAGGCGACGAATCCGGGCTGGTGATTTATCGCGCTTCTCGCCTAGAAGCCTTGCTCGCCCCCTTGAGAGATCTGCTCGCTGCAACCGCAGCGCAAGACCCGTTGCAACCACAGACAGTGCTGGCTGCGCATCCGGGCATGAAGCAGTGGCTGACCGGCGCGCTGGCACGGCAGATGGGTGCGCAGGGGATCGTGGCGAATTTGCAAGTGCTGCTGCCTTCGAGCTGGATAGGCAAACTGGCGCTCGATCAGCTGGGCGAGCATGCCGTGTCCCTGCCGCGCTGGCAGCGCCAGCATCTGCGCTGGAGTCTGGATCAATGGTTGGGCGATGCGGCACAAATCCAGGGGCTGGATGACCCGCGGATCGCTACGTTCTTGGATCCGCAGCTGCCCGAAGGTGAGCGCGCCCGCCGCCGTTATCAATTGGCCGACCGCCTAGCAGGGTTGTATTCGCGCTATCTGGTGTATCGCCCGGACTGGTTGCAGGCTTGGGCAGGCGGACAACATCGCTATGCCACCGCAGGGCAGGGCGACAGTCAATGGGCGGCGACTGAATCGCGGCTTTTGGCGCCACTTTGGCAGCACGCGGTCAAGCATTTGGGTAGCCACCGTGCGCAATTGCTGGCCAAGTTGGAACAGCGTTTGCAGAGCCAATCGCTCGCGCCGCAGCCTGCCTTGCATGTATTTGGCTTGAGTCATCTGGCACCGGCAGAGCTGGCGATTTTGCGTGCCTATGCCCGGCACGGACTGGTGGCGCTGTATCTGCCCGATCCCTGCCGTGATTACTGGGGCGTGCTGGAGGCGGGCGATGCGGGTCTGTGGCGGCAGCAAGAGGACAGTCTGATTGCCGCTGCCGAAGGTGGCGATTGGTGGCGACCTGCACGGCATGAACTGCTGGCGCGCTGGGGACGACTTGGGCAGCATTTTTTCAGCAGTTTCCTAGAAGGCGAGGTGCGCGAGGATGTGCGCCATTGGCAGGATGATGAAACCCCGGCGACGGCCAACCGGCTGACGCGCTTGCAGCAAAGTATTCGCCATCTGGATGAGTCGCTGCTTTGCCCGAGTGATGATCTGGCAAGCGAGCAGCAGGATGTCTCGCTGCGCATCCATTTGGCGCATACGCCGCAGCGTGAGCTGGAAATTCTGCGCGATGCCATGTTGGATGCGCGTGCGCGCGGCATCGAGCCTGGACAAATGCTGGTGATGGCGCCGGATATGCAGCGCTATCTGCCGCTGCTGCCGGCATTGTTTGGCGAGCCGGGCAATCCGAACGAGCGACTGCCCTATCACAGCGCCGATGTGTCGATGTCGGCCACGCACCCGTTGTACGGCGCGTTTTTGCGCTTGCTCGGGCTGCCAGGTTCGCGGCTGGAAGTAACCGAAGTGCTGGATATTTTGGCGATTCCGGAAGTGGCACGGCGTTTCGGGCTGGATGACAGTGCGCTGGAGCGCCTGACTGAGATCCTGGCGCAATCGCGTGTGGCTTGGTCGCTGGATGCTCGACATCGCGCCAGCTTCGCCGTCCCCGCCTGTGCCGAACACGGCTTTGCCTGGGCAATGGATCGGATGATTGCCGGGTATTTGGGCAGTGATGCGGGCGGCGATGCGATAACGGCATGGCAGCTGCCCGATGGCACGGAAATGCTGCCGTTGGCGCATCTGGATGCCAGCGATGCCGCCGCGTTGGGCGCCCTGGATGCGCTGTTGCAACAAGTGCAGAAAATGCTTTCGCTCTCCGACAGCAGCCTGCCGGCCAGCGAATGGGTGCAGTATTTCCAGGCACTTTGCGAGGCACTGCTTTGCGTGGACACGCGCGATGGCGCGGCCGAAGACGCCTGGCAGGCGCTCAGGCAGGTGATTGCCGGGCTGCGCAATGAGCCGGCGGTGGCGGGATTGGATCCGGTGCTGCATTTCCGGGTGGCGGTCGATTGGTTGAAAGCCGCCCTGCAAGCTGTGCCGGAGCGCCAGCCATTCCTGCTTGGCGGGGTAACTTTTAGTGGCATGGTGCCGCAGCGCGCCATCCCATTTCGTTTTATCGCCGTGTTGGGCTTGAATGAGGGCGAGTTTCCGCGCAGCAGCGAGGATGGTGGGCTGGACTTGATGCGTCGGCTGCGCCGCCGTGGCGACCGGGATTTGCGCCAAGATGATCGCTATCTGTTTCTGGAAACACTGATGTCCGCGCGCAGCCAGCTGCATCTTTCCTATCTGGGCGAGGCGGTAAAAGACGGAACACCGCGTAATCCGGCAGCGCCGCTGGCAGAGTTGATGGCGGTACTCGAACAGGCCGATGGCGCCTGCTCGGCGGCGATGAAAAACGCCGCGCCGTGGCGGGTCAAACATCCGTTGCAGCCGTTTGACCGGCGCTATTTTGATGGCAGCGATGTGCGCCTTTTCAGCTATCAGGCTGCGTTTGCCGGGCTTCACCAAAAACCTGCGGAAATGGCGCAGGCACAAATGCAGGCTGAAAACCCGCCGGAAGATACGCTCGCGCTTTCGGCATTCAATGCCTATTGGCGCGACCCGGCCAAGCAATTGTTGGCCGGGCGGATACGGCTCAGTCTTGAGGCACTGGAAGATGACCGGCTAAGTGGTGAAGAACCCGGTGATGATGCGCTCTCTTGGCAGGACAGCATCGCCCAGCGGCTGTTGTTTGAGGAGGTGCTGGCAGATCCGGCCTGGCGCGGCGATGTCATGCCAGACTGGCTGCGGTTGGATGGCCGTCTGCCGGTGGGGCAGCTTGGGATTGAAGCCTGGTATCAAGAGCGCGAGTTGATTCTTTATCTCGCTGGCTGCCTGCGCGACCAGGGCGTGCTGGCCGATTCGGTGCAGAAACAACGCCTGCCGATTGATCTTGCGGTAACGCTGCAAGAAGGTGTCATGCAGCTTGTCGGGCAAGTGCAGAATGTATTGCCGCATCCTTCTGGCGGCTGGCAATTGTTGACTTTTCTGCGCCCGGTTCAGGATGACAAGGGCGAATGGATAGACCCCAAGCTGCGCTTTGACAAACGCTGCCGGATTTTTATCGACTATTTGGTAACCCGCCTGAGCTTGCCGCAGTCCGTGCCGCTGCACTGCACGGTGAGTTGGTCGCGGCGCGATCCTTGGCTGGCTTCGCTGAATCAGGCCGATGCGCTGTACCGCAGTGGCGAACTGCCACGCGAGCGACTGGAAGCGCGTCTGGCATGGCTGGTCGAAGCCTGGCTTGCTGCCCCGGCGCATCCGCGGCGCTACTTCCCGCGCACCAGCTGGGCGGCATGGGAGGCGATGCAGAAAGACGGGGGCGATGGCGTTTTGATTGCCAAAGCCATTGCAAACGCATGGGATGGTTTTGGTGGCGGCGAACGCGACTACAGCCCCGGCTATACCCGGCTGTTGGCAGGCGATGAAACCTTCGCGCCGGGCACACCCGCCTTCACCGAACTGTGTGACTTCACCCGCGCCCTTGCTGCGCAGCTTGAATACTTCATGGAGCCAGAGGCATGAATCAGCCCAATACTTTGCCGGGATGGCGCAGCCTGAACCTTGCTGCCGGCGGGCGCAGCCTGATTGAAGCCAGTGCCGGTACCGGCAAGACTTGGACGATTGCGGTGCTGTATCTGCGCCTGCTGCTGGAGCAGGGTTTGGGACCTGGAAAAATCGTTGTCACCACGTTTTCGAATGCGGCGGCCAGTGAGCTTTCCGAGCGGCTGCGCGGGCGCTTGCAAGAAGCCTTGCACTGGGTGCATCAGCCGACGTTGGATACCAGCGACCCGGCGGCAGCCTGGCTTGCCGAGCGCTGGCAGGATGCGGACAAGAAAAAAGCCGATATCGGCCGGCTGCAACTGGCACTGGCAGAACTCGATAGCGCCCCGGTTTCCACCCTGCACAGCCTGTGCAGCCGCATCCTGCGCGAGCACCCGTTTGCGGCAGGCAGCAGTTTTTCTGCGGGTGACCTAGTTGATGGTGAAGCCTGGAATGCCGAGATTGCGGCGGATTTCCGCCGGGTATTGCAGCAAAGCAGCGCCGAGGATTTGCAGGCCTTGCTGCCCGATACCTTGCGCCAGCATTTGGGCAAACCGCTTGGTGCCAAACAAATCGCCCAGTTTCTGGTGCCAGGTACCAGCGTGCCGCAGGTGGACGCCGGTAGTTGGCCGGATGTGGCGCTGGCCGAAGTATTCCGCAGTGCGGTTCCGGCCATCAATGGCCGCCAAACCCGCGTGATTCGTGGTTTTGAGAAATTGGCCGATTTCATTGAAACCCGTGGCGAAGTTTTCCCAAGCAAAGTGGAGCTGGAATCGCTTGCCAACACAAGCTATGACAAGTCGGTCACCAAAGCCGGGCAAAAAATCGAAGCGGCAAAAGAGGCTTTCGACCATCTGCCGGTGGTGCTTGAGCATCTGGAGCGAACCCTCCGCCACGGCCAACAACTGCTGTGGCAACGTATCCAGCACTGGGTGTTGCAGCAGAAGGCCTTGAGTGGCGAGCGCCGCGAGCAACGCAGTTTTGACGATTTGCTGAGCCATGTGCAGCGGGTTTTGCAGCTTGAAGCCGGACGCGATGACAGGCCGTTGGCCGATGCGCTGTTTCATGCCTGGCCGGTGGCGCTGGTGGATGAGTTTCAAGACACCGACAGCGTGCAGTTCGGCATTCTTGATGCCATTTACCGCGAAAAATACGGCACACCGCGTGGCCGGATGGTGATGATTGGCGACCCAAAACAGGCTATTTATCGCTTTCGTGGTGGCGATATCCACAGCTATCTGCGCGCAGCGGCAAGCGTTGCCGAAAGCGAGCGTTTGAGCCTTGCGGTCAACCATCGCTCATCGCGGCAGATGATCGCCGCCATCAACCAGTTGTATGCCTGTGGCGGTGTCGCGCTGGATGTGGATGAAGCCGGGTATTCCTCGCATATCGCCTATCAGAGCGTCGAAGCCAGTAGCCGGCGTGATGACCGGCCGCTGATGTTCGATGGCGAGCCGGTGAGGCATGCGCTGCACATCATCAACGACCCCAGCCCGCCAGATGGCAAGGGCGAGCGCGAAGCCCGTGCGCTGACCGCAGCGGCCAATGACATCACCAAAATGCTTGCCGAAGGGCGCTACCGCATTGGCGATGAGGCGCTGAGGCCCGAGCATGTTGCCGTGTTGCTGCCCAATGGCCGGCAGATTGAAAAAATGAAAACCCTGCTGCAAGCCCGTGGCGTGCCTTGTGTGACCCAGTCGCGCAGCAATGTATTTGCCAGCGATACCGCAGAGCAGTTGCAAGTGCTGCTGTATGCGGTATTGCATGCGGAAAAACAAAGCCTGATTCGCGCCGCGCTTGCCACCCATTTGGGCGGCATGCCGTTGGCGCGCATCGCAGCCCTCAGCGTGGAGGACTGGCAAACCATCGGCCAGCGTTTTCATCGCTGGCGTGAGCTATGGCAGCGGCGCGGCGTGCAAGCGGTGGTCGATGACCTGCTGAAAGACGAAGGCGCGCGGCTGTTGTCTTTCGACAATGGCGAGCGCGTACTGACCGACCTGCGCCATCTGGCCGAAGTGCTGCAATCCGAAGCCGATGCCGGGCTTGGGCCGCATGAGCTTTTGGCCTGGATGAAAAATGAGCGCAGCGGCGGCGATGGCGAAGAAGAAGCCCGCGACGCACGCGAATTGCGGATTGAATCCGAAGCCCCACGGGTCAAACTGATGACCCTGCATGCCAGCAAAGGGCTGGAGTTTGAAGTGGTATTCCTGCCGCTGATGTGGGCGCATGAGGGACGCAATGAAACGGGGCTGGTAGCATTGCACGATGCCCAAACCGGCGAGCGTCAACTGCGCAGCGATGCGGCGGCACTGGCGCAGAGCGCGCAGGAATTGCAGGATGAGCGCTTCCGCCTGTTGTATGTGGCGCTGACCCGCAGCATTTATGCCTGCATCGTGCATGCCCTGCCGCCGACGCGCTGCAAGGATGGCCGTATAAAGACCCCGACCGAAGGCGCCGCCCGCACTGCATTGGATGTAATGCTTGCACGCATGCAGCCCGCGCTCGGCAGCGCAGAACTTGCCGCCGCGACCCCGAATATCGGCTGGACAAATGGCTGGCAGGTTGACGGCATGCCGATGTACCGACCGGAAAACCCGCAGACTGGCCGCCTCAAGGCGCGGGCAATGCCGGAAATTCCGTGGACGCCACTGCCATCGCGGCATAGTTTCAGCACCCTGACGCGCGGCCTGCATGCCGCCGATGGCAGCCAGGCCAATGCCGCCAGTGATGAGCGCGGCGAAGAAGCCTTGGACGAAGCCGCGCAGTTTTCCAGCGAAGTTCCCGCCGAGCATCCGCAATTACTGGCGCTTGCCGAGATTCGCGGTACCGCCATCGGCAATGCCATTCATGCGATATTCGAGCACCGCAAGATTGGGCAGCCGGTGAGCGAGCAGCCTTTGCTACTGCGGCAATCCTTGCAGGCGCAAGGATTGTGGGGCGATGCACGCGAAGGGGAGGCGTTGGCGCAGCGACTGGGGCAGCGCATTGATGCGGCGCTGGGCACCGCACTGGCACAGGACATGCCGGCGCTCGGCAGCCTGCCGGCTTCGGATTTGCTTGCCGAAATGGAGTTTCATTTCGCGCTTTCGCATACCTCGATGCAGCGTTTGCGCCAGGCATGTGCCGCCCACGGCGAGCCGGATCTGATACCGCCGGACAACCGCCAGTTGCGTGGCCTCATGACCGGCAAAATCGACCTGATATTCCGCCATGAGGGGCGCTTCCATGTGCTCGATTACAAAGGCAATTTTCTCGGCAAACAGATAGCCGACTATCAGGGCGTGGCGCTTGCGCAAGCCATGCAGCGCAGCCATTACCGCTTTCAGGCGCTGCTCTACACGGTGGCGCTGGAGCGTTATCTGCGCCAGCGGCTTGCCGACTATCGCCGCGAACGGCATCTGGGCGATAGCTGGTATTTGTTCGTGCGGGCGGTTGGCTTGGACGCAGATGCGGGCATCTGGCGACATCGCTTTGCCGATGCACTGCTCGATATCGTACAGGCCGCCTTGCCCGGTTACGCGGATACCGAACAGGAGGACGCGGCATGAGCCTCAAGCCCGCTGGCAGTCATTTCAATTTCCAACCACTGTCCTTGCCGCTGAAGGGTGAAAACTGGCGACCTTTGGAATACGCACTGGCGCGCTGGGTGCTGGCACATGGCGGTGATGCCGCACTGGCTCGGCTGGCTGCCGAAGCAAGTCTTGCCGATGCCGAAGGCCAGAGCGCACTGCGAATCGAGGATGCACGGCAGCGCGAGCAGCTTGCGCAAATGCCGCTGGTGGGCGAGGGCATGCACAGCGCTGCGCCGTTCATTCTGGATGGCGACTTGTTCTATCTACGGCGCAATTTCGCCCATGAACTTGCCGTGGCGCGGCGCCTTGCCAAGCGTCTTGAAGCGATGCCGCCCCCCACGGGCGGGCAGCCGGTGGATGTGGAAAGCCTGTTTCCCGAGCCGCAAGACCCGCGTGTGGCAGCACAACTTGCCGCGGTCAAAGCGGCGCTGGGGCAGTCCTTGTTCGTATTGAGTGGCGGACCTGGTACCGGCAAGACCACCACCGTATTGCGGATGTTGATGGCGCAATGGCAGGCGCAGGGCGGTGGGCTGCGGATACGTCTGGCCGCACCCACCGGCAAGGCGGCACAGCGGATTTCCGAATCCTTGCGGGCGGCGCGTGCCGAGGATTTTCCGCCGCAGTGGCAGGCGGCACTGGCGGCGGTGCAGAACAGTCAAGCCAGTACCGTGCATCGCCTGCTGGGCAGTCGCGGCATGCGCGGCGGCTGGACGCAGCACAGCGACGAGCCGCTGCCGGTCGATGTATTGGTGATAGACGAAGCTTCGATGCTCGACCTTGCTATGTTGCGCGCAGTGCTCGATGCGCTCCCGGATCGGGCGCGGCTGATTTTGGTGGGCGATGCCAATCAGCTTGATTCGGTTGGCACCGGCTCGGTGCTACGCGATATCGTCGATGTTCTGGACAGCAAGCATCTTGTGCACTTACATCACAGCTTCCGCGCCGACCGCGCCCTGTTGCCGCTGATTGAAGCGGTGCGGCAAGGCGAAAGCGATGCCTTCCAGACCGCCCTGGTTGCAGCCGGGGAGCAGGCGCAGCAACAGCCAGTGCCATCGCGTGCCGCGCTGCATACATTGCTGGAAAGCTGGGCGGGCATGATCAGCCGACAATGGCAGCAAGACGGCAGCCTTGAGCGAATTGATACGGCCAATCACGGCGAAATTGCCCGGCAACTGCAAAGTCTGCGCCGACAGCAATTACTCTGCGCGCTGCGTGATGGCGAGTACGGCGCGGCAGGCGCGAACGCCCTGATTGAAGAGAGCCTGCGTCGGCAGCAGGCAGGTTTCAACGGCTGGGGCGGAAGCACGCTGTGGTATCCGGGGCGGCGCATCATCATCACCCGCAACGATGAAACCAGCGGGCTTTGGAATGGCGATGTTGGCCTGTGTCTTGCCGACGAAAAAGGTCTGCTCCGGGTCTGGTTTGAAACCGCCAGCGGGGAGGTGCGCAGCGTGGATATCGGCGCGCTGCCCCCACATCAAGGCGCATTCGCCGTTACCGTGCACAAAGCGCAAGGCTCCGAATACGGCGAAGTTGCGGTCTTGCTGTCGCCGCAACCAGACCATCCGCTGCTGACCCGGCAGTGGTTTTACACCGCCATTTCTCGAGCCAAACAGCGTCTACATGTCTGGGGCAGCGACGTAGCCATCGCCCAGGCCATCAGTACATCGGTTGAACGCATCGGCGGGCTACGGGGACGATTGCGACAGATGCTGACCAATGCCGTCGAGTGATTTTCCCAACATGCAATGGTGAAAAAACAACCCCGAGGTTTTCGCCTCGGGGTTTTTGTGTTGTCGCTTTGCCTTCAGGCTGAGGGCGGGTCGGGGGTGTCCCGACCCGCTGTGGCTCAGAACTTGATGGTGAAGCGTGCGCTGGCGCCGTGGTCGTTGCCTTCGTCGGCGAACTGGCCGTTGTAGCCCACTTCCAGCAGGGTGCGCGGGCTGGTGCGGGCGGCGATGCCCAGTTCAG
>NWQR01000012.1 GCA_002798275.1 Lysobacteraceae bacterium NML08-0793 | reverse complement strand
CTGAACTGGGCATCGCCGCCCGCACCAGCCCGCGCACCCTGCTGGAAGTGGGCTACAACGGCCAGTTCGCCGACGAAGGCAACGACCACGGCGCCAGCGCACGCTTCACCATCAAGTTCTGAGCCACCACTGCCACCCGATGCTCTGGCATCGGGTGGTTTTTCGCCGGGCGGGTATTGGGCAGCCCCCAATCACTTCATGCTGCCTATAATTTCGCGCAGCAAATTTGCCGTATCTCTTGGCTGAAGGCTCCCCTTGCCCAATCTTGTCGCTACTACTGGCCGCATCCTTTTGGTGCACGACCAACCCGACAATCTGCATGCCGTGATGGCGCTGCTGAAACGTCAGGGGCATGAGGTCATCACCGCCACCGACAGCCGGGATGCGCTGCTGCAATGCCATGAGCATGCGCCGGATCTGATTCTGCGCGACATGCTGGTGCCCGGTGCAGATGGCTTCGATTTGTTGCGGCAGCTCAAACAAGATCACAAGCTCGGACGCATCCCGGTGATTTTTCTCACCGCAGCGCAAGACCGCGAGCTGTTGCTGCGCGCATTCGAGCATGGCGCGGTGGACTATGTAACCAAGCCTTTTCTACCGGAAGAGCTGCTCGCCCGCGTCAATACCCATTTGGTGCTGAAGCTGACACGCGACCGGCTGGAGCGCGTGGCCGAAGAACGCCAGCATCTGGTCAATCTGGTGGCGCACGACTTGAAAAACCCGTTGACCAGCGTGCTGTTTGCCAGCGAAATGCTGATGTTGCCGGATCTTGGCAGCGAGCGGCACGCGCGTTATCGGCAAATCATCCACGACGCGACCTGGGATGCGCTGGGCTACATCAAAAGCTATCTGGAATCGCAATCGCAGCCGCCGGAAAAAACCCCGCAGCAGCACGCATCGCTGCACGAGGTGGTGGACTGGCTCTTGGCTCGTTATGCCTTGCAACTGGAAGCCTTGGGGCTTGTCATGACCACCCGCCTGCCTGAGCAGGCCGCACTGGTCGCCATCGACCCGATGGTATTGCGTCAGGTGGCCGAAAACCTAGTCACCAATGCCGGCAAATACGCCGCCGACGGCGGCACGCTGGAGCTTTGGGTACGCGCCGGCGCACCGGGCTTCTGGCAACTGGTGGTGCAAGACCGCGGCCCGGGCATTGCCGCAGCCCGACAGCGTGAACTGTTCAAGCCGTTCACCCGGCTTTCCGAAAGCGATCCGGCCAATGGTCTGTCATCCGGCCTTGGCCTGGCATTGGCACGGCAAATCATCGCCGCCGCAGGCGGACATTTGTTCTATGAAGACCGCGAAGGCGGCGGCGCACGATTCGTGATCGAGCTTGCCCAGGCCAAAGCCGGGGCAGAATGAAAAAGGGCCGGTAAACCCGGCCCTTGAAACCATCAATCGCCAATATCTTCGGCATGCTCGTCCACTTCCAGACGGCGCGCATAGCCTTCAATGGCAGCCTGCTCGGCTTTTTTGCGGGCATGGCGGCGCGACGCATACCAAGCCACCCCCACGCCCACGGCCGTGGCCGCCACCAATACCGGATGGCGACGCACAAACTGGGTTGCCACTTTGGTGCCGGTTTTCACTGCAGCAATGGCCGCGCCGGTTTCCAGCCACTGCATCGCCACATCCGGTACTTGTTTTTTCAGGCCGCCACGCAGATGCGAAGTGCGGCTGCCAATGCTGGAGGCAAAATCCGCAGCCTTGTTGCCGACCTGCGATGCCATTTCAGCAGCACGGTGGGTGATGTCGTCAAATTTGCTCATGGCTGTCTCCAATACGCCTGTTTTGAGAATGATGGAAAGTATGCGCTGTTTGATGTCTTGTTTGTGTGACAGCAGCGGTTGCGACTGAACGGATTTTCAGCTTTGCGCATTGAAATTCGCCTCAACGCCCCTCGCATCACGCTCTCGCCGCAAAACACCGGCAAAGTCCAATCATCCCGCCACCGTCGCCACGGGGCGCCCCGAAACAACTCCGCAGTCCAACCATCCCGCCACCGTCGCCACGGGGCGCCCCGAAACAACTCCGCAGTCCAATCATCCCGCCACCGTCGCCACGGGCGAAACGCTTGCACATTCACATTCGCAAGAGTTCACGTCCCTCGCGGCTTTGCCCGGTGGGTTGCCACTGCATTCCAAGGATCATCCGGCCACGGGTGCTTCGGATACCTGCCCTTCATTTCCTTCTTCACTTCCGGGTAGGTGTTTTCCCAGAAGCTCTTGAGGTCGCGGGTAACTTGCAGCGGGCGTTGTGCGGGCGAAAGCAGATGTAGGGTCAACGGGATGCGGCCATCGCAGATGCGCGGGGTTTGTCCAAGGCCAAACAGCTCTTGCAGTTTGACCGCTAGCACCGCTTCTGCCTCGTGGCTGTCACCATCACCGGGCAGGTAGCGAATCGGTCGAGCCAGCCCGGAAGGCACGGTGATGCGGCTCGGCGCCAGTTGGTCGATGCGGCGGCGACTTTCCCAGTCCAGCCGGTTTGCCAATGCCTGATGTAGCTCATGGCTTTGCACGGCATCAAGCCGAGTTTTTCCGACAAGCACCGGTGCGAGCCAATCCGCCAGTGTGGCAAGCAGAGCGGGGGCGGAAAAATCCGGTAGCGAAAGTTCCGGCATCCATTGCTTGAGGCAGGCCACGCGAGCCAGCAAGTCGTCATGCGCATCCCAAGGCAATATCTCAAGCCCCAGCTCGCGCACAGCGGCCAGCAATGCCGGGGTGGCGAGTGCCGGATCGACCTTGCCCGCCGGCCGCGATGCCAGCACGATGCCGGCAAAGCGATGGGTGCGCTCGGCCACCAATGCGCGCTTTTCCGTATCCCAGCGCACTTCATCGGCTTCGCGGAAATCATCTGCAAACGCCGTGCGCAGATGATTTTCATCCACCGGCACGCCGCGCAGCAGCAGCGCATCGCGGCTTTCAAAGCGCAGCTCGCTGGCTACCAGCCACGGCTCGCCCTGCAAAACGCTTTCTTCGTGCAGGCGCATGCGGCGGCCATTGCTGAGTTGATAGCGCAGCATCTGGCCGGGCTGTTTGTGGGCGATGCGGTCAGGAAAGGCCTGCGCCAGCACATCGCCCAGCGCATGTGCTGGAACGTGTGCATGCGGCGGGCTTTGCAGCCCGATGCGCCGCCGCCATTGTTTTGCCGCATGGTCGATGGCCGCCAAGGCGCTGCCGCTGGCATCGGCCAAGGTTTGTCCGCGGCGGAACGCCGCCAATGCCTGCCAGCGTTCGGCCAGCGCATCGCTGCGGCTGCGCAATGGATCGCGCGCCTCCATCAATGCAGCCAAGTCGCAGGCCAGCGCACGGTCTTGGTCGCTTTGCGCGGCCAACAGCATCGTCGCCAGCCGTGGGTGTGTACCCAGCGCCAAGAGCGCGCGGCCATGTGCGGTAATCGCCTGCCCTTCATCCAGCGCGCCCAATTGCCGCAGCAAATCGCGCGCCGCTGCCAATGCGCCTGCGGGCGGCGCATCGACAAATCGCAGCGCATCGCTACCCCAGGCCGCCAATTCCAGCGCCAACCCGGCCAGCTCCACTTGCTGGATTTCCGCACGACGCTGCGGCGCCAGTCGCTCGGATTCGGGCCACAGCCGATAGCAATGCCCGGCCGCCACGCGCCCGGCACGTCCGGCGCGCTGATCAGCACTGGCCTGGGCGATGCGCTGCACCTCAAGCCGGGAAAAACCGCTATTGGGGTCATAGCGCGGCTCGCGTGCCAGACCCGTATCAATCACCACACGCACACCAGGCAAGGTAAGGCTGGATTCGGCCACATTGGTCGCCAGCACCACGCGGCGTTTGCCCACAGGCGCAGGCTGCAAGACACGGGCTTGTTGCTCGACCGGCAACTCGCCGTGCAGGCTCAAGATTTCCACCTCGGTCAGCGGCTGCGTTTCCAGCATCGCCTGCGCCCGCCGGATTTCCCGCAGCCCCGGCAAAAACACCAATACATCGCCGGGATGCTGCGCCAGCGCCGCTTCCACCGCACGTTTCAACTGCACTTCCGGCGACTCATCACGGCGTGCCGGGAAATGGCTCACCGTTACCGGAAAGCTGCGCCCGGCACTGCTGATACGCGGTGCATCCAACCACTGCCCAAGCCGTTCGCCATCAAGCGTGGCACTCATCAGCACGATGCGCAGCGTATCGCGCACGCTGGCCTGCACATCCAGTGCCAGCGCCAGACCAAGATCGGAAGCCAGATGGCGTTCGTGAAACTCGTCAAACAAAATCGCGCCCACGCCATCAAGCAACGGGTCATCCTGAATCAAGCGGGTAAGGATGCCCTCGGTTACCACTTCGATGCGGGTGCGCGCTGAAACCTTTTTCTCAAAACGGATGCGATAACCGACCGTTTCACCGACAGCTTCGCCCAGCTGCTGCGCCATGAACATCGCCGCCGCACGCGCGGCCACCCGGCGCGGCTCCAGCATCAGGATTTTTTGTCCAGAAAGCCAAGGCGCATCCAGCAAAGCCAGCGGCACTTGCGTGGTCTTGCCCGCCCCCGGCGGCGCTTCCAGCACCAAGCGCGGATGCGCAGCAAGCGATTGCAAAATCTCGGGCAAGATCTCGCCAACAGGAAAAACAGCCGTATTCATGCGCAAAGGATAAGGTTGATCGGAAAAAACAGACAAAAAGAAAGGGTCGGCAGTACCGACCCTTTCCCGACAAGCTGCTGATGAATCAGAACTTGAACGTGGTGCTCAGCATGTAGCGACGGCCCAATGCGTCGGTCACATACGGGAACGGCCCCAGCTGGTTACGCAGGTTCAGCACCGAGAAGTTCACCCGTGCGTTTTCGCTGAAGCGATAGCCGATATTGGCATCCCAAGTGGTATGGGAGTCACGCACATAGAAATCGCGGGATTCGGTCGGGCTGTAAGTCAGGTCGTAAACCGTGGCGCTGTTGTAGGTGGCCGCAAGACCTGCCGACCAGTGCTGGCCAGTCCAGTTGGCAGACCACTGATACTGACGCTTGGCATAGCCAAATTCGCCAACCGACTCATCCGAAACCACCGGCGTCTTCTGTTGCAGCAAACGCTTGGGGAAGTAGCCCTGGAAGCCCAGCAGCAGTTTGCCGTGGTCTTGCAAATTCCACAGGTAGCGTACTTCGCCGGTCCAGCCACGATAGTTCAGGGTCGGACCATTGATGTTCTGCGTAGCGATACCGTTGGCACGCCCGGTGCTGAGATCACGGCTAATCATGCTGCAATACACATTGGCATTGAGCACATCGGCCGTGTTGAAGCTCGGATTGTCAAAGCAGGCCGGAGCAATATCCCTCGGCTCCAGCGAAGTAATCACATCCCTCAGGTCGATGCTGTAGTAGTCCGCTGCCACCGTCAGCCCCGGGGCAAAGCTCGGCTGCCAAACGATACCGGCCGTCCAAGAGTCCGCCACTTCATTCTTCAGGTTGGGGTTACCACCACTGGTGCCCTGCACGGTACCGGGGTTGGCCGTGAAAGTGCTGCCATCAATATTCAATGCATTGAAGAATGCTTGGCAGTTTTGCTGGCGGACACTCGGGTTGCTGCCACCACTAATGTTGTTGGTCGCACAAGGCTCGGGGATAGAGAAGAATGCGGTGCTGACCGGCTGGAACAGTTCAACAATGGCCGGTGCGCGGAACGAACGGGTCTTGTTGCCGCGCAACTGGACACCGGCAATCGGCTCATATTGCAGGCCGTAGGTAAAGGCATTGAAGTTGCCGGCCAGCGAATTGCGCACATGGCGCCCCTTCAGGGTCAGGTCAAGCCGATTGATGCCGGGTACATCGGCAAACAGCGGCGCCAAGGCTTCCAAGAACACTTCATTGGTGTGATATTCACCGGAGATCGGTGGAATCCCCACGGCACGCCCCAAGCCCTGCTGGGCAAAGCTATCCGGCAAGAAGGCCGCCTTTTCACGGCGATGCTCGTAACCACCATTGACCTTGAACTCACCGCCGGGCAGGTCGAACAAGCCCACGGTCATATTGGCATTGAACACGGTCTGGCGGTTTTCGGCGCGGCTCACATTGTGGCGCGTGACATAGGCTTTGGCTGCGTCAGACATTTGCCCTTCGCCAAACAAGTTCAGCGGCACGCAAGCGGCATCTACAGTGGTACCGGCCACGCTGCTGTCACAGACGATATTGCCATTGGCATCGGTGGTGACATTGATGGCATTGATGAAGTTCTGCTGCACCAAGCTATTCTGGCCGTACTCGAAGTCGGCGCGGCCATGATTCAGGCTGACTTCCCAGTCTGCGCTGCGCTGCCCGATGTCGAAATAGCCGCGGGCGCCAATCACATAACGCTGGATCTTGCTGTCGGAGCTGGCATTGTTTTCCACCAGGTCACGCGAGGCGCGCGACAGACGGAACTGCGTAACCCCAAGACCCGTCAGGGTATTGCGTGCCTCCGCGTTGAGGAACGGGTTGTTCACGCTAAAGGTCAGCGGCCCACTCAGCCCGCCAAAGTACGGCGCGTTGTAGATGCTCTGATCGACGATTTCACGCGCCTTGGCCTTGAAGAAAGACGCCTCGGCAAACAGGCTGACATTGTCATTGACTTCAAAATTGCCGGTGACATAGAGGTTAGAGCGCACCAAGTCGGAAGTGATCTGCGACGTTTCATTGATGCGCAGGCCATCGCCACCGGAAGCCACCAGCGAGGTACCAAAGGCGGTGCCGGGGTTGTAACTGACCAAATTGCCGGTGGTATCGAAGTGGTAATACTGGTCGGCATTGGCACCAAAGCCACGCAATTCACCCGCTGCATTCTTGACCACGCCCCCGGTTGCCGGGAACAGCAGGCCACCCCAGGTCATGCCGGAATAACGATGATTGCGGATCAAAATTTCCGCCGGAACGCCATCCGTACCGTTGGCATTGAAGCCAATATGGGTGAGGTAACGGCCATCGGTTGCAGGATTGCGTCCCGGCATCAGCGCTGACATGACAGCTGCGTTCGGATTCGGGGCAAATGCCAAGCTGTCGCGGTAAAAATCACGCGCCATGCGCAACACGCCATTGCTACGGTCATGCGCAGCGGTCACGGTGAAGTTGCCGCGACCATCGGCAAAGTTCTGCCCGAAGGTGGAAGAAATATTGAAACGGATATTGTCACCCTTGTCGGTCGCACCAATGCCCATCGAGGCTTCCACGCCTTCAAAGTCTTTGCGCAGAATGAGGTTGGTTACGCCCGTGATGGCGTCCGAACCATAGGTCGGCGCGCCACCGATACCGATACTTTCCACGCGCTGAATCAACGCCGTGGGCACCACGCTCAAATCCACCTGCAAACCGGCACTGGCCGGGCCAAATTGGGTGGATGGGTTGGAGCTGACAAAGCGGCGACCGTTGACCAGCACCAGCTCACGGTTGGAGCCCAGGTTGAAACGGCTGACAAAGTTCACACCGGCGCCATAAGAGCTTTGCGAACCCTGAGAGCTTGCCCCGGCAGAAAAGCCCGGTTGACGGAACAGCGAGTCCGCCACGTTGGTGATGCCCAGTTGTTCGATGTTTTCACGGGCAATGACTTGTGCCGGCTCCAAGGTATCGAAGCCTGCGCGCGAAATGCGCGAGCCGGTAACGGTGATTTTGTCGAGTTCCGCACCCTTGGTCGGTGCAGCAGAGGTGGTCGCGGCGACCGGCTGCTCGGATTCCGGTGTGGATTGCGCAAGCGCAAGGGCGGGAGAAAGCAAGCTGGCAAGCACGGCCAGCGCCAAAGGATGGCGATGAAGCATGGTGATACCTGTAAATGTGGGGAAAAAAGCCGCCGCAGCGTTCACGTTCGACAAACGCACAACCATCAGGCGGGCAGCCTTTTTACGCGCAATTAACAAGTTGTGTAAGTCTTGTCACCCATGCGTTTGTCTCCCATTCATGTTTCTGTATGGCCTGCACCCGCAGATTTGCGGCTGCGCAAAAACCCAGGCTGCGCCCCATCCAGAATACGCGGCACAATACGCCCCCTTCCTGCCACAGCGTCCGGTTTTGCATGTTTATCGACATCGGTGCCAACCTCACTCATGACAGTTTCGACCACGACCGCCAGGCGGTGCTTTCGCGCGCGCAGGCGGTAGGTGTGAAGCGGATGATTGTTACCGGCGCATCGCGCGCGCATTCGCCCAAGGCGCTGGAATTGGCGCAGCAATACCCCGGCCAGTTGTACGCCACCGCCGGGGTGCATCCGCATCATGCCAGCGAGTACACCGCCGAATGTGATGCCGAGCTGCGCGCCCTGCATCAGTACCCGGAAGTGATGGCAGTGGGTGAATGCGGGCTGGATTATTTCCGCGATTTTTCGCCACGCCCGATGCAGCGCAAGGCTTTTGAGCAGCAATTACAGATTGCCGTGGATACCGGCAAGCCGTTGTTCCTGCACCAGCGTGATGCACATGCCGATTTCATGGCGATGATGAAAAACTTTGCCGGCCGCCTAGGGCCTGCGGTGGTGCACTGCTTTACCGGCAGCCGCGAAGAATTGTTCGACTATCTCGACCAAGATTGGCATATCGGCATCACCGGCTGGCTGTGCGATGAGCGTCGTGGACAGCATTTGCGTGAGCTGGTGCGACACATCCCTGCCGAACGGCTGATGATTGAAACCGACGCGCCCTATCTTTTGCCGCGCACGCTGAACCCGATGCCCAAAGACCGCCGCAACGAGCCGGCATTTTTGCCACATATCGCCGAAGAGCTGGCACGCGACCGGGGCGAGCGTGTGGAGGACATTGCCAATAACAGCACCCGTACTGCGGAAAAGTTTTTCCGCCTGCCGGGCTGAAGCCGCTGGCCGCCGTAGCAAAAACGCCGATGCAAAACATCGGCGCTTGCTTTCATGCCGGGTTTTCCCGGTCAAATCTTGCGTATCGAATCCACGTCGATTTCAAGCGTGCGCAATCCCTTGTCCACCTCGCCACGGATTTCCACCCGATCATCGGGGCCAATCTGCTGGCCGCCCCAATCTTCGTCATCAATATCCACATCAATGCGCCCGGTGGCATCCTCAAAAACATAGATTTCGCCATGTTTATGCTGCTTGATATGCCCTTGTAGAATCACCTTGGCATCATCGCGCATGCCCTTGGCTCTAGCCACCGTCACCACCGCTTGCTGTGATGGGCCACTGAAACCACCCGCTTGCGGCGCCGCCTGATTGCGGGTGCCGGTAAAGCCACCCTGCTGGGCAGCCACCGCGCCCATCATCAACAACAACACCGCACTTGCCGAAAACAGAAATGGTTTTTTCATGACAAACCTCCTCGTGTTGGAAGCCGGACTGTAGCAAGCCATTTCTGAATCACCACCGGCAGATCAATCCCGTTTTTGCGTTAAATCAATGCACTGAACGTAAACTAGCCAAGTTTTTCCGCCTGGCTCTGCCCATGTCTTTGTTCCGTCCATTTTCCTCGCGCACTGCATCCCCCCTGCTGCTGGCCGCCGCCCTGACGTGGCTGTTGGTCGCCTGTAAACCCGCAGTTCCTCCCGAAAATACCGACGAAAAATCGCAGACCCGCCTGCAAGCCGTCAGTCTGACCCAGGTAGCCGAACGTGAGCTGACACGGGCGCTAGTGGTGTCCGGGCCGGTTTCGGCGGTAGAAGAAATGCAGTTGGGGGTAGAGCTTTCCGGGCTGCGCGTAACAGCGCTGCATGTGGATGCCGGACAGGCAGTCAAACGCGGGCAACTGCTGCTGACGCTTGACCACCGCATGCTTGATGCCGAGCTTGCCCAGACCGATGCCGCGCTACGCGAAGCCGAAGCGGCTGCCGGGCTTGCCCGCAGCAATTTTGCCCGTGGCGAAAATCTGGCTCACGACAAATACATCAGTGCAATGCAGCTTGATGAGCTGCGCGCCGCCCGCACTCAAGGCGAGGCGCGGCTTGGCACCGCACGCGCGGCACGCAATACCGCTGCCCTGCGGCGCAGCTTTGCAGACCTACGCGCCCCGGCCGACGGCATCATCAGCAAGCGTCTGATACAGCCGGGGCAAGTGGTGATGGCAGGCGCGGAGCTTTTGCGTCTTATCAAAAACGGACGGCTGGAATGGCGAGCGGAACTGCCAGCCAGCCAGCTTGGTCGGGTCAATGTGGGCGATGTGATTCACCTCACCGCGCCCGATGGCAGCGCGCTGGAAGGCCGGGTGCGTGCAGTCAGCCCCGGCGTGGACGATGCCACACGCACCGGCACGGTGTTTGCCGACTTGCCCGCTGGTCTATTGCAATCGCGCGCCTTGCAGGCCGGCAGCTATCTCGAAGGGCGGATTGATACCGGGGTGCAGAAAGTGCTGGCGCTGCCTGCCGATGCGGTACTGCTGCGCGATGGTTTTCCGGTGGTGTTCGTGCTCGATGATGCGGCGCAGGCGCATTTGCAGCGGATTGAAACCGGCGAGCGCGTTGACGGCTTTGTCGAAGTGAAATCCGGCCTCGCCGCAGGTGCGCAGGTGGTGCTGGAAGGTGCCGGCTTTTTGACCGATGGCGACAAAGTGCGTGTTTTGCCCGCATCTGATGCCCCCGTCGCCCCTGCCAACGACAAGAAGCCCGCAAAATGAGCATGCCGGATACCCCGTCTGCACAAGGCGGCAGCAATCTTTCCACTTGGGGCATCAACCATCCGGTTCCTGCGTTGATGCTGTTTTTCATCCTGTGCGTGGCCGGCTTGTGGGGCTTCCACAAGCTGCCGGTGGCGATGTTCCCGGATATCGCCTTTCCGATGACCACGGTCACCATCAGCCAGCCCGGCGCTTCTCCCTCGCAGCTTGAAACCGAAATCACCCGCAAGGTGGAAGATGCCGTCGCCACCTTGCGCGATGTCAAACGGGTGGAATCCACCGTGGTGGAAGGCGTCAGCACTACCGCCATCGAGTTTCGGCTGGAAGCCAATCTCACCGATGCGCTGAATGACACCAAGGACGCGATTGCCCGTATCCGCCAGGATTTGCCGCAGGATATTCAGGAGCCCATCATCACCAAGGTGGATATCGGCGGCGACTTACTGACCTATGCCCTGTCCGCGCCAAAGATGGGCGAGGCGGAAATGTCGTGGTTTGTCGATCGAGAAGTCAGCCGCGCCCTGTATGGCGTGGAGGGGGTGGCGCAAGTCACCCGCGTGGGCGGCATCGAACGGCAAATCCGCATCGACCTTGACCCGCAGGCGCTCGAATCTTGGGGCATCACCGCAGGTGAGGTTTCACAGCAACTGGCGCGCACGCAGGTAGAGCAGCCCGGTGGCCGCGCAGAGCTTAGCGGCGGGCGGCAGACCATCCGCACCATCGGCACCGTGGCCGATGTCGAGGCTCTGCGCAATTACAGCATCAGCCTGGCCGATGGCCGCGCACTGCGGTTATCTGCCATCGCCAGCATCGACGACAGCGCTGCCGACGTTACTGGCCGCGCCCTGCTCGATGGCGATGCCGTGGTCGGCTTCACCATCAGCCGTAGCCGTGGCGCGGACGAGTTGAAAGTCCGCGATGGCGTAAAAGACGCGCTGAAAAACCTGCAAAAGCTGCATCCGGGCACCTCGTTCCGGCTCATCAACGACATGACCACCGACGCGCAAAAGTCCTATACCTCGTCGATGGAAATGCTGTTCGAGGGCGCCCTGCTGGCGCTGGTAGTGGTGTTCTTCTTCCTGCGCGACTGGCGCGCGACCTGGATTGCCGCGCTGGCTCTGCCGCTGTCCATCATCCCCACCTTTGCGGTGCTGTGGCTGCTGGGCTTCAGCCTGAACATGATTACCCTGCTGGCGTTGTCGCTAGTCATCGGCATCTTGGTGGACGATGCCATCGTGGAAATCGAAAACATCGTTCGCCATTTGGGGATGGGCAAATCGCCGCTGCAAGCTGCGCGCGATGCCGCCAATGAAATCGGCGTAGCGGTAATTGCCACCTCGATGACCTTGGTGGCGGTGTTCATCCCGGTGGCCTTCATGCCCGGCATCGCCGGCAAGTTCTTCAAGGAATTCGGTTGGGCAGCGGCGATGGCGGTGCTGTTCTCGCTGCTAGTGGCGCGCCTGCTCACCCCGATGATGGCGGCCTATTTGCTGAAGCCGCAGCCCGAGCACGACAACGACGGCCCGCTGATGCGCCGCTATCTGGGCTGGGTGGATATCGCCCTGCGCAACCGCTGGAAAACCCTGGGCGCGGCATTGCTGCTGTTCATTCTTTCGCTGGGCATGGTGCCGTTCATCCCAACCACTTTCGTGCCGCCTTCCGACCGGGGACGCAGCCTGGTTTCGCTGGAATTGCCGCCCGGCACCCGCATCGAACAAACCGTGGCGCTGGCAGAACGTGCTCGGGCGCTGCTGGCCGACATTCCCGAACTCAAGCAGGTATTTGCTCAAGCCGGCAGCGTTCCCAATCTGGGCGGCGACCCGGCTCAAACCGGCGAGGCCGACCCGCGCAAAGTGGTGCTGACCCTGGACTGGGGGCAGAGCGAAGAACGCGAGCGAGATCAGAAAGCCTTGGAAGAAGAAGCCCGCCAGCGCCTGCAACAACTGCCCGGCGTGCGCATGCGCTATCTCGCCAATGCCGCCGGCGAAAGCCTGATGCTGGTGCTTTCCGGTGATGATGCCCATGCACTACACCGCATTGCCCTGCAACTGGAGCGCGAAATGCGCGGCATCGAGGGCTTGGGCAGTGTCTCCTCCACCGCCTCACTGCTGCGCCCGGAATTGCGCATCGTGCCCGACCCGGCACGCGCCGCCGAACTTGGCGTATCCACCGCCGCGATTGCCGAAGCAGTGCGCATCGCCACCACCGGCGACTACACCCAGCGCATGGCCAAACTCAACCTGCCCGACCGGCAAATCCCGATTCGCGTCGGCTTTGCGCAAAGCACACTGGAAAACCCAGCCACACTTGCACAACTGCGGGTGCGTGGCAGCCGCGGCTCGGTGCCGCTGGATGCAGTGGCCGATATCCAGTACGACAGCGGCCCGTCGGTAATCCGCCGCTTCAACCGTGAACGCAATATCACCTTCACGCTGGAACTAAACGGCCAGCCGCTGGGTGATGTGATGGCCAAGGTGCAGGCGCTGCCCGCCCTGCAAGACCTGCCGCCCGGCATCAGCTTCGGCAATACCGGCGACAGCGAAGCATTCGTAGAACTGTTTGTCGGCTTTGCCATCGCCATGGTGGTCGGCATCGTCTGCATCTACATGGTGCTGTTGCTGCTGTTCAAACATCCGCTGATGCCAGCCACCATCCTTGCTGCCGTGCCGCTATCGGCCGGTGGCGCGTTCGGGGCGTTGCTGATTACCCAGAACATGCTGTCAATTTCTTCGCTGATTGGCCTGCTGCTGCTGATTGGTATCGCCACCAAGAACTCTATTCTGCTGGTCGATTACGCCGTGATGGCCGAGGACGAACATGGCATGAGCCAGCATGAGGCGCTGATTGATGCCTGCCACAAACGCGCCCGGCCAGTCATCATGACCACGATTGCGATGGGTGCGGGCATGATGCCGCTGGCGCTGGGCATCTCCGGCGATTCCAGCTTCCGCGCGCCGATGGCCTGGGCGGTGATTGGCGGGCTGATCACCTCCACCGCACTCAGCCTGATTGTCATCCCCGCCGCCTATACCGTGATGCACGACTTGGGCGACTGGTTGGCTCGGAAGCTCGGGCGCAAAAGCCCCGCCACGGCATGAGCGCGCACCCTTGCCCGTATCGCCGGGAAGATGCGCAAACCGGCAGCCCCGTCAAACCGTAAGCGGTAATGTGCGAAAGCCCGAATCCAAAATTCGGGCTTTCATTGCCTCAAAAAACTCGTCCATCGCCCGCCTGCCAAGCCGCATCCAGCCCCTGCCGGTAATCGCGATAACACGGCTGCCAATGCAATTCTTCGCGGGTACGGCGGTTGTCGATACGCTTCTCGCCCTGCTGGTAGAAACGTCGCAGTGCAGGCGAAAGCGCCGGGTCATCCAGTGTTTGCGCAGTCGGCAAGGCAAGGCCGGAGAGACTGGCCGCATAGCGCAGCACATCGGCCTGGCTTGCCGACAATTCATCACAGGGCAGATACACCGCCTGCTTGCATGGCCGCGCCATGGCAGCCAACACGATGCCGGCGATGTCCTCAACATGGATGCGGTTGAAACGAACCTGCGCCGCCGCAATCCATCGCGCCCTGCCTTGCGCCAATTGCATCAATGCGTTGCGGCCAGGGCCGTAAATCGCCGGCAGACGAAAAACCGCACTGTCGCAATCAAACCGCTTTGCCAACACCTGCCACTGTTGCTCGGCGAGGATTCTTCTACGCCCGGCCTCATCTTCAGCCCGCACCGGGGTGTCCTCGCTCACCTCACCTGCCGGATACACACTGGTGGCGGACAAATACCCCAGCCAACGCAAATGCCCGCTCGCCTGCCGCGGCAAGCCTGCAAGCCAACGCGCGGCGGCATCGCCATTTTCATCCGGCGGAATGCAGGAAATCACCGCATCCACATCCGATAAATCCTGCAACAGACGCGCATCCAGCACATCGCCACCAAAACCGCGCACCTTCCCTGCTGCACTTCGTCGGGTGGCGATGACTTTCACGCCTTGCGCCTGCAAAGCCCGCGCAATAAAGCCCCCGGTGTAGCCGAGGCCAAACAGCAAAACTCGACCAAGCTCCAGCCTCAACTGCGCATCCCGGTGCCGCGTTTTAGCAGGTAGAGGGCGAAGCCGCCAAGCAGCACGATGAATACCACCATCAGCACGAAGGCTTGCCAGACCGGCACATCGCTCACGCCAAGCAAGCCAAAGCGGAAGGCGTTGACCATGTAGAACACCGGGTTGAAACGGGTGGCGGTCGCCGCCCATTCCGGCAGCAAGCTGACCGAATAAAACACGCCGCCCAGATAAGTCAGCGGGGTCAGGATGAAGGTGGGGATGATGGCGATATCGTCGAATTTTTTTGCGTACACGGCGTTGACAAAACCGGCCAGCGAAAAAATCACCGCCCCGGCCAGCAAGGCACCAAGGGTGGCGGCAAAATGCGGGATGCGTACCGGGGTGAACAGCATGGCAATCGCCATCACGATGGCACCGACCATCAGGCCGCGCAGCACTGCGCCGGTCACATAGCCGGTCAAAATCACCCAGTTTGGCATTGGGCTGACCATCAGTTCTTCGATATGGCGGCCGAATTTGGCACCGAAGAAGCTGGAGCTGATATTGCCGTAGCTGTTCTGGATGACACTCATCATCACCAGCCCCGGCACGATGAAGGCCATGTAGTCGAAGCCGCCCATATCACCCACACGCCTGCCAATCAGGCCGCCGAAGATGAGGAAATACAAGGTCATGGTGATCGCCGGTGGCACCAAGGTTTGCGGCCAGATGCGCAGGATGCGGGTTACTTCGCGGCGGATGATGGTGAAAAGAGCGGTGAGATTGGCGCTCATGCCTGTACCTCCGGGTTGGCGACCATGCGCACGAACAGTTCTTCCAGCCGGTTGCTCTTGGTGCGCATCGAGCGCACGCGGATACCAGCAGCATCTAGGGCAGCAAAAATGCCGTTTAAATCCATCGCGCGCGGCATTTCCACATCCAGTGTTTGTACGTCGCTGGCCGTCAGCGTCACCCCGGCAATCTGCGGCAACACGCTCGGTAGCTCACCCTCCACATCCAGCACAAAGCCTTCCACGTCCAGCCGCGCCAGCATGGATTTCATCGAGCCTTCGGCAACAATCTGCCCTTTGTTGATGATGGCGAGGGTGCGGCACAGGGCTTCGGCTTCTTCCAGATAGTGCGTGGTGAGAATGATGCTGGTGCCTTCGGCATTGATGTTTTTCAGCGTCTGCCACATGCCGCGCCGGATTTCGATATCCACGCCAGCGGTGGGTTCATCCAGAATCAAAAGGCGCGGCGTGGTCATCATCGCCCGGGCAATCATCAGTCGACGCTTCATCCCGCCCGAGAGCGTGCGGCTCATCACTTCGGCCTTTTCCCATAGCTGCGCCTCGCGCAGTACCTGTTCGGCGCGCGCCAGTGCCACATGCCGCGGAATGCCATAAAAACCGGCGTAGTTGACACAAATGTCCAGCGGCTTTTCAAACAGGTTGAAGTTGATTTCCTGCGGCACTAGGCCAATCTGGCGCATCGCTTGGCTACGGTCGGCATCAAGGTCGATGCCGAACACGCTGACCGTGCCGGATGTCTTGTTGACCAACGAGCTGACAATGCCAATCAGCGTGGATTTGCCCGCCCCGTTTGGCCCCAAGAGGGCGTGGAAATCCCCCGGCACCACGTCAAAAGACACACCCTTGAGCGCCTGGGTGCCGTTGTCATAGGTTTTTACAAGGTTGCGCACACTGAGTGCTGGTTCAAGCGAAGCGTACATGAAAAAGCCAAATCGGGCAAAGCCGTTAGTATAAGTGTCCCGATTTGCTCACCCGGCTCGCCCTGATGTCTCCACTGTTCCCAATCCGCCTGACCGCCCGCCGCTGCATCTCGCCTTCCGTGCTGCATCTTTGCTTTGTACGCGATGACGGCATACCGCTGGACTACACGCCCGGGCAGTTCATCCAGATTCACTTTCCGCTGGCCGATGGCAGCATCGCCCGGCGCAGTTATTCCTGCGCCACCCGCCACGACCACCACATCGAAGTGGGCGAAGCGGTGGAGTTCATCGCCAGCTTGGTGCCCGGCGGCGCGGCCACGGCCTTGTTTCAGGGCATGACCATCGGCGACACGGTGGATGCCAGCGGCCCGCTGGGGCAGTTCGTGCTGAAGCCCGGCGATGACAACCAGCGTTATCTGATGGTCGCTACCGGCACCGGCGCTGCCAGCTATCGCTCGATGCTGCCCGACCTTGAAGCGCAAATGACCGCGCGCGGCGTAAAAGTGGTGCTGCTGCACGGCATCCGCAGCCCGGAAGATGCCCTGTTTGCCGACGAGTTCATCGCCTTTGCCGAGCGCCATCAACAGCAATTCCGCTATCTGGCCTGCTTTTCCCGGCAAATGCCCGAAGCCGATAACGCCCTGCACGCACACGCCTTCCACGGCTATGTGCAAAACGCCCTGCCGACGCTTGCACCTGATACCACGCACGATGTGGCCTACCTCTGCGGCAATCCCAACATGGTCGATGCCTGCGTCGAAACCCTGAAAAACCTCGGCCTTGCCATGCGCCATATCCGCCGCGAGAAATACATCAGCGGCTGAAGCCGGGCGCGCAGCGCCATCCCCGGAGGCGCGCGCCATCCCGGCATCAGGACAGGATCTGTCATGGTGAGATGGACCGATCGGCCATGCCCAGATGCGCCTGATACCTTAAACTGCATATCGCAACGCCAGCCATCGCCAGCTCTTGCCAATCCTCGTCATCTGCCCAGGAGCCACGCATGAGCCAGAAAATCTCCCCCGCTGCGATCAGCGACCTCTCCACCACCTTGTTGATTCCACTGTGGGCCAAGGCGGTGGAATACTCGCGCCCCGATGCCTTGCTGCACGATGCCGAGGCCAAACGGATGATGGCACTGATCGATTTTGATTTTTCCATCTTCGCCCGTGGCAAGGCCTCGCAAGCGGGCTGCTGCGCTCGCGCGGCACTGCTTGATGGCTATGTCCGCGAGTTTCTCGCCAAGCATCCCGATGCGGTGGTGGTGCATATTGGCGCCGGACTGGATGCACGCTACGAGCGTCTCGGCCGTCCAGCGTTGACTGCCTGGTACGAGCTGGATCTGCCCGCAGCCATTGAACTGCGCCGC
Organism: Lysobacteraceae bacterium NML08-0793; assembly: GCA_002798275.1. Lineage (GTDB taxonomy): Bacteria > Pseudomonadota > Gammaproteobacteria > Xanthomonadales > Xanthomonadaceae > Solilutibacter. Next base: position 17,064 of record NWQR01000012.1, on the reverse strand, counting down.
CAGCTGTTGCCGGAATCGGGCAATATCTATCTGCCACAGTCGATGCTGGATGAGGACTGGATGGATCGCGCCGCCGCCCACGGCAAACCCGTGCTGCTGGTGGCCGAGGGCGTGCTGATGTATTTCGATGCCGCCACCGTGCGCGACTGGCTGGCACGGCTGGCGCACAAACTGCCCGGAGCGCAGCTGGTATTTGACAACCTGCCGAAGAAACTTGTCGGCAAGCAGAAACGCCACGACACCTTGGGCAAACTGGGCAGCACCCCGCCAGCATTCAAATGGGGCATCACCGATCTTGCCGAGCTGCGTGATTTCGGCCTGGAGGTGCTCGCCCATCAAGGCCTCTCCACAGCCTGCCGCCACCGTTACCCGCTGCCGCTGCGGCTGCTCTACCTCACCGGCTGGGGGCGCCGCCATCTGGACATGCAGATGATCCGCGCGCGTCTTTGCCCGCCTTGATGGCGGCAGCTCACGCATATCGCCCCGCCATCGGCTTATTGCCGAGGCAACAGGCCGCATCCGTGAATATGTAAAGCACGCTTGACACACCCGCCCAGACGGCCTATTGTGCCTGTCAAGCAAACTTGACAATCCTTGTTGCCTACCGGGGCAGCAGCAAACCGAAGGCAGCCACCAATGTCCAAGCTCAAACGCCTGACCGAAACCAGCCCGGCATTCAAACGCTATTGGCGGCGCAGCCTGCCATTAATGCTGCTTGCCTTGCCCTTGGGGGCTACGATTGGTTACTTGTCAGCACCCAGCATGGGGGAGCATTTGCTATGGCTTCGCCTGCTGGTATTGGCAATGATGGCTGCCTTACTGCTATGGAGCCTGCTGGATTACTTGCGCTTTTTGCGCGAATGCGACGAGTTCGAGCGCAAGCTGGAGCACATCGCCCTGCTGTGGAGCAGTGGCCTTGTCATGAGCTGCGCGGTCTTGTTGTGGACGGCGCAGGCGATACGGCTGGCGCCGCTTTCCGCAGCTCATGTGCTTGAGGTGTTGATGTTTGGCTTCATCGCCTCATGGTTGTTGATTCGTCTGTTCCTGCACTGGCGCAACCTATGAAAAACCGGCTACGTGAACTGCGCGAGCAGATGGGCTGGTCGCAGGCGGCGCTGGCCGAGCAACTGGATGTCTCGCGGCAGACGGTCAATGCACTGGAAACCGGCAAGTACGATCCATCGCTTCCGCTGGCCTTCCGCATCGCCCGGCTGTTTGGCGAGGCCATCGAAACCATCTTTATTGACGAGGACGCATGAAACTTTCTCTCCCCATCCATCCCGGAGGCGCTGCATGAAATCCACTCCGCTGTTTTTGGCGCTGGCGGCGCTCTTGTCGCTGGCCGCGTGCCAGGGCACGGCCACGCCCGACCCGGCCACCCATGATGGTCAGCAACGGCTTGGCCGTCTTGTCTTTGAGCCATGCACACTGACCAGCCCGCAGCTAAATACTTCGCTGTCGGCGCAATGCAGCACGCTGCAAGTTGCGGAAAACCCCGATGCGCCCGATGGCCGCCAGATTGATTTGCGCATCGCCTGGGTGCAGGCGGAAAACCCGGCGGCGGCCGAGCCCGACCCGGTGTTCATGCTGGCAGGCGGGCCGGGGCAATCGGCGATCCAGACTTTTCCGCAAGTGCAAATGGCCTTTGCCGATGTGCTGAAAAACCGTCATGTGATCTTGCTCGACCAGCGCGGCACCGGCGACTCCAACCTGCTGGCCTGCCCGCAGACTGATGCCGACGGGCAAGACAGCTCACCCGAGGCGATGCGCAAAATGGCGCAAACCTGTGCCGCGGCGCTTTCGCAAAAGGCCGACCTGCGCTACTACACCACCACCGATGCGGTGCGCGATTTGGATGCGGTACGCCAGGCAATTGGCGCAGACAAAATCAATTTGATGGGTATTTCCTACGGCACCCGCGTGGCACAGCAATACGCATTGCGCCACCCGCAACATACCCGCAGCGTGCTGCTCGACTCGGTGGTACCCAACAGCCAGCCGCTGGGCAGCATTTTTGCCCGCAATCTGGATGATGCGCTGGCGCTGTATTTCGCCCAATGCCAGCACGATGCCGATTGCCGCGCAAAACTCGGCGATACCCGCGCGCAACTGGACGCCCTGCTGGCACGGCTCAAACAAAACCCGGTAACGGTGCGCTACCGCGATGCCTCCACCCACGAGGAAGCCAGCACCCTACTCACCGCCGACATGCTGGCCGGGCTGGTGCGCATGTATGCCTACATGCCGCAAGCTGCGGCGCTATTACCAAAGCTGATTCACGATGCCCATGCCGGGCGTTATGAGGGCATCACCGCCCTAGCCAAGATGCTTGCCCGACAAATGGATCAGAGCATGGCGATGGGCATGCAGCTTTCGGTGATCTGTACCGAAGACGCCGGCAGCTTCAACGCCAGCGAAGCCGACCATGCCACCGTGCTGGGCGCAGAGTTTTCCCAGGGCATGGGCGCGATGTGCGAAGTCTGGCCACATGGCAAGCTGCCCGAAGATTTCCGCACGCCGCTTGCCGGCAATATCCCGGTGCTGGCGATTTCCGGCGAATTCGACCCAGTTACCCCGCCGCGTTATGGCGACGAAGCCATCGCCAAGCTCGACAACGCAACCCATCTGGTGCTGAAAGGCCAGGGGCATAACGTCATCACTGTCGGCTGCATGCCGAAAGTCTTTGCCCAATTCATTGAAAGCGCCGCCCCCAAGGCGCTCGAAACCCAATGCCTTGACAATCTTTCACAAACCCCGCCATTCACCACGTTCAATGGGTGGAATCCATGATTAGTGCCGAAAACCTGCATAAAACCTTCGCCGGCAAGGGCAAGAAAGATGCCCCGGTTGTCGCCGTCAACGATGTCAGCTTCAGCGCACGCGACGGCGAAATCACCGGCCTGCTCGGCCCCAATGGCGCGGGCAAAACCACCACCATGCGCATGCTCTACACGCTGATGCAACCGGACAAGGGCAAAGTGCTGGTGGACGGCCATGACAGCGTGCGCGAAGCCGATGCCGTGCGCCGCATCCTAGGCGTGCTGCCCGATGCGCGCGGCGTGTACAAGCGCCTGACCGCCCGCGAGAACATCGAATACTTTGGCCGCCTGCATGGCATGAGCGATGCGCTGATTGACGCACGCCTGGAAAACCTTGCCCGCGCCTTGCAGATGGAGGATTTTCTCGACCGCCAGACCGAAGGCTTCAGCCAAGGGCAACGCACCAAGACCGCGATTGCCCGCGCCCTAATACACGACCCGAAAAACGTGATTCTGGATGAGCCGACCAATGGCCTTGATGTGATGACCACCCGTGGCCTGCGCGAATTTTTGCGTCAGTTGCGCGCAGAAGGACGTTGCGTGATTTTTTCCAGCCACATCATGCAGGAAGTCGCCGCGCTGTGTGATCGCATCGTCATCATCGCCCAGGGGCGGGTCATGGCCGAAGGCACCCCCGATGAGCTGCGCGCCCAAGCGGGACTTGAAAACCTTGAAGACGCATTCGTGAAACTCATTGGCAGCGAGGAGGGTCTGTTCGCATGAGCCAGCCACAACACCGCCGTCTTGCCACGGTCTTAACGGTATTGAAAAAAGAACTGCGGGATTTCTCGCGCGATCGCAAAACTTTTCTGATGACCCTGCTGCTGGGGCCGCTGCTGTACCCGATCATCATGCTCGGCATGGGCAAACTGACCGAGATGCGCATCAGCACGCAACTGGAAAAACCCTTGGAAATCCCGGTCATCGGCCACGAACATGCCCCCAATCTGATGGCCTTTCTTGCCCGCTATGACATCCGCCCGCAGCAACACCCGCCTGCGGATGTCGAAGCTGCCATCCGCGAGCAGCGCGAGGATGTGGCACTGATCATCGAGCCTGCCTTTGCCGAGCAATGGCACCAGGGCGAACCCGCGCGCGTGGTGATGCTGGCCGATTCCACCCGGCGCGCGGCAGAAATCCCGATGCAGCGCCTGACCCGCGTCTTGCAAGCCTATGGCAGCAGCACCGGCAGCCTGCGGCTCTTGGCGCGCGGCATCGACCCGTCGATCACCCAAGCCATCGCCATCGACCACAAGGATCTGGCCACTGCCGAAGCCAAGCGCGGCATGATGCTCTCCATCATCATGCCGTTGATTCTGTTGATTTTTGCCTTTATCGGCGGCGCGCACCTGTCGATGGACAGCACCGCAGGCGAGCGCGAACGGCAATCGCTGGAGCCCTTGCTGACCACACCTGCGGCACGCGAGGCACTGGTCAGCGGCAAGATGCTTGCCAGCGCCACCATCGGCATCACCGGGCTTTTGCTCACCTTGGTAGCCTTCAAACTCAGTGCCACACTGGTAGGCACCAGCATGGCGAAGATGATGGATGTCAGCCTCGCCGCCATCGCGCAAATGCTGCTGGTACTGCTGCCGCTGGTGCTGATTGGCACCGCGCTTCTGACGGCGCTTTCCTCTTACGCCAAGAGCATGAAGGAAGCCCAGGCCAATCTCACCTGGCTGATGTTCCTGCCGATGCTGCCCGCGTATGCCCTGATGGCCTACCCGCTGAAAGACACCGCCCTTTGGCAATACGCCGTGCCATTCCTGTCGCAAAACCAGATGCTCTCGCGCATCTCGCGCGGCGATGCCATCGCCCCGCAACAATGGGCGGTGTATCTGGCCTCCGCCCTGTTGCTGGCCGCACTCCTCTGGCTTGCCGCCGTGTGGCGTTACAAGCAGGAGAAACTTGCCATCAGCGGTTGATCCAAGCCATGCAAAAAACCGGCCACGCGCCGGTTTTTTGTTGGGCTCCCCACGCCCACTCAACAAGCAAACATTGGAAAACCTGAAAGAAGATTGCCTGTTCGACAGCAGCAAAGCCGCCCCAGCTCCACTAGCCCCGCAAGAGCACTACACCCACAGCTTCCGCCCCGGAAACAACGCCTGGTTCCCGGCGAACTATGGAGAAGATCAAGACAACGATTGAAAATCAACCGGGTTTGCGCTGAAAAACCGCACCTATCGAGCCCGGCACAAAAAAGCCGTTGATCCGGTTGCTGGCCAAACAATAGAGCTGTTCCAGAGCGAAGTGCGAAGCAAACATCGCCTCAACACTGCGCGGGGTGAAGAAGTTGATATGGGTGGATTCCAGCAGATGCCAAGGCACGCAATTGGCCGGAAAACTGCTGGGGATTGACGTGATATCCGGGGTGGTAATCAACATCCGCCCACCGGGCTTCAGCAGCCGGGCAAACTCCGGTACATACGTGGCGATATCGTGGACATGCTCGATGACTTCGGTGGACACAATCCAGTCGAATTCGCCATCGGCAAAGGGCAGCGGCTTGCCACCGGCATAAAACGTCACCCGTCCCTCGACTTCGGGTTTCAGCACGGCACGAATACGCGCCTCGTCCAGCTCCAAGCCAAGCCCATCGCAACCTTCGGCCAAAAGAAAACTCAACAAGTCCCCATTGCCGCAGCCAAAATCCAGCACTCGCCCGCTGGCCATGCGGGCAAACTGCTTGAACTCGTCGGATACATCCACCGGCGGGCCATAGCCATAAATCGCCTCCCGCCCGAGCACCTTGTCCGTCGTGAACAAATTGCCGTAATGCGGCGCCATCTGCGCGTAATTTTGCTGCGTCGGCGAAAACTGCAACTGCAATTCGTCGTTCATCAACAAGGCGCAGGGCTGGTCATCTGCCTGCACCAGAAAATCCAGCCGAAAGCCGGAAAAAAGATCGCAACCAAGCGCGGCTTTGACATCCTCACGCTGGATCCGCGCCGATGCCAAGGGTGCGCGTTTTTGCCCAGACTGAGTAAGCAGCGCAAACACCGGCAATATCGGCCGAGAAAACCAGCCAAACACTCGCACCACGGGCAGCGGCGCCCCCTCTATCCTGTCCACAAAGCCCTGCCCCTGGTCTGCGGCGATGGGCAGCGGCAAATCGGCAAGTGATTTGACTGGCATTTCGGTCAGTACCTGCGGGTTATCCATGACCGCACGCACTCTACCCCAACGTATCGAAAATTGCTGCGCGGCCATTCCCGTCCCGCACCCCGCCATCCCACGCACGATGGGCAGGGAATCCCGAAAGGAAGCCACAAAATGGCGCGCCTAGAGGGGTGAGAAGCTGCGCTTATGCACCGAACAGGTGCATGCAGCTTTGAACGCCCGAAGCGCTGCGCGCGAAGGGCAGGAAATCCCGAAAGGAAGCCACAAAATGGCGCGCCTGGAGGGGTGAGAAGCTGCGCTTATGCACCGAACAGGTGCATGCAGCTTTGAACGCCCGAAGCGCTGCGCGCGAAGGGCAGGAAATCCCGAAAGGAAGCCAAAAAGTGGCGCGCCTGGAGGGGTGAGAAGCTGCGCTTATGCACCGAACAGGTGCATGCAGCTTCGAACGCCCGAAGCGCTGCGCGCGAAGGGCAGGAAATCCCGAAAGGAAGCCACAAAATGGCGCGCCTGGAGGGGTGAGAAGCTGCGCTTATGCACCGAACAGGTGCATGCAGCTTTGAACGCCCGAAGCGCTGCGCGCGAAGGGCAGGGAATCCCGAAAGGAAGCCACAAAATGGCGCGCCTGGAGGGATTCGAACCCCCGACCAACGGCTTCGGAAGCCGCTACTCTATCCGGCTGAGCTACAGGCGCGTATCGGATGCCGCCAGCGCTTTGGCTCCGGCGGGCGGCTAGTGTAACCGTTTTGGCGAAATCCGGGGACTGGCTGCTACGCTTATGTCATGAATTCAACGCCCGATTCCCCCACGCAGCCACACTGGCGGCAAAAACTGCCCCTCTATCTCAAGCTGATGCGCGCCGACCGCCCGATTGGCTGGCTGCTGCTGCTATGGCCAACCTGGTGGGGCTTGTGGCTGGCTTCTGGCGGCTTTCCCGACTGGCATTACCTCGTGGTGTTTTCACTTGGCGTCTGGCTGACCCGTGCGGCAGGCTGCGTCATCAATGACTATGCCGACCGCTGGCTGGATGGCGCAGTAGAACGTACCCGAAGTCGCCCGTTGGTCAGCGGCGAAGTCTCCAGCCGCGAAGCCTTGTGGCTGTTTGTCACGCTGATGCTGCTGGCCTTCGTGCTGGTGCTGACACTCAATAAACTGGCGATTTTGATGAGCGTGGTGGGCGTGTTTCTGGCCGCAAGCTATCCGTATCTGAAGCGCTACACCTATCTGCCGCAGGTGTACCTCGGCATGGCATTTGGCTGGGGCATCCCAATGGCTTTTGCCGCAATCCAGGGCAGCGTACCGCCACTGGCCTGGCTGCTGTATATCGCCAATATCCTTTGGGCAACCGCCTACGACACTTGGTATGCGATGGTGGATCGGGATGACGATATCCGCATAGGCTCCAAATCCACCGCCATCCTGTTTGGCGACATGGATCTGATTGCCCAAGGCGTGCTGTATGTAGCGATGTTTCTGGCACTGGCACTGGTCGGCCAACGCGCCGACCTAGGGCTGTATTACTGGCTGGGACTGGCGATTGCCGCGGCACTGGTGGTGTATCAATTCATCCATGCCAGAACCCGCACACGCGATGCCTGCTTCCGCGCCTTCCTGCACAACAACTGGGTGGGCATGGCGATTTTTGCCGGAATTGCACTGAATTTTGCGTTGCGCTGAATCACCCTAACGCGGCAATCAGTGCCGATTCTCGTGTGCGGCTGATTCCAGCCAGGCCACCAGCCGGTCGCCGTTGATGACGTCCGCGGAGATGGACAGGGTCAGCTGTTGTTTTTGCCCCGTGGCCGTTTGCCAGGTGATTTGCTGTTGCTGGCCAAACTGGATGGAGAAAAACTGCCGCAGCAGGCTGGGCCGGGTGACAGCAAGGATGTCCTGCCGGCGCAGCTGCCAACTGCGACCCAGGCGCTGCACATGCAATATGTCGTGCTCGACATAGGCTTTGAACCAAAGTGCATTCAGCGATGCGGTGATGTTTTTGAAATTGATGAATGCCAGCAACAGCACGGCAGGGAGCCTCAATCGGGAAAACTCAAGCCCCGGAATCAGGTCGATGCCAAACAATGCCAGTAGCAGGAGTATTTCAAACGGCACAAACACCGCAAGCATCATCCAGCTTATCTTGCGGCTAACGGGGCGACAGGTCATTTCAAAACGGTTATCGACAGCCGGTGTGTGGCCTGCCTGCGACGGTGTTGCCGGAAAGGCAATTAGATAAGCAAAGCTCGCCCCCATGCCGAGGCCAAATAGCAGCATATTCGTGAAAAACACCAGCAACCACGTCTGCCAGGCCGACAGCATCTGCGCCACACCCGCTTGCAGCAGCATCGTCAGCAACATCAGTACGGCAAAAATCGGGCCACTCAGCAGAGCTATCTTGATGCATATCTGGTGGCGCTCTTTGCGCTGCTCCTTGCCAATATGCCCCGGGCTGCCATATTCCTGCATGGCCTCGGCCAGTGCGGCGGCTTTGTCCTCGGGGCGGGCGCTGGCGGCGACATCCAACAGAAAATCGCGCGCTTCGTTCAGGGTATGGCTGCGGACAGCGCGTGAGCCAATCAGATGCTGGTTGATTTGTTGCAGATACTGGTCAATCGTCGGCTCGTGGGTACGCATCGGATCGGGCAATGGGCGTGAAAGACGATAAGTCGATGTGGACGTAGTCATGAGTTTTTGGTCAGGCAGTAGAAGAGAGCAATGTGCGTTGCAGTAGCAAGCTGACACGTTTCCACTCGGCAATGCGCCGCTCTAGGAAAACGTGTCCATCCGGGGTCAGCCGGTAATACTTGCGCGGACTGCCGCGCTCGCCCGGCTCGTGATGTGATGCCAGCAGTCCATTGCGCTCAAGCCGGTGCAGCAACGGATACAGCGTGGCTTCCTTGAGAATCCCGGCCTCTTCGCCAAGCCGCTGGTGTAGATGTTCACGGATGCCGAATCCGTAATTCGGCTCGACACGCAAAGCGTCAAGCACCAGTGCGTCCAGTAATCCCTTGAGGATTTGTTCGTCGGTTCCCGATTTAGACATACATTGCATAGCTTATATTGAAAACCATGCAATGCAAACCATAAATCTACAGCAAAATGAAACCAGCATGCCAAGCAATGAGATTGGATTGTTGAGCTACATCCATGCTTGGAGATGCGGCTAAAACCGGCAAATTGTTTTGACTTACAACGCCCGTGCCGCGACCCAGGCATCGACACGCGCAACACCTGCACGGTGCAGTGTTCGGGCGGCCGCTTCCAGCGTGGCGCCGGTGGTCATCACATCATCAATCAAGGCGATATGGCTCGGTAGTGGGCGGTTGCTGGCAAGGCTGAAGGCATCGTGCAGGTTGCGCTGGCGTTGCCGTTTGTCCAGCTCCGACTGCGGGGCGGTGGCTTTATGCCGCTTTATGACCCCGCAAAGTAGCGGGATGCCCAGTTGCCGCGACAGCGGTTTGGCAAGCTCAAGCGCTTGGTCGTAACCGCGCTGGCGCAGCCGGGCGATATGCAGTGGGATGGGCAGCAATGCCTCGGGGCGGGCTGCGGCACTGTGCAGTGCATCGGCCATCAGCGTCGCCACCAGCCGACCTGCCGGCAGCGATTGATGAAATTTGAAGCGCGGCAGCAGCCTATCCAGCGGCGCGGCGTAAACAAATGTCGAGTGGACTTCTGCCAGTGGCCGGGTTTTGCGCCGCAAACACGCGCCGCACAGGCGACCGGCATCTTCGATCTGTAGCGGCAGAGCGCAGCCGCAGCAGGCGTTTTCATTCCATGGCAGAGCCGCAAAACAGGCCGAACAAAGCGCACGGTCGGCCTGTGGTTCGGCAGCCATGCCGCAGGCCAGACAGATTGGCGGCCACAGCACCTGCGCCAGTTGGCCGAGTACCGTTTGCATGGAAAAGTTGACAGGCATCCACATGCTTCCCAGACTTGCGTTTTATTTCATGCCTGTCTGTCAGATATGTCCGAAGTCATCCCCGGTCTTGCCCCTGTTCGCCATGACTGGACGCGGCAGGAAATCGCTGCGCTGTTTGCGCTGCCGTTCACCGAACTTTTGTTCCGCGCAGCCAGCGTGCATCGCCAGTATTTCAATGCCGACGAGGTGCAGATTTCCACCCTGCTTTCGGTCAAGACCGGCGGCTGCCCGGAAGACTGCGGCTATTGCCCGCAGGCGCAGCGTTATCACACCGGCGTGAATGCCACCAAGCTGATGGCCTGTGAGGATGTGCTGGAAAAGGCACGCCAAGCCAAGGCCGCCGGAGCCAGCCGCTTCTGCATGGGAGCGGCATGGCGCAGCCCGAAAGACCGCGATATCCCGAAGGTCGCGGAAATGATTGCCGGGGTGAAGGCATTGGGGCTTGAAACCTGCGCCACACTCGGCATGTTGAGCGAGCCCCAAGCCAAGGCGCTGAAGGATGCCGGTTTGGACTATTACAACCACAATCTGGATACCGCGCCGGATTTTTACGGCGACATCATCACCACCCGCGAATATCAAGACCGCCTAGATACGCTCGGCCATGTACGCGATGCCGGGCTCAAAACCTGTTGCGGCGGGATTGTCGGCATGGGCGAATCACGCGAGCAGCGCGCCGGGCTGCTGCATACCCTGGCCACTCTGCCGGCACATCCGGATTCGGTGCCCATCAACCGTTTGGTGCGGGTGGCCGGTACGCCGCTGGCAGAAGAAAAAGAGCTCGATCCATTTGAATTTGTGCGTACCATCGCGGTGGCGCGTATCGTTATGCCGCGCTCGATGGTGCGTCTGTCTGCCGGGCGCGAAACCATGAGCGATGAATTGCAGGCGCTCTGCTTCATGGCCGGTGCCAATTCCATTTTCCACGGTGAAAAACTGCTGACTACCGCTAACCCCGAAGTCAGCCGCGATGAAAAGCTGCTCGCACGTCTTGGCCTGAAGCCGATGCCTTTTGCCGGTGCCGATGTGGATGGCTGCAATGACACCGTACATGCCGATATTGTTTTGCCACAGCAGGATGCGGAGGCCGCATGATGAGACCCTCTTTGTTTGAGCGAGCCAATGCCGCCAAGGCAGAGCGCGAAAAACGCCATCTGCGCCGCAGTCGGTTGACCATCGAGCGCCGCGATGGCATTCGCTTGGAAGTCGCCGGTCGCTGGCTGATGTCGTTTTGCAGCAACGACTATTTGGGGCTTTCCCAGCATTTTTCCGTTACCACCGCACTCCAAGACGAGTCAGCCAAAAGTGGTGCCAGCGGCAGCGCCTCGCATCTGATTTGCGGTCATCACGCCCTGCACGAAAAGCTGGAAAAGGAGATGGCCGACTGGCTGCAAGTTCCGGCTGCCTTGCTGTTTTCCAATGGCTGGATGGCCAATCTGGCGGTCATTCAGTCGCTGCTGGGCGAAGACGACTTGTGCGTTCAAGACCGACTGAACCACGCCAGCCTGATTGACGGTGCCCGGCTTGCCGGCTGCAAGCTGCGCCGCTATCCGCATGCCGATGCGGAAGGGGCATTGCGACAGTTGCGCAGCATGCCCGAAGCGGCAGCCATTGTGGCCACCGATGGCGTGTTTAGCATGGACGGCGACATTGCCCCGCTGCGCGACCTTGCCATCGTCGCGCATATGCAAAAGGCGCTGCTGTATGTAGATGATGCCCACGGTATCGGCGTGGTCGGTCATGAAGGTCATGGCAGTGTTGCCGCCGCGCAGCTGGGCGTGAAAGAAGTCCCGCTGCAAATGGTCACGCTGGGCAAGGCGCTGGGCAGTGCCGGTGCCATTGTGGCCGGTGATGCCGAGCTGATTGCCCACTTGGCCGAAACTGCGCGTCCATACATCTACACCACGGCGCTGCCTGCGGCTCAAGCCGCCGCCAGTCTTGCCGCCATCAAAATGGCTCGGCGCGACCATTGGCGACGGGAAAAACTGCTCGGGCTGACCTTGCGCTTTCGCAATGCCGCATTGCGCGAAGGCTTCGAGCTGCTGGATTCGGATACCCCTATCCAACCACTGCTGTGCGGCAGTGCCGAACATGCGCTGGCCATGTCCGAAAGCCTAAATAGACAAGGCTTCTTGGTCAGTGCCATCCGCCCGCCCACCGTGCCGGAAAACAGCGCACGGCTGCGCATCACCTTCTCGGCGCTGCACAGTCCCGAAGACATCGACGCGCTGGTTCAGGCGCTGTTGCGTGCGCGTGATGACGCCATGCAGGCGTCCACACAACCGGCATGAACTCTGGCCGGACGCTGGCCGCCATTGCGCTCTCTCTGGCTGCATCGCTGTTCTTCACCCTGACCTATGTACTGAACCGCGCCAGCGCCAGCGATGGCGGCCATTGGGCATGGACCGCGGCGCTGCGCTATTTCATCACCCTACCCTTACTGCTGATGATGCTGCGAGGCCGGATTCGCCCGGTGCTGAGCGCCATCAGACGGCATCTTGGGGCGTGGCTGGGCTATAGCGCGATCGGCTTTGTGCTGTTTTATTGTCTGCTGTCGTTCGCCGCCAGCAGCGGCCCATCGTGGCTGGTGGCCGGCAGCTTTCAATTCACCGTGATTGCCGGCATGTTGTGCGCCCCGTTTCTGTACCGTGATGAGCGCCGCAAAGTCCCAGCCGCCGCGTGGCTGATTGCCCTCACCATTCTCGCCGGGGTGCTGTTGATGCAGCTGGCGCACGCCGAAGGCAGGCTCGATAGTGCCGCCCTGATTGCACTCATCTGCGTCCTGATAGGTGCCACCGCCTACCCGTTGGGCAACCGGCTATTGCTGCTGCATCTGGAGAAAACCGGGGAGGACCTCGATGCCAGCCAACGGGTTTTTGGCATGACCCTAGCAAGCCAACCGCTGTGGCTGCTGCTTGCCGTCTTTGCTTGGCAGCGGGTCGGCGCCCCCCCTGCCGGACAGCTACTGCTTGCAGCCGGCGTGGCACTGTCGGCGGGCGTGATTGCCACCATCCTGTTCTTCAAGGCCACCGGCATGGTGCGCCACAACCCCACCGCCCTGGCGGCTGCCGAAGCCATGCAAGCAGCCGAATTGATATTCGCCGCACTGCTGGGTGTACTGCTTCTGGACGAAGCTTGGCCGCGTGGCGGCGCGCTGTATGGCGGCCTTCTCATCATCGTGGGCATCGTGCTGTTTGCCTGGCTCGCTGCCCGTCCACGTTTGCAAGACCCGCGCGAAAATCGCGCCCTACGGACTGATCACGGCGCATGAAACTGCATATCCAAACGCACGGCTATGGCCCGAATGACTTGGTACTCATCCACGGCTGGGCAATGCACGGCGGCGTGTTCGCACCACTGCTGCCCTATCTGCAACACGATTTTCATCTGCATCTGGTGGATCTGCCCGGCCACGGACATTCTCGCGAAAGCACGGTGCCACTGACCCTGGATGCCTGCGTGGATGCCATCGCCGCGCATGTGCCGGATACCGCCATCTGGTGCGGCTGGTCGCTGGGTGGGCTGGTGGCTCTCCATGCAGCCGCAAGCGGCGTCCCGATGCAGGCGCTGGCGATGCTCTGCGCCACGCCTTGCTTTGTGCATCGTGATGACTGGCCGCACGGCATGTCGCCCACGGTTTTTGCCGACTTCGCCCACGGCCTGCATTACGACTGGCAAGGCACGCTGGATCGTTTTCTGGCCCTGGAGGCCTTTGGCTCCGACCACGCCAAAGAAGAACTGCGCAGCCTGCGCGATGCTCTGCTTGCCCGCGGCAAACCGGCATTGTCGGTGCTGGCCGATGGCCTTGATATCCTGCAAAACACCGATCTGCGACCGGCCTTGCCATCACTTCAAACCCGCAGCACTTGGATAGCCGGCCGCCGCGACCGGCTGGTCAACCCGCAGGCCATGCAGGCTGCGACCGAAATAGCCACCGATGCACGCTTTATCAATATCGCACAGGCCGGGCATGCCCCCTTCCTGACCCATGCCGCCGAGGTCGCCCACGGCATCAAACAACTGCTGGAAGCCGCCCCATGACACAGGCGATATTCGACCACCGCCAAGTGCGCCGTGCCTTTGGCCGCGCAGCATCGGGCTATGCGCAAGCCTCCGCGATACAACAGGAAATCGAATCGCGGCTTCTGGAGTCCCTAGAGCACTATCTGGTGCGCCATAACGAAGCCACACCGCAACTGCTGCTCGACTTGGGCTGCGGCCCTGCCCGTGCCGCTGCCGCCATGCGTGAACGCTGGCCAGGCAGCCGGATTCTGGCACTGGATGCGGCGCTGCCAATGCTGCACGCCGCCCGCGCCAATACCCGTGGACAATGGCTACGCCGCCGCGAAATCCCGCGCATCGCCGCCGATCTTCGCGCCCTACCGCTGGCCGATGGACAGGTGGACTTGCTGTTCTGCAATCTTGCGCTGCAATGGGTGGAAGACCTGCCCGCCGCATTTGCCGAGTTCCGGCGCGTAATGCGCCCCGGCGGGCTGCTGCTGCTCTCGACCTTTGGCAGCGAAACCCTAGCCGAACTTCAGCAAGCCTTTGCCAGCGCCGACCAGCACCCACATGTCAGCCCATTCGTCAGCATCGCCGGATTTGGCGATGCCCTTATCAATGCCGGATTCCGCGAGCCAGTACTCGACCGCGATGTCTTCATCGAACACAAGCCGGACTTCAACGCCGTACTGCACAGCCTAAAAGCGATGGGTGCCACCAATGCACTGCGCGGACGGCGCAACACCTTGAGTGGCCGCAAACGCTTTGCCGCAGCCGACCAAGCGCATCCACGCAACAGTGATGGCAGCCTGCCAATGCGCTGGGAAGCCATCTACGCCCAAGCTTGGGCACCTGAACCCGGCACTCCAATCCGTGATAGCGACGGCGAAATCGTCCATATTCCGGCATCACGCATCCCGGTCCGGCGCAGACTTTGAGGCACGCACGCCCCATCATCAGCACCCAAAGCGCCGGATAGCCCTACACATCACACGCAAATGACAGCCCTGCTTTCATCGAAGGCAGCACGCTGCATGGGTGAAACCCAACCGCAAATACAGTCCTGTCATCCTCAATACACAAAGCCCCTGCAACGCAGGCTCCTCATGATGCCTGCACACCACGGTCATGAGCTTTTGCCAGCAGATCCCAATAAAGCCACCGCTTGCTTATCCCCCCACGTCAAATACCCATAAAAAAACCGACCCGCAGATGCGGGTCGGTTTTTTGCAGCTTCAGCTTTCGCTTAGCGCCCGCCTTCGTTCCGGGCGCGTTCGATCAGCTGGTTCGCCGAGTCGGTGCCTTGCTGCAGCGGATTGCCCTGCGGTGCCGGCTTGCTTTCAAACTTCAGCGCCGGTTGACCAGGCTCACTTTCCACTGAATGCACTTCACCGTTGGCGCGGCGAGCCTTCACTTGCTCAAGCACTTCATTGCTGGCAGAGCCTTCGATGAAGTCGGCGCGATGCAACTCGCCGGCCTTGAGGTCGATGAACAGGCTGTTGGCATCACCAGCATTGCGGCTGCTGCTGGTTACCAGACGGCTGCCACGCGGCAGCGTGCGGCTGTCAACCTTCAGCACATGCGTCACCGGACGCAGACCACAGTAGCTGTACTTGCCTTCAACGTCACTGATCATGTAGGTGCCATCTTGGAAGTACATGCGAACACCCGGGATACCCAGTTCTTCACGATCCTTCACGCTATTACCGTTGGCATCCACATAGATCTGACCGACCACGCAGCCTTCGTTGGAGAACACCCCACCGTTGGCCCGAATCTGCCACTGATCTTCGTTGGAGCAAGCCACCATGCCACCCTGACCCACCGGGCACTCCATATGGGCACGGTTGATACCGTCACCCTGCTGGGCACCCACGCTCAGACGCACGCGGTATTGCACAACCACTTCTGCACCCGGTGCGATGGCGTCAAGCTGCATCCGCAGCACCGAGCCTGGTGCCCCGGTCAGGGACAGCAGGTTGGCACCACTGACTGCGGCTGTTTCACCCACCAGCAGGAACCCTGCCGGCAGACGGTCAACCAACACCGGCTGCAACGCGGCGAACTGGCCGTTGTTGCGGATGCGAATGGTGTACAGCACCACATCACCCACTTCAGCCTGATTCACCGAACCACGCTTTTCAACCGTCAGCTGGGCAGCGCTCGATTGCGACGGCTGAGTCGATACTTCCGCACGCGGAGTCTCGGGGTTCAGCAGCGGGGTCGAGCTTTCAGCCGTGACCACGTTGGTGTAGTCGCCCGAAGGCAGTACGGTAGCCACAAGCTTCATGACCGCCGTATCACCAACCGCCAGCGTGCCAACCATCCACACCGGAGCAGACCAGCTGCCGACTTCCGGCGTAGCACTGACCAGCGTGTAACCGCTCGGTAGGTACTCGGTCACCTTCACGTTTTCGGCAACCGAGGGCCCCTTGTTGGTCACGGTGATGGTGAACTCAACGTTCTCGCCCACAGCCGGAGCAGCATTATTGACTGCCTTGGTGAGGACAAGCTCGGCACTGGGTTGCACCGGGGTCACCTTCGCACTGTCGGTATCGTTGTTCGGGTTGCCATCCGGCGTCGTCGAGCTGACCGTCGCCGTGTTGGTGTAATCACCCGTCGCGTTCACCGTCGCCTTCAGCGTCAGCGTTTCCACTGCGCCGTTGGCCAGCGTGCCAAGCGTCCACGTCGGGGCGCTGTAGCTACCCGCCGTCGCCGTGGCGCTCACCAAGGTGTAGCCGCTCGGCAGTTGTTCCGCCACCGTCACATCCGCAGCCGCAGACGGACCATGGTTGGTCACGGTGATCGTGAAGGTCACTTCTTCACCCACCGCTGCCGTGGCGTTATCCACCACCTTGGTCACACCCAGGTCAGCCGACGCCGGCGGTGCAGGCGGGGTCACCTTCGCACTGTCGGTATCGTTGTTCGGGTTGCCATCCGGCGTCGTCGAGCTGACCGTCGCCGTGTTGGTGTAATCACCCGTCGCGTTCACCGTCGCCTTCAGCGTCAGCGTTTCCACTGCGCCGTTGGCCAGCGTGCCAAGCGTCCACGTCGGGGCGCTGTAGCTACCCGCCGTCGCCGTGGCGCTCACCAAGGTGTAGCCGCTCGGCAGTTGTTCCGCCACCGTCACATCCGCAGCCGCAGACGGACCATGGTTGGTCACGGTGATCGTGAAGGTCACTTCTTCACCCACCGCTGCCGTGGCGTTAT
>NWQR01000013.1 GCA_002798275.1 Lysobacteraceae bacterium NML08-0793 | reverse complement strand
CCATAGGCGTGATGGGCATTCATCGCCTCCAGCCCCCAGTCCTGCATAAATTCATCACTTTTCCAACTTTCGGCATCGCCGAGTACGGCGGTTTCGCTATAGGCCGTCGTGGTGGTGTTGCTGGTCGAGGCCGAGGTGCTGCTCAAGGACACGCCGCCTTGCAGAGCGGCAAGCTTTTGCGACAGCAGTTGATTGCGGCAATCCTGGCGCTCGGTATCGCTGCCAACGGCGCATTGGCTGCCTTCAAGGGCAAGGCCGGTTTGCGGAGCTTGCGCCACTGCGGCGATGGGTAGGGCAGCGGCCAGAAGGCTGAAGGAAATGGCTTGGAAAAGCCGGGAACGGGGGGTAGGGATATGCAATGAAGTGGGTTGTGTCATGGCGAGAAAGGCAGGTTGAAGGATGGGGTGGGGGGCTTGAAGGATACGGGTCAGGACGTCGCTGGCAAATTGGGCTTACCAGAGGTTGTACTCGACCTTGAACACATAGGCGCGGCCACGCGGGTCGGCCACACGCGGCTCCCAGGCGGCGCCGGCGGCAAAGTCGTTCCAGTGGGCGGTGAACGGCGGCGCGGCATCGAACAGGTTCTTGATGCCAAAGCCCAGCTTGAAGCGCTCAAAGCCGGTATAGGTCAGGCTGTAGTTGTACAGCGCATAGTCGCGCACATTGGGGTTCCATTCCCTTGGCGTATGGCTGCCATTGCGTACCGATAGCGGCACTTCATCCTTGTAGCCGCTGCGATATACCTGGGTCAGACTATGCGCCCAGTTGCCGCGCGCCCAAGAAAAGCCCAGGGTGTGCTTCCAGCGCAGCGGCAGGTTGTAGTAACGCACGTATTCGCCCACCAGATTGTCGCTATAGGGCAGGGTTTCCAGCGCCTTGGTGCGGAAATCAGTGAGGTAGCTGCCGTTGAGATTGACGCGCCAAGTACCACCGGCCAGCTCGCCGGTGAGGTTGGCATCCACTTCAATGCCGCGCATCAGGCTACCGCCGGAGTTGATATAGCGACGGTCGATATGAGTGATATTGCCCGAAGCGTCACGAATCCAGTTGGCGCTGAATACGTCGTAATACTCGATCAGTACATCCAGCGGCGCGTTGCGGATGGTATTGCTGCGTTCGATTTCCCACCAGTCCAGGCTCATGTTGAAGCGCTCATGTGGAGCCAGCACGATGCCGAAGCTACGCTGCCTAGATTCTTCCGGGGCAAGGTCAACCCGCCCGCCGAAAAGCTGGTCGGGGCGGATGGATTCGCAGCCGGGGATGGCTGGGTCGGCTTGGCCGCCAGGGCATCGCGCCGGGTCGGCTAGATCAAGCCCGGTATAGAGGGTTTCGGTGACGCCATTGAACAGCTGGTTGAAGCTCGGCACCTTGAAGCCGGTGCTGTAGGCACCGCGCAAGGCCAGCCAATCGGTCGGACGGTATTTGAACGAATACTTCGGATTGGTGGTCGAGCCAAAGCCGTCATAGCGGTCATAGCGGCCTGCCAGGGTGAACTCCAGCGTGTTCAATACCGGCAGATAGAACTCCACATAGGCGGCGCGAACATTACGGCTGACGCGATCTAGGGCATTGGCTTCATCGAAGGGGGCGTTGAATATGGCCCGTGGCGTGCTGCGGCTGTCGCCGTTGAAGCGGTATTCCTCACGGCGCAGGTCAATGCCGGTGGCCATGGCGATGGCGCCGCCAGGCAGGCTCCAGGGCAGTTCGCCGGAAAGCGAGGCATCCAATTGGGTGACGCTGGAGGTGCCCGAGTACAGATCCACGCCGCTGGCCAGCGCCGCATCCATCAATGCCTGGCCTTCGGCGGTTTGCGACTGGCCGGGCAGGAGGAACGGATTGACATGGCCGCTGCCAAGCGCGGCTTTCAGCGCATCGGTGTAGTGATAGCCGCCGCGCAGGGTCGAGGTGGATTTGCTGGAAGCACGCGAGAGGCCGATGTCGTAATCCCAGGCTTCCCCCAGCGAGCCATTGAATGAAAGCAGGGCACGCCAGCTATCGGTAAGGGTCTGAATCTGCCGCGGGCCGCAGGCGATGCAGCGCCAGCGATAGGCAATCGGGGCACCGTAATTGAGCTGCCCTGCACCGAAATAGCTGGACAGTTGCTGGTAGATGCTGTCATAAGCCGCACCACTAGCCGGATACCAGGTGCTGATATCGAAGGTGCTGCCGGGCGAGATTTGGTTCGGCTCGAAGGTCTTGGTCACATCCACGCGCGAGCCGGTCAGCTCGACATGCGCTTCGTGGTTGTCAGCCATCTTGAAGGTGGCACGCGCTAGAAAGTCGCGGCTTTCCACCGGCTGCTGGATGATCGCGGCAGCCGGATAGTCCCAGGCACAGGCATAGCGCGAGCTGCGCTGTCCCCACAGGCGATAATCGTAGTCGCCCATCATTTCGCCGCCATTGACGCAGCCGGCCGCACCGGGCAGGCGCAGGGGATTGATGGCGGTTTGCAGGCTGCCGTCCAATGGGTCAATCAGGCCGGTAGCGCCCAGAAGCGAGCCTTCGCGGTTGAATACCGTGGCAAACGGCGTGCCACGGGTATCCGGGGAAAGGCCGCGCTCGGGCTGGAAGGTATCGGAAAAATCCCGGTCGCTGCCGCGCAGCAAAGTGCTGCGGCGCAGACTTAGGCTGGCAAACACATTCCAGCCTTGTTCGTCTAGATCGCCCACGCCGCCCAAGAGGCTGTAGCGGAAGTTGTGCCCGCCACCGGCTTCGGTAACATCGGCATCGGCGCTGATTTGCGCGCCTTGGTAATCCTTTTTGGTGATGAAGTTGATCACCCCGCCGATGGCATCGGTGCCGTAAATGGCCGAAGCGCCATCGCGCAGCACTTCCACACGCTCGATCGCGGCAAAGGGAATCGAGTTCAAATCTACCGCGCGGCCTTTCAGGCCGTGGGTTGCGACACGACGGCCATTGAGCAGAACCAAGGTGGCATCGGCACCCTGACCGCGCAGATTGGCGCCGGACACACCGTTGTTGCCGCGCTGCTCTTCCGAGGTTAGGCCGCCATTGCTGGCCAGATTGTCAGAGCCATTGCCGGCGATATTGAGGTACATCATCAGCTGCTCGGTGGAGCTGATGCCTTGGCGCTCGATTTCGTCTTTTTTCAGCGTGGTAATCGGCAGCGCAGCTTCCACCTCGGTACGCTTGATGCGTGAGCCGGTTACGGTAACGCGATCAAGCTGTTCGTTATTGTTTTGATTCTGGGCGGCTGCGGGCAGGGCGAATGCCGAAAGCAGGGCAACATAGAGCAGTTTTCGGGCAGGGATTGAGCGGGCGCTCATAGACAGACTCCATGAAAGAGATGGCGGGCACGCAAGGAGAAATCGGGGGCGTGATGGCTGATCTGAAGCCTCGGGGGGATTTCAGACCGCGCCTAATCTAACGATTTTTCCACAGGGGTCAATCGGCAACGCATAC
This sequence comes from Lysobacteraceae bacterium NML08-0793, assembly GCA_002798275.1. GTDB lineage: Bacteria > Pseudomonadota > Gammaproteobacteria > Xanthomonadales > Xanthomonadaceae > Solilutibacter. Next base: position 32,855 of record NWQR01000013.1, on the reverse strand, counting down.
CCGGTTGCGGCCGGTGTTTTTGGCGTAGTAAAGCTCCCGGTCGGCTTCGCGCAGCAAATGATGCGGATCGCGTCCGGGACTTGAAAGGCCGATGCTGACGGTACAGCGAACGGTTTCGCCATTGATGGACTCGATTACGGCAGCGGCCATCTGGTCGCAGAGTGACTGACAAAGGCGCAGAGCAGCATTGCGGTCGTTGTCGGTAATCAGCAGCGCAAACTCCTCGCCGCCAAGACGGGCGCAGTTTTCCAGCTCGCCGGCATGCTGCTGCAACAGGCGAGCGAAGACCACCAGTGCCCGGTCGCCGGTTTCATGCCCATGCCGGTCATTGACGTGTTTGAAGTGGTCAAGGTCAATCATCGCCAGCCGAATCGGCTGCACCTGACAGAGTTTTTCCATGCGGGCGCGGGCGCTGCGACGGTTGGGCAGATGGGTCAATTCATCCTGGCCTGCCAAAATTTCCAGACGCTGCATCAGTTTTGCCTGCACATTGCTGGCATCTTCTAGCGCCTGATTTTTTTCATTCAATTCTTGGGTGCGGTATTGGACTTGCTGCTCCAGCTTTTCACGCTGTTTCCTGTGCGCGTGCTCACGCAGGCGTAACAAAGCCAGCAGGCCAAGCCCCAGCAGCAGCAATCCGGCGAACTGGACGCTGTGGCGCTGCCACCAGGCAGGTGTCAGGGTGAAATCAAAACTGGCCTGGTTGTCCGTCGGTACCTGTGTCCAGTCCAGCGGCGGCGCCATGGCCTGAACCTCAAAGGTGAACTTGCCGGCCGGTAGGTTGGTGAACACCGCCTCGGTGCCATTGCCGGCTTCTATCCAGTTGTCATCAAAACCGCGCAGACGATAGCGATAACGCAGCTCGTGGATATGCCGGTGATTGAGCCCGGCATAGCGCACCACGATGCGGCGACTGTCGGCACTGGCCATTTCGAGTTTTTCATGTGGGCTCAGCAGCGCACCGTTGACCAATATCTGCTCGATCACCAGCGGCACTTTTGCATGGGTGATTTTCTTCGGCAGGCGGGTGCTGATGATGGCAACGCCTGCTGCGGTGGAGACCCAGAAATTGCCTTCGGCATCCATGTCGGCAGAAGGAAAACTGTTGCCATTGCTTTGCGAGCTGGGCATGCCGCTGCCCTGGGTGAAATGCATCAGGGAAAGCTGGCTGCGCTTGCCCCGGTCGATTTCATCTAGCTGCCTTGGGTCGATGCGAATCACGCCGTTATTGCTGCTGGCCCAGAGAAACCCTTGGGCATCGGCGACCAGACGGAACAGCGATTCATTCGGCAGTCCATGCTGTTTGCCATAGTTGCGGACGGTTTTGCCATCCCAACGCAAAATGCCGCGGTCGCTGGCAATCAGCATGCTGCCATCGGCAAGCTCCAGAAAGTCGAACACATTCTGCGCGGGGAGGTTCGGGCGGCCATGACACTGGGCGGGTATTTGCTGCTGTGCCTGCACTGCTGCGGGCAAGACACAAAAGCCTTGACTGCCGCCCGTCCAGATATTGCCGACACGGTCTTTGTAAATGGCAACGATGAAGCTGTCTTTGAGTCCGTATTCAATGCCGTAATGGTGGATGTTTCCTTCGGCGTCGATGCGGGAAAGCCCATTGCGTGAGCCAACCCAGACATCATCGCCATCGGCTAGCAGGGCGCGGATTCGGTTGGAAATCAGGCCGGTGTCGCGGTTGAACTTCTTGACGAGCTGGCCGTCTTGGTTGATCAGCATGATGCCGCGGTCATAGCTGCCTACCCACAGCCCGGCGCTAGTTTGAGCCAGCGCCAGCACACTGCTTGGCGAGCCGTCCTCCCAAAAATCCTTGAGTGTGGAAACCTCGCCGTTTTTCCAGCGGTTGAGGCCGCTGCTGGTGCCAATCCAGACGCTGCCATCGTTGGCGTGCAAGATTGCACGGACATTTTTGTTGTCCAGGCCGTGCCGGGTATCTAGCGCCTGCGCAGTGCTGCGGGCAATCAGGAACAGCCCGTCGGTGGTGCCGACCCAGATTTGTCCTTCGTTGTCTTCAAAAATGGCGGGCGTGCTGTGTCCGGTCAGACCTTCTTGCTCGCCGATATTTTCGATATGGCCGTCTTTCCAGCGCAAAAGACCGCGCTCGACCGTGCTGATCCAGATATTGCCCTGGCGATCTTCCAGCATTGCGCTGATGCGCACGGATTCAAATGCCGGAATGGCGATGAGTTGATCGCCGATTTTTTGATAAAGACCGCGTTGCGGGTTCAGAAAGGTTTTCCCAGCGCGGGTATGCAGCAGATTGTGAATCGGGCCGATATCACGCTGGATATCCCAATTTAGTTGCCGAACTTGATGGGTTTTCGGGGCGATTTCAAACAGATGTTCGTCAGCGGCCAGCAACAATCGGCCATCGGCCAGCTCGGTCATGGCACTGATCCAGGGCTGGTATTGCTCCTGGGCGAGTTTCGGGCCGGGATGTAGCCGGTCTTGTTCATCCAGCCAGAACAGGCCGCTTTCGGTGCCGATCCAGATTTCGCCGCTGCCGGTGCGCAGCAGTAGCGTGGTCAGCCTTGGGTTGTCGCGGGCAAGTTGCTGCCAGTGTCCGCGGTCATAGCGCCAAAGCCCGCTTTGCGGCGAGCCAAAAATGATTCGTCCTTGGCTGTCAGTCACCGAGCTGCGGAAGCCGCGTGCCTCAAGCCCCGGTACATTGCTATTGTCGAACAGGGTGAAGCTGCGACCATTGAAGCGGCCGATGCCTTCCCAGCTGGTAACCCAGATGAAACCGTCATTGTCCTGGGTGATGGAATGCACCATGTTGTGCGGCAGGCCATGCTGCATTTCCCAGTGCTGAACGGTATAAGCACTGGTGTTGTGGCCGCTTTCTAGGGCAAACAGTGACGGTGCTGAAAAAAACGCGCCGGCCAGCAAAAGCCGGGCAAGCATTGGGGCGAATTTGGCCGAAAAACTTCCCATGTCGTGTCGGGCAATGCGCAAAACAAACAAAAGTGCAGGAAGAAAAGCCCCGCCAGCATAGCAAATGCCGACGGGGCAGAGACAGTTACGGGCTGTCGTCCTTGAAGGCATCCACCGGAATGCAGGCGCAGAACACGTTCTTGTCGCCATGCACATTGTCCACGCGCCCGGCCGGCGGCCAGTATTTCTGCCGCTTCAGGCTGGCCAGCGGAAACACGGCCAACTCGCGGCTGTAGCCATGCGGCCATTCACTGGCGGTGGCGGCTGCGGCGGTGTGCGGGGCGTTTTTCAGCGGGTTGTCGTCGCGGTCGAGCTGGCCATTTTCCACCATGCGGATTTCTTCGCGGATCTGGATCATTGCGTCAATGAAGCGATCCAGCTCGTGCATGGATTCGGATTCGGTCGGCTCCACCATCAAGGTGCCGGCTACCGGGAAGCTCAGCGTCGGGGCGTGGAAGCCGAAGTCGATCAGGCGCTTGGCGACATCTTCGGCGCTGATGCCGGTGGCTTTTTCCAGCGGGCGCAGGTCGAGGATGCACTCGTGCGCGACCAAGCCCTGACGGCCGCTATAGAGCGTGGGGTAATGCGCGGCCAGGCGCTTGGAGATGTAGTTGGCGTTGAGCAGCGCCACCTGGGTGGCGAGCTTCAGACCCGCTGCGCCCATCAGGGTGATGTACATCCAGCTGATCGGCAGGATGCTGGCCGAGCCGAAGGTGGCAGCGCTGACCTGCGCGCCCTGGCCGACGCCGGGAGTTGCCACAGTGTCATTGGCGGCTTTCGGCAGGAACGGCGCCAGATGCGATTTCACCGCACAGGGGCCGACGCCAGGACCGCCGCCGCCGTGCGGGATGCAGAAGGTCTTGTGCAGATTCAGATGGGAAACGTCCGAACCCCATTGGCCGGGCTGTGCCACACCAACCAGTGCGTTCATATTGGCGCCGTCGGTATAGACTTGGCCGCCATTGGCGTGGACGATTTCGCAGATTTCCACCACGGCTTCTTCAAACACGCCGTGGGTGGAGGGGTAGGTCAGCATGATGGCGGCAAGATTTTCTTTGTGCTTTTCGGCCTTGGCGCGCAGGTCGTCCACATCCACATTGCCGTTTTTATCGCAGGCGACCACGACTACCTTCATGCCGCACAACTGGGCGCTGGCCGGGTTGGTGCCGTGGGCGGATTCGGGAATCAGGCAGATATCACGATGGCCTTCGCCGCGCGAAGCGTGCCAGGCGCGGATGGCAAGCAGGCCGGCGTATTCGCCCTGCGCGCCGGAGTTCGGTTGCAGGCTGACCGCGTCATAGCCGGTGCAGGCGCACAGCATCGCCTCCAGCCCGGCGATCAGCTCCTGATAGCCCGCTGCCTGCTCGGCCGGGGCAAAGGGATGGATATTGGCGAACTCCGGCCAGGTTACCGGAATCATCTCGGCGGTGGCATTGAGCTTCATGGTGCACGAGCCTAGCGGAATCATGGTGCGATCCATCGCCAGATCCTTGTCGGCCAACTGGCGCATATAGCGCAGCATTTCGTGCTCGCTATGGTGGGTATTGAATACCGGATGGGTGAGATACGCACTGGTGCGGCGCAGGTTTTCGGGAATCAGCGAGGCGGTCTTGCCTTCCAGAGCGTCGATGGAGGGCAGCGGCTTGCCATCGGCAAAAATCGACCAGATGAGTTCTACGTCTTCGCGAGTGGTGGTTTCGTCCAGCGAAATGCACAGGTAGTCATCCCAAGCGGTGCGCAGGTTGACGCCTTTTTCCAGTGCGCGGGCGCTGATGGCCTTGGCCGCATCCTTGCCGACGTTCAGACAAAGGGTATCGAAGGCGGTGGCGGCGTGATGCTGGGCATAGCCCAGTTCTTCAAGGCCGGCTTTCAAAATGGCGGTCAGGCGGGCGACGCGCTCACCGATACGGCGCAGCCCCTCCGGGCCGTGATACACCGCGTACATCGCCGCCATCACGGCCAGCAGCACCTGCGCGGTGCAGATATTGCTGGTGGCCTTTTCGCGGCGGATATGTTGCTCGCGGGTTTGCAGGGTGAGGCGATAAGCCGGGTTGCCGTGGGCATCGACCGACACGCCGATCAGGCGGCCGGGCATCGAGCGCTTGTAAGCATCGCGGCAGGCCATGAAGGCCGCGTGCGGGCCGCCGAAGCCGAACGGCACGCCAAAGCGCTGGCTGTTGCCGATGACGATATCCGCGCCCATTTCGCCGGGGGATTTCAGCACGGTGAGCGCCAAAAGATCGGTGGCGAAAATGGCCAGCGCGCCGTGCGCATGCAGGGTCTGGACATCCTCGCTCCAGTCCATCAGCCAGCCGCTGGAGGCCGGGTAGGACAGCAGCACGCCGAAGTAATCGCCCGCAGCCAGCGCGTTATTCCAGCTGGCCTCGTCATTGGCGATATTGAGCGTGATGCCAAGCGGCGCGGCACGGGTGGCCAGCACTTCCAGCGTTTGCGGGTGGACATCGCCGGAAACCAGGAAGTTGCCGGATTTGCTCTTGGCCGAGCGCTTGGCGAGCGTCATCGCTTCGGCCGCGGCGGTGGCTTCGTCCAGCAGCGAGGCATTGGCGATTTCCATGCCGGTAAGGTCTGCCACCATCTGCTGGAAATTGATGAGCGCCTCCATCCGGCCTTGCGAGATTTCCGCCTGATACGGGGTATAGGCGGTGTACCAGGCCGGGTTTTCCAGAATATTGCGCAGGATGACATTCGGCGTGTGGGTGCCGTAATAGCCCTGGCCGATAAAGCTTTTGAATACCTTGTTTTTATCGGCAATGGCGCGAATCTTGGCCAGTGCTTCCACTTCGGTGACGGATTCGGGCAGTGCCAGCGGTTTTTGCAGGCGGATTTTGTCCGGCACGATGGCATCGGTCAGCGCATCGAGCGAGTCAAAGCCCAACAGGCCAAGCATCTGGGTGATTTCGTCCGGGCTAGGGCCCAAGTGACGGGCGACAAAGGCATCGCGGTTTTCCAGGGCGGAGAGGGACTGGGATTGCATCAGGGTGCTCCAAAGGCGAGGGCAGGACAGGCACGCAAGGTGCCTGCATCATGCCCCTCTGTCCTTTTGCCTGAGAGTTTGGAGGCCGCCCGGAAACGGCCTTTTGCCCCTTCGGCGCTGGCCTGCGCAAAGGCGGCCAGTCTCTCCAGAGTGTTGTTCGCGCGACGGTCAGGAGCCTGAGCGATTGCGGGCGGTTGCGCCTTCGGCAGCGGAAAAATCCGCTTCTCCCGTCGAGGCGCGGATTATAGCCGTTGCCAGCGGCTGTGAACCTCCCCATGGCAGCCGTTGAAAACAGAATGCTGTGTTGTGTGGCAGCTGGGGGGCATTGGCTCTATCATGCCAGCCCTTGTTTGGCTCCACTTTATCTCCATGCCCGTCAGCGCCCGTACTCCGCCACGTCATCTTGCGCTGATTCTGGCGCTGCTCTCGATGCTGGGGCCGTTTTCCATCGACACGCTGTTCCCGGCGTTTCCCGATATTGGCAGGCAGTTTGCTGTTGACAAGTTGGCGATGCAGCAGACTATCAGCGTGTATCTGCTGGCCTATGCCCTGATGAGTGTGGTGCATGGGCCGCTTTCCGATGCGCTGGGGCGGCGGCGGGTCATCATTGCAGGACTTTGGGTGTTTGCGCTGGCCTCGATAGGCTGTGCGCTGTCCACTTCCTTGCCGATGCTGCTGGGCTTTCGCGCCTTGCAAGGTTTGTCCGCCGGGGTTGGGCTGATTGTCGGCCGGGCGGTGATTCGCGATGTGTTTTCCGGCGATGATGCGCAGCGGCTGATGAGCCAGGTGTCGATGATTTTTGGCGTGGCTCCGGCGATTGCACCGATTGTCGGCGCATGGCTGCTGGGCTGGTCGGATTGGACGTGGATTTTCTGGTTTCTGGCGTTGTTTGCTGCCGGACTGATGGCGCTGGTGCTGTGGCGTTTGCCAGAGACGCTGGCAGAGAAGGCGCGTCAGCCGCTGAAGCCGGGGCTGATGTTGCGCGGCTACTGGGCGATGTTCGGCAATGCTGCCTTCATGCGTCTGGCGCTGGCCGGCAGTCTCAATTTTGCTGCACTGTTTTTGTATATTTCTTCCGCCCCGGCCCTGGTGATTGAGCATCTGAAACTGGGGCAGGACGGTTTTGGCTGGTTTTTCGTGCCGATGATTGGTGGCATGATGCTGGGGGCTTTCGTTTCCGGGCGATTGGCCGGCAGGCTCGGCAGCGTTGCGCAAATCCGCATCGGTTTTGCCTGCTGCATTCTCGCCGCCTGCATCAATCTTGTTTATCACATGCTGGTTCCACAACCTGCCGTATTGCCCACCGTGCTACCGGTGGCGCTCAATTCGTTTGGTATCGCGCTGGTGTTTCCGATTCTCACCTTGGCGATTTTGGACATGTTCCCGGCCACCCGGGGGGCGGCGTCTTCGATGCAGGCATTCATCAGCCTGCTGATGAATGCCGTGGTGGCCGGTGTGGTATCGCCCTGGCTAAGCCACGACCTTGCTTGGCTTTCCGCCGCCGCAGGGCTGCTGTCGCTGTTTGCCTGGGCTATCTGGCGCTGGGAGCGCTATCGGCAGCTGAAGGCCGCTGCAACGCCGTCAACTTGATTTCCACTTTCCAGCCCGGGTTTGCCAGCGGTGCTTGGACGCAAGCGCGTGCCGGGGGGCGCTCGGGGCAGGTCCAGGCATCCCAGACCGCATTCATGCCGTCGTAGTCGGCGGCCATGTCGGCAAGATAAATGGTGGCTTCCAGAATATGGCGCTTGTCCGAGCCGCAGCGCTCAAGCAGCGCGTCGATTTGCGCCAGCACACTGCGGGTTTGCTCTTGGATGCTGGCAGTGGCGTCTTCCGGTACTTGGCCGCCGAGAAAAACAAAGCCGTTGGCGATGGTGGCATCGCTATAACGCGGCTCGGGGTCGATGTAGTCAATCATTGGGACTCTCCAAAAAGCTGGCTCCCGTGATGGGAGCCAGGCAGTTGTTGCATCAGTTTGGCGCTTGCCAGCCGCATTGCTGGCCCTGGTTTTGTTCTTTCAGCCAGGTTTGCAGCGGGGCGAAGTATTCCAGCACGGCGCTGGCATCCATCTGTTGGCCGCCGGTTAGCTCCTGCAGGGTGTTCTGCCAAGGCTGGCTGGCACCCTTGGAGAGCATCGCCCAGTAGCGCTGGCCAGCTTCCTTGTTGCCGTAGAAGCTGCACTGGTACAGCGGGCCGGTATGGCCTGCGGCATCGCACAGTGATTTGTAGAACTGGAACTGCAAGACGTGCGAAAGGAAATAGCGCAGATACGGGGTGTTGCCGGGGACGTGGTATTTGGCACCGGCATCGAAGTATTCCTCGCCGCGTGGGCTGACCGGTGCCACGCCCTGATAACGGGCTTTCAAATCCCACCAGGCTTGGTTGTACTGGTCGGGCTTGATGGAGCCATCGAACACGCCCCAGCGCCAGCGGTCAATCATCAGGCCAAACGGCAGGAAGGCGACTTTCGCCAGCGCCATGCGCATCTGTGAGTTGATGAGCGCCTCTTGGCTTTGCGACTGCTGACCGACTAGGCCAATGGATTGCAGATAGTCCGGGGTCATCGCCAGCACGATGACATCACCAATGGCTTCGTGGAAGCCGTCGTGGGCACCGGCTTGGAACATCGCCGGTTGCACGTTGTAGGCCAGGTCGTAATAGATATGTCCCAGCTCGTGATAGATGGTGGTGAAGTCTTCTTCATTGGGCTTGATGCACATCTTGGTACGTACATCGCCCTGCATGTTCATGTCCCAAGCGCTGGCGTGGCAGACCACATCCCGGTCGCGCGGCTTGATGAACTGGCTGTTCTGCCAATAGCTTTCTGGCAGCTTTGGAAAGCCGATGGAGGTGTAGAAATCTTCGGCGCGGCGGGTCATGTCTTGAGCGATTTTCAGCTTGGCCGCGTGTTCGATGTCGTCGGCACTGCGCCCGGCGGGCTTGGCCTGTTCGGCCTTCAGCATGGCTTGATACTGGGTTTCCAGGGTGCTGGTGATATCGAGGCTACCGGCACCGGGATAGGGCTCGAGCACATCCCAGAGGTTGCCCCAATCCTGCTGCCACATATTGCCCATCAGATGCGCGGGCAACAGACCACCGGCGACGCTGCCCTGGCCGGGATATTTGGCTTCCAGCTTGTTGCGTGCATAGCAGTGCAATTCTTCATACAGCGGCTTGACCTGCGCCCAGAGGCGGTCGGTTTCGGCGGCGATTTCCGCAGGCTTCATGTCATAGCCCGAGCGCCACAACTCGCCGGTATTGGCAAAGCCAAGATCGCTTGCGCCTTGGTTTGCCAAGGTTACAAAGCGCTGGTAGTCCTTGCGCATCGGCTGGGCAATGCTGTGCCAGCCCTGCCAGGCATCCAGTTGCTGCTTGTAATCGCGGCTGGTGCGCAGCACGTCCTCAAGCTCGCCCAGTTGCCGGCAGGTTTTGCCATCGCCTTCGCCAGTGCAGTAACTGCCCGCGCCGTACATGCCTTCCAAGCGCGTGGCGATTTGCGTCAGCTCGGCGAGTGCCGCAGGGTCTTTGGGGGGCGGCATGCTGGCCGAAAGCTTCAAAAGCGCAATGGTACGTGCGCTTTCAGCCGACATCGGCTTGCCTTCGAACTGCTTGGCTTCTTCAATCCAGGCATTCAGGCGGGTCAGCCCGCGCTCGTTGCTTTTCGAGGCCAGCATCTGCGTATCGGCACCGATATAGGTAGAAGCCAGCCACTGCGGCACGGTGACTTCCGGGTAGGTGGCTTTCATTTCGGCATTGATGCGGGCAACGAACTGGTCGGCGGTTTCGTGCGGCGCCTTTTGAGCGGCAACCGTTGCAGGGACAAGACAGGCCGCGATGGCGGCGGAAAGCAAGGCGTGTTGAAGTTTCATGGCAATGCTCGTGGTGGAAAACGGCTAGTTTAGTGCGCGGCGGCTACACTGTGCGCAACTTGGCGCAGGGTTGGGTATGACATCGACAGGCAAAGGTGTATTGCTGGGGCTGGCCGCGTATGCGGCGTTTTCTTTCAGTGATGCCTTCATCAAGTTGTTGAAGGGTGGGGTGCCGCTGCTGCAATTGATGTTCATGGGCGCGCTGCTGGGTTTGCTGGCGCTGCCTTGGGTCAAGCAGCCCGGTGAGCGCTGGCTCGATTTATTCCGCCCGCGTCTGCGCGGGGTTTGGATGGCGCGTGTGGTGTTTGGCGCGATCAATGCGTTTGGTGCATTGCTGGCTTTTACCCATCTGCCGATGGCCGAGGCTTTTGCACTGATTTTTTTGATGCCGATTTTTGTCACCCTGCTTTCAGTCTTGGTGCTGAAAGAGCAGGTGGGCTGGCGACGCTGGCTGGCCGTGCTGGCAGGTTTTGCCGGGGTGCTGGTGGTGTTGCGACCGGGCTTCCGTGAGCTGTACTGGGGACATGCCGGCGCGATTGTCTGCGGGCTTGCTGGTGCCGTGGGCGTGATTTTGGTGCGCCTGGCCGGCAATCGGGAACATCGCTTGACGCTGTACGGCACCAATCTCATCGGCAATCTGCTGATTGCGGGCATTTTGATGCTGCCGCAGATGACGTTGCCCACACCGCTGCAATGGGGCTATGTGCTGGGTTATGGATTGCTGGCGGCGCTCGGAACCGTGTTGCTGCTGTACGCCACGCTGGCGACCGAAGTGAACCATGTCGCGCCCACCCAATACAGCCAGATGCTCTGGGCGGTGCTGCTGGGTGCGTGGTGGTTTGATGACCGCGTGGATGCCCTGACTTGGCTCGGTATCGGCATCATTCTTGCTGCCGGGTTGTTTACGGTGATTCGTGAGCAGCACGTCACCGGCTGGTGGCGCAGGATGCGGATGCTGTTGCCGTGATTGGCTTTTGAGTAGGCTCTTGGCCGGGAAAAGTCAGACCGCGTTGTGAGTCAATGAGGCCGTGATCCATCAGCCATTGCCAGGCGTCTTCGGCGTCTTGCTCGATATAGGCGCGGGCGCTGCCAAGGCGGAAGCTGTAGCCCCAGCTATCCATATCAGCAAGCAAGCGGTCGTAGCCGACACCGGGCAGGGCATCGGCCATCAGCGCCTGAAGCACGCAGACGGCGTTTTCTTCTTCGATGGAATCGGTGGCATCGGTATGCACGGCGGCGCGCTTGTCCGCCGGCAATACGATCAGATGCCCGGCTTCGTGCAGCATCGAGTGCACCGGGGTGTCATCGCGCACATAGACATCATGGCCGATGATGCCGGCCTCGCTCTCGCCCCAGTAACTGCCGGGAATCTCTAGGCCATCTTCCACCCGGTGCAGGGTCAGCCCATAGCGCGCCAGAAGCCCGGCCGCATCGGCAAAGGCGATATCACGGATGCAGAGGACTTCCGGCATGTTTTAGCCGGCCTTGTCGGGCAGTTCAATGGAAATATCCAGCACGTCGTAATCGCCGTGCTTTTCCTTGGATACCTTGATGGCATCTTCGGGGACATGCACATATTTGCGAATCACATCCAAGATTTCCTGGCGCATTCGCGGGATGTAATCCGCCGCCCCGACCATGCTGCGCTGCTCGGCGATAATCACCTGCAAGCGGTTTTTGGCGGTATTGGCGGTTTCCTTTTTGGGCTTGAGGAAGTCGAGAATCCCCATCATCAGCCTCCGAAGATTTTGCTGAAGAAGCCTTTTTTCTCGGCGGTAACAAAGCGCATCGGACGGTCTTCGCCGAGCAGACGGGCGACCGCATCTTCATAGGCTTGAGCCGCATCGGAAGTGCCTTCCAAAATCACCGGCTCACCCTTGTTGGAGGCGTTCAGAACGTCGGTGGATTCAGGGATGACGCCGATGGTTTTCAGCCCCAGCACTTCTTCCACGTCCTTGACCGAGAGCATTTCGCCTTTTTCCACCCGCGCCGGGCTGTAACGGGTAAGCAGCAGGTATTCCTGGAGGCGCTCGCCCTTTTCGGCCTTGCGGGTCTTGGAGGAGAGCAGCCCAAGGATACGGTCGGAGTCGCGCACCGAGGAGACTTCCGGGTTGACCACCACGACCGCCTTGTCGGCGTAATACATGGCAAGGAAGGCACCTTTTTCAATGCCGGCCGGGGAGTCGCAAATGATGAAATCAAAGCCGTCGGCTTCCAGCTCCTTGAGTACCCGTTCCACGCCTTCGGTGGTCAGTGCATCTTTGTCGCGGGTCTGCGAGGCGGCCAGCACATACAGGTTGTCAAAGCGCTTGTCCTTGATGAGTGCTTGCTTCAGCGAAGCCTCGCCATTGACCACGTTCACGAAGTCATAAACCACGCGGCGCTCGCAGCCCATGATGAGGTCGAGATTGCGCAGCCCGACGTCAAAGTCGATGACGGCGGTTTTTTTGCCGCTTTTGGCAAGGCCGGTGGCGATGCTGGCGCTGGTGGTGGTCTTGCCTACGCCGCCTTTGCCGGAAGTGATGACGATGATTTCAGTCAATGGAGTTCTCCTGTTGGCCGGCCCTTGGCCGTATCGGTGGGGGTGTCAATCGAGCAGCTGCAATTTCAGCTCGCCATCTTGCAAGGATACCTGCACGGCGCGCCCGGTGAGTTCGGGGGGGAAGTCGTCGGCCACCTTGTAATGACCGGCGATGGCGACCAGCTCTGCATGAAATTCGCGGCAGAAGATGCGGGCGGTGGCAAGGCCGCGTGCCCCGGCCAGTGCGCGGCCACGCAGCGGGCCGTAAATATGGATGGAGCCGTCGGAAATGACTTCTGCGCCTGCGCCGACCATGCCGACCACGGTCAGGTCGCGCTGCTGGGCATAGAGCTGCTGGCCAGAGCGCACTGAGCTTGTCTGCATCAGCCCCGGTTCGCTGGCGGTGGCGCTGGATGCGACCTGTGCCGCCACGGGTTCTGCGGCGGTGCGGGCGGGTGCGGCAGCATTGCTCGCCGGGGTATCGTGCTGTTCGTACTGGGCACGGAACTTGGCCAGTACTGGCAGCCCCAGCTCATCTGCTAGGGCATTGTTCTGGCTACTGCCATAGGCCAGCGCTACCGGCAGTGCACCGGCTTCACGCAGGGCGGCAAGCAATTGCCGGGCGACTTCGGCACTGGGCAGTTGCGCAAGTGCGCCAAAGTCGATGATGACAGCGGCGCGCGAAAACATGGCCGGTGCGCGGGCGATGCGTTGGCGCATTTCTTCGGCCAGTGCGGCGATGTCCAGGGTACGGATGCGCAGATTGGCAATGCCGACCTGGCCTATCTTGAGGTCGCCGGCTTGTTCGTAATTGGGCAGGCTCATGCGGGGGTATCCATCAGGCATGGAGAGTTTTGCAATACGCGCGGGCGCACAATCCAGGCGGCATCGGGCAGGCGCTCGCCATAGGTTTCACGAATCCAGGCATGGCTGCACATCGGCTTGACCAACATGCTGGCGCGGGTGCCATCGGGCTGGAGGTTCTGGCCGATTTCGCGGAAGCCGGAGGTGCCATGAAACAGCAGGGCAGGGTCGGTGCCTTCTTGCAGGAATACCTCGCAGCACAGCTCTGGGTAACGAGCTTCGGCATAGCTTTGCACATCGGCATACAGTGCCCGCCCCACGCCGCCGCCGCGCCGACGGCTGCTGACGGCGATGCGGTCGATATAGAGAAAGTCTGACAGGCGCTCGCCAAACCAGGCGAAATTGGGGCTGTCGTGCAGGCTTTGGTTGCCAAAGGCAATCAGCATGCCGACGATATGCCCTTCGCGCTCGGCAACGCGGAAGTATTCGGCGTTGTCGAATAGATAGCGCATGCGTTGCGCATCAATCGGCAAAATGCCAGGTCCTGCGGCATTGTTGAGGGCAAGGACCGAATCCAGCTCGTGCTCAAGCACGTCGCGGATAGCGATGGACATTCATGACTCCGTTCGTTATTGATTTTGGGTATTGAACAGGCTGCAAAAACCGCGCCATTATGGCATGGCAGAAATGAACCGATAAGATTTCGCCATGTTTCGCAGCGACTCCCACATCCGCCTCCTGCGCCTGGCCGGGCTTTTCACCTGGGTGATGGTGGGCGCACCGCTGTTTGCCAGCGCCTTGTTGGCGGGCGATCAGGTCGCGCAATCGCAGTTGCCGCATATGGGGCTTCCGGGCTGGGGGGCGTATTTGCTGTTCGGGCTGCTGTTTTTCGTCTTGGTCGGCGGCATGGCGCGCGGATGGATGCGCGGCATCGGTGGCTATCTGCTGCTGATGGTGATGCTCGGCTGCGCAGCGGCAGTCAGTCATTACAGCGGCAGTGGCCTTGGCGGGGTGCTGATGGTGGTGGCAGCCACGACCTTGCCCTGGGTGCTGCCTACCGGCTGGGGCGTGTTGTTGCTGGCGGCAAGCCAGATATTGCTGGCGCCGCTGTTCGTGTTCGGCCAAGGCTGGGACTGGCCGGCGGCGATATTGCAATCCATGGTGTATGCCGGGTTTTGTGCATTCAGTTTCGTGGCCGGTTTGATTGCCAAACAGCAGCGTGAAGCGCGCGAGGAGCAGCGCCGCTTGAATGCCGAACTGCGTGCCACCCGCGCCTTGCTGACCGAAAGCGTGCGGGTCAACGAACGCACCCGGATTGCCCGCGAGCTGCATGACTTGCTGGGACATCATCTGACCGCGCTTAGCCTGAATCTGGAAGTGGCCGGGCATTTGGTAGAAGGCAAGGCCGCCGAGCATGTACGCCAGGCGCATACCTTGGCGCGGCTGTTGCTGACCGATGTGCGCGAAGCCGTCAGCCAGATGCGCGAAGCTGGTGCGGCACTGCAAATCGCATCGGCGATTGCGCCGCTTGCCGAAAACGTGCCGGGGTTGGCGGTGGCGATGGATATTCCGGCAGGTCTGGTGCTGGAGGATGCCGAACGCGCCCATGCGTTGCTGCGTGCGGTACAGGAAATCATTACCAATACTGTGCGCCATGCCGGCGCTTCGCGGCTTGAGATAAAACTGTGGCAGGACGGCGATGCGCTGCGGTTGGTCGCCCGCGATGATGGTCGCGGCACTGCGCAACTGATTGCCGGTAACGGGCTGCGCGGGCTCTCCGAACGGCTGGAAGAATATGGCGGCAGTGCGCGCGTGGAAACAGCCGCCGGGCAAGGTTTTGCCATCCACCTGCATTTGCCGCTGCGTGGCGAACATGCCCGACCACTTCATTTTCAGCGAGAAGCCGCATGAGCCGCAAAATCAAGATTTTTTTGGTGGACGACCAAACCCTGGTTCGGCAGGGGGTGCGCTCGCTGCTGGCACTGGCGGACGAAGTGGAAGTGATTGGCGAGGCGGTCGATGGCCGCGAGGCGGTCGAGCAGATTCCGCTTGCCCAGCCGGATGTGGTGCTGATGGACATGCGCATGCCGGTAATGTCCGGGCTTGAAGCGATGCAGGCACTTGCGGCCAATCGGCAATTGCCGCCGACTATCATCCTGACCACGTTCGATGACGATCAATTGGTGATGGCTGGGATGAAGGCCGGAGCGCGTGGCTATTTGCTGAAAGATGTTTCGCTCACGCAGCTGGTCGATGCCATCAAGACCGTGGCGATGGGCGGCTCACTGGTGCAGCCGGCGATTACCCAGCGCCTGCTTTCGGGGCTGGAGCATATCAGCAACGATTTTGTCAGCCTGGACAAGCCTGACCCCCTGACCGAGCGTGAAACCGAGATTCTGCGCTTGATGGCCGGGGGCTTTTCCAACAAAGAAATTGCCAGTTCGCTGAATGTGGCCGAAGGCACCATCAAGAACCATGTTTCCAGCATTCTGTCGAAGCTGGGCGTACGGGACCGGACGCGCGCGGTATTGCGTGCCTTCGAGCTCGGCCTTGTGTGATGGTTTGTGTCGTTTTTTTGTCCGGACAACCGGGGCGGGATGCACAATTTGCTGAAAAAGATTGTGCAGACCGCTTCAATTAAGCCAAGCGGGTTTGGTAGGATGGCGAACCCGCGACAACCGTGACGGCAGGTCGCTGCCTTGGAGAGTTTCCGCATGACCCGATTGATCGAGTTCCTGATTTCATTGGCCATTGTTGCTGTTTTGTTCGTGGTCGTTGGCATTGCCCTGCCCAACAAACGCGAAGTTTCCGAAAGTGTTGAAAGCAATCGCCGCCTGACCATCGTGTATGACGTGGTCAACAGCTTTGTCCGTTTCCGTGACTGGAACGCCATTCCGGCGCGTGATCCGGCAGTGGAACTCAAGCTCTCCGGCCCGATGAGTGGCAAGGGCGCACGCATTGATTATGTGTCCAAGGAAAAGGGTATCGGCACCGGCCACTGGGTGATTTCCGATAGCCAGAGCAAGAAGCAGGTCGATTACAGCATCGAAAACGAACACTGGGGCAACAACAAGCGCTCCAGCATCATTCTTGAGCCGACCGGCCGCAACAATCGCAATGTGCGCATCACCCAGAATTATTCGGTGGATTACGGCTGGAACCTCATCGGTCGCTATGCCGGTCTGTACGTCAACAGCTTTGTCGGCGAAGACATCAAAATCGGCCTGAACCGCCTGAACCACCTGCTTTCGAGCATTCCCAACCAAGACTATGGCTTGGCAGGCAATCGCTTGGAAAACCTAGAGCAAGTCACTCTGCCGGCGCAGAACGTGCTCATCGTCAACTCCGGCGGTGTCAAGCGTGGCGATGACAGCATCAAGAGCGCGATCAATTCCAACCGCGAATGGATCAAGCGGGTGATGGAGGCCAACAATCTTGAAGCCGTTGGCGCGGTGCGTATCGTCACCAACGAATATGGCCGCGAAAACTACAATTTCGACGTGGTGCAGGTGGTGCGCAAGAAGGGCGCTGCCGAAGATGCCGCCGTCGAGGAGCTGAAGGTCGATTTGCAAGGCCCGGTGAAGTACGAACTGCAACCGGAAATGAAAGTGGCACGTGGCAAGTTCACCGGCTACTTCCCGGAACTGGAAGCCATGCGTAATGCCGTGCGCGCCTGGCTCTTGGTGCATGGTCTTGAAATCAGCGGCCGCTCGTTTGAAAACTACACTGGCGGCGTGGATGCAGCCTTCACCGAAAAGGGTGAATTCGAAATCCACTGGCCGGTCAAATAACCCGTTTGCAAGCCCGACAGAACGCCGCGACCTCGCGGCGTTCTGCATTTGCGGCCGATCTTTTGTTGTCTTAAGGAGTGATGTGATGCTTGCTGTGTTGCGTGGAAATCTGCCGGAAAACTGGATGCGCCAGCGGTTTTGGTTTGGCGTGTTCGGCTCGCTATTGGCGGCCATTTGCATTGGGCTTTCGGCCTATGCGGCGCATGCCGGGCTTGCCGAGCAGCCACGCCACTGGCTGCAACAGGCGGCTTGGTTCGGGTTTGCCCATGGTGTTGCCCTTGCGGCACTGGGGCCGATGGCCGTGCGGCGTCTGGCCTTTATCGGGCTTGCCTGTTTGGCATTGGGCGTGCTGCTGTTTTCCGGCAGCCTGACTCTGGCAGCACTGGCCGGGCTGCCCACCCGCGCCGCCCCTTGGGGTGGCACGCTGATGATGTTGGGCTGGTTGCTGCACGCATTGGGGCAGTGGCGCAAATAATCAGGCGGCGTGGATATGGATGCCGAACAGCCGTTCGGCATTGGCAGTTGTCGCTGCGGCAATGTGTTCGGGGCTTTCGCCGCGTAGTTCGGCCAGCGTGTCGAGCACCTTGATGAGACGGGCAGGCTCGTTGCGCTGGCCGCGCCATTGACTGTCGGGCTGGTCGGGGGCGTCGGTTTCCAGCAGCAGGTTTTCCAGCGGAATTTGCTTGACCGTGCGGCGCAGGCGCTGGGCGCGCTCGTAAGTGATCGGGCCGCCGATGCCGAGCATGAAGCCCATTTTGCATAGTTGTTTGGCTTGCTCTTGGCTGCCGGAAAAACTATGAATCACGCCGCGGCTACCGGGAAAGCGGCGCAGGGTGGCGATTACCGCATCAAATGCGCGGCGTGCATGGATGATGACGGGTAGATTGAATGTCAGGGCGAGCTTCAGCTGCGCTTCGAAAAAATCCTGTTGGCGCTGCCGGTCGAGCGTGTCGAGGAAATAGTCCAGCCCGATTTCCCCCACGGCTACGCAGGGGGCGCCGCTGTCAAGACGTTGCCGCAAGTTGTCCAGATGCTCGGGCAGATGCACCGGCAAATACACCGGATGCAGGCCATAGGCCGGATACAAGCCAGGGTGTTCCTGACAGACGTTTTGCAGGTTCTGCCACGCATCGGCATGGGTGGCCGGCAGGATTTGTGCCATCACCCCGGCAGTGCGGGCACGAGCCAAGACAGCCTCGCGGTCGGACGCGAAACTGGCATCGTCAAAATGGCTATGGCTATCGACCAGCAGCATCAGCGGCGGGTGGCCTGGCCATCAATTGGCGGACGTTGGGATGCGCGACCCTCTCCGACTTGTTCTTGGTCGCGGTCTTTCCATTTGGCCAGCATCAAAGTGGCAAGCCCCAGCAGGATTTCATCTAGCAGCGGTATGCCATCGGGTACTACCAGGGTTACGACGAACAAGCCCGCCACCAGTTTGAACAGCGTCGGGTATTTGAGTTGACCGGCCCAGGTCATGAAGGGGGCCAGCAATAAATGGCGCATGGCAGAAGCTCCGATGAGAATGTCGCCAAGCTATCACGGCTGGGAGGACAGGGCTGTGAAGCGCCGCATCAGCGCGTGCGGCGTTTACTTCGCCGTCAGTTTATTTCCCCTTTATTTTCAAGGGTTTTTGTGAGCCTTTGTTCAGCTTGAAACAGGTTGAATGGCGCCTAGCTCCCTGCATTGGCAAAGAGGCGTAACACATGCAGATCGACAACAAATCGCTGGTGGTGATTCTGCTTGCATTGCTTGTGGGTGGTGCTGCGCTTTCGGCTTGGAATGCCTTTAAAACGACAACATCGCCTGAGCCCCCGACAGTCTCCGGCGAGCAGCATGTCGAGCATATCGAGTATGCCGATTGCCACGAATCGGATGCGAGCGCGAGGGCTGCGACAGAAGTGGCGGAGCAAAATCAGGGCACGGCTGGGGCAGGCGGCAAGCGCTGCATCACGCAGCCCAAGCCGGAAGCGGACAATGGCTTTCGCCCGGGCGTATCGGGCGTGCCGTGAGCGGCGAGGCTGCGCGCGGCTTGGCAATAGCTACAGGCAGTGGCTGATGCCGGATGTTTTCGTTGTGGGTGGCGTAAAATAAGCGCCTTCATCCACTCACCAACGAGCAGGCATCATGGCTTTGAATCCTTACGATTTGTACGACATCCGTTCCCTGTTGAGCGAAGAAGAACAAGCGGTGCAAGACTCCGTGGGGCGTTTTGTCGATGATCGCGTGTTGCCGATCATTGGCGAGTGTTTCGACAAGGGCGAATTCCCGATGGAACTCATCCCGGAAATGGCCGAAATGGGTCTGCTGGGTTCGAGCTTGCCGGAAGAATACGGCTGTGCGGGTCTTAATTCGGTCAGCTACGGCCTGATTTGCCAGGAGTTGGAGCGCGGCGACTCGGGCCTGCGCAGCTTCGCCAGCGTGCAAAGCTCGCTGTGCATGTATCCGATCTATGCCTACGGTTCGGAAGAACAGCGCCGCCGCTGGCTGCCGGACATGGCCGCCGGCAAGGTGATTGGCTGCTTTGGCTTGACCGAGCCGCACGGCGGTTCCGATCCAGCCAATATGAAAACCCATGCCAAGCGCGATGGCGATGACTGGGTGATCAATGGCAGCAAGATGTGGATCACCAACGGCAATCTGGCGCATATCGCCATCATCTGGGCGCAGACCGAGGACGGTATCCAGGGCTTTGTCGTCGAAACCAATACGCCCGGCTTCACCGCGCAAGTCATCAAGCAGAAGATGAGCCTGCGTGCTTCGGTAACTTCGGCGCTGTTCTTGGACAATGTGCGCGTACCCGATAGCGCCCGCCTGCCGAATGTGAAAGGTCTGAAGGGGCCGCTGGGCTGCTTGACCCAGGCTCGTTACGGCATCACCTGGGGGCCGATTGGCGCGGCGATTGCCTGTCTTGACGAAGCGCTGGGCTACAGCAAGGAGCGCATTCTGTTTGGTCGCCCGGTGGCCGCCACCCAGAGCGCGCAAATCAAGATGGCCGACTGGGCGCGGCGCATCACCTGCGCGCAATTGCTGTCGCTGCAATTGGGGCGCCTGAAAGACGCTGGCACCATGCAGCCGACCCAGGTTTCGCTCGCCAAATGGAACAATGTGCGCATGGCGCTGGATATCGCCCGCGAAGCCCGTGACCTGTTGGGCGGCGCCGGCATCACCACCGAGCACTCGCCGATTCGCCACGCCCTGAACCTGGAATCGGTCATCACCTATGAAGGCACCGAAACCGTGCACCAGCTGGTGGTGGGGCGTGAACTGACCGGCATCAACACGTTCTGATGCCCGCACCCCTGTCGGCCTGAAACCCCGGCCTCGTGCTGCGCTTCCGGCGCAGTCCGGGGCTGCGGGTGGCATGCCACGCAGATGGCTGATTTCCCTAAACAACCCAGGTTGCCGCTCATGTTTGCCCAAGTCCCCAATCCCATTCCCGCCCGCATGAAGGGTCTCAATCGTGCGGAAATCTGCGATGTCAATTTCGTCGAGTTTGTCAAAAACTGGCAGGGACAGAAGCTGCCGCGTCCGTCCGCGCACGAGCCGATTCTCGATGGCAGCGCGCTGGATGCACAGGGTTTTCGTGAACTGTTCGAATCGCAGTTGATTTCCCGCCATCTGGATTTGATGGCACGGGTTCTGCGCGTGCAGAACAAGGTGTTCTACACCATCGGATCCAGTGGCCATGAGGGTAATGCGATGGTGGCGCGCGCCACCCGGCATACGGATCCGGCCTTTCTGCATTACCGCAGCGGCGGCTTCATGGCCGAGCGCTTCCGCAAATTGCCGGGTATGGATCCGATCATGGATTCGGCCTTGTCGTTTGCGGCGAGCAAGGAAGACCCGGCCAGCGGTGGTCGCCACAAGGTATGGGGCAGCAAGCCGTTGTGGGTATTGCCGCAAACTTCCACCATCGCCTCGCATCTGCCCAAGGCGCTGGGCACGGCGGTGGCGATCGAGGCGGCCAAGCGTCTGGGGCATCAACTGCCGATCCCTGAGGACAGCATCGCGATTTGTTCATTTGGCGATGCCAGCGCCAACCATGCCAGCGCGCAGACTGCCTTCAATGCGGCCAGCTGGACGGCCTACCAGAAACTGCCCGCGCCGGTGCTGTATGTGTGCGAGGACAATGGCATCGGCATCTCGGTGAAAACCCCGAATGGCTGGATTGCCGAAAGTTTCCGCAATCGTCCCGACCTGGATTATTTCTTTGCCGATGGTCTTGATCTGGCCAGCGGCTATGCCGATGTGGTGCGCGCGGTCGAGCACTGCCGTCGCACGCGCCGCCCGACCTTTCTGCATCTGCGTACCACACGCATCATGGGGCATGCTGGAACCGACTTTGAAATCGAGTGGCGTTCGATTGAAGAACTCTGCCAGGTCGAGGCCACCGACCCGTTGCTGCGCAGCGCCGCCATCGCGTTGGAATCGGGGCTGATGAGCGCCGAGGAGATTCTGGCGCTGTATGAAGACACCCGACAGAAATGTTTTGCCGCCGCCGAAGATGCCGACCGCCGTCCGCGCCTTGAAACGCTGGACGATGTGATGGCGCCGCTGGCACCGTACACGCCCGATAAGGTGGAGGCCGAGGCGCGCCGCGCACCGACGCATGAAGCGCGCCTGAAGGCTTTTGGCAGCGAAGAAAAACTGCCGGAAAACCAGCCGCCGCGGCATCTGGCCATCCAGATCAACAATGCGCTGCACGATTTGTTTGCCAAATACCCCGAAACCTTGCTGTTTGGCGAGGACGTGGCGCAAAAGGGCGGCGTTTACACCATCACCAAGGGGCTGCACAAAGCCTTCGGCGCGCGCCGGGTGTTCAACACTTTGCTGGATGAAACCATGATTCTTGGCATGGCGCAGGGCTTTGCCAATATGGGCATGCTGCCGGTGCCGGAAATCCAGTATCTGGCCTATCTGCACAACGCCATCGACCAAATCCGCGGCGAGGCGTGCAGCCTGCAATTTTTCAGCAACAACCAGTACCAGAACCCGATGTTGGTGCGCATCGCCGGGCTTGGCTATCAGCGCGGCTTCGGCGGGCATTTCCACAACGACAATTCGGTGACTGCGCTGCGCGATATTCCAGGTCTGGTGGTGGGCTGCCCGAGCCGTGGCGATGATGCGGCGATGATGCTGCGCACGCTGGCGGCGCTGGCCAAGGTCGATGGCCGCGTCACGGCCTTGCTTGAGCCGATTGCGCTGTACATGACCAAAGACCTGTACGCGCCAGGCGATGGCCTGTGGCAGACCGAATACCCCGCGCCGAATCAGGCGCTGGTGCTGGGCGAGCCGCGGGTGTATCACCCGGAGGCGCGCGATTGCGTGATTTTCACCTTCGGCAATGGCGTGCCGATGAGTCTGCGCGCCGCACGCGAAATCGAGAAAAAGCACGGCTGGAAAGTGCGTGTGGTCGATTTGCGCTGGCTGGTGCCGCTGAACGCCGATGCCATCGCCCTGCATGCCGATGATTGCAAACGCATCCTAGTGGTGGACGAAGGCCGCTTTAGCGCCGGAATCGGCGAGGGCATCATCACTGCTTTGATGGAAGCCGGGCAGGGGGATAAGCCGATGCAGCGTGTGGTGGGCGCCGATACCTATACGCCGCTGGCCGGCGCGGCGTTCCTCGTGATTCCAAAAGATGAGGATATCGTTGCGGCGGCAGATGCGCTGGTGGAATGAGCCGGGTGCTGAGGTTGTTCCAGCAAAACGACATTCCAGCGGTTGCACGCTTGTACCGGCAGCTTTTTGAACATGTTGCGGAGCTGGAGCCTGCATATTTGCAAGCACCCGAGCAAGATGAGGCGTTTCTTTTGCAGGTATGCAATGGCGAGAACGGTTTTGTCGGCTATGTGGCCGAAGTAAACGGAACCATTGTCGGTTTTGCGATTGCCCAGCAGCAGGCATCGCCGCCCTATGCCTGTTTTCGCCCGTTGAAGTCGGTTTACCTGATGGATATGGGCGTAGAGCAGGCTTTCCGGGGGCAAGGCATTGGCACCAGTCTCATTGCTGCGGTCAAAGCATGGGCAAGCGAGCAGAAGACCGATTATCTGGAGCTGACGGTGCATGATGCGAACTTCAAGGCAGCCCGCTTGTACCAGCGGCAGGGGTTTGTGCCTTACAGTACTTCGATGCGGCTGTGGCTGGGACAGTCCTGATCAGCAATCAACGCCTGTGTTTCAGCCGGTGGCAGACGGCCATATTTGAGGACGATGCGCATGAAAAAATATCTTGGCATTTTGTGGGCTGTGGCATGGCTTGTCTTTGCCGGGCAGGCCACGGCACAAGGCAGCCGCACTACGGGGCATCTCATGACCAATGACCCGCGATTCTGCTCGTATGGCTACAACCCCAGCTGCCAGTCACGGGCAATTGATGTACGGGAGGCCAGCGAACGGCATTTCGCGCTGGCCTTCAGCCCCTCCACCGGCGCGCGCGGTATGAGCAGCGTTGCCTGGAAGGTGCCGGGCACGTCTGCGGCTGAAAAACGCGCGCTGCGCGAGGCCAATAACGAAAACGCCCTGTGGCAATGCCAGGCGCGTGATTGTGAACTGGTGCACAGCCAAGATGGCTGGCTGTTGACCGCGGTGCTTGGGCTGGATGGCAATGGTCGCTACCGGATATTTGCCGGGCCCAAGGCTTCCTCGGCAGGCTCGCGCTTGCTGGGTGCGATCGGGATGGATTTGGGTGGGCGCAATGAGCTGCACCAGACCTTGCTGGCCGAGTGCCGCAAGCATGTGCAGGAGTGCACCGTGGTCATCAAAACTTGGACTGGCTATGCCGGTGAATCGGCAGAGCCTTTGCTGAGCGCACGCGATGCTTATGGCGCGGTATTCATCGATGAAACCGACAACAGCCGGGTATTTGCCGCAGGCAGCTATCTTAGCCAGCGGGATGCCCAAGCGCGTGCCGCAGCGCTGTGTCGCGCAGGGGGTGGCCAGCAATGCAGCCGCTGGTATTGGTATGCCAATTCCTGCACCGCAGTGGCCAGCGGGCAAGGGCAGGGGCAGCCGATTTATGTGGGAGTGGAGGGCTTCAACAAATCAAAAACGGCTGAAGCTGCGCTTGGGCAATGTCGTGATCGCGGCGGCCAGCAGTGCCAGCTGGTAACGAGCAGTTGCGCGATGGAATGCGACCCGGAAAAATTCGGCTGCACCTTGCCGGCAGCGAAAAAAGGTTGAGCCTGTCGGAGCTACAAACAGCGCAACGCGGCGAGCGAGCGCCACTTCCAGCGGGTGCATGTGCTATGCTGCGACGCAACATTGCAGGAGTCTTGCATGCTTCTTTATCAAATCCATGAAAACACCCGTGCCTGGATGGCACCGATGACTTACTGGGCGGAAGCCGTGGCAAAGATGTACACCGCGCCCGGCAGCTGGTTGAGTAGCCTGCCTGGCTCGCAGCGCGTGGCAGCCGGTTGCGAGCTGATTCATCGCATCGGCAAGGATTACGAAAAGCCGAATTTCGATATTCATGAAATCGAGGTCGAAGGCATCAGCATCCCGGTGGTTGAGCGCGTGGTGCTGGAAAAGCCGTTTTGTCGCCTGCTGCGTTTCAAGCGTTATCACGATCAGGCCGATGGCTTGGCGCAGATGAAAGACAACCCCACGGTTTTGATTGTGGCGCCGCTTTCTGGCCATCACAGCACCTTGTTGCGCGATACGGTCAGAACCATGCTGAAAGACCACAAGGTGTATATCACCGACTGGACTGATGCGCGCATGGTGCCCAAAGAGGCCGGTGCCTTTCATCTGGCCGATTATGTGGCCTATATCGAAGAGTTCATCCGTCATATCGGCGCGGAAAATCTGCATGTGATGAGCGTGTGCCAGCCCACCGTGCCGGTGCTGGCGGCGGTTTCGCTGATGGCCGCACGCGGTGAAGCCACACCTGCCTCGCTGGTGATGATGGGCGGGCCCATCGACGCGCGCGAGTCGCCCACCCAGGTGAACAATCTGGCGATGAAACGCCCCTTGAGCTGGTTCGAGCAGAATCTGATTCATACGGTTTCGTCCAACTATCCCGGACGTGGCCGCAAGGTTTATCCAGGCTTTTTGCAGCATATGGGCTTTATCGCCATGAACCCCGAGCGCCATGCCATGTCGCATTGGGATTACTACCAGGATCTGGTGAAAGGCGATCAGGAAACGGCTGCCGCGCACCGCCGGTTTTACGATGAATACAACGCCGTGCTGGACATGCCGGCCGAGTATTACCTAGATACCATCCGCACCGTATTCCAGGACTATTTGCTGCCGCGTGGCGAGTGGGTCATCAATGGCGAAAAAGTCGATCCTTCGGCCATTGGCGATACCGCACTGCTCACCATCGAGGGCGAGCTAGATGATATTTCCGGTGCCGGGCAAACCCGGGCGGCGCTGAAGCTGTGCAGCGGCGTGCCCGAATCGCGCAAGCAGCACATCACTGTGGAGGGCGCCGGCCATTACGGTATTTTCAGTGGCCGCCGCTGGCGCAACCATGTCTATCCCAAGGTGCGCGAGTTCGTGAAAGCTGCGAACCGGGCAGGCAAATAATGGCGTCTTGGAGCCGCGCATGTATCTGTGGCTGAAAACCTTTCATTTGGTATTCGTCATCGCCTGGATGGCGGTGTTGTTCTACCTGCCGCGCATTCTGGTGAATATTGCCGAAGCCGGTGATGTGCCTGCGGTGCGCGCGCGCCTGCTGCTGATGGGCAGGCGGCTGGCGCGTTTTGGGCATGTGATGTTCGGCCTGCTGTTCGTGCTGGGCATTGCCATGTGGGCGATGCTGGGCTTCAAGGGCGCATGGATGCACGCCAAGCTGACGCTGGTGGCGCTGCTGTTGGGCTATGCCGTGATGACTGGCCGCTGGCTGAAAGCGGCCGAAGCCGGACGCGCCTTACCAAGCGCCAAGACACTGCGGCTGGTCAATGAATTACCGCTACTGGCGCTGGTGCCGATTATCTGGCTGGTACTGGCCAAGCCGTTTTGAAGTATTGATTTTCGGTCGTTGGCCGTTTGCAGGCCGGGCAAGATTGGTCTGGTCAGTGCAGCACGGGCGGCAGCGGGCAATGCAGGATGGCGCAGACGCTGCGCAGCAGTTCGGATTCTTCCAGCGTAACGCGCCCATCATGGCTGATGGTGAGGGTAATGGCTTCGATCAGCAGTTGTTTGCCCATCGGGCTCAGCCGATCCAGTGATGGCCAGACCGCATCCAAGATTTGCACTGTCGGACTGCCGGGTTGATATGGCAGCGCCTCATTGCCATACAAGCGGCTGATGCCGGCATTGTAGGCGCGCCGAGCCTCGTCACTGTCGGCATGCCCGAGTTGAGCCAACAGGGTGAGCAGGGTGCGTGCCTGTTGCTGGGTCTGGCTGAGCTTCAGCAGCCGTCGCCGGTTTTGCCAAGGCTCGATGGCATCGTTCAGCTGGGCTTGCAGCATGCGCGAGAGCGCGTATTCAAACAGCGAGACTTCATCATCCACATGGACAAGTGCATCGCAGGTGGCGGCAAGGTTGTGCAAATCGCTGCATGAGCGCTGGCGCAGGGCGGGAAAGGTCAGCGCCGCCAGTGGCAGGCGCAGCATCGGGTGCAGACGTGCGAGTTGCGGCTGGTATGCGCTGGCATCGTGAGCAATTTTTTCGCCCATGCGACGGGTGATTTCTGCCTGTTGTGGTGCGGCCAAGCGCGTGTTGGCAGAAAGCAGCAGTCCCAGCAGCAATGCTGGCGCGCTTTGCCGATCATGCGCCCGTTGTCGCAGCGTATCGGGCAGGGTGTGGATGAGCTGCTCGGCCGCCACATAATCATCATTGGTCGGTGTGGCGACTTGTGCGGCCACTGCTTGGGCGTTGATGGCGACCTCTGTGGTGATATTCGGCAGCGGCGGCGGGACGGGCAGGGCGGCGGAAAATCCCGATAGACGGTCTTCGGCCAGGCCATCCGGGGGATTTTTCAGCCATTGCAGATGCAGTGCTTCCAGGTCTTTGGCAGCAAAGCCCGGCTCCAGCGCTTGGATGCGTGCAAGCAGCGGCGGGTGGGTGGCAAACAGCCCGGAAAGGCCAAGGCCATCGCCAAACAGCATATGGCTGACTTCTTCGGCCTTGTCGGTTTCACGTAATTGGCTGCCAACGGACAGTGCAGCGACTTTTTTCAATGCTCCGGCAAGCCCGGTGGTTTGGCGGGTGAATTGCACCGCCGAGGCATCGGCCAGCATTTCGCGTGAACGACTGACCCCAGCCTTGATGAGCCGACCAAAAAACACCCCGGTATAACCGACCGCAAACAGCAGCAAGCCGGTGATGAGGACAAGCTCCGCGCTATTGTCACGGCTGCGACCGCCGCGACTGAGCCTGTTCAGGTTTTCCAAGAGGCTTTTTCCGGCCAAGCCAATCAGCAAAATGCCAAACAGCACCCCGATCAGACGGATATTGAGGCGCATGTCGCCATTCAGGATGTGGCTGAACTCATGTGCAATCACCCCTTGCAATTCATCCCGGTTGAGCTTTTCCAGCGCACCGCGAGTTACGGCAATGGCTGCATCGCTGGGCGTATAGCCGGCGGCAAAGGCGTTGATGGCTTTTTCGCGCTCCAGCACGAACAGTCGGGGCATGGGCACTCCCGAGGCGATGGCGATTTCTTCCACCACATTGCGCAAGCGCTGCAACTGAAAGTCCTGCGTGTGCACGGGCACTTCGCTGCCGCCCAACTGCCTTGCAATGGCTTCGCCGCCATCGCGCAATGAGTTCAGGCGATACAGCGAACCTGCGGCAATCACCAGCAAAGTGATGAAGGCGACCACTACCAGCATCTTGAGCGATGCACCCAAAAGTGCAAAGCCAAGACAGACCGCACCGACGATGCAAAAGACCGCAAGTGCAAACAGCAGCAATAGCCGGATGCTTTGGCGGCGGGCAGCGGCTTGGCGCTCGAAAAAGTTCATCGCCCGCAGTTAAAAGCTGACCTTGGGGGCTTCGCGCACGGCATCGCGTTTTTCAGCAGCGATTTCCAGTGGCGCGGCAGCGGCAAAATTGCATATCTGTGCGATGAGGCTGGAGGGGAAAACCTCGCGCTGGTTGTTGTAGGCCATCACCGAGTCGTTATAGGCCTGGCGGGCAAAGGCTACGCGGTTTTCGGTGCTGGCAAGCGCCTCGCTCAACTGCATCATGTTCTGGTTGGCCTTGAGCTCGGGATAGGCTTCGGCCACCGCCAGCAAACGGCCAAGGCCGGCACTCAATTGCTGTTGGGCGGAGGCAAGTTGCGTCATCGCCTCGGGATCGCCGGGATTGGCCTTGGCCGCTGCCAGACCCGACTGTGCGGCAGCGCGTGCGGCCACGACTGCCTCCAGGGTTTCGCGCTCGTGGCGCATATAGCCCTTGGCGGTTTCCACCAGATTCGGAATCAGGTCAAAACGGCGTTGCAGTTGCACATCAATCTGGGCAAATGCGTTTTTGTAGGCGTTTCTGGCGGTGATGAGGCCGTTGTAGATGCCGATGCCCCAAAGCGCCAACGCTAGGGGAATGACGAATAACGCAGTCATAAAAATTGTAAAAATCATGAAGTTCTCCTGCATGTCAGATGAGACTGGCAGCATAGCAATTGCGATGCTTGAATCAATCTGGCGGCGCTAGGCGTGCATTTCTGCAACACTATCGACATGAATACGAACGATTTTGACTTGATTGTCCTAGGAGGCGGCTCCGGCGGTTTGGCCGCTGCCATCCGTGCGGCGCGCTATGGTGCGCAGGTGGCAATGCTGGAGCCGGGGCTTCTGGGCGGCACTTGCGTCAATATCGGTTGCGTGCCGAAAAAAGCCATGTGGCTGGCCGCAGACCTAGCTGAAAAAATCGCCATCGCCCGGCAACTGGGCTTTGATCTGCACGCACAGCCCGCACTTGACTGGTCGCGCCTGCTGGGCGCACGTACCGCCTATATTGAGCGCATCCATGTCGGTTACGGCAACCGCTTGAGCGAGTTGGGGGTAACGGTGATTCCGGCCTTTGGCAAGCTCACCGGCAATACTGGCGAAGTC
This sequence comes from Lysobacteraceae bacterium NML08-0793, assembly GCA_002798275.1. Lineage (GTDB taxonomy): Bacteria > Pseudomonadota > Gammaproteobacteria > Xanthomonadales > Xanthomonadaceae > Solilutibacter. Next base: position 3,919 of record NWQR01000013.1, on the reverse strand, counting down.
ATTGCTGGCGATACCATCCTGCATGGTCGCCATGTTTTGATCGCCACCGGCAGCCGTCCGCTGCGCCCGGACATTCCCGGTGCAGCACTTGGCGGCGTATCGGATGATTTCTTTGGCTGGCAGCAGGCGCCCGGTCGCGTGGCGATTGTCGGCGGTGGCTATATCGGTGTGGAGCTTGCCGGGGTACTGCAAGCGCTGGGCAGCCAAGTTACGCTGCTAGTGCGCCAGCCACGCCTACTGGCAAATTTTGATGCCGATATCAGCACCCGGCTGGCCGAAGTGATGCGCCAGCATGGCATCGACCTGCGCTTTGAAACCGCTGTTGCGGGTCTGGAAAAAGTTGCCGACGGGATACAGGCTCGCACCGAAGCCGGTGTGGTCGGTTGCTTTGATGCGCTGCTGTTTGCTACCGGCCGCGAGCCCAACAGCCGTGGCATCGGCCTTGAGGCGGCGGGCGTGGTCTGCAATGGACGCGGGCAAATCGAGGTGGATGCCTGGCAGAACACTTCCGTCTTCGGCGTATATGCGGTGGGCGATGTTACCCCGCAGCCAGCACTCACGCCGCATGCGGTGGCGGCTTCACGTCGCCTGATGGATCGCCTGTTCGCGGACGACAAAAACGCACGGGTGGATTTTGCCGCGATTCCCACCGTGGTGTTTTCGCATCCGCCAATGGCGGCGATGGGGCTTTCCGAGGCAGAAGCGCGCAATACATATGGCGATGATGTGGCGGTCGCGCGCAGCGAGTTTCGCCCGATGCTGGGCGCCTTGGCAGACAAGCCGGAAAAAAGCCTGTTCAAAGTGATTTATCGGCGCTCCGATGAGCGTGTGCTGGGCATCCATTTGCTGGGCGAGGGCAGCGATGAAATCCTGCAAGGCTTTGCCGTCGCGATGCAGATGGGGATGCGGCTTGCCGACTTGCGCGCAACCCTTGCCATTCACCCCACCAGTGCCGAAGAAGTGGTCTTGGCGCAATGAAAAACGGCGCTCGGCCAGGGGTTCAATTTTTCAGGAGACATCATGAATAACTCAGCCATTTTCGAGCTTCATCGGGGCAGTTTGCCGCTGCTTGTCAGCGTGCCGCATAACGGCACCGAGCTGCCGGACGAAATCGCTGCCCGCCTGCACCCTTGGGCGCGCAATGTCCCGGATACCGACTGGCATATCGCAAAGCTGTATGGCTTTGCCCGCGCCATGGGCGCCTCCATCATCGTGCCGCGCTATTCGCGCTATGTGATTGACTTAAATCGCGGCGAGGACGATGTCTCGCTGTATCCGGGACAGAACACTACCGGCCTGTGTCCGCTGGTGGGCTTCAATGGCGAGCCGCTGTATCTGCCCGGCCAGGAGCCGGATGAAACCGAGGTGCGTCAGCGCGTGGAAGCCTACTGGCGGCCTTATCACCAGGCATTGCAGGCCGAGCTTGCCCGCATCCGGGCCGAGCATGGTCGCGTACTGCTGTGGGAAGGCCACTCCATCAAAGGGGAAGTGCCGTTTTTGTTCGATGGGCGCCTGCCGGACTTGAATCTTGGCACCGCCAGCGGGCAAAGCTGTCAGGCGGCCACGCAAGCCCGCATCGAAGCCGTATTGACGGCGCAAACCGGCTACGACTGGGTGGCCAATGGTCGCTTCAAAGGCGGCCATATCACCCGCCACTACGGCCAGCCAGCCACAGGCGTTGAAGCAGTGCAACTGGAAATCAGCCAGCGCTGCTATATGGATGAAGCAAGTTTTGCTTGGGATGAGGGCAAAGCCACCGCCTTGCAGCCGCTGCTTGAAAAGATGATTGTTGCGGCATTGGAGTTGCATACAAAGGGGTGAGCATGAGCAGCATTGCAAAACAGCCGTTTTCCAAGGCACTGGCCGAAGCCATTGAGCGTTGTTATCAGGCTTTTGGCGACTATCCAGTGCCAAGTGAACTGGATGTGTGCACTCAATGCTGCATGGCGCCGGAGATGGAAGCGCAAATGCGCAAGTGGCCGTTGCGCGACATCCCGGCAGAGTATTTTCATGTGTACAACAGTTCGGCCAAAGCCGATGTGCAGCGTGCCGATGAGGTGGGCTACTTCTTGCCCCGCATGCTGGAGCTGATTGCCCAGGGCGAAGAGCTGCACTACAGCACAGAGATGTATCTGGTTCGCCTGGAGCGCTGCCCAAAGGGCGGCTTCACTCCTTTGCAGTGGCAGGCCGTACAAGCAGCGGCAGAGGCTGTTTTTGCCGAAGCCTTGAGCCGTTATCCATGGCAGCCGTACATACATGAACCTTTGTTCGTGCTGTTTGATGTACTACTGATGTGGCACAAGGGCGGCCTTGATATTCAGCCGATGCTGGACTTTTGGCAGCGCAGCGATACCCCCAGTGCCACGCTGCAATATGCTGATTCTGCCTGGTTTGGTTACTGGGTGAAGGGGGGCATTGATGAGCCGTTTGCGGAAGACCAACCCCAGTACATCAGCTTGATGGAGGCTTGGTTAAAGGATGAAAACCATCAGTCAACTTTCCTTGCCCGGCTGTTGGCGCTGGATGTGCAGGCGGTTCCCGGGGTTGAGGATTGGTGGTGCGGTGGTGACTTCATTCCGGAGCTACTTGATGCGATGCGGCAGGGGATGAGTTGAAATGACACAGCAGACTTTGCCTTCAGTTCAACCGATGGCTGCAAAGAAGCGCTCTTGGGCAGAGCATTTGCTGCGCCTAGCAGTGGGGCTGTTGTTGTGGTGGGCGTCTGCTTGGCTGCTTTTTGCATTGTTGTTGATGCCGGAAAAAAGCACGCCAACCCGAATGTTTCCGGTATGCGTATGGCAGGGTATGCGGCCCGTCCCGATGTTTCTGGCCGAGAGGAAAGAAGCCGAAATGCCGCAACGACTTTGCCTTGAAACGCTGGATTACCGTGAGGCGGATAGCCCTTATTGGCTGCGGCTGGATGAAACGGAGCCGGGCACTTTCTATCTGCAAGTCTGGAACGACAGCATGGGGGACCCGCTTGAAAGCGCTTATCGGCTGGTATCGACAAATCCCGAGCAGATCACGCCGCTATGGCAGCGCAATGGCAAAAACATGGCCAGAGTCATGTCGTTCTTCTATGCCATAGTGCCAAGCATCGTGCTCTACAAGCTGGTGTTTTATCTGCGTGCGCGTCGTTTGCGGCAAAAGTCGCGCAGCATCACGGCGGAGTGATAAACGGGTTCTTGCCCTGACGCACCAGTTGGAAGAATTGGGTGGGTGAGAAATTGCCCTCCTCATCCCAAACCTCCGGCTGCAACAGTTGCCAGCTATCGGCTATCGCGACCGCCCATGCGTTTTTCTTCTCGGGCGCTTTCATCATGAAGGTGGCGTTTTTGCTGCGGGATTCTGTGCATGCAATCATCAAGCTGTGATTGAAGTCGGTGTATTGGCTTGGATAAACCAAGTCTTCGAGATAGATATCAGGCCAGTCGCATACCAGATAGGGTGCCTTGATATTGTGCTTGAGCATGAGAGAGCCATACTCAAGCTGTGAATCCGCTGAGTCAAAGCGGATGCCATAAGAGGCGCGCAGCTCTCCGTGTACCGAGATGGAGCTTCTGCTGAAATCAAGCAGGTGGCAGCTCATATCGCCCAGTACTTCCAGCTGAATATCGCCGCATGCGATGTCACCATCCACGCTCAGATTGCCTGCTACCAATAATGCAGGGGTGCTGCTGGCTTCACTGAATTGCACTTGTATCCAGCCGATATCAAGATTGCCATTGATATGGGTATCGCCTTCCAACACCAGTATCGGGGGAGGCGCATCCAGCAGCCAGGAGAATGCCTCTGACCTGCCCGATTTTTTAGGGCCACTGATTATTGGAATTGGCCTCGGTGGGTGTGCCTTGATGGCACGTGTTCCGGAATGCTTCCGGGGTTTGGTAGTTCAGGCTCGAATGCGGCCTAACCTGAT
>NWQR01000011.1 GCA_002798275.1 Lysobacteraceae bacterium NML08-0793 | reverse complement strand
CTGAACTGGGCATCGCCGCCCGCACCAGCCCGCGCACCCTGCTGGAAGTGGGCTACAACGGCCAGTTCGCCGACGAAGGCAACGACCACGGCGCCAGCGCACGCTTCACCATCAAGTTCTGAGCCACAGCGGGTCGGGACACCCCCGACCCGCCCTCAGCCTGAAGGCAAAGCGACAACACAAAAACCCCGAGGCGAAAACCTCGGGGTTTTTGCTGGGCAAAGTTTTTGTCTTACGAGCTTATCCCTGCCCGTGGCCGCTGACGCTGGCTACGGCATCGTGGGCGTGCAGGCTTTCAAGATGTGCCACGCGAGCGTGCCAGTGGCGCACCGGTAATGCCGAAAGGGTCGCGCCAACGCGTCGAGCCGCATCCTCGCAGAACATCAGGTTTTCGGCATTGGCACGGGCGAAGGCTTGCTCGTCCTCACGCTTGACCGCGGTTTGCACCGGGGTGGCCAGCGCCTGCTCCAAGGCATTCACCAAAGCTTCTATCGGCAGTTGCTGAAAATTCGCTGCCAGTTGCACGGTGACTTCGGCCACACTGCGCTGCGCATGCGGGGTGGCTGCCAGCCCGGCTTTGGAGGCAAGCCAAGCCTGCACTTCATCCACGCGCACTTCACCTTGCCCAAAAGCAGCGACGAAGGCATCGGCATTGAGCTGGCGGGAGAGTGCAGCCGAAGCCGGACAGGTACTGGAATACTCCACCGCCACTTGCAGATAGGCATCGAGCCGACCTTCGGCATCGGCCTGCAATTCTAGGCTAACCGGATAACGTCGCCACCCCTGGTTGTCGCTGAGCAAAGCCGGACGCAGCAGCAATCGGTCAAAGCGCAGTCGCAACCGGGCACGGTCTGCCAGACCCTGCTGCGATTCAATCAGGGCTTGCATCAAGGCGCCCAGCGATGCGGCATCGAGCCGGGTTTCCGGCAATGCCGTTTGTGTATGTAGATACAGCCGCGACATATGGATGCCGCGTTTGTCGGCATCGCCAAGATTTACCGCCACATCCACCTGTGCGGGCACTTGCAGCGCCGCATCCAGACGCAACGGCAGGGCGATATTGTCCATGCCGACCCAATCCAGTGGCCGGGCAAGCTGCGCGGCTTCAAAGGCGACATCGGGAAGTGGACGTGGGTTGGGCATGAATTAACTCAAATGAGAACGAATCGCGCATTTTAGGCGCTGTCGCCTTCGCGTGCCGCCTGCCAACTGCAACGCAGTGTTTGCCAGGCAGAAAGCTGCCCCCCGCGCTGTTGGCGGGCACGGGCAAGTGCAGAGAGCACCCGACGCGGCCGAGTACCGCCACGCGCCTTGGGCGGGGTTTGTCCGAGTATCAGTCGCAAATCGTGATACAGCCGCGCCCTGCCCTCGGTGTTTTCGGCAAACAGGGTTTGTTCGATATCGGCCAGAACAGCGGCAAGCCGTTGCAGGGCAGCCTCATCGGCAGGATTCAGGAGCGCGGGCAGCGCATCGGCCAACGCATCCCAGGGCAGTGCCCTGCGCACCAAGCCCTGTCCGAGAGGATGACGACGCGCCCCCTTGCCCCAGGCATGCAGTTCTTCTTGCCACCAAGCGAGCTTCGCCGCGGCAGGCACCGGCTCCAGTCCGGCAATTTCGGTCAGGGCGGCAAGCAGTGCGAACCAGTGCTCGGCCAGCGCGCGCTGTTGTTCCGGCACGAAAACACGCGCAACGCGCCATTCCGGCCACGCCGCCTGCCACGCGTCGATGAAACTTTGTGCCTCTGATGATTCTGATTCGCTCACGGCCAATTCCGGGCATCTAGCAGCATGTCTATCGCTGCGATGTTTTTTTCCGCGCCCCAAGCCAATGGCTCATCACCGCTCTGACGATAACCCCAAAGCGCGGCAATGGCCGGCATCCCGGCCGCGTGGGCAGCTTCGATATCACGACGGTCGTCCCCCACGTACACGCAGTCGGCCGGTGCGATGCCAAGTTGTTCGCAGGCATGCAGCAGCGGCAACGGATGCGGTTTGCGCTCGGCCAAGCTGTCGCCACCGAGCAATATCGCGCTACGCTTTTCCCAGCCCAGTTGCGGCATCAGCGCGCGGGCAAAACGAATCGGCTTGTTGGTGATGATGCCCCAGCGGCTGCCGGCTTTTTCCAGCGTTTGCAGCAGGGTTTCAACGCCAGCAAAGGCGGCGCCGTACTGCCCCAGCACGGTGCCGTAGATATCCAAAAACTCCGGCACTGCTGCGATGACGTCTTCCTCGCTCCAGTCCGGAAAGGCGGCACTCGTCATTGCCCGTGCCCCGCGCGAAACATGCGGGCGCACATCCGCCAGCGCCAAGGCGGGCAGGCCGCGCCGCGCACGCATCTGATTGACGGTCGCCACCATGTCCGGGGCGCTGTCGAGCAAGGTGCCGTCAAGATCAAACAGCACCAGCGCCGGGAAAGCACTCACGCCACTGCCCCTTTGCGCGCACAGGCGAGGTAATTCACGTCCACGCGGCGCGAAATATGCGCATGGTTATTCCATGGCTGATAGGCAAGGCCACTGACATCCTGCAAGTTCAGCCCGGCGTTGCGCAGCCAAGCCGCCAGTTCCGAGGGCTTGATGAAACTGCGGTAATCATGCGTACCGCGCGGCAGAATGCGGGCGATGTATTCGGCACCGACAATCGCCAGCGCAAACGCCTGCGGAGTGCGGTTCAAGGTGGACAGAAACAACTGCCCGCCGGGTTTCAAAAGTCGTGCACAGCCATCAATGATGCTGGCAGGCTCGGGCACATGCTCGATCATTTCCATACAGGTGATAGCATCGAACTGCCCGGGCATTTCTTCGGCCAACGACTCCACCGTCTGCACCCGATAGTCGATGGCAAGCCCCGCCTCAAGCTGATGCAACTGGGCCATTTCCACCAAAGGCGCGGCCATGTCGATAGCGGTTACCTGCGCGCCGCTTTTTGCCAGCGCCTCGGAAAGCAGACCGCCACCGCAGCCCACATCCAGCACCTTGGCGCCTTGCAATGTTTGATGACGCTCGACATAGGCCAGCCGCGCCGGATTCAGCGCATGCAGCGCCTTTTGCGGACCGTCTTTGTCCCACCAACGGCTTGCCAAAGCCGCGAATTTTTCCACTTCTTGCGGGTTGACGTTGTTGTTCACAGGTTCTCCAAATCTTCAGCGCATCTCACGGCTTGCAAGCCTTAACCCCGGCCCGACCTCAAGGTCGGGCGCTCAGCCAGGTGCGAGCCTCTGGCTCGCAAGCACCTGCCCTCGCCCCACCAACGGCTTGCCAAAGCCGCGAATTTTTCCACTTCTTGCAGGTTGACGTTGTTGTTCACAGGTTCTCCAAATCTTCAGCGCATCTCACGGCTTGCAAGCCTTAACCCCGGCCCGACCTCAAGGTCGGGCGCTCAGCCAGGTGCGAGCCTCTGGCTCGCAAGCACCTGCCCTCGCCCCACCAACGGCTTGCCAAAGCCGCGAATTTTTCCACTTCTTGCAGGTTGACGTTGTTGTTCACAGGTTCTCCAAATCTTCAGCGCATCTCACGGCTTGCAAGCAAGTCTCAATTCTTGATTTTGGCCTGCCATTGGCGGGCATTGGCGGCCAGCTCGGCTTCGTCCATCGTCACCAGTTTGCGCTCGATGAGTTTGGGCTGGCCGGCAATCCAGACATCGCTGACTTGGTGACGGCCGCTGGCATAGACGATTTGCGAGATGACGTTGTAAAGCGGCATCGCTTCCAGCGTATCCAGCGCGATGCAGGCGATATCGGCCTGTTTGCCCACTTCCAGCGAGCCGATGGTGTCTCCCAGCCCCATGGCGCGGGCGCTGCCGAGCGTCGCCGCATGCAGGGCTTCGGCAGCCGACAGCGCTGCGGCGTCTTCGGCCACGGCCTTGGCCAGCAGCGCGGCGGTGCGGGTTTCGCCGATCATGTCGAGGTCGTTGTTGCTGGCCGCGCCATCGGTGCCGATGGCAAGGTTCACCCCGGCGCGCAGCAAAGCGCAGGCCGGGCAGAAGCCGGAGGCCAGTTTCAGGTTCGATTCCGGGCAGTGCACCACGCTTACGCCGCGCTCGGCGCAGAGGTGGATTTCAGCCTCGGTCAGCTGTGTCATATGCACGGCGATCAGGCGCTCGTTGATGAGGCCGAGCTTGTCTAGCCGCTCGATCGGACGCAGGCCGTATTGCGCAAGCGAGTCTTGCACTTCCTGCGCGGTTTCGTGCAGATGCAGATGCACCGGAATATCCCATTGCCCGGCCAGTTCATGTACGCGGCGGAAGTTGGCATCGTTGACGGTATAAGGCGCGTGCGGCGCCAGCGCCATCGAAATCAACGCGTCTGCCCGCCAGGCGGCTTCTACCTCGGCAGCGCGGGCAAAATATTCCTCGTCGTTTTTCGCCCAAGCGGTGGGAAAGTCAATGACCGGCAGGCCGATGCGGGCGCGAAAACCGTGGTTCTTGTAGGTTTCGGCCTGCACATCGGGGAAAAAATAGTTCTCGTTGCAGCAGGTGGTGCCGCCGCGCAGCATCTCGGCGATGGCGAAGGTGCAGCCATCACGCACAAACTCAGGGCTGATGACGCGGCCTTCAGCCGGCCAGATATGTTCTTGCAGCCAAACCATCAGCGGCAGGTCGTCGGCAATCCCACGCAGCAGGCTCATCGGGTTGTGGGTATGGGCATTCACCAGCCCCGGAATCAGCACCGAATCCGGGCGGCGAATGATTTCTTTTGCCACAAAGCGCGCCGCCGCCTCTGCCTGTGGCAGCAGTGCCACAATCACCCCGCCATCGACTACCAACGCATGTTGATGCAGGACTTCGCCCAAGGGCACGACCGGCACGATCTGGCCAGCTTCGATAATCAAATCGCAGGTTTGGGGGGATTGGGTCATGGCTTTCATTGGCTTGGCTGGAAAAGATAGGGGCGCTATCGCGCCCCTGTCATGTCTTGGGAGTCTTTGAATAACGTAGCGAACAGGCGGCTGGCGGTGGGCAGCGGAGCGCAGTGTAGCTGGCCGTACATAAGCATTCCGGGCACCGCTGAGCGCCGCCAGAGGTTCGCACAGTAGTTATTCAGAGATGCCCTCACTTCACCCGGCTGACGTATTCGCCGCTGCGGGTATCGACCTTGATGACTTCATCCTGCCCGACGAACAGCGGCACGCGCACCACCGCGCCGGTTTCAAGCGTCGCGGGCTTGCCGCCACCGCCGGAAGTATCACCACGCACACCCGGATCGGTTTCGGTGATTTTCAGCTCGACGAAATTCGGCGGTTGCACTGCAATCGGCGTGCCGTTCCACAGCGTTACCACGCATTCTTCTTCGCCCTTCAGCCATTTTTCCGCACCGCCCATGCCTGCGGCATCGGCCTGCACTTGCTCGAACGATTCGGGATTCATGAAGTGCCAGTATTCACCGTCCGAATACAGGTACTGCATATCGGTATCCATTACGTCAGCCACTTCCAGCGAGTCGGTCGCCTTCATGGTGATTTCCTGCACGCGGCCGGTCTTGATCTGGCGGAACTTTACGCGGGTGAAAGCCTGTCCCTTGCCCGGCTTGACGTATTCGGTATCGGTGATCACCGCAGGTTCGTTGTTGACCAGAATCTTCTGCCCGTTTTTCACGTCATTCATGCCGAGAGTGGCCATTGCTTTACTCCTTGGGAGCCGCTGAATGCGGCAATCAAATAAAATGGGGGCGATATGATACCTGCTCTGCCCCGCAACTCGCAGCCCCTGCCCTGGCAAGTGCAATGGCGCGATGCCATCCGTGACCCGCATATCCTGCTACAAGCCCTGGGGCTTGAGGCGCTGACCGCGCGTGTTTCCCCGCAAGCCATGCAGCAATTCGCGCTGCGCGTGCCGCAGGCTTTTCTTGCCCGGATGCGCTACGGCGATGCCGCAGACCCGCTGCTGCGCCAAGTGCTGCCCCTAGATGCCGAAGATCGCATCGTGCCTGGCTTCACGCTTGATGCCGTCGGCGATGGCGCGGCCAAGGCCGGGGATGGGCTGATTCACAAATACCAAGGGCGTGCCTTGCTCATCGCCACCGGCAGCTGCGCCATCAACTGCCGTTATTGCTTCCGCCGCCACTTTCCCTATGCGCAGGAAACCGCCGCCAAAAATGGCTGGCGCGATGTCATCGCCGCCATCGCGGCCGATTGCAGCATCGAAGAAGTCCTGCTCTCCGGCGGCGATCCGCTTTCACTTGCCACGCACAAACTGGCCGATCTCACCGCGCAGCTTGCCGACATCCCGCACATCAAACGGCTGCGCATTCACTCGCGCCTGCCGGTGGTGCTGCCTGCTCGGGTAGATGCTGAATTGCTGGCCTGGCTTGAGCGCCTGCCCTGGCCAGTGGCGTTTGTCATCCATGCCAATCACGCCAATGAGTTCGACGATGCCGTTGACCTTGCGCTTGGGCAACTGCGCCGCTGCGGCGTGCAGTTGCTCAATCAGGCCGTGCTACTAAAAGGCGTGAATGATTCGGTCGATGCCCTGGCCGCCCTGTCCGAGCGCAGCTTTGCCGCCGGTGTCCTGCCCTATTACCTGCATCAACTCGACCGGGTACAGGGCGCGGCGCATTTCGAAGTGGACGATGCACGCGCACTTGAACTGCATGCCCAGCTTGCCGCCCGGCTTTCAGGCTATCTGGTGCCGCGACTGGTACGCGAAGTGGCCGGTGATACCGGCAAAAGGCCGCTGTCCCAGCAGCATTGCACGTATTGATTTTTTGTGACTGGCTGCAAGTTTTTCGCGCTTATCTCCGATATAGTTGCGATTTTCCCGAGTTGCCCCAAATCCACGGAGACTGCCCATGTCCAAAGGCTCGGACACCCCCATTCGCATGTTGATCATCAATGATGATGTCGCCGCAGCCGAGGCCATCGTCAGCCATCTGCGCAACAGCGGCATGGCCGTGCGCGCCTCTCGCCCGGCAGACTCGGCTGAACTTGCCGCAATGCTCGGTAAAACCCCGTTTGACCTGGTATTGCTCTGCCTGCCCTCAAGCGCCATCTCCCAGAGTGAAGTCTTTATGCTGGTCGATGCCCAAGGCCGGGATCTGCCCATCTTGGTGGAAGCACCTGTCATTGATGCGCAACAACTGCTCGCCCTGACCGAAGCCGGTGTCCGCGCCCTGCTGCCCCGCGGCCAATTCATGCACCTGCACACCATCGTGCAGCGTGAAATGGAGGATCTCACGGCTCGTCGCGGTCTGCGTCGGCTGGAAGCGCAACTGCGTGAAACCGAGCGCCGCTGCGACTCGCTGATCGAGTCCTCACGCGACCCGATCGCCTATATCCACGAAGGCATGTATATCCGCGCCAACAGCGCCTATCTGGAAATGTTCGGCTATGAGGACTTTGCCGACATCGAGGGCATGCCGCTGCTGGACATGGTTTCCCCAAAACATGTGGCCGATTTCAAGCAACTGCTGAAAGAACTGGGCAAAACCGATAATCTGCCGCCCCGTCACGAACTGCAAATGCGTGGCAGCGATGGCGAAGATTTCCCGGCGGTGATGGAATTCACCCCGGCCAAATACGAAGGCGAGCCCTGCCTGCAACTCATCATCCGCCGCCAGGAACTGGACATCGACCCGGCGCTGGCACAGGAAGTGGAAGAACTGCGCCGCTTGGACATGGCGACCGGGCTTTTGAACCGACAAACCTTCCTGCAACAACTGGAGCAGCGTGTGGCCGAGGCGGCTACCGGCGAGCACGAGCATACCTTGCTGCTGCTTGAGCCCGATCACCTTGCCCAGCTTTACCAGCAGGTAGGTCTGGACAGTGTGGATGACCTTGCCAGCGCTATCGCCGAGCGCTTGCGGCAAAGCCTACCCGCGGACATGGCCATCGCCCGCGTGGCCGAAAACACCTACGCCATCCTGTTGCAGGACAGCCAGTATCGCCAAAGCTACGAGCTTGCCGAACGGCTCTGCGCGGCCTTTGCCGAACGGCTTCTGGAAACCTCGCAAAAAACCTTGAGCGCCACCATCAGCATTGGCGGCGTGCAAATTGGTGAGCGGATTGCCCAAATCACCCGGGTACTTGAAAAAGCCAATGAAAGCCTGCGCCACGCCAGCGAAATGGGCGGCAATCAAGTACATATCTTCGACCCGCGCGCCACCGAGCGTGCCGAAGAAGAACGCATCCAAGGCTGGATTGCGCATATCAAGGATGCCATCGCCCATGATTCGCTGAAGCTGCACTATCGCCCGATCATCAATCTGCACAACGAAAGCGAGCAATTCCACGAATCTCTGCTGCGCATGATCGGCACCGATGGCAGCTTGATCCAGCCCGGACAGTTCGTCCCGCTGGCCGAAGAACACGGCCTTGCCAATGTGCTCGACCGTTGGGCCATTCGCCATGCCCTGCAAAGCATCAAGGCATTGCCGACCACCTCCGGGCAGCCGCCCAAGGTCATGGTACGGATTGCCCAGTCCTCGTTGGAAGATGAGCAGTTAGTATCGGATATCGTCAAAATGCTGGCCGAAACCGGCGCCCAGGCGGCCAGCCTGGTGCTGCAATTGCCCGAGTCGAAAGTCTTTACCAGCCTGCGCGGGGCGCAGCGCATCAATGAAGACTTGAAAAAAATCGGCGCTTCTTTCTGTATCGAGCAATTCGGTACCGGGCTCAACTCGTTGCAACTGCTCACCCATTTGCAGCCCGGCTTCCTCAAACTCAACCATGATTTCATGGAAGATCTGGACTCGGAAGAAAACCGTGAGCGTCTGGCAGAAATCATCCAGAATGCAGGCGCGCTGCAAATTCCCTGCATCGCCCCCGGCGTGGACTCACCCACTGCGATGACCGCGCTGTTCAGTTCCGGCGCCACCTATGTGCAGGGCGACTTCGTCGCACCGGAAATGCCCTCGCTCGGCAACTGAAGCGCCCCACGAAAAACGCCGGGAAACCCGGCGTTTTTCATGCTGCAAACTAATTGCGGCTTGTCATCAAACCGCAGCGGCGGCGGTCTTGCCATCCAGCTTTGCATTGCGCAGCGCGGCGATGCGCACCTCCAGCGGCGGGTGACTCATCATCAGCTTTTTCAGCCCATGTCCCAATGCACCGCTGATACCGAAGGCGGCCACTTGCTGCGGCAAGGTGCTTTCGCCGTGGTTTTGCTTCAGTCGCTCAAGCGCGGCAATCATCTTTTCGCGTCCGGCAAGCGTGGCACCGCCAATATCGGCGCGGAACTCACGATGGCGCGAAAACCACATGGCAATCATGCTGGCAAAAAGGCCAAAAACCATATCCAGCACAAACACGATCGCATAGTAGGCAAAGCCGGGGCCTTCATTGCGGCCACCGGAGAGATAGCCATCAATCGCGCGCCCGACCACACGCGCCAACACAATCACGAAGGTATTGAGCACGCCTTGCAGCAAGGCCATGGTTACCATGTCGCCATTGGCCACATGCGCCACTTCGTGCCCCAGTACCGCTTCGGCCTCGTCCCGGCTCATGCTGCGCAAAAGCCCGGTGGAAACGGCCACCAAGGCGTTGTTGCGGTTGGCGCCGGTGGCAAATGCGTTGATTTCCGGCGCATCGTAAATGGCCACTTCCGGCATGCCGATACCAGCGGCCTGTGCTTGGCGCTGCACTGTGCTGACCAGCCAGCGTTCCATTTCATTGCGCGGCTCGACAATCACCATCGCACCGGTGGAGCGTTTGGCCATCCATTTGGACATCAACAGCGATACGAACGAGCCGCCGAAGCCAAACAGCATCGCCATCACCAGCAAGACGCCAGTATTGCCGAGCTGGACGCCAAACACGCCCTGCAACACCGACATCACGATGCCCAGCAGCAGCAGCACGGCCAGATTGGTGGCCAAAAATAAGAAAATACGATTCAACATTTGCCTGATTCACATAATGGAGTTGGGTAGCCGGACAATAGGGGCGTTTACTGCTTAAATCAATCTGATGACCGCTCTTGCCGCTGAAAATCCTCCCATCCGAGGCCGTTTTGCGCCCTCGCCGACCGGGCCGCTGCATCTGGGCTCACTGTTGGCCGCGTTGGGCAGCTATCTGCACGCCAGAACCCAAGGCGGCCAATGGTGGGTGCGCATCGAAGATGTTGACCGGGACCGCGAAATGCCGGGGGCGGCGCAGTCGCAGCTAGAAACCCTGCAACGCTTCGGCCTTGAATGGGATGGCGATGTGCTGCGCCAATCCCAGCGTGGCGCGTTGTATCAGGCTGCACTGGACAGGCTGCTCGCTCCCGGCCTTGCTTTTGAATGCCATTGCAGCCGCAGCGATCTTGCCGCAAGCCACGGGCTGCATCGCCAATGTCTGGCGCATGCAAAACGCCTGCAACCGGCATTTCGTTTCCGTGTTGCCACAGGCTGCCGGGTCGATTTTCAGGACGAGGTACTCGGCGCGCAGTCGCAGCGTGTGGATATGGCTGTTGGTGATTTCGTGCTCAAGCGCGCCGACGGCCACTGGGCCTATCAACTGGCGGTGGTCGTGGACGATGCCGCACAAGGGATGACCGAAGTCGTGCGTGGCGCCGACCTTGCCGATTCCACCGCACGGCAAATCCTGCTGCAAAAAGCCCTAGGACTTGCCACGCCGCGTTATCTGCATTTGCCACTGCTGCTGGATGAGAACGGTCGCAAATTAAGCAAATCACTGGCTGCCCTGCCACTGGACAGTGCCGACCCGCTGCCGGCACTGCGATGGGTCTGGCAGGCTTTGGGACAACCCGCTGCGATCGTCGCCGCAGCGCGCAGTCCGCAGCAGTTTTTGCATTTGGCACTGGCAAACTTTGATGCAAGTCTCATTCCCCGCCAACCTTCTGCGCTGCACAACAGGATTTTCCAGCACCCGGCCTAGAATCGACCTGCCACATCAACAACAACCAATGGGGATTACATGACTTCACGCGTAGCACTGGTTACTGGCGGTACTGGCGGCATCGGCACGGCCATCATCAAGCAACTGGCCGACATGGGGCACAAGGTCGCCACCAATTACCGCAATGAAGAAAAAGCCCGCGCCTGGGCCGAAAAAATGCAAGCCGCAGGCTATGACATCACCCTAGTGAAAGGCGATGTCACTTCCGAGGCAGAAGCCGCTGCCATGGTCAAAGAAGTGGAAGCCAAGCTCGGCCCGGTGGAAATCTTGGTCAACAACGCCGGCATCACCCGTGATGGCACCTTCCACAAAATGAAGGGTGAACAATGGCGCGATGTCATCGACACCAATCTCAATTCCTGCTTCAACGTCACCCGTCAGGTGATTGAAGGCATGCGTGAGCGCAAATGGGGGCGCATCATCCAGATCAGCTCGATCAATGGTCTGAAAGGCCAATACGGCCAGGCCAATTACGCTGCCGCCAAGGCCGGGATGCACGGCTTCACCATTTCGCTGGCGCGCGAAAATGCCAAAAACGGCATCACCGTCAACACTATTTCACCCGGCTATATCGCCACCGACATGGTGATGGCCGTGCCCGAAGAAGTGCGCGCCAAAATTGTTGCCGACATTCCCACTGGCCGACTGGGAACACCGGAAGAAATCGCCTACGGCGTCGGCTTTCTGGCCGACGAGAAGGCCGGCTGGATTACCGGCTCCAACTTGGATATCAACGGCGGCCACCATATGGGCTGGTAAGCCGGTTTACCCGCATTTTTATCCGCATTTCGGGCCCACTTCGGTGGGCCTTTTCATGCAATAGTTGCACTCCCTGTTACGCTGCGCCATGCTGGCAACAATTTCCCGTTCTTCCAATGCAGCCCGACCATGCGCATCATCAAGAAATATCCGAACCGCCGCCTGTATGACACCGATATTTCCAGCTACATCACCGTCGAGGATGTGCGTCAACTCATCATGGATGGCGAAGAGTTTGAAGTGCGCGATGCCAAAAGCGGCGAAGACCTGACCCGCCAAGTATTGCTGCAAATCATCAGCGAGCAGGAGCAAGGCGGCCAGCCGCTGCTGTCCAACCAAGTATTGAGTCAGTTGATTCGCTTCTATGGCGACTCGCTGCAAGGTTTCATGGGCAATTATCTGGAACGCTCGATGCAATTGTTTCTGGAGCAGCAAAACCAGTTCCGCCAGCAACTGGGCGGCATGATGGGGCAAAACCCTTGGGCAATGCTAAATCAGATGACCGAGCGCAACATGGAAATGTGGTCGCAATTCCAGAAATTCGTTGCCGGTCAAGGCAGCAGCACGGAAAAACCCGAAGATACCGGCAAAAAACCCGGCACGCGGCGTTGATTGCAAAATCGGGCGGAGATTTCCGCCCGATTTTCACTCGCCCTGCCAGCGGCTTTTCAGCACTGCAAGCTGCATGTCTCCGGCGCTACCGGGCGAGGTACGTTCGGCCAGGCTCTGCGTCGGATCGCCTTCGGCCCAGCGCTCGGGTTTGGCGGCCTCACGGTAGGCATCGCGGAACGGCATGCCTTGGCAGGCCAGGCTTACTGCGAGATCGGTGGCGTACATCGAAGGCTCCAGGGCGGCGGTGAGCGATTCCTTGCGCCACTCCAGCGCCTGCATCAAGGCCGGCAGCAACTTGAGCGCCGCCATGCCGCGACCAAAGCCATGCACCAGCGCGCCTTTGCCCGGCTGCAAATCGCGGTGGTAGCCCGAAGGCAGCGACAACAGTTGCTCGATTTCGGTTTTGGCAGCCGCCACGCTGGCGTAGCTGGCGCGCATCAGCTCGATCACATCTGGATTGCGCTTGTTCGGCATGATCGAGCTGCCGGTGGTGTATTGCGGCGGCAGGCGCACAAAGCCGAATTCGCTGCTGGTGAACAGGCTCAAATCCCAGGCGATGCGGCGCAGATCGAGCATCGCGCTGCCGAGCGCCTCGAGAGCCGCAAGCTCGTATTTGCCGCGCGAAAGCTGGGCATACAGGGGCGAAACCTGCATCCGGCCAAAGCCGAGCGCGGCGGTGGTATGGGCGCGGTCGAGCGCCAGATTTACGCCGTATCCAGCGGCGGTGCCAAGCGGATTGCTGTCGATAAGGTCAAGTGTGGCCCGGGCGCGCTCGCGGTTGTCGATAAAGGCTTCCGCCCAGCCGGCCCACCACATGCCGGTGGATGACACCACTGCGCGTTGCAGATGGGTATAGCCCGGCATCGGCTGCTGCGCTTCGGCTTCGGCGCGCTCAAGCGCAATACCGGCGATTTCATGACACTGGCTGGCCAAGGCCTGCAACTGCGCTTTCAGCCACAGGCGGGTCGCCACCAGCACCTGGTCATTGCGACTGCGGCCGGTATGGATTTTCTTGCCGGTATCGCCCAACCGCTCGGTCAGGCGCTCTTCAATCGCCGAGTGCATGTCCTCAAAGCGCGTATCCAGCACAAAGTCGCCGCGTTTGAAGTCTTCGCCAAGCGCGGTCAACTCGCGCTGCAAGGCGGCGAGCTCTTCGCCTGTCAAAATGCCGATGCGTTGCAGACCTTCGGCATGGGCGCGGCTGGCCTCGATATCAAACAGCATGAACTCACGGTCGAGAATCACATCATCCCCGGCCAGAAAACGCTGGATTTCGGCATCAATGCAAATGCCCTCTTTTTGCCACAACAGATTGCTCATAGTCCGGCCTCGTGTGCAGTGGGAAAAATACCGGCCAACTCGTCAAAGCCGAAGGCCAAATTCAGGTTTTGCAGCGCCTGGGTCGCCGCGCCCTTGAGCAGATTGTCCAGCACGCTGACCAGTACCAGCCGCTTGCCGTCGGCATCCACCGCAAAGCCGCCCAGCATGGCATGGTGTCGGCCTGCCACTCGGCTGACCCAGGGCGCATCCGCGCCGATTGCCACGAGGGGCTCGGCAGCGTAAAACTCACGGGCGCGTTGCAAGGCAGCCTCGGCCGTCAAAGCTTTTTTCAGATGCAGATTGGCGGTAATGGCAAGGCCGCGAAAATGCGGCGCCACATGCGGTATGAACTCCACCGCTGCGGTATGGCGGCTGACTTCGCGCTCATGCAGATGGCCGGTCAAGGCATACGGCATCAGATTGTCGCGCAGAAGATCGGGATTGTTTTTGTCGCTCGGCGTGGTGCCCGCGCCGGAATAGCCGGATACGCCAAAGCACTGCACCGGGGCTGCAAGATCCGCCTTGAACGGCGCGATGGCAAGCTGCATCGCCGTGGCATAGCAGCCGGGGTTGGCAATTCGGCGCTGGCCTGCATATTGCTGCCGGGTCAGCTCCGGCAGGCCGTAATACCAAGCCTCGTCAAAACGGTAATCGGCAGACAAATCGACTACCACCGTATCGGGGGCGTTGGCTTCAATCGCGGCAACGAAATCGGCGCTTTTGCCATTCGGCAAGGCCAGCACGATGGCATCGGCGCGGCGCGCGCCTGTCGCTGCGGCATCCAGATTTTCATAGCGCAGCTCGCCCGGATAGGCCGGGTTGTGATCGGCTACGCGCTGTCCGTCCAGCTCGCGCGAGGAGACAAAGGCCAGCTCTAACTGCGGGTGCGCCGCGACCAAACGAATCAGCTCCGCACCGGTATGGCCGCGTGCGCCGATGATGCCAAGGGTTTTGTTTTTCATAGGATTGGGGATTTAGGGGTCGGGATTGGAGATTGGTTTTGAAGGGCGGCACACTCGGCATGCACTTCCGGTTTGAGCAGTTCGCCAAACAATACTGCCCAGCTCATGTAAGCGGTCAGAGCAAGCAGCACCGGCAGGCCAATCGCCAGCATCAGGCGGCCACGCCAGAGGGCATAGGTTTTGCTGCGAATCGGGGTGTCTTTCCACAACCACATGCCCGGCCACGGCCACCGCCCGTGTTGCAGGCTGCGCAGGCCATCGAGCGCCACGAAAACCAGCAGCGCATACGGCACAAGCAGCATCGGCAAGAGCAGGATGCGCAACCGGGTAATGGCTTGGCAAGCATCCTTGGCCGCCACCAGCCATTCCCCGGCCAGTGGCGTCAGCACATATACCCACAATGCCATAAAGCCCAAGCACGCCAGAATAATCACGCCCTGGGTCACGCGGCTGACATTGCGCGGGGCGATGCCTGCCGCCGTGCTCGGGGGTGTTTCAGGCGCAATGCGAAACCACTCTTTAACACTACTCACGACACCACTCTTAATCTTACAAAGAATCAATCAAATTAAATATTTTTATCAATTATATATTTTATTTTCGTAATGTCATTTAAGTTTATTTCCAAATATGCACCACCGTGTTCGGTAGTCGCTATTAGCCGATTATCTTTAATTTCAATCCCGGCAACAGGGTTGGTTTTGGTAAAAAACATCGCCCAAACGAGATTACCCTCCAAATCTTCGCACGCCAGAAAACCTTCATTGCCATAAGCCCCGTCACCGCCAACATATCGATAATTTTCATCCGTGCAACAAGCATCACGCCACGCATCAACGCTTACCAAAGGAGTTTCATAATTCAAGAAACTTTGCATCGTGGAATCGCACAGCGGACGCACTTCAGCATAACTTGCCTTGATGTTTGGATCGTAGTAAATCGCAAAATCCAGCAAGATCACCCTATCATCAGGGAAAACAATGCAATCCACACGAGGAAGTTGCTTTTGGGCGTTTTTCCATAAATCATTGACAATATTGGCATTCATTTTTAGCAACTTTCAGCCTTGTCGTTCAATGTCGCCGGGCGGCTGCGGCTCATCGACACGCAGCGTTCGATTTGCGCAAAGTCATCCTGCCCATACCAGAACACCGTCCACTCGCCCTGCTTGCTGCTGCCGTCGGCCTCGTCAAAGTAGAAGCTGTTGACCGGGTTCTGCCGACGCGAGCGCCAGTACAACGCCGGGGTTTGTGCGCGCATCTGTTCCCATAGCGCACGCCCCAGCCCTTCGCCTTGGGCTTCGTCAAGCACGGCGAATTTGTCGAGGTATATCCCGGCTTCGGTATGCAGCAAAATCACCGCGGCACGGTAGTTTTCGCTGACCCAAGCGCGCGCAAGCGCGGTGCGCTCGAAATAATCTGGCGCCAGCGTGCGCCCGAAGGCCGATTCAATCAGCCCGCGCAGGCGCGCAAGGTCGAACGCCTGCCAGTTGTCGGCGCACAGCACACGCTCGCCCCGCCGTACCAAGGTGCCGGAGCCTTTGTGGGTAAACAGCTCCTTGGCAAGCTCGGAAGGCCGGGTAATCGACACCGAGGATGACAGCGGCACGGTTTCCAGCAGCGCCTTGATTTGCTCAATCTTGACCCGCATCCCGCCATTGACCCAGTCAGCCTGCATCAGCCGCTCGAAATCACTGGAGAGGTTGATCGAATCAATGATTTGACCCGCAGCATCCAAAAGCCCGCCTGTGCCGGTCAGAAACACGATTTTGTCCGGCTGCACTTCGCGCACCAGCGCATTGGCGGCGAAGTCGGCATTGATATTGACGATTTGCCCGCTGCGGGTTTCGCCAAGACTTGCAATCACCGGGATAGAGCCGGCTTTCAGGCTCGCCCGCACTGGCGCCAGATCCACCTTGGCGACATCCCCCACCAGCCCATACACCTCCGGGTCTTTGAGCGCGGCCTCGAACACGCCGCAGACGATAGAGGTGGCGCGGGTATCAATCGCCTGCAACGCCTCCACCAACGCCAGGTTCTGCGCCTGCATCACCTGGCGGACGATGGCGAGCGTATCGGCGCGGGTTACGCGCAGGCCATCGACGGTTTCCTTTTCAATTCCGGCCTCACGAATCGCCTCATCCAACTGTGGCCCAGCGCCGTGGATGACGATGGGTGTCAGGCCCACGTCCTGCAAAAAAGCCAACGATGAAGTCAGCGCCTCAAGATCATCGCGCAGCACTGCGCCGCCGACTTTCACCACTGCAAAGCGGGCGGCCTCCAGCTCGGAATAGCGCTTCAGATACTGGTTGATTTCCTTGCTGCTGCCCATGCTGGAGAGCAGCCGCAGGATGGTGAGACGGGTTTGCCGATCGTGGACTTCGAGATTCATGGCTCTATTTTTCAGGGGGCAGGCTTGCCCGGCATTGGGTTTTCAATTTGAGTGGTGGGCAGGCATGCCCTACGCGGTTGCAGAGATAAGGCGATAGATGGACTGGGCATAGCTTTCAAGCTGCTCGAGCGCAACCCACTCATCGGCGCTATGCGCCTGGGCGATCTCGCCGGGGCCATAAACGATGGCGGTCAAGCCTGCGGCAGAAAACAGCGAGGCTTCGGTCCAGAAATCCACCGCATCGCCCACCGGCAACTGCAAGGATTCGGCCAGTTGTTCGGCTTCGCGGCGGCGGTTTTCCGCATCCGAAGCATCGCCCGCTGGGAGCGAGGGGCCGCGGAAGGTTTCTTCATACTGCGTGCCCGGATCGGCAAAGGCTTGGAATTGCTGGTGCAATTCGTCCATATCCTGCGAGGGCAGCGGGCGGAAGCCAAAGCGCACTTCGGCCTCGGGCGCGATCACATTCGCCTTGATGCCGCCCTCGATCCGGCCGATATTGAAGCGCAGCCCCTGCAAGCCGCCGAAGGCTTGTGCGGCATGCGCCTCCACATGATCGAGCACGCGCGCGCCCCAGCGCATCGCCTGATGCAAGGCGCTGGCCTGCATCGCCTGCGCGCCGGAAGCATGGCCTGCGGTGCCGTGAAATTGCATCCTGACTGCACTGATGCCGCGATGCGCCAGCACGGCGCGGCAGCCAGTCGGCTCGGCGACGATGACATTCCGAAAGCCATGATCGCCCGCCAGAAAATGCGCGATGCAGCGCGGATCATTGGCTTCCTCATCATTGGAAAACAGCAGCGCCATATCGCCAGATGTGGCCTGCGCTACCGCCAGCAGCCCCGCGGCCGCACCCTTGATATCACATGCGCCAAGGCCAATCGCCCTGCCGCCCTCAACCCGCAATACATGCGGGTCGGCGCTCCAGGCAGGCGAGTCCGGCACGGTATCCAGATGCACATTGAAAAGCAGGCTGGGTTTACCGCGCACCGCCAGCAGCGATACCGCGCCCGCGCCATGGTCGGTGATTTGAATATCAAACCCTGGCAACTGCTCACGCAGATAGGCAAACATCGGGCTCGCAGCCGCCATCGCCCGCGGCGGGTTGCGGCTGTCAAAGCCAACCAGCGCCGTCAGATGTTTCAGCACCGTATCCAGCATTATTTGGCTCCGTTGACTTCCGCCCACAGGGTGCTGCTCATGCCGAACAGCTTGATAAAACCTTCGGCCTCGGCCACGCCCCAATCGGCGCTTTGCGCATAGGTCGCGCCCTTGGCATGCAGCACATGCGGCGATTGCACCGCGATGGCATCCACCCGGCCACCGCGGGTTTCCAGCAGCACCTCGCCATTGACCATGCGCTGGCTCGATTGCAGGAAGGCTTCCAGGTCGGTTTTCAGCGGGTCGTGATAGAAGCCTTCGTACACCAGCTCCACCCATTTGCGCGCAACCTCCGGCTTGAAGCGGTTTTGCTGCTTGGAAAGCACGGCTTCTTCCAGCGCCCGGTGGGCGGTGAGCAAAGCCAGCAAACCCGGCGCTTCGTACACGATGCGGCCTTTCAGGCCAATCGTGGTATCGCCGGTGTATAGCCCGCGCCCTACCCCATAGGCGGCAAACAACTGGTTGAGTTGCGCCAGCAAAACCGGGCCAGGCAGCGGCTCGCCATCAAGGCTCACGGCCTCGCCAGCGACAAACCCCACCCGCACCCGCAGCGGCGCTTCCGGCCATTCGGCGCGCGGCTTGCACCAGCCCCGCGCTTCTTCGCCCGGCGCCTGCCATTGGTCGATTTCCGCACCGGAGAGCGTCACCCCCAACAGGTTCTCGTTGATGGTGTATTGCTGCTGCTTTGCGCGCACGGTAAAGCCGCGCTCTTCCAGATATTGCTGTTCGTAGGCGCGGGTCTGGGTATGTTCTTTCTGGATTTCGCGGATTGGCGCGACGATGCGGTAATCGCCACTGGCCTTCACCGCCAGGTCAAAACGCACCTGATCATTGCCCATGCCGGTGCAGCCGTGGGCAATCGCATTGGTGCCCAATTCTTTGGCGCGCGCCAATGCCGCATCGACAATCAGATAGCGGTCGGACACCAGCAGCGGATACTGACCCTGATAGGCCTCACCCGCCCAGACAAAGGGTTTGACAAAGCCCGCCCAAATCGCCGGCCCCCCGTCGATGGTGCGGTGGCTGGCCACGCCCAGTTCCGCCGCACGCTGCTCGATATAGGCGCGCTCCTGTGCGTCCACCCCGCCGGTATCGGCAAACACGGTATGCACCTGCCAGCCCTGCGCTTGCAAATAAGGCACGCAGAAACTGGTATCCAGCCCGCCGGAAAAGGCCAGCACGATGTCGCGGCTTTGGTTTGCGCTCATAGGTTTTCCTCGAAAATTATGGGTTGATGAGAGCCGCCATGACGGCCTTCTGTACATGCAGGCGGTTTTCCGCCTCGTGGATGGCGATGCACTGCGGCGAATCCATCACCGCATCGGTGGCTTTGACATTGCGCCGCAGCGGCAGGCAGTGGCTGAACACCCCGTTGTTGGTCAGCGCCATCTTGGCTTCATCCACGATGAAATGCTTGTGCGCATCGCGGATGGGCTTTTCCTTTTCCCAGTGGCCGAAATACGGCAGCGCGCCCCAGCTCTTGGCATACACCACATCGGCACCGGCATAGGCGCTTTCAATGTCATGGCTGATGGCAAGACTGCCGCCACTCTCGGCTACGTTCTGCGCCGCCCATTGCATATAGCGCTCATCCAGCACGTAGTCCTCGTTCGGACACAGCAAGGTCACATCCATCCCCAGGCGCGTGGCGATGGTGAGCGCGGAGTTCGCCACCGCAGTGTTCAGCGCCTTCGGGTGATAGGTCCAGGTCAGCACGTATTTCTTGCCGCGCAGGTCGCGGGTGCCGAAGTGCTCCTGCAACGCCAGTGCATGCGCCAGCTCCTGACAGGGATGGGTGATGGTTTCCATATTGATGACCGGCACGGTCGAGTATTTGGCAAACGCCGCCAGCACCTTGTCTTGCCGGTCCTCTTGCCAGTCGATGAACTTCGGAAAGGCGCGCACCGCAATCAAGTCCACATAGCGCGAGAGCACCCGGGCGACTTCGGCGATATGTTCTTCGGTATCGCCATCCATCACCGTGCCAAAATCAAACTCCACCGGCCATGCATCCTTGCCCGGCTGCAACACCACCGCATGTCCGCCCAGCTGAAACGCGCCCAGCTCAAAGCTCGTCCGGGTACGCATCGAAGGGTTGAAGAACAAAAGCGCAATGGATTTTCCCTTCAGCGCATCGCCAAGCTTTTCCTGCTTCATACGCGCGGCATCAACCAGCAGCGCATCCAGCTCGGCGCGGCTCAAGTCTTGGGTGTTCAAAAAATGCTTCATCTAATTCACTCGCGGGGATGGAAAACAAAAAACCCGGCACAAGGCCGGGTTCTGAAAAATCTGCACGCACGCACGCAGTTTCACACCGGCCACTTACCCCTACGACGGCGTGCACGCGAAGTCATGCCCGCAGCCTGCCAGGCAGCGGACTGATAAGCGACGGTGAAAAAGTGGGTGGTCATGGGCGGCTATGCTCGCATGCGATGCGTCATTGGACAAGCAAAAAATCAGGGCTGCACTTCGCTGCCTATCACCGGGGTGATGCCAATGCGGATACGCAGGCGGCGCCCCGGATTTTGCGCCAAGCGCGAACGGTATTTCACACCGCGATAGGTGTAATCCACGTCATAGGCAATCGGGCGGCGGTATTCCAGCGGCACCCGCACCTCACGGCATTCCCGCACCACGCTACCTGGCAGCGGCAGACAGCGCTGCTCGCCGGCACTGGCATTGAGCACCTGATAAACCGGCTGCACACTCAAAACCTGCGCATAGTCATAACGCACTTGCTCTGCCGGCACCAAACGCTCCTGCCCTATTCCGGCAACAGGCACGGACAGCATCACAAGCCACAGCAGGGATTGCATCGAAAAAGAACGCGGGCAGAACACGGAATATCCATGGCGGGGATTGCCGGGCAGTTTAGACCGGGCAGACTGAACCCGAGATTTAACGGCAGTTTAACTCCGCGCAAGGCCATGCAAAACGCTAGAATCGCTGCCCTATTCCTTGGCGCTGCACCATCATGTCCCTGCATCTTTACAACACCCTGACCCGGCAATCCGAGCCGTTCACGCCGACCCGCCCCGACCAAGTAACGATGTATGTCTGCGGCCCCACGGTTTACAACTATGTGCATATCGGCAATGCCCGCGGCCCGGTGGTATTTGGCGTGCTGGCGGCCTTGCTGCGGCGGCGCTTTGGTGCCTTGCGCTATGCCCGCAACATCACCGACGTGGATGACAAGATCAACGCCGCCGCCCAACAGGCCGGCACCCCGATCCGCGCCATCACGGACCGTTTTGCCGCTGCCTACCGCGAGGACATGGCCGCACTTGGCGTGGATGGTGCCTTTGCCCCGGATATCGAACCGGCCGCCACCGACCATATCGACGACATCATCGCGATGTGCCAACGCCTGATTGCCGATGGCCACGCCTATGCCGCCGAAGGCCATGTGCTGTTTTCGGTGGCGAGCTTTCCCGGCTACGGCAAGCTCTCGCGCCGCGACCCGGACGACATGCTCGCCGGTGCTCGGGTGGAAGTCGCCCCGTACAAGCGCGATGCCGGTGATTTCGTACTCTGGAAGCCTTCGAGCGACGACCTGCCCGGCTGGGATTCGCCTTGGGGGCGTGGCCGCCCCGGTTGGCATATCGAATGCTCGGCGATGGCCGCCGCGCACCTAGGCGAAACCATCGACATTCACGCAGGCGGCGTGGACTTGCAATTTCCGCACCACGAAAACGAAATCGCGCAAAGCGAATGCGCCCACGGCGGCAAGACTTTCGCCCGCTTCTGGCTACACAACGGCATGTTGAACTTTGCCGGCGCCAAGATGAGCAAATCGCTTGGCAATATCGAGCGCGTGCACGATCTAGTGCGCGCCCACCCCCCCGAAGCCCTGCGCTATGCCCTGCTCTCGGCGCATTATCGCCAGCCGCTGGAATGGAGCGATGCCCTGATTGAGCAATCCATCCGCACCCTCGACCGGCTCTATGGCACCCTGCGCGACTTGGCCGATGTGGAAGCCCGCGCCCAGATTCCAGCCAGCATCGAAGCGGCGCTGGATGATGATCTCAATACCCCCGCCGCCTTGGCGGAAATCGCCCGACTGGCAAGCCTCGCCCGCAAGGCCGAGGGCGATGCGCGGCGCGATGCCAAGGCTGAACTGCTCGGCGCGGGGCTTGCCTTGGGTCTGCTGCAACAAGCCCCGGAAGTCTGGTTTGCCCGTGGCGCCGACCACAGCGACGATGCCCGCATCCAAGCGCTGGTGGATGCGCGCGTTGCCGCCAAAAAGGCGCGCGACTTTGCCCGCGCCGATGAAATCCGCAACCAACTGGCCAGTGAAGGCATCGTGCTGGAAGACACCCCGCAAGGCGTACGCTGGCAGCGTCGCTAAAGCAATACGCCGGATTCAGCCGATTCAAGAGGCGTGACTTACCACGCCTCGGCGGCTTCTGCCTCCAGCAATTTCTGCTCGTCAAGGAAGGCTTGCACCTTCAGCATCACCTCACGGGTGCCTTCATGGGCAAGACCGGAAATGATGAACCACGGCGCTTGCCAGCCCAGCTCGGCGACGACTTTTTCCGCCTGCGCGCGGGCATCCTCGGCGGTCAGAAGATCGGCCTTGTTGAACAGCAGCCAGCGCGGTTTTTCCATCAGGCCACCGCCGAACTTGGCAAGCTCGTGCTCGATGGCGCGCACCTGACTCGCCGCATCGCTGCCATCGAGTGGCTCGATTTCCACCAAATGCAGCAGCAATCCGGTGCGCTGGATATGACGCAAAAACAGCGCCCCAAGCCCGACGCCATCGGCAGCACCTTCCACTAGGCCGGGAATGTCGGCAATCACGAAGCTACGATGCGGCTCGACGCTGACCACGCCCAAGTTTGGATAGAGCGTGGTGAATGGATAGTCCGCTACTTTCGGCGTGGCTGCGGATACGGCGCGAATCAGCGTGGATTTGCCGGCATTGGGAAAGCCCAAGAGGCCGACATCGGCCAGCAGCTTCAACTCCAGCCGCAATTCGCGCTCCTCACCGGGCGTGCCTTGAGTAGTCTGGCGCGGCGAGCGATTGGTCGAGCTTTTGAAGTGCATATTGCCAAGCCCGCCCTTGCCGCCCTGCGCGACCAACAGGCGCTCGCCGTGGCGGGTCAGGTCGCCGATGATTTCATCAGTGGCGATATTGGTAACTTGGGTGCCGACCGGCACCACGATGACCAAATCCTCGCCGGCCTTGCCATACATCTGCCGCCCCATGCCATTTTCGCCCCGGCGCGCCTGAAACTTCTTCTGATGACGGAAATCCACCAAAGTATTGAGGTTTTCATCGGCCAGCAGCCAAATACTGCCGCCATTGCCGCCATCACCACCATCGGGGCCGCCCAAGGGGATGAACTTTTCCCGGCGGAAACTGGCACAGCCATTGCCGCCATTGCCGGCGGTCACGGTGATTTCGACTTCATCAACAAGTTTCATTGTGCTTCACGGATTATTTTGAAGGGCGGCAGAAACAACAAACCCCGCCGCAGCGGGGTTTGCCAGTGCCGGTTTGCGGTGGCTTATTCTGCCACGACGCTGACGGTGCGGCGCTTCATCGGACCCTTGATGGAGAACTCCACCTTGCCGTCTTGCAGCGCATACAGGGTGTAGTCGCGGCCAAGACCCACGCCCGGACCCGGATGGAATTGGGTGCCGCGCTGGCGCACGATGATATTGCCTGCTTCAATCGCCTGGCCGCCGTAAATCTTGACGCCCAGATACTTCGGGTTGGAGTCGCGGCCGTTGCGCGAGGAGCCTACGCCTTTTTTGTGTGCCATGAGTTGTTCTCCTTAGCCCTTGATGCCGGTGATTTCGATTTCGGTGTAATGCTGACGATGCCCCATCTGCTTGCGATGGTGCTTGCGGCGGCGGAACTTGACGATCTTCACCTTATCGGCGCGACCGTGACCCACCACCTTGGCGGACACGGCTGCACCCTTCAGGGCATCGCCGAGTTTCACGCCTTCGCCATCACCCAGCATCAGGATGTTGTCGAATTTGATTTCGCTGCCCGCTTCTACGTCCAGCTTTTCAACGCGCAGGGTGTCGCCCTGAGCTACGCGGTATTGCTTACCGCCAGTAACAAGTACTGCATACATGACCAAGCATTCCTCTGTAGTTATTGTGGTCGCCCAAGGCCGACGCGGCCAAGGGAACGCGGGATTTTATCCAGCCTTGCGGGTTTTGGCAAGGCCAATCGGGGCCGCGACAACACCCTGTCCAGCCAGCCTGGCATGACACCAAGCTGGCGAACATGCGCTACCAGAATTAGCCCTCCACCACCACCGGAATACCGGCGATTTTTGCCGCCCATTGTTTCGGGCCGGTTTCATGCACCGAAGTACCACGGGCATCGACAGCGACGGTAACCGGCATGTCCTCGACTTCAAACTCGTAGATCGCCTCCATGCCGAGATCGGCAAACGCCAGCACCTTGGCGGCCTTGATGGCCTTGGAAACGAGGTACGCGCTACCGCCAACCGCCATCAGATAGGCGGCGCCATTGTCACGGATGGCATCAATCGCTGCCGGGCCACGTTCGGCCTTGCCGACCATGCCAAGCAGGCCGGTCGCTTCCAGCATCTGCCGGGTGAACTTGTCCATGCGGGTGGCGGTGGTGGGGCCGGCGGGACCGACCACTTCTTCGCGCACCGGATCGACCGGGCCGACGTAATAAATAAAGCGGCCTTTCAAGTCCACCGGCAATGCCTCGCCCCGGTTCAGCATGTCGGTCATGCGCTTGTGCGCGGCATCACGGCCGGTCAAGAGCTTGCCCGAAAGCAGCAGCACATCGCCCGGCTGCCAAGTGGCGACTTCTTCCCGGGTGACAGTATCAAGATTGACGCGCTTGCCCTTGGAGGCGTCATAGGTAAGTTCCGGCCAATCCTTCAGCGATGGCGGATCGAGCATCACCGGACCTGAACCATCCAGGGTGAAATGAGCATGGCGGGTGGCGGCGCAGTTGGGAATCATCGCCACCGGCAGGTTGGCCGCATGGGTGGGATAGTCCTTCACCTTGATGTCGAGCACGGTGGTCAGCCCGCCCAGCCCCTGGGCACCGATACCCAGTGCATTCACCTTGTCGTACAGCTCAAGACGCAATTCTTCGGCACGGTTTTGCGCGCCACGGGCTTTCAGTTCGGTGATGTCGATCGGCTCCATCAGTGCCTCTTTGGCCAGCAGCATGGCTTTTTCCGCCGTGCCGCCAATGCCGATGCCAAGCATCCCCGGCGGGCACCAGCCAGCGCCCATGGTCGGCACGGTTTTCAGCACCCAATCCACGATGGAGTCGGACGGGTTCAGCATGGCGAACTTGGTTTTGGCCTCCGAGCCGCCGCCTTTGGCCGCGACGATGACATCCACGGTATTGCCCGCGACCATCTTCATATTGACTACCGCCGGGGTGTTGTCGCCGGTGTTCTTGCGCTTGCCAGCCGGATCGGCCAGCACCGAGGCACGTAGTTTGTTGTCCGGGTGGTTGTAGGCGCGACGCACGCCCTCGTTGACCATTTCCTCGATGCTCATCGTGGCATCGTCCCAGCGCACATCCATGCCGATTTCAAGAAATACGGTAACGATGCCGGTGTCCTGGCAAATCGGTCGATGGCCTTCGGCACACATCCGCGAGTTGATGAGAATCTGCGCCATCGCATCCTTGGCAGCGGGCGATTCTTCGCGCGCATAGGCAGCGGCCAGGTTCTTGATGTAATCGACCGGGTGGTAATAGCTGATGTATTGCAGGGCATCGGCAACGGACTGGATAAAGTCCTCTTGCTTGATTGAAACGGGCTGGCGCATGGCTGGCTTCCGGTGGATGAAAGGCGGGTATTTTAGAGCCTGTTTTTGTAAAGTCGCCGAAAAAACCGGCCACGCTTGCGGCGCTATCGCCTGCGGCAAGCGACCGGCCATGTGGCTTTTCAGCCCTCGCCTGGCCTTAAAATGCGCTGTTTTCTTGTCAAGGCCGATGCCGATGTCCGAATCCCCCTACCTCACCGAAACCGTGCTGGATGTCCACCACTGGACCGATGCCTATTTCAGCTTCACCACCACCCGCGATGCCGGGCTGCGCTTTGAAAACGGTCAATTCGTGATGATTGGCCTGGAAGTGGAGCAACCCGATGGCCGCATCAAGCCGCTGGTGCGCGCCTATTCGGTGGCCAGCGCCAACTGGGACGAAACCCTGCACTTTTTCAGCATCAAGGTTCAGAACGGGCCGCTGACCTCGCGCTTGCAGCATTTGCAGCCCGGCGACAAATTGCTGGTCAGCCGCAAGCCGACCGGCACGCTCCTGATTTCCGACGTGCATCCGGGGCGCAATCTATTTCTGCTTGGTACCGGCACCGGCCTTGCGCCCTGGTTGTCGGTCGCGCAGGATCCGGAAACCTACGAGCGCTTTGAAAAAATCATCGTCTGTCATGGCGTGCGTGGCGTAGCCGACTTGGCCTATCGGGATTTCTTCGAAAACCAGCTGCCCAACCACGAGTTCCTCGGCGATATCGTCCGCGACAAGCTGTTGTACTTCCCGGCGGTTTCGCGTGAGCCGTTTGAATACAAAGGCAATGACCATCGCGGCCGGATTACCGACATGCTGGCCGATGGTCGCATGACCCGGTTCCTCGGGCTGGAAGATTTGGATGCCAAGCACGACCGCGCGATGATTTGCGGTAGCCCCGCGATGCTGGCCGATTTCCGCGCCCTGCTCGATGCCCGCGGTTTTACCGCCTCGCCGCGCATCGGCACGGCCGGTGAATATGTTTTCGAACGCGCCTTCGTGGAAAAGTAAGCCCAAGGCACAAAACCGCCACCATGCATTGATTGATTGCCCCGCCTTTGCGCGCCGGACACATGGATGCGTTACCCTGCCCTTTCCGTTTCACTCAACAAAGGTTTGTCGATGAAGTCTCGCTTCACTCCTCGCCCCCTTGCGACTGCCCTGTCCCTGCTGCTGGCCAGCGCCATCCCCGCTTATGCGGCACCGGCAACTCCGGCCGCACCGAGCAAGCCCGCAGCACCCCGCAATGCCCAGAACAGCAATCCGTTCTTCCAGGCAAGCCCGCTGGAGCTGCAATATCCGCAGTTCGACAAAATCCGCGACAGCGATTTCGCCCCCGCCTTCGACCGGGGCATGGCCGAGCAACTCAAGGAAGTGGAAGCCATCGCCAACAATCCGGCCGCACCCACCTTTGAAAACACCATCGTGGCGATGGAAAAATCCGGCGAGATTCTTGGACGCGCAACTGCGGTGTTCTTCAACCTCAGCGGTACCGATACCAATGACACCCGCAAGAAACTCCAGTCCGACTACGCGCCGAAGTTCTCCGCCCACGGCGATGCCATCCGCCTGAATCCGAAGCTGTTTGCACGCATCAAGGCGCTCTATGACAGCCGCGACACGCTGGGTCTGGATGCCGAAAGCCTGCGCCTTGTCGAGCGTTATTACGATGACTATGTGCGTGCCGGCGCTGCGCTGGATGAAGCGCAAAAGGCGCGGATGCGCGAAATCAATACCCGTATGGCCGCACTCGGCACCCAGTTCAGCCAGAACGTGCTGGCCGAAGTAAACGACTCCGCCGTGGTAGTCGATAGCCGTGAAGCACTTGCCGGGCTGACTGATGCCCAAATCGATGCCGCCGCTGCCGCTGCCAAATCGCGTGGTCTGGAAGGCAAATACGTCATCACCCTGCTCAATACCACCGGCCAGCCGCCACTGTCGCAACTGGAGAACCGCGCCCTGCGCGAGCGCATCCACAAAGCCTCGGTCAACCGTGGCGCACGCGGCAACGCCTGGGACAACACCGCCATCGTTGCGGAAATGACCCGCCTGCGTGCCGAACGCGCCAATTTGCTGGGCTACCCGGATTTCGCCAGCTTCTCGCTCGCTAACCAGACCGCCGGCAACAAAGAGGCGGTCAACCGCATGCTCGAACAACTGGCACCGGCGGCAGTCGCCAATGCCCGCCGCGAAGGCGCCGAATTGCAGGCATTGATTGATGCCGAACAAAAAGCCAAGAGACAGCCGAGCTTCCCGCTGGAAGCTTGGGACTGGGACTTCTACAGCGAAAAACTGCGCAAGGCCAAATACGATTTCGACGAAGCCGAACTCAAGCCCTATCTGGAAATGAAATCGGTACTGGAAAACGGCGTGTTTTTCGCCGCCAACCAGTTCTATGGCATCAGCTTCAAGGAGCGTACCGACCTGCCGAAATATCACCCGGACACCTGGGTCTATGACGTGATCGACCAAGATGGCAGCAAGCTCGCCATCTTCATCTTCGACCCGTATGCACGCGACTCCAAGCGCGGCGGTGCTTGGATGAACAGCTATGTCAGCCAGTCGCGCCTAGAAGGCAGCAAGCCGGTCGTGGCCAACCACCAAAACATCACCAAACCACCAGCAGGCGAGCCGACCCTGCTGACCTGGGATGAAGTTACCACCATGTTCCACGAGTTCGGCCACGCCCTGCATGGCATGTTCTCGAACGTGAACTACCCCTATTTCTCCGGTACCAGCGTGCCGCGTGACTTTGTCGAGTTCCCCTCGCAGGTCAACGAAATGTGGGCCGACTGGCCGGAAATCCTGGCCAACTATGCCAAGCATCACCAGACCGGCGAGGCCATGCCCAAGGCACTGCTGCAAAAAGTCGAGGCTGCCAGCAAGTTCAATGAAGGCTTCCGCACCACCGAATATCTCGGTGCCGCCCTGCTTGACCAGCGCTGGCATCAGGTGCCGGCAGACAAGCTGCCCGAAGCCTCTGGCGTGATTGGCTATGAAGCTCAAGCACTGAAAGATGTCGGACTTGACTACGCCGCCGTGCCGCCGCGCTATCGCACCACCTACTTCAGCCACATCATGGGCGGCTATGCCGCTGGCTACTACGCCTATATCTGGTCGGAAGTGTTGGATGCCAATACGGTGAAATGGATTCGCGACAACGGCGGCCTGACCCGCGCCAATGGCGACCGCCTGCGCAACCGTCTGCTCTCGCAAGGCGGCAGCAAGGATGCGATGGTGCTGTTCCGCGATTTCACCGGCGGTAAAGACCCGGATATCCAGCCGCTGCTGGAGCGTCGCGGTTTGACTGGCGCAGCCCAATAAGCGCCCCCGGGATTACCTAGGGTATCCTGATTACCCGGACAAGCAACCCCGAAGGCTCACGCCTTCGGGGTTTTTTCTTGATCAGGCAAGCCGCGCAAAGATGCCGATGCACTATCATCGGCCATTCATCCCAGATCGCTGCCATCCATGTCTGATACCGATAAAAAGCCCGTGAAGGATGCTCTGCCCGCTCCGGCTCAACGCTTTGGTCTGGTGCCGCAAATCGCGCTGGCGCTACTGCTGGGCGCATTGATTGGCGCTTTGTTGCCCAGCGTCGGTAGCGCACTATCACTGCTTGGCAATCTGTTTGTCGGCGCACTAAAAGCCGTCGCGCCGGTGCTGGTGTTCGTGCTGGTAACCTCGGCGCTGAGCCGCTTTCAGGCGGCCTCCGGTCGGCATATCCGCCCGGTGTTGGCGATGTATCTGGCCGGTACGTTTTTGGCAGCTCTGACCGCCGTTGTCGCCAGCTTCCTGTTTCCTACCCGGCTGGTATTGGGCGGTGACGAGATTGCGCAGTCTGCCCCGGCCAGCCTGAAAGAAGTGCTGCACAACCTGCTAATGAATCTGGTTGCCAACCCGGTATCGGCGCTGGCCGATGCCAATTACATCGGCATCCTCACCTGGGCGGTATTGCTCGGCATCGCACTGCGCAGTGCCACCAACCAAACCAAGGATATGGTCGGAGATCTCGCCGATGCGGTTTCGCATGTAGTGCGCTGGGTCATTCGCACCGCCCCACTCGGCATTCTGGGATTGGTTGCCGGGACAGTAGCCGAAACCGGCTTCAAGGCACTGCTTGGTTATGCGCATCTTCTGGCCGTGTTGGTCGGCTCGATGCTGTTCATCGCGCTGGTGGTCAACCCGCTGATCGTATTTGTCAAAATTCGCCGCAATCCCTATCCCTTGGTATTCACCTGCCTGCGCGAATCGGGCGTAACCGCATTTTTCACCCGCAGCTCGGCGGCGAATATTCCGGTCAACATGAATCTGGCGCGCAAATTGGGACTGAATGAAGACCTGTATTCGGTAAGCATCCCGCTGGGTGCAACCATCAACATGGCGGGGGCTGCCATCACCATCAATGTGATGACCCTAGCGGCCGCCTATACCCAAGGCATTCAGGTGGATTTCGGCTCGGCACTGCTGCTGTCGCTGGTCGCCACGCTCGGCGCCTGCGGCGCTTCGGGGGTAGCCGGCGGCTCGCTGCTGCTGATTCCACTGGCGACCAGTCTTTTCAATATCCCCGATGAAATCGCCATGCAGGTGGTAATGATTGGCTTCACCATCGGCGTGGTACAGGACTCGGTGGAAACGGCGCTGAATTCATCCACCGACATCTTGTTTACCGCGGCGGCAGATCCGTCCAACGCACCGGGTGCGTAGCGCCACTCAGGATTGGAACACCGGCTCCAACAGACGGAAGCTGCCGCTATCGGCATCCATCTCCACCTTGCCGCCCACCGGCACGATGAACTGCTTGCGGATATGCCCGATCATCGCGCCGCTGTAGGCGGGAATGCCCAGCGGTTTGATGTAGTCATCAAGAATCTCGCCGATGGTCAATGAGCCAAAACCATCGCCAGGCTTGCAGTCGGTGCATTCGCCAAAAATGATGCCGGCCACTTGATCCAGTACGCCCATCAATTTCAGGGTACTGAACATCCGGTCAACGCGATACGGAGCCTCGGCGACATCTTCCAGAAACAGAATCTTGCCGCGAAAGTCTGGCAGATACGGCGAGCCGGCCAGCGCCGTCAACACGGTCAGATTGCCGCCGACCAACTCGCCACGGGCGCGCCCTGGGCTGAGGGTCTGAATGCGGTTATGGCGCGCCACCAGCTCGTCCCCCGGCTCGCTGAGATTGCGATATTCCAGCAGTTCACGTTGAAAAAACAGCCGACGGAACTGCTCGACATTGAAGCTATTCCAGCTGCCCGAGCCGTTCGGCCCGTGAAAGGTTACAAGTCCGGTTTGCGCATGGATGGCATTGTGCAAGGCGGTGATATCCGAATAGCCCAGCAGGATTTTCGGGTTGCGACGAATGCGCTGATAATCGAGCAGCGGCAATATCCGTGCCGCGCCGGAGCCGCCCCGGGCACAGACCAGCGCCTTGATTTGCGGGTCGGCAAAGGCCGCATTGATGTCCGCAGCACGCTCGGCATCAGTACCGGCCAGATGCCCGCGACGCTGACGCAAATGGGCACCGGCGCGAACTTTCAGCCCTAGGGCTTCCAGCACTTCCTGCGCCAACTGGAAATTGAACGGCTCGTCCATCGCTGCCGAAGGACTGACCAATGCCACGGTATCGCCGGGATTAAGCGCCGCAGGCAGCAAGCGCGCCGGGGCTTTCATCGCGCCGCGACTGCCCACTGCGATGCCCGGCAGTGGCGCCAGCGAAAGCGCCAGCGCGGCCAAGGAGGTACGAAGAAAATCACGACGTTGCATGGGCGCAATTCTGGTTGGATGGATGAACAAGACGAGGCTTACATATTGCGACGGTATTCGCCGCCAACTTGATATAGGGCGTGGGAAATTTGCCCGAGCGAATGGGTCTTGACCGCTTCGATCAGTGCGCCAAACAGGTTTTGCCGGGCACGGGCGGCATCTTGCAGAAAACGCAAGCCGCCCTCGCCCGCGCAAGCATTGCGGCTGCGCTGGTAGTGCTCCACATTGTCGATTTGCTGCTGTTTTTCTTCTGGGGTTGAACGAATCAGCTCGATTTCCGTCGCCACCCCGGCGCTGTCCTTGCCAAGAAAGGTATTGACGCCAATCAGCGGCAGGCTGCCATCGTGTTTTTTCTGCTCGTAATACAGGCTTTCTTCCTGAATCTTGCTGCGCTGGTACATGGTGTCCATCGCCCCCAGCACACCGCCACGCTCGCTGATGGCCTCAAACGCCTTGTAAACGGCTTCTTCCACCATGTCGGTGAGATAGTCCACCGCGAAGCTGCCCTGCCAGGGGTTTTCGATAAAGTTCAACCCCAGCTCCTTGTTGATGATCATCTGGATGGCGACGGCACGACGCACCGACGCCTCGGTAGGCGTGGTAATCGCCTCGTCATAGGCATTGGTATGCAGGCTGTTGCAGTTGTCGAACAGGGCATACAGCGCCTGCAAAGTGGTACGAATATCGTTGAACTGAATTTCCTGCGCGTGCAGGCTGCGGCCACTGGTCTGGATGTGGTACTTCATCATCTGGCTGCGTGCCGAAGCGCCATAGCGCTCGCGCATTGCCCGTGCCCAGATGCGTCGCGCCACCCGGCCAATCACGGTGTATTCGGGATCCATGCCGTTACTGAAGAAGAACGACAGGTTCGGCGCGAAGTCGTCAATTTGCATCCCGCGTGCCAAGTAATACTCGACGATGGTGAAGCCGTTGCTGAGCGTAAACGCCAACTGGCTGATCGGGTTCGCACCGGCCTCTGCGATGTGATAGCCGGAAATCGACACGGAATAGAAATTGCGCACGCCGTTGTCAACAAAATACTGCTGAATGTCGCCCATCATGCGCAGGGCAAATTCGGTACTGAAAATGCAGGTGTTCTGCGCCTGGTCTTCCTTGAGGATGTCGGCCTGCACCGTACCGCGCACCGTGCGCAGCGTTTCGGCCTTGATGCGGGCATAGGTGTCGGCATCTACCACTTGCTCGCCACTCACGCCCAAAAGCCCAAGCCCCAGACCTTCATTGCCCTCGGGCAATTCACCCTGATACATCGGGCGGCTGCGGCCTTCAAACAACCGGGCGATCACGGCCTCGGCCGCTGCCCAGCGCGCCGGATCGGCTTTCAGATACTTTTCCACCTGCTGGTCGATGGCGGTATTCATGAACATCGCCAGGATAATCGGCGCAGGTCCATTGATGGTCATCGACACGCTGGTGCTGGGGGCGCATAGATCAAAGCCCGAATACAGCTTTTTCATGTCGTCGAGGCTTGCGATATTCACCCCAGAATTGCCGATTTTGCCGTAGATATCCGGGCGCGATGCCGGGTCTTCGCCATACAGGGTTACGCTGTCGAAAGCGGTGGACAAGCGCGCGGCAGGCTGCCCCTGCGAAAGATAATGGAAGCGGCGATTGGTGCGCTCGGGCGTGCCCTCGCCGGCGAACATCCGAATCGGGTCTTCGCCGCTGCGCCGATACGGATACACGCCGCCGGTATAGGGATAGGCGCCGGGCAGGTTTTCCTTTTGCAGAAAACTCAAAAGCTCACCCCAGCTCTTGCAGGTGGGGGCGGCGATTTTCGGAATCATCTGCTGGCTGAGCGATACGCGGTAATTCTCCACCCGGATGGTCTTCTCGCGCACTTGGTATTGGTTGACCTCATCGGTAATGGCTTTCAACCGTGCCGGCCATTCGCGCAGCAGTTTCAGGCTTTCCGAATCCAGCGCACCGATGGCCTCCTGATACGCCCGACGTAGGCGCTGCAATGTGCCATCGGCACTCTCCGCCAGCACCGCACTGCCGTACAGCCCCAGCGGCTCGGGCAAGGCCGGGTCGGCCAACTCGCGTAGTGCCTGCCACAGAGATTGCGCACGGCTGGCGATTTCACTTTGCTGCTGGATGCGCTGGTTGATGCTGCGGCCTTGCTCGGCGATTTCGGCCAGATAACGCACTCGACGACCGGGAATCAGCACCGTGGCGCGCGGCTCTTTCAGCGTGGTGTCGATTTCGGGCGTCCATTTTTCTGCCGGCAGTGCCAGTTTTTCGCGCAACAGGCGGCAGAGGTTGACGAACATCCAGCTCACCCCCGGATCGTTGAACTGGCTGGCGATGGTCGGATAAACCGGCACATCCTCATCACGGGCCTGAAACGCCAGATGGTTGCGCTTCCACTGTTTGCGCACATCGCGCAAGGCATCTTCGGCACCACGCTTATCAAACTTGTTCAGCACCACCAAATCCGCAAAATCCAGCATGTCGATTTTTTCCAACTGGCTGGCCGCGCCGTAATCGCTGGTCATGACATACATCGGAAAATCGACCAAATCGACGATTTCCGAATCGCTCTGACCGATACCGGCGGTTTCGACAATCACCAGATCAAAGCCCTGCGCCTTGAGACAGGCGATGGCGTCTTTCAGCACCCGATTGGTCGCCGCATGTTGGCGACGGGTCGCCATCGAGCGCATAAATACCTGCGGGCTGCGCAGCGCATTCATGCGGATACGGTCGCCCAGCAACGCACCGCCAGTGCGGCGGCGGCTCGGATCTACGGAAATCACCGCGATGCGCATCTGCGGGAACTGGGCAAGAAAGCGGTTCAACAGCTCATCGGTTACGCTGGATTTGCCTGCACCACCGGTACCGGTGATGCCGATCACCGGGGTTTTGCCGCCCGCCTGTTGCCACTCCTCGCGCAGCCGTTCCAACTGCGCCTCGTCCAAAACCCCATCCTCGATGGCGGAAAGCAGCCGCC
Source organism: Lysobacteraceae bacterium NML08-0793 (assembly GCA_002798275.1). Lineage (GTDB taxonomy): Bacteria > Pseudomonadota > Gammaproteobacteria > Xanthomonadales > Xanthomonadaceae > Solilutibacter. The sequence goes on along the minus strand of NWQR01000011.1, from coordinate 16,239 downwards.
CGGTAGCGACTTCGCCATCGGCATTGTCCATGCCCTGACCACTGGGCAGACGCGCCGCCTCGGAACGCGCCACCACATCCTCGATCATCTCCACCAGCCCCATCCTCATGCCGTCATTGGGGTGATAGATGCGCTCAACGCCATAAGCCTCCAGCGCGCGGATTTCTTCCGGGGTGATGGTGCCGCCCCCGCCGCCAAATACCCGCACATGCGATGCACCGCGTGCCTTCAGCATGTCCACCATGTATTTGAAATACTCCACATGCCCGCCCTGATAGCTGGACAGTGCGATGGCATCGGCATCTTCCTGCAAGGCCGCACGCACCACGTCCTCTACGCTGCGGTTATGCCCCAGATGAATCACCTCGGCGCCTTGCGCCTGAATCAGCCGCCGCATGATATTGATTGCCGCATCGTGTCCATCGAACAGGCTGGCCGCAGTAACAAAGCGCAGCGGCGTGCGGAATGCGGGGGTTTCTGGCAGCGCGGACATCGGCATTCTCCGTATTTTTGGCGGCAACAGAACAACGCCGCCGATTGTATCTGCACCCTGTCCCAAGCCCTTGCGCAATGCAAAAAAAGCGCCGACGGCTTGGGCTAGAATGTGCCGCGTTTTCAAGCCCCTTCCCCCTGTGCGGAGCCTTTCATGGTTTTTGAAATGATTGACCAATCCGGTCACGAACAAGTGGTTTTTTGCCAGAACAAAGAGGCCGGTCTCAAGGCCATCATCGCCATCCACAACACCGTACTGGGGCCAGCGCTGGGCGGCACGCGGATGTGGCCGTACCAAAGCGAGCAGGAAGCCCTGAATGATGTGCTGCGCCTCTCCCGTGGCATGACCTATAAGAGCGCCGTGGCCGGGCTCAATCTCGGCGGCGGCAAGGCGGTCATCATCGGCGATCCGGCACGGGAAAAATCCGAAGCCCTGTTCCGCGCCTTCGGCCAGTTCGTGCAGTCGCTCGGCGGGCGCTACATCACTGCCGAAGATGTCGGCATTGATGTCAACGATATGGAATATGTCTATCGGGAAACCGAATACGTTACCGGCGTGCACCAAGTGCATGGCGGCTCAGGCGACCCCTCACCGTTCACCGCCTACGGCACCTTGCAGGCGCTGATGGCAACGCTCAACAAGAAGTTCGGCGATGAGGAAGTCGGTAAATACAGCTATGCAGTTCAGGGGCTGGGGCATGTGGGCATGGAGTTCGTCAAACTGCTGCATGAGCGCGGTGCCAAAGTGTTCGTTACCGACATCAACCAGAAACTGGTTGACAAGGCAGTGGCCGAATACGATGCCGAGGCTGTCGGTCTTGATGAAATCTACGATGTGGCCGCCGATGTCTATGCCCCCTGCGCGCTTGGCGGCACGCTGAATGAAAACACCATCGACCGGCTGCGCGCCAAGGTCATTTGCGGGGCGGCCAATAACCAGCTTGCCAGCAATGCCATTGGCGATGAACTGACCCGTCGCGGCGTGCTGTACGCCCCAGATTACGCCGTCAACGCCGGGGGCGTGATGAATGTGGCACTGGAGCTGGAAGGCTACAACCGCGAACGCGCCATGCGCATGATGCGCACCATCTATCACAACCTCTCGCGCATCTATCAAATCACCGAGCGCGATGGCATCCCCACCTATCAGGCGGCCGACCGCATGGCCGAAGAACGCATCGAAAAAATCGGCAAGCTCAAGCTCGCCACCCGCAGCGGCGCGCCACGCTTCCAGGGCCGCATCCGCGGCGGCCACTAATTGCTCACAAGGACCCGAATCATGCAAATCCCAAAATTGAACGAAGAAATCGACGCCCTACGCGATGCCGTGCGCCGCTTTGCCGAGGCCGAAGTCGCCCCGCGCGCGGTCAAGGCCGATGAAGAAAACTGGTTTCCGCAGGAGCTGTGGCCAATGCTCGGCGAGATGGGGCTGCTTGGCCTGACCATCCCCGGCGAATACGGCGGCAGCGATATGGGCTATCTGGCGCACTTGGTGGCAATGGAGGAAATCTCCCGCGCTTCCGGCTCGATTGGCCTTAGCTACGGTGCCCATTCCAACCTCTGCGTCAACAATCTGTACGCCAACGGCAATGAAGCGCAGCGACAAAAATACCTGCCCAAGCTGTGCAGCGGCGAATGGAAAGGCGCGCTGGCGATGAGTGAGCCGGGTGCTGGTTCGGATGTGGTCGGCTCAATGAGTTGTCGCGCCGAGCTGCGCGGCGATGTCTGGGTCGCCAATGGCAACAAGATGTGGATTACCAATGGCCCGGAAGCCGACGTGCTGGTGGTCTATATGCGTACCGCGCCGAAGGAAGCCGGCAGCCGCGGCATGACCGCCTTCATCGTGGAAAAGGGCATGAAAGGTTTTTCCACCGCGCAGAAGCTGGACAAACTCGGCATGCGCGGCTCCAACACCTGCGAGCTGGTATTTGAAAACTGCGAAATCCCGGCCGAAAACGTGCTGGGCGAAGTTAACCAGGGCGTGAAAGTGCTGATGAGTGGCCTCAATACCGAGCGTCTGGTGCTTTCTGGCGGCCCCATCGGGCTGATGCAAGCCGCGCTCGACATCGCCCTGCCCTATGTGCGCGAGCGCAAGCAGTTTGATACCGCCATCGGCACCTTCCAACTGATGCAGGGCAAGATTGCCGACATGTACACCGCGCTGGCCTCCAGCCGCGCCTTCGCCTACCAGGTGGCACGCGACTACGATGCCGGGCACAAGAGCCGCATCGACGCCGCCGCCTGTCTGATGCACAGCAGCGAAGCCGCCGTACAGGTTACGCTCGAAGCCATCCAGGCACTGGGCGGCAATGGCTATATCAACGAATACCCCACCGGCCGCCTGCTGCGTGACGCCAAGCTGTACGCCATCGGCGCCGGCACCAATGAAATCCGCCGCATGCTGATTGGCCGCGAGCTATTCAACGGCCACGGCTGATTTGCAGCACCAAAAACTTTCTGGCAAATACAAGGGCGAGTCATCACGACTCGCCCTTGTTTGCTTACGCCTGCTTGGAGGCTTATTCCTTTTCGGTCTTGACCGCCACAAAGCGGGTGCCGCCACGACCGGCCAGGCGCAGGGTAACGGTATCGCCGGGCTTGACCCCGGCAAGCGCGGTTTGTAGCTGCATGGCATTGCCCACGCTCTGCCGTCCCACGGCCAGAATCACATCCCCCGGGCTGATGCCGGCTTCGCGGGCGGCACGCGATTCCACGGCCACCACACCCACCCCTTCGCCTGCCTTGAGGTTCAGCTGGCGACGGTCATTGACATCAAGCTCGGCGATGCGCAGCCCCAACACGCCACGCGGGCTTTGTGCGCTGTCCTCGGCGCTGCCGGCACGCTCGGCAAAGCGGCTTTCAGCGGCATTCGGCGCTTCGCCCAGCACCGCCTCGATGCTGCGTTCCCGGCCATCGCGCCACACACCAAGCCGCACCTTGCTGCCCGGCGGCAGCGCCCCGACCAGCGGCGGCAGGTCGCTGGTTTGGTTGATTGCCGTGCCATTGAAGCTGCGGATTACATCGCCAGGCTGGATACCGGCCTTGGCGGCCGCGCCATCGGCCTCGACATTGCTGACCAGCGCGCCGCGGCTGTCGGGCAACCCCATGCCACGCGCCAAGTCGCTGTTCAGCGGCTGCATGTTCACCCCCAAAAGGCCACGTCGCACTTGCCCGGTTTTTTTCAGTTGTTCCACGGCATTCATCGCCGTATCAATGGGAATGGCAAAGCTGATGCCCTGAAAACCGCCAGATACGCTGAAAATCTGCGAGTTGATGCCGACCACCTCGCCACGGGTATTGAGTAGCGGGCCACCGGAATTGCCGCGATTGATGGCTACATCGGTCTGGATGAAGGGCACATATTGCTGACCGCCAGTGGAGCGTCCCACGGCACTGACGATACCGGCCGTTACCGAATGATCAAGCCCGTAGGGCGAGCCAATCGCCACTACCCACTGCCCCGGCTTGACCCCACCCGAGCCCCCCAGACGCAAGGCGGGCAGGCCACTGGCTTCCACTTTCAAAAGCGCCACGTCCGACTGCGCATCGCTGCCGACCAGCTTGGCTTTCATTTCGCGTTTGTCGGCCAAGCGAATGGTGATTTCATCAGCGTTTTCCACCACATGATGATTGGTCAGCACATAGCCGTCGGCGGAAATCAAAAAGCCGGTGCCAAGCGATGTGCCGCGCGGCATTTCCGGCATCGGACTGCGACCGCCGGGATTGCCCGGTATCGGCATGCCAAAGCGGCGGAAAATTTCCGCAAGCGGATCGGCACCGGCAAAGCCGCCGGCTCTGGGTGCGGCAATCCGCGCCTCGACACTCACCACGCCAGCACCGACCTGTTCCACCAGCCGGGTGAAATCCGGCAAGCCCGTAACCAACTCCGGGGCGGGGGCAAGACTCGTGCTTTGCGTGGCGACTTGCTGCTGCGCACCGGCAGAGGGATACATCACCACCGCCGTGGTGGCTATCGCGGTCAGGGGAACAAGCAACAGAGGTTTCAGGATTTTTTTCATGGGCATGTTGTTCATTGGGGGGAATCAATCTTGCAGGTTTTGCGGTTGTGGCTCGAAAGGCGAATACCCGGAGGGTTGGCCGCTTTCCAGCCGGACATTGAAAGTGCTGTGGCCACTGCCGGGTAGCACCGCACGCGGCCAAGCAGGCCGTGCCTGGGGTGGGCTGAACGGGTCGCGTGGCTCGAGGTTTTGCGCGATCTGCACCTTTTGACTTTCCGACGCTATGGGCGCCACCGACGCACTGCGCGAGCGGCGGGCAGGCGTTGCGCGAGCTGCCTGCGTCTGCGCCAACGCGCTTGTGGCCGGGGTTGGCTGTGCTGCCGGTACAGCCTGCGCTGCTGGCAAGCTATCGGCTTGTACTGGCGCCACGGGCAAAGCCGCCACGCGGGCAACAGGCGCGGCCACCGTAGCCACGGACGACGGCGCCTCGGGCAGTTGCGTGTCCTCGGGCAGACGCAGGCCGATGAATGCGGCAAAAGCCAGACTCGCTGCCATCGCACCACCGGCGAAATAACGCCAGCGCCCCTGATTTACGGGTTTCTGCACGTTTTGGCTTGCCGGACGGCTGACCGGCATGACTATTTGCGGCGTCGGCACGGGGTGTGCGTCGGGCGCAGCTTCTGCGGCCAGACGTGCTGAAAGGCGGGCGGCGAAACTTGCCGATGCGGCTGCACTGCCCCGCCCGCGCAAAACATCGCCCGCCAATTGCCAGCGTCCCAAGGTATCGGCCAGCGCCACATCATGCTGCAAACGGCGCAGCAAGAAACGGCTGCGGTCTGCGTCCAGCTCGCCATCGAGCAAGGCCGAGAGTTGTTCTTCGGGCGTTTGCAGGTTCATACGCGTCCTCGTTCACGGGCGGTGGCGCTGCCATCCACCAAGGGACGCAGCGCGCGGTCAATCGCTTCACGGGCACGGAAAATACGCGAGCGCACCGTGCCCACCGGGCAGCCCAACTGCCGGGCAATGTCTTCATAGGAAAGACCATCCAATTCACGCAGGCGGATGGCCTGATTCAATTCACGCGGCAAGGCCTGCATGGCCTGCATCACCGCCTGCTCAATTTGATGGCGCATCAGCTCGCGCTCCGGGGTATCGGCATCCCCCAGCAGTTCGGCATCGAAATGCTCGGCATCGGCCACATCCACATCCGCAGCGGGTGGGCGGCGTTTCATCGCCACCAGATGATTCTTGGCGGTGTTGACCGTGATGCGATGCAGCCAAGTATGAAAACTAGCATCACCACGAAAATTGCCAATGGCGCGATAGGCGCGGATGAACGCATCCTGGGCGACATCCTCGGCCCATTCGCCCACATAGCGCGCAGCCAGCGCAACCATCCGGTGTTGATAGCGGCGCACCAGAAGCTCGAACGCATGCGCATCGCCCTGCTGTACGCGACGCACCAACTCGACATCGAGCATATCCAGTCCGCTGGCCGGGGTATCGGTATCTTGATCGTGATCGGCCTGCATGGCCGGAACTCCTTGAAGCATTGGCACGAGCGCGTTGTCTTGATGGTGCATGGACAAACACGGCAATAAAAAGTTCCTGAACACTGCCACGGCTGGCCTGAACAAATTTGTACACTGGCTACAAAACCTCGCAACCGCAGCATCATGCCGACAATTCCCGCCACACCCGCCGGTTTCCGCCGTCATCAGCTCGATGGCGCGATGCTCTATTTCCAGCCGCAAACCGGCATACATCTCCGGGTGCAAAATGCCGCCACACGCGACTGTGTGCGACAAGCGCCACGGGCGGTGATGTTCGGCATTACCAATGTCTGCAATCTGCAATGCGACTTTTGCTCGCGTGATGCAGCCGGACGCAGCCTGTGGACGGTGGATAGTGCCTTCGAGCTGCTGCATGGCCTCTACACGGCTGGCACGCTGGAAGTCGCCTTTGGCGGTGGCGAGCCGCTGCTGTTCAAAGGTTTTGCCAAACTAGTGCAGCGCTTGCAGGCAGATACCGATTTGGCACTCAATCTGACCACCAATGGCAGCCGTGTTAGCCATGAACTGTGGCAGTCGTTGCAAGGCGGCATACGCATGGCGCGACTATCCATCTACCCGGAAACCGATATCGCCCGGATTGCCGCAGTTTGGCAGGCGCAGAAGCAACGCTGGGGCGCCAATGTACTGGTGGATGATGCGGCGCTCGCTACCCTGCCGCAGTTGCTGGAAGAGCTCGCCGCACGCGGCGCGCAGGATGTATCCATCCTCACCTATGTTGGTGAACCCGCACGTCTTCTAAGCGCCAGCGGGCGTGAACGTCTGCAAGCCATTATCCAGCAGGCACCGTTGCCCTGCCGCCTGTCGGTCTGCGCCGGGGACATGGGACTGTCCACATTCTCTGCCGGTTTTGTTACTGCCGATTGCGGCGCCGGGCATGACTTCATCTCCATCAGCGCAGACCAGCATATGCAGGCGTGCTCATTTGCCGCCGAACGCTGGCCAGCAGCCAATGCCGAGCAGGCGCTGCATGCTTGGCGCAGACAACAGGCCACATTGCGCCAACCCAGCCCGCGCAGTGGCTGTGCGCGCAAAACCGTGCCGATTGTTTTGCAGCCAGAAGTGGATATGACGCCCAGCGTGCATGTCTGGCAATCGTTCTCCGGCAACAACAGTGGCGAATGCGTGATGGTGGCGCAATTTGAAAGTACCGACCTCGCCCGGCAGTGGGCCGAGCAACTACTGCCCGGCTGGCAGCCAGAGGAAATCTGGAGCGAGGAATGGCTACAACTGCTGGATGCCGCGCAGGTCGCCCGCCCGGTATGCAGCGACCGTGGTCGCCCCTATCTGGATATGCCCGAACATTTGGCGCTGCTGGGGCGCAGCGTCATCGCTACGGCCTATGGCCTGGGTGATGAACTGGCACCGCTGGAACAGCTTGCCTGGCGCAATCAGGCCGAAAGCGTACACACCTTGAACCATATTCATGGCGATGTGCAACTGCTGGCACTGGCTCGCGCGCCCAACGCCCAGCAAGCACAAGCAGTTGCCGACACACTCAAACAAGCCGTCCACCCGGAAACGCATATCTGGTCGCGCCAACAACATGTGCTGGTGCTGGCCAATTTGGCCAACATCACTGCCGATGCGCGTGCATTGGCTGCACGCAAAGCCCAGCTCGAACATGCCTTTGCCGGTTTGCCCTGGGTATGTGATGTCGTGGATATCCAAAGCCCCGAGCCACTGCTGGAGGCACTGAAACACTACCGCCCCGATATCCCCCGGCATACCCGCCTGGCCGCCTATTTCACTGGTGAAGGCGCCCGGAAGAGCGCAGAAAAACTGCTGCACCAATGGGACAGTCACGACAGCGCATATTGGGTGGGCAGCACCGGGCTGGCAAGTCATGTTGTACTGAAATCCATCGGTGAGCGCCCGCGCCGCCTCGCCGTCCTTGCCGCCCGCGCCGGAGCAGTTCTTCGCTGGACTTACGGCAAAACTGTACTGCTGCGGGCATATCTGGCTCCCCCGCCGGACCTTCGAGCCCGACAACAGAAAAAAGGCTCTAAAACACCCAAGCCCGTACCGCCGGATTACCCGGAATTTGCCGATGAACTACGGCAACGCCTGAACTTGCAACGCGATGCTATCAGCCTCAATCGTCCCGATTGGCCGGGGGCTTCCTACACCTACCTGCATGTGCGTACCGACCGCCCCGAGGCCATCGCGCCAACTGTGCTGGCTCTTGCCGAAGAACGCGGCCTGGAATGCAGCCTGAGCCTGCAAGACATCCGCCCCCTACACTGGGTTTATGACCGCCTGTTGCGCGCACTTTAGCCATTGACACCCCGCGCTCATGCAGCGGTTATAAAATGGCTCCATACCCTATCGGATGCACTGCCATGATGCCCCACTTCGACGGCCTGACCCTGAAAAACTGGCAAATCCAATCACGCGATGACGGCATTCTGATGCTGCTGTTCGACCGCGAAGGCCAATCGGTCAACACCTTCGCCCAAGAGGTGCTACTGGAGCTCGAAGCGATTGTCGAGCGCCTGGCAATGGAGCCGCCGCGCGGCCTGATTCTGGCCTCGGCCAAAGCCAGTGGTTTCATCGCCGGCGCCGACATCAAGGAGTTTGCCGAATTCGACCGCAAGGGCACGGTCGGCGATGCCATTTTGCGTGGCCAAAACGTGTTTGAAAAACTCGCCCGCCTGCCCTGCCCGACGGTCGCCGCAATTCACGGCTTTTGCATGGGCGGCGGCACCGAAATCGCACTGGCCTGCGACTATCGCGTTGCCAGCAGCGACCCTAGTACCCGGATTGGCCTGCCAGAAGTCAAGCTCGGCATTTTTCCCGGCTGGGGCGGCAGCGTGCGCTTGCCACGGCTGATTGGCGCGCCTGCGGCTTTCGACCTGATGCTGACCGGGCGCAGCGTCAATGCCAAGGCCGCGCAGGCGCTCGGTCTGGTGGATCGCGTATCCGAGCCTGCCACACTCCTGGAAGATGCCACGCTGCTGGTCTTGCGCGGTGCCGAGCGCCCCTTCAAGCAACGCGCCCTGGCTTGGCTCAGCAACAACTGGCTGGCGCGGCAAATCCTCGCGCCGCAAATGCAGAAACAAGTGGCGAAAAAAGCCCCAAAAGCGCATTACCCGGCGCCCTATGCCCTGATTGATAGTTGGCAAAAAGGCGGCAGCAACACGCAAAAACGACTGGCGCGTGAGCGCCAGGGTGTGGTCAAGTTGGCCGCCACGCCGACTGCCCGCAATCTGATTCGCGTGTTCTTTCTGCAAGAGCGCATGAAACAACTGGGCAGTGGCGATTCCGGCATCGACAAGGTGCATGTGATCGGCGCAGGTGTCATGGGCGGCGATATCGCAGCATGGAGCGCCTACAAAGGCTTTGAAGTAACCCTGCAAGACCGCGAGCAAAAATACATTGACGCGGCGCTTTCCCGCGCAGACGAGCTGTTTGCCAAACGCATCAAGGACGCGCACAAGCGCCCAGCAGTCGCCGCCCGCCTGAAGGGAGATTTGGCTGGCGAAGGCATTGCCAAGGCCGATCTCGTCATCGAGGCGATCATCGAACGGGCTGATGCCAAGCGTGAGCTGTACGCCCGTATCGAGCCACAAATGTCGGCCAATGCCCTGCTCACCACCAACACTTCCTCGATCCCGCTGGCAGAGTTGAGCGCGCATATTCAGCGCCCGGCACAGTTTGCCGGTCTGCATTACTTCAACCCGGTGGCGCTGATGCCGCTGGTGGAAATCATCCGCCACGATGGCATGGCCACCGATACCGAGCAGCGCCTTGCCGCCTTTTGCAAAAAGCTCGACAAGCTGCCCGTGCCGGTCGCGGGCACGCCGGGCTTTCTGGTCAACCGCGTGCTGTTCCCTTACCTGCTCGAAGCCATGCGCGCCTACGCCGAGGGCATCCCCGCAGCCGCCATCGACAAGGCCGCAGTGAAGTTCGGCATGCCGATGGGACCCGTGGAGCTGGTCGATACCGTGGGGCTGGATGTGGCCGCAGGCGTTGGAGCCGAGCTTGCCCCGTTCCTGGGACTTGAAATCCCCGCCGCCCTCGCCACCCCTCCGGAAATGGGCAAACGCGGCAAAAAAGACGGCCAAGGCATTTATCTTTGGGAAAACGGCAAAGCCCGCAAACCGGCACTGCCCAAGGACTATCAAGCCCCCCAAGACCTGCAAGAGCGCCTGATTCTGCCACTGCTGAACGAAGCCGTCGCCTGCCTCAACGATGGCGTGGTCAGCGATGCCGACTTGCTCGATGGCGGCGTGATTTTCGGCACCGGCTTTGCCCCATTCCGGGGCGGCCCGATTCAATACATCCGCGAAACCGGCGTCGATGCATTGCTGGCAAAACTCAAAGCCTTGCAAGGCCAATATGGCGAGCGCTTTGCACCGCGCCCCGGCTGGGACAACCCGGCGCTGCGCAGTTAAGGAGCGCCCTCCTGGCGTTATCAGCCCACGCCAATCAATCACTGACATGATTGATTCGTGGCCGGTCTCCAGACCTGCGAGGCGTCTCTGACATATTCAGAGGCGCCTTAAAGCGCGCTGCCGGCGTCTTTCAAAAGCATTTCCAGCACCTTGCCCACTGCGGCAAAGGCAAAAGCCCCGGTGACATGCGTGGCCGCGCCCAACCCCGCGCCGCAGTCGAGCTTGAAGCCTTCATCTGCGCCCAGCGCCGGACGAATCCCGCAGACCGTGCCATCGGCCTGCGGGTAGCGCACGTTTTCCAGGGAATACACCGCTGGCACGCCAAAATAACGGTCGCGATTCTTGGGAAAATTGAATTCGCCACGCAGTTTTTTGCGAATCAGTGACAGCATCGCATCATGCTCGGTACGGGAAAGGTCACGTACCCGGATTTGCGTCACATCGCTGCGACCGCCAGCGGCGCCCACCGTCACCAACGGCAACTTGCGCCGACGGCAAAAAGCAATCATCTCCACCTTGACCCGGAAGCTGTCACAGGCATCCAGCACCAAATCATGCCCCGGCAAAAGCTCGGCCATATTGCTGGGAGTCAAGAATGAAGCCAGCACATCCACACGGATTTCCGGATTGATGGCGCGGCAGCGCTCGGCCATGACTTCGGCCTTGATGCGTCCGTATTGGCCATCCATCGCCGGCAATTGGCGGTTGGTATTGGATACGCACAGGTCATCGGCATCAATCAGCGTCAGCCGACCCACGCCACTTCTTGCCAGCGCCTCCACTGCCCAGGAGCCGACACCGCCAATTCCCACCACGGCCACATGCTTGCCTGCCAAATGCGCCAATGTGCCACGGCCATACAGGCGCTCAATGCCGGAAAATCGTTCTGCTGCCATATTCATCGGTGAATTTTAACCGGCCTGCGTGTTATCTTGACCGGCTTACTGCTATGCAAGCCCGAATGGAGAGTCCCATGTCCACGCCAGCCACTGAAATCACCAAAAAACCTTCCGCCGCCAAGCGCTATCTCGTCGTACTCGTACTGGGGTTGGTGCTGGGCGCAATCGCCACAGTGATGACACTGCGCGCGCTGGAGGCCCGCAAAGACCATTTCCCCGACAGCGTGATGACGGTCATGGGCTGGCATATGGGCAAGCTCAAGGGCAATATCGAAACCAATCGCTGCAATGCCACCGATGCCCTGCCGCATCTGCAAACCCTGCGCCGCATGGGTGATGATGTGGACTTTGCATTTACCGACCTTGCCAGTGACGAGCGCTTCGGCAAGCACAGCGCCAACTTCCGCGCCGCACTGGATGCCGCACTTGCCAACCCGCCGCTGTCCTGCGAAAGCCTCGGCAAGACCCTGGGGGATGTTGGAGGACAGTGCAAAGCCTGCCACGACGACTTCAAAAAGTCCTGATAGCCTCGAAAAACGAGCCTAAACCATACATCCCAAAGCCCGGCGACCATCGCCGGGCTTTTGTTTTGCCCCTCACGGAAAGTCTGAACAACGCCCTCCTGGCGTTGCCAGCCCACGCCAATCAATTGCATGATTGATTCGTGACCGGTCTCCAAGACCTGCGAGGAGCCTGCATGAATCAGTACTGACAAAAAATCCGCGTGACCGGACAAATTGATGCTTGATTCAGCCCTTGAGCAGCAGCATCAGCCACAGGCAGCCGCCTGTACCCCCACAAGGAGTTTTTCATGAATTTCCATCCTGTCCGCATCACCTTGATTGCCGCTTCCATCCTCACCTTGTCGGCCTGCGCCAGCAGCCCTTCGGGGCAATACTATGGTGGTCATAACAGCGGTTATGGCAACAGTGGTTATTACGGTGGCAGCCAGTATGGCTGTCATGACTGCGGTACGGTCACCCGGATTGAAGTCCTGCCAGGCCGTCATGCCCCGGCTGCAACCGGCGCCGTGATTGGCGGCATTGTCGGCGCCGTGGCCGCACGCGAAATCGCCAAGGACAATACCGACAGCCAGCGCCGCCGCAATGCCGCTGCCGTCGCAGGCGCCGCCGGTGGTGCCGCCGTCGGTCATGCCATCCAGAACCGGGTGTCGGCACCAGCCTACAATGTCCACGTACGCATGGACAATGGCCGGGAAATCGTAGTGTCACAAAATGAAATCCCCGGCATTCACCAGGGCAGCTTGGTACAGGTGCAAAATGGCCGGGTTTATGCGCGCTAAACTGAAAATCTGCCATGAAAAACGCCCCATGGAAAACCCCATGGGGCGTTTGCTTTTACATCATCAAAATCACGCTCATTGCGTGGTATAGCCGGCCAAACGCCAAGTCGCATCCTCATCCATGCGGAAAGTCACCAGCTCTATCGCACTGCGGCCATTGGCAAAAGTAGTGGCAAAACGCACGCTAATGTACATTCCCTGCGGCGGGTTACCAGGTTGTTGTGCAGCATTAGCATCGACTTGCTGGCGAAGCACCGACAACCATGTGCGTGAAACCGCACGCCCCAGCGAAGCGCGTGCCGCCATCGCCTGCTGCACGAAGGCATCACGGGCAATGCTGCGCTTGGCCACATTTGAACTGCCCTCCCAGACCTCTGCCGCACGATTGCCATCAATCAATTCCAGCACCTGACGGGCTCCGGCCGTCACGCTGCCCGGATCAATATCCTGCACGGATTGCGCGGCCCCCTGCGCTGCACGTTGCTGCGCCATGAGCGGGCTCATCGGCAACAACGAACACAATGCAAGTGCAAGCCAAATATTTTTCATAATGCGTCTCCTCAGGATTTGGATTACTGCACGGGTGCGGTACTTGCCGCAGGCTTCAGTACCGATGCGCAATCTTCCGGCAGCCAGTACATGCTGCCGACCCGATAATTTTCATCGAAAATCAGCTTGTACTGGCAAGTACGCAGCGAGTCTCCCTCGCGGAAGTGAAACAGATAATCCCACTCGCGCACCCCGGCAAAACCTTCACGAAAATGCGGGCGTCCCAGCAAGTTGTAGAGCTGATCCTTGCTCATGCCCTTGCCCACCTGTGAAAGCGCGTCCACACCGGGGAAACTGCCATCCTTGATGAGTGCATCTTCACGATCCGGAAATACCAACTGCCCGGCACGCCCATCATCGGTGATGTCACGGCTGATATGGGTGCTGCAAGCAGCAAGCCCCAAAGTCAGGGCAGCTGCCAATACCGTCATTGCACGATTCATTATCAAAACTCTCTTTTCAGATTGTTGCTTGCGGATATTCATTGTCATCACCACTGGATCCCCATACCGGCGGAGAAGCCCCAGTCGCGGGCAGTATTGCCGCTGGCCTGAGCCTTGTAGACCCATTTGCCGTTATCGGTAATGCCCGACAGACCCACCGCGATGCCGTATTCACCGCGGTAACCACCGATACCGGCTGCCAGCATGCTCTTGCCCGGCAGATAGGCCTGCGGCAGGCCGGCCATCGCCATGGCCGAAGCGGTCGCGCCGCGATAACCGCGATCAATCTGCCACATGTCATTGCTGAGCTGATTGAAGCGAGCATCGGCATAGGCATTGGCCTGCGACAGCGTGCCACGCAGTTGGCCGACATTCACCGCATCGGTATCGGCCACACCCGCGCTGACATTGCGCACGACGTTCCCGCCCATATCGACATTCTGACCTTCGACCACGGAGATACCGCCATTGAAGGTTGCCCCCTGTTCAAAGCTGGGGTTCTGCACCACGCTGACGGTATAGGTATTCCCTTCCTGGGTTACCACCGTATTGGCACCTGCCACAACTTTGATCGGAGCGACATTGCCGCCACCAGATCCGGCATTCACCGCATTCAGGGCATCCTGCACATTGTTGTAGGTATTCCCCCCTACAGTCAGCGCAACATTCAAGCCACCTCCCGGGGTATAGCTGGTACCACCGCCCAACGCCATTGCCGTGGCACTTCCCAGGTTGTTGAGCGCACTGGATACCAAGAACAGCTGCGAGCCATTCACGGCATCAGTGGAGTCGGCGGTCAAGCGACCAGCCGCCACATTGACGATACGACGCTCATTGCCTGCGCTGCCAACCGAAATCACCGAAGCAGCCTGGGTGCCTGCGGCCGCACCGCCAGTCAAGCTAAACGGGCCGCTGTTGTCCACAGCCTGAGTCACCGAACCTGCCCCCAGTGCAACACTGCCCTCATGGCTGGCGGCAGCCCCGGCGCCAATCGCCGTTGCACGATCCGCCGTTGCGCTGGCATTGGGACCTGCGGCAATTGCATCCACGCCCGTTGCACCATCATTGGCCTCATTGCTGCCGGCGCCCGTCGCGGAGGAGTTGACGCTGTAGTACTTGACGGCACTACCGCCACCCATACCACTTGGCAGCGCATTCAAAGCAGCCTGCACACTGGTATAGGTATTGCCTCCCACTACCAGGTTGGCGGTGATATTGCCGCTGGCATCCACGGTGGAAGTCGGACTGATGGCTGCCGCTGCCGTGCGTGCCACATTGCCCACCACGACTTGAGTCGCATACAACTGGCTGCCATTGATGGCATCGGTGGAGTCTGCCGTAATACGCCCGGCCGCCACATGGGTCAATGTGCGCTTGATGCTATCGCTACCCACACTAACAGTTGCAAGCGGAGCATCACCGGCAAAACCGCCATAAGTAATGCCGCCCACCGTGGCTTTATCAGTCGCCACCACATCAGCAGTCACTGAGCCCGAGCCAAGCGCCACACTACCTTCGTGGCTGGCAGTAGCACCCGCCCCCAGCGCGGTTGCTTCAGCGGCAGTCGCAAACGTATTGACACCTGCTGCCAGCGCGTTCACGCCGGTTGCACCTTCATTGTCATAGTTACCATTCTTCGTGCCGCCATCATTGACACTGTAGTAATGCGTCTTGGCCGACGATGCCGCCGCATTGGCA
This sequence comes from Lysobacteraceae bacterium NML08-0793, assembly GCA_002798275.1. Lineage (GTDB taxonomy): Bacteria > Pseudomonadota > Gammaproteobacteria > Xanthomonadales > Xanthomonadaceae > Solilutibacter. The sequence goes on along the minus strand of NWQR01000011.1, from coordinate 928 downwards.
ATGCGGTTCACGTCACCGATATTGGCGGCATTGCTGGCAACGTCCCCACCACTGGCCACATTGGTGATTTGCTGGTCATTCGCATTCAGACCCGCGCCCGTAATGTAGGTCTTGCCCCCCACATTCACGCCCGTGCTATCCAGCTTCACCTGGTTCGCACCCGTGCCCGCGGTCACGCTGTCAAACTCAACATCATCCGCCGTCGCTACCTCATAGTCGGTGCTGCCGTCTGTATTCGTCGTGGTCGATACCTGGATGTTCTTCCCAGCACTCACCACCGCTTTCGCGGCCGCTGCGCGTGCATCCACTGCCTTCAGTTGGTCTTCCGTCGCCGCCTGACCTGAGGTAATCGCCGCCGGATCCCAGCTGGTGTTGGTCAAGCCACTCACCGTGCCCGTATCGCCATTGATCACCACCGGATGGGCAGTGCCTACGTTCAGAACATTCGCAAGCGCCAGTTGCACACCATCGGCCGTCGTCGTGCTGGTTACATTGCTGTCACCCCGCACGTTCAGCGTCGCACCCAAGGCGTAGTTGTTGCTCGTCGTGCCATCACCAAAATTGATGCCCTTGGCAATGTTCGTGGCGTTATTCGCAATGTCGGCCGCGTTCTGCGCCACGTTCTGGTTGGTCGCAAACAGCTGACCCCCATTCACCGCATCCTTGCTGCCAGCGCTCAAATCACCATCCGCCACTTGGGTGATCTTCTGGTCATTCGCATTCAGACCCGCGCCCGTAATGTAGGTCTTGCCCCCCACATTCACGCCCGTGCTATCCAGCTTCACCTGGTTCGCACCCGTGCCCGCGGTCACGCTGTCAAACTCAACATCATCCGCCGTCGCTACCTCATAGTCGGTGCTGCCGTCTGTATTCGTCGTGGTCGATACCTGGATGTTCTTCCCAGCACTCACCACCGCTTTCGCGGCCG
>NWQR01000001.1 GCA_002798275.1 Lysobacteraceae bacterium NML08-0793 | reverse complement strand
CCAAAACGCTTGCGCCATGCGTATAGCGTCTGCTCGCTTATCCCATGCGCCTTCGATGCCTCAACAACCGAGCTACGCTCGGCCTCCCGAAGAATCGCAACCATCTGTGACTCACTGAAACGGCTCTGCCTCATGTCTCTTCCTCTCTTGAAGGAGGCCATCTTCTCAACTTTCAAATGGTCCGAAAATCTCGAGGCAGGTCAGGTGTACTGTCGGGATGCGATCCAGTTGCCAAGTGCGCGTTGTGATTTCAGTGGCTGGATGTGATCGACAGGCTTGTCTTTAGCGAATGGCTTGCAGGCTGAGGTCGATGGTGTCGCCATCATCCTCGCGCTGCTGGATACGCACCGGAACCGGGATGCCTTCGGCAATCCACAGGGTGCGGGTGGTATCGCCGTTATTGCTGACCACGCGGATGGTGGGGGTGGCTTTGCCAGCGATGGTGAGGTTTTCTCGGCCGGAGACATTGAAGCTCAACGAGGTGGCTTTGCCGTTTTCGATAAGCCGGTAGCGCATCGGCCGGTTGGCGAGGGCATCTTGGACGATGACCAGGTTCAAAGTCATGCCGTCAACATCGCCATTTTGCAGGGCGATGGGGCCTTGGCGGTCGGCTTTGACATCACCACTCCAGCGCGCCTGGCGGCTGCTCCAGTCATAGCGCCCCTGCTTGCTGCGCCGTTTGACCAACATGTTGATGTCTTCGCGGTTCGACAATGGCCGCAGTCGCTCGCCGCTGGCATCTACCTCGGCACTGCGGCTAAGGCGCGCCAGCGCGTTCTGCACGCTCATGCTGTAAGTCCAGCGGTTTGGGGTACTGCTTTTCAGCGACATCGAGGCATTGGCCTCCATGTTGTTGTAATTGGCGCGATAGGTCGCATCGAAAGCGCGTAGCTCGCCGGCTTGGGCAAGTGGCGCGGCTAGGGTAAGCAGCAGGCTGGTGGTGGCAAGCGTCCTGGCATTGATAAGCATGTGGATTCCTTGAGGTGGATTGAACCGGCCTTGCAATTTAGCGCCTTCGGGCTTGATAGCCGAGCCGTGTCTGGCCGGTAGTTGGCAGGAGTTCAGATGGGAGGCGAAAGTTGGCCGTGGCTGGCGCGCTGCAAAACCTCGACCAAGAGGCGGTGTTCGTAAGGCAGTAGACGCGCGGCCAGTATTTCCGGGGTATCTCCGGGCAGTATCGGGATGCGGGTTTGTGCGATGACTTCGCCGGCATCGAGTGCCGGAATCACCCAGTGCACACTGGCGCCATGTTCGGCATCACCGGCTTCCAGTGCGCGCCGGTGGGTGTGCAGCCCCTTGTATTTGGGGAGCAGCGAGGGGTGGATATTGATGAGGCGGTCGGCGAAGCGGCTCACGAAGCCCGCCCCCAGAATGCGTATGAAGCCGGCACACACCACCCAATCCGGGTTTACGGCGGCCACGGCGTGCGTCAGGGCATCATCAAAGGCCGCGCGGCTGGGCGCTTGAGTGGCATCGAGCGACCAGCGGCGGGTTTCATCTACCCGGCCAAGGGCGGGGCAGCCGGGCTTGTCGGAAAACACGCCGACCACTTGCGCGAGCAGCTGCCCGTTGTCGATGGCATCGAGAATGGCTTGCAGATTGCTGCCGCGCCCGGAGGCGAGCACAGCGATGCGTGGCAGGCTCATGCGTGGGTATAGCGCACACGCTCGCCTTCGCTGCGTGCGACCACCTCGCCGATCTGGCGCGGTGCAAGCCCCAAGGTATCGAGCTCTGTGCTGACTGCGGCGGCGGCAGTGGCGGGTACCACGAACACAAAGCCGATGCCGCAGTTGAAGGTGCGCCACATTTCTTCCAGCGGCACGGCGCCTTCGCGTTGCAGCCATTGGAATACTGCGGGCAGCGTCAATGTGCGGGCATCAATGTCTAGCCCCAAGCCTTCGGGAACGACACGGATGATGTTTTCGGTAAGGCCGCCGCCGGTGATATGCGCCATGGCGTGAATATCTTGGCCATGCGCGCCGCGCAGCAGTTGCAGCACCGGCTTCACATACAGGCGGGTCGGCGCCATCAGCGCGTCTTCCAGCGTCTGCCCGCCGAGGTCGTAGCCCATCGGGGTGCCGCTGCGTGCCAGGATTTTGCGGATCAGCGAGTAGCCATTGGAGTGCGGGCCGCTGGAGGCAATGCCAATCAGCACATCGCCAGCCTGGACACGGCTGCCATCGCGGATTTCGCTCTTTTCAACACCGGCCACGCAAAAACCGGCCAAGTCGTATTCACCCGGTGCGTACATATCGGGCATTTCGGCGGTTTCGCCGCCAATCAGGGCGCAACCGGCTTCCGTGCAGCCCGCAGCAATGCCGCCCACCACCGCAGTGGTGGTGTCGATGTCCAGCTTGCCGGTGGCGAAGTAGTCAAGGAAAAACAGCGGCTCGGCGCCCTGTACCAGTACGTCGTTGACGCACATCGCCACTAGGTCGATGCCGATGCTGTCGTGGCGCCCCAATTGCTGTGCCAGCTTCAGTTTGGTGCCGACCCCATCGGTGCCGGAAACCAGAACCGGCTCGCGGTATTTGGCTGACAGGTCGAACATCGCGCCAAAGCCGCCCAGTCCGCCCATCACCTCTGGGCGAAAGCTTTTTTTCACCAAGGGTTTGATGCGTTCGACCAGTTCGTTTCCGGCATCAATATCCACACCGGCATCGCGGTAAGTCAGGGGGGCAGGATTGTTCACGGCTATTGGCTCCAACAAGGGATGCCAATTTTAGCGCCTGAATGCTTGATGATGGACGCGAGCGCCCGGCTGCGGCAACATTGGCCGTTCAATCGACCTGGAACTTGATGATGCGTTCAGTCATCCAATGGGCTTTTGCCCTGTTATTGGCCATTTGCATGTTGCCGGCATTGGCGCAGCGCGCCTCTGAGGGAGGTCAGCGTGCGCGTGGGCAGGGGGCTTATCAAGCCGAAGTTACGGTGCGCTCGCAATCTGAAAATGAACGCAATGGTGGTTTTGCACGCGCCTTGTCGCAGGTGCTTGCGAATATGTCCGGCGAGCGCAACCCTGGTGCACGCCCCGGCATGGCAGAGGAACTGCGTCGCGCTAGGGAATATGTGGAAGGCTATGACTATCGGCAGGACGAGGGGCGCTCGGCCAGCGGTGCGCCGACCTTCAATACCGTGATGGTGGTGCGCTTTAGTCCCGACAAGGTGGATGAGCTGGTCAAGATGGTCGGGCTGCCGGTATGGCCTTCGCCCCGCCCCAAGCCGGTGCTGTGGCTGGCGATTGATGATGGCTCTGGCTCGCGTCTGGTCGGGCTGCAACAGAACAATGCGGCACGCGCCATTCTTGACCGTGCCCGTGCCCGTGGTTATGCGCTGGGCTTGCCGGCGGGGAATGCCGCAGAACAGGCCATGGCCGGTGCCATTTGGCGTGGCGATACCGCAGCGGTGGCGCGCACTTCGCGGGCGTATCTGCCGCCCATGCAGCTGCTCGGCAAGCTCTATCGTGCCGGTAATGGCTGGCGGGCGGACTGGATTTTTGTTGATGACGGCAAGGTGCTTGCACGCACTTCCAGCAGCGATGCGGATGCCCGCCGGACGATGGCCGGCGGTGCCGACATGGCCGCCGATGCGCTGATTCGCAAATATGCCCGCGCCACGGCGCCGGCCAGCCCGCCGGGCGATTTCACCATCACCATCAGCGGGATTGGCAGTGCCAATGACTATCTGCGCCTGATGGGCTGGTTGGAAGGTCATCCACTGGTGGGCAGCGTTGTGCCGGTGTCCGCGGCGGGCAGCGAATGGGTGCTGCGCCTGCATTTGAAGAGTGGCTTGGCGGGCTTCACCCGGGCACTGGCGCGCGATGGCGTGCTGGCGCCGGTCGAAGGCGAAGACAATACCCGCTTCATTTTGCGCTGAGGAACGTCTGATGAGTCCTGCACCGAGCCGTCAGCAGTCTCTGGCGGATATCGCCGCCTTCTTCCGTCGGGTGCAATGGGTGGCATTGGCACTGGGCATCCTGTGGGTAATCAGCCTGCTGGCGCCCATTCTGACCCCGTTCGTGGCCGCGGCCATTCTGGGCTGGATGGGCGACCCGCTGGTGGACAGGCTCGAAGCGCGGGGGCATTCGCGGATCACGGCGGTGATGTTGGTATTTGTCGCCATGACCTTGCTGCTGCTGGCGGTATTGCTGATTCTGGTGCCGATGATTGTGCGTCAGGTGATGACTCTAGTGGAGTCTTGGCCGGAATATCAGGCTTGGTTCAGCCGCTGGTTTCATGGGCAGCTCAGCCCTTGGTTGCAAAAACACTTCGACTTCGATTTGACCGCTTGGCTTTCGAGCGGGCATCTGCTGGACATGTTGCAGGCGCACTGGCAGCGGGTCGGGGGGATGGCTACCTCGGTATTGGCATTTGTTTCCCGTTCCGGGATGGGGATTGTGCTGTGGCTTGCCAATCTGGTGCTGGTGCCGGTGCTGGCGTTTTTCTTTTTGCGCGACTGGGACAAATTTGTCGAACGCATTGCGGCGCTGGTGCCGCGTGACCATATCGCCACCGTGAGCCGTCTTGCCAGAGAATCGGACGACGTGCTGGGCGGTTTTTTGCGCGGGCAATTTCTGGTGATGGCAGCGCTCGCTCTGATGTATGGCCTCGGTTTGTGGCTGGTTGGCGTGAAAGTAGGGCTGCTGATTGGCGTCATCGGCGGGCTGTTGAGTTTTGTGCCGTATCTGGGGCCGGCCTCGGTGGTCATCATGGGGACAATCGCCGCGCTGGTGCAGGGAGGGAGCTGGCCGATGTTGCTGGGCGTGGGCGTGGTATTTACCGTCGCGCAGTTGGTGGAAAGCTACATCCTCACGCCAAAACTGGTTGGCGAGCGTATTGGCCTGCACCCGATGGCGGTCATTTTTGCGGTGATGGCGGGCGGGGTGCTGTTTGGCTTCCTCGGCATGCTGCTGGCGTTGCCGGTGGCGGCGGTGGTGAACGTGATGCTGCATTTTGCGGTGGAGCGCTATCACCAGAGCCGCGCCTATGTCGGTGAGTCGTCGCAGCCTGATGATGCGGAGTCGCCCGGCGCGTGAGTGCTTCCCGACAATTGCCGCTGGGGCTGAAATATTCACCCGACCAGCGCCTGGAAAACTTTGTCGCCGCCCCGCCTGCGGCGCTGGCGCAACTGCAGGCGCTGGCCGCGGGCGAGGGCAGCGGCCTGTATCTGGCAGGCGGCAGCGGCAGTGGCAAAACCCATTTGGCGCTGGCGGCATGTGCGGAGGCGGAAAAGCACGGGCACTTGGCGCACTATCTGCCGCTGGCCGTGCTGGGTGCCAATTTGCAGCATGTCCTGCCGATACCGCAGCCGGATGTGCTGTATGCGCTCGATGGCGTGGAAAAAATCGCCGGAATGCGCGCGGCGGAAGTGGCGTTGTTCAATTTTCACAATGCCGTGCGCGACCGCGGCGCCCGGCTTTTGTACACCGCTGGGCAAACGGCGGAACATCTGGCCTTGGTATTGCCAGATTTGCGTTCGCGGTTGGCGCAACTGCCGCGCATCGTGCTGGCATTGGCCGATGATGCGGCGCGTAGTGAAATCCTGCGCCTGCGAGCTGCCCGGCGCGGTCTGCAATTTGACGAAGCGGCGATTGACTGGTTGTTGAAACATCATGGCCGCGACCTACACGGCCTGGCGCAATTGTTCGAGCGCCTCGACCGCGAATCATTGGCAGCGCAGCGACGCCTGACCTTGCCGTTTTTGCGTCAGGTACTGGCTGCGGTCAACGACTGATCCAAAAGCCGCAGACGCTCGGGCGTGCCGACATCGGTCCAGCGCCCTCGGTGGTGCTCACCGCTGACTTTGCCTTGCTGCATGGCTGCGCGCAGCAGCGGCGCCAAACGGAACCTAGGGGGCGTGTCATCGGCACCTGCCGCATCGCCAATCACTTCGCGCCAGTTGTTGAACAGTTCCGGGCGATAGACGCCGATGCCGGAGAAGGTGAGCTTTTCCACGCCGCTTGAATGTAGGTTTCCGGCCGCATCCAGCGCGAAATCGCCATCCGGGTTGTGCGCGGGGTTGTCCACCATCAGCAAATGCGCCAGACGGTGCGGCTCGTGCGGCAGGCGGGCAAAATCGGCATCGCACCAGACATCGCCATTGACGGCGATAAACGGCGCATCACCCAGCAATGGCAGTGCATTCCACATGCCGCCGCCGGTTTCCAGCGGGTTTGCGCCCTCAAAAGAAAACACAAGTTGCAGACCGAACTGGCTGCCGTCCCCCAGCGTGGCGGGGAATTGTTCGGCAAGCCAGGCGGTATTGATGATGACCTCGCGCACGCCGATGGCGGCGAGTTTTCGCAGATGCCAAACAATCAGCGGTTCCCCGCCGACACGGAGCAAAGGCTTCGGCGTGGTGTCGGTCAGGGGGCGCATGCGCTCGCCAAGCCCGGCGGCAAAAACCAGCGCCTTCATGTCAGCGCCGGGGCTTCGAACAGCGGCTTGATGCGTTGCTCGATGAAGCTGGCCAGCCCGGAAAGCGCCGGGTATTTCGGCAGCACCTGTTCCAGATAGACGAAGAAGCGCGGCGCATCGGTGAGGTATTTCAGTTTGTGGTCGCGGTGATGCAGGCGGGCAAAAATCCCGATGACCTTCAGATGGCGTTGCACGCCGATCAGGTCGGCATCGTGGATGAAACGCTCAAGAGCCGGCACCGGCAAGCCGGCGGCGCTGGCGCGCGCATGGTAATGGTGCAGCCAAGTATTGACGCGCTCGATCGGCCAGCTGATGAAGGCATCCTTGAACAGCGAAAGCACGTCGTAGGCAATCGGCCCGATGACCGCATCCTGAAAATCCAGCACTGCCGGGCCATTCTCGGCCTGCATCAGATTGCGTGGCATGAAATCGCGGTGTACCAGCACCTGCGGTTGGGCAAGCGCGGCATCAATCAGGACGCGATAGGCGGCATCGAGTGTTTCTAGCTCGCCGCAATCAAGCTGCAATCCCAGATGACGCTGGCAGAACCATTCGTCGAACAGGCGCAGCTCGCGCAGCAGCATCGCCTCGTCGTAACGCGGCAGCGTGGCCGGTGGAGCAATCGCTTGCAGCTTCAGCAGCTGGCTGATGGCGGCATCGAACAAGGCATCGGCATTGTCGGCGGTGAGATCGTGCAGATAGGTATGTGCGCCCAGGTCTTCCAGCAGCAAAAAGCCTTGTTCTGGGGCTTGCGCCAGCACCTCGGGCACGCGCACACCGCCGTTTTTCAAAAGCTGGCCGATGGCGAGCCAGGGGCCGACATCTTCCATGCCTGGCGGCGCGTCCATCAGGATACGGCTGGGGCTTGTGCCCACCGTGCGCCAATAGCTGCGGAAGCCGGCATCCACCGATGCGCGTTCAAGTTCAAGTGCAGGCGCGGCCAGTGTCTGGCGCGCCCATTCAAGGCGTTGGGTTTCGCGGGTCATGGGGGTTGAAAAAATCACGAGGCGGCCATTCTAGCCGGATGGACAGCACGGGTGCGGCTGGAAAAACCGCCCGCTTGGGGGGCGCAAAACGCGATGCCCCGCGCGGGGCGGGGCATCGAGCGGGTCAGCAGCAACCGTGGTCGCCGTGGCGTTTGCCGCTGTCTGGGCTGACCGCAGCGCCAGTGGTTTCGCCGCGCAGGCTGGCGGCATGGTGCGCCAGAATCACCTGTGCCACGCAGGCGGTAACGCGCTTGCCCATCGGGATATGCAGAAATTCGTTCGGGCCGTGGGCATTGGAATGCGGCCCCAGCACTCCGGTAATCATGAACTGCGCGCCGGGGAACTTCTCGCCCAGCATGCCCATGAACGGAATCGAGCCGCCTTCGCCCATATACATCGCACTCTTGCCGAAGAACGCCTGGCTTGCGGCCTCCACCGCTTCGGACAGCCACGGCACCATCGCCGGTGCATTCCAGCCGGTGGAGGACTTTTCCAGCTCAAAGCTGACCTTGGCGCCGTTGGGCGGGTTGGCCAGCAAGGTATCGCGCAGCAGCTTGCCACCGGCATCACCGTCCAGCGTCGGCGGCAAGCGCAGCGACAGCTTGACCGAGGTGAACGGACGCAGCACATTGCCGGCCGAGTCCAGTGACGGCATCCCGTCAACGCCGGTGATGGACAGCGCCGGGCGCCAGGTGCGCCCCAGAATCTGCTGGCTGACCGCCTGATGCATCGGCACCAGCCCGGTTACGGCTGGATAACTGGCAAACACTTCTGCGCCCAACACGGCGGCGGCTTTTTCGGCCTGCTCGATACGCTCGGCGGGAATCTCCACATGCAGGCCATCGAGCTTCAACTGGCCGGTGGCCTCGTCCTCGATGCGCGAGAGCAACTGGCGCAGCAGACGGAAGCTGGAGGGCACCACGCCCGAAGCACTGCCCGAGTGAACGCCTTCGTTCAGCACATCTACGCGCAGATTGCCGCCGGCCAGACCGCGCAGCGAGGTGGTGCACCAAAGCTGCTCGTAATTGCCACAGCCAGAATCCAAGCACACCACCAGCGATGGCTTGCCGATACGTTCGGCCAGATGATCGACATAGGCCGGCAGGTCATAGCTGCCGGATTCTTCGCAGGCTTCGATGAGAATCACGCAGCGCGCATGCGGCAGCCCCTGCGCCTGCAAGGCCATGATGCTGGTGAGCGATCCGAAAATGGCATAGCCATCGTCCGCACCGCCGCGCCCGTAGAGCTTGTCACCGCGCAGCACCGGCTTCCACGGCCCCAGATCCTCATCCCATCCGGTCATTTCCGGCTGCTTGTCCAGATGCCCGTACAACAGCACGCAATCATCACCGACCGATTCACCACTGGCCGGGATGTCGATGAAAATCAGCGGTGTACGTCCTTCCAGCCGTACCACTTCGACCGTCATGCCGGGGATGCTTTGCGATTTGGCCCAGTTTTCCATTAGCGTTACTGCCTGCTCCATGTAGCCATGCTCGCGCCAAGCGGCATCGAACATTGGCGACTTGTTGGGGATGGCAATGTAATCAATCAGTTGCGGGACGATTTCGTTGTCCCATTTGTCATTCACGAATTGGCTGAGTTTTTGTGTATCCACGATGCGCTCCATTTTCCGGTGGCAAGAACAAGGCTTGATTGTAGCGAGGCTGGCGAGAGGTGGCTCAGACTTTTCCTACAAGGCGGCCGGATGTTTCTTGCGCCAGATGGAGAGTTTCGCCATATCGCAGCGGCAAGCGCTACTGGATACTGGCTCTGCCCTGGGGACAGGGACAAACAAAGACACGGAGACAGGTTTAGGGATGAAGCGTTTCACAGCCTGCCTTGCACTGTCGCTACTTTTAATGGACATGGCGACAGCTGCGGCATACAGGGTGGATATCAACAATGCCAACGAGCGGACTTTGGTCAGCGCCTTGGAAGGCTTGGGACAAGAGAATGCCCGTGCCATTGTTGATTATCGGAAAGAACATGGCGCGTTCAGAAGCATGGAGCAGCTTGCCCTAGTCAAAGGCGTTGGCCTTGGGGTGGTGGAACGCAACCGTGAACGTATTGTCCTTGGCAATGGACGCAGCAAGGAAGACAGCAGGACAGCAGGACAGCAGGACAGCAGGACAGCAGGACAGCAGGACAGCAGGACAGCAGGACAGCAGGACAGCAGGACAGCAGGACAGCAGGACAGCAGGACAGCAGGACAGCAGGACAGCAACTTGCAGCTGTTATAACCAGGGACACAAAAGAATGGATCTTGGCAGGACGCTCCGAGGGTCATGACGACCGGGCAGCAGGGATGCAGCACTAACAAGGATGTTCAAACCCGGGACACAAGGATGTGTCCCGGGTTGTTTTTGTGCCATTTTTGTATGGTCCGTTATCAATCGGGCTAAGCAGACAAGCTCTCAACGGTCGTCGCGGGTCCAGATGGCGCCGTTCAGGCGTTTGACCGGGAATTTGGCAACCGGGCTATAGGCCGGGGCGCAGAGTGCCTCGCCGGTTTTGAGGTCGAAGCGTGCGCCGTGCAGTACGCATTCAATCTGTCCGGTGGCGGTATCCACGGGGCCGGATGACAGTTCGAAATCTTCGTGGCTGCATTGGTCTTCTAGGGCGTAATACTCGCCATCTAGGTTCACCACCAATATCGGGGTGTCGTTATGCCAGATGGTGATTTTTTCGCCGGGCAGCAGCTCGCCTTCGGTGCAGACGTATTCCCAGCCGCGCAGTTCTTCATCGCTCACAGGGGTTTCTCCAGAATTGCAAAGCGCAGGTCATCGCGGCGGGGCAGGCCAAAGCGTTCATCGCCATAGGGAAATGGGCTGTGGCGGCCGGTCAGGTGGTAGCCGCGGCGCAGGTAGTAGGCGATGAGTTCTTGCCGTTGCTCGATGACCATCATGCGCATCAGGGTTAGGTTGAAATCTTGCCGGGCGATCTGTTCGGCTCGAAGCAGCATCTGTTTGCCGATGCCTTGCCCTTGCAGCTCGGGCCAGACCGAGAACATGCCGAAGTAACCGGCATCCGCCTGTACGCAGACATGGGCGCAGGCGATGGTTTGGCCGTCTTGTTCGCCGAGCAGGATCACGCTTTGCGGGGCGGTGATGTCGGCGGCCAGTTGTTCGGCATCAATGCGTTGGCCGTCGAGCAAATCGGCTTCGGTTGTCCAGCCCCGGCGGCTGCGCTCGCCGCGATAGCCGGCGGTAACCAGCGTCAGCAGTAGCGGGATGTCGGCAGCGGTGGCGTGGCGGAAGTCAAGTTTCATGCCAGCAGCTTGCGTACCTTGTGGATGGCGGCCACAAATGTGTCGATTTCTTCGTGCGTGTTGTAGAACGCCAGTGAGGCGCGACAGGTGGCGGTTACGCCAAAAAATTGCAGTAGCGGGTGGGCACAGTGCTGGCCGGAGCGGACTGCGATGCCTTCCAGATCCAGCAAGGTGGCCAGGTCGTGGGCGTGGGTGCCTTCAATCAGGAAGGAGATAATCGCGGCCTTGTCGGGGGCGGTGCCGAGGATGCGCAGGCCGTCGATGCTTTGCATGGCTTCCATCGCATGTGCCAGGAGTGCCGCCTCGCGGGTTTGGATGGCGGCAGAGCCAATGTCTTGCAGATAGTTGGCGGCGCTGCCAAGCCCGACGAAGCCGGCGATATTCGGTGTGCCGGCCTCGAATTTGTGCGGGGCATCGTTGAAAACGCTGCCTTCAAAGCGGACTTCGCGAATCATTTCGCCGCCGCCGATGAAGGGCGGCATGGCAGACAGGTGTTCGCGCCTGCCCCAGAGAAAGCCGGTGCCGGTGGGGCCGCAGAGCTTGTGCCCGGTGGCCGCGTAAAAATCGCAGCCGATGGCTGTTACATCCACCGGCATATGCGGCACGGCCTGCGAGCCGTCAATTACGGTGATGATGCCGCGCTTGCGCGCCTCGCGGCAGATGTCCGCCACCGGGTTGACGGTGCCGAGCACATTGCTCACATGGGTGAGGCCGAGGATTTTGACTTCGCCGGTCATGGCCTTGCGCAAGGCATCTAGATCCAGCGCGCCGTCGGGGGTTAGCTCGGCCACGCGAATCGTCGCGCCGCTGCGCTCGGCCACCAGTTGCCAAGGCACGATATTGGCGTGGTGTTCCATGCGCGAGAGCAAAATCACATCGCCGGGTTTGAGCCGTGGCAGCGCCCAGGAATAAGCCACCAGATTGAGGGCAAAGGTGGTGCCGGAAGTCAGCACCAGCTCGTCCGGGTGCACATGGATGAAGCGCGCCAGTGTCTTGCGTGCGCCCTCATACAGCGCGGTCGCCTCGCTGCCGAGTTGATGCACGGCGCGGCTGACATTGGCATTGTGCTGGCGGTAGAACTCATCCACTGCCGCAATCACGGCAGCGGGTTTCTGGCTGGTGTTGGCCGAGTCCAGATAGACCAGCGGCTTGCCGTGTACTTGGCGATCGAGCAGCGGGAAATCCTGGCGGATGCGATGCCAGTCGGGTGTTGTCATGGGTGGTTCATCCGGTCGAGGGCGGCATCGAGCTGTGCTTCCAGCAGGCCATGCAGCGCCGGGTCTTCAATCTGTCCCAAGAGGTCGCGGCAGAAGGCAGCGGTCAGGATACGTTGCGCCTCGGCCTCGGGAATGCCGCGCGAGCGCAGATAGAACAGCGCATTGGCATCGAGTTGTCCGACGGTAGCACCGTGCGCGGCCTTGACCTCATCGGCATCAATCACCAGCACCGGCTGAGTGTCGATTTCGGCCTGCGCCGACAGCAGGATATTGCGGTTTTGCAGGTCGGCTTCGGTGCCGTCTGCGCCTGCATGGATTTGAATGCCGCCATGAAACACCACGCGCGCGCGCCCGGTCGCCAAGCCGCGCCAAGGCAGCACGCTGCGGGTATTGCCCGCGTGGTGATGGATGCCCAGCCGGGTATCCAGGTGGCGGCGGCCGTCGCCCAGCAGCACCCCGGCTGCGTACAGGTGCGCGCCTTCGCCGTGCAGATGCACCTGCAACTCATGTCGGGAAAGCGCCGCGCCCAGCTCCAAGTCCAGCCGTTGATAGTGGCTGCGATCGCCAAGTCGTGCATCGCTGCGCAAAAAATGCTGCGCGCCCAGGCTGTCGTTTTGCAGGCGCAGATGTTGCAGTTGCGCATCTGCATCCAGCGTGATTTCCACATGGCCGGTGGCAAGACCATTATGTGCTGCATCGCCTAGGTGATGCTCCACCAAGGTCAGGCGGCTGGCGGGGGCAAGCGCGATGCGGTGGCGTAGATGCACGGCCTGATCCTGCGCGCCGTTGCGATGCAGGCAGACTAGATGCAGCGTTCCAGCCTCGCCATTGACATGGATGTTCACACCACTGGCAAGCAATTGGTTGACGCGCACAAACCAGTGGTCGCTTGCGCTTTGCCAAGCGTTGGCGGGTTCTTCTTGCGGCTTTGGAGCCGTTTGGGCGGGGGCATCAAAATCCAGACGAATCTCTGGCGGCAATGCAGCCAGCTGCGAGAGTGTTTGATCGAGCCTGCCGTTGACGAAAACAATCCGCGGCGCGGGGATATGGGCAAGTTGCGTGGCATCGGCGCTGGCCGGTGCGGCAGGCGCGAAGCTGCGGCGTTCTAGGGCGCGCAGCGAAGTGTATTTCCAGGCTTCCGAGCGCGCGCCGGGCAGACCGGCGGCGAGGATGGCCTGCGCTTGTGCCGAGTCGTTCCCGGCCAGCAGCGAATCAAGCAGGGCGCTCATCAGATGGCCTCCGGGCCTTGACGGTCTTTTAGCCAGGCATAGCCTTGTTCTTCCAGCCGCAGCGCCAGCTCCGGCCCGCCGCTTTCGACGATGCGGCCATCGGCCAGCACATGCACCACATCCGGCTTGATGTAGTCGAGCAGACGCTGGTAATGGGTGATGACGATAAATGCCCGGTCGGGCGAGCGCAGCGCGTTGACGCCATCGGCCACGGCTTTCAGCGCGTCGATGTCAAGGCCGGAATCGGTTTCGTCCAGAATCGCCAGCTTCGGCTCCAGCACGGCTAGCTGGAAAATCTCGTTGCGCTTTTTTTCGCCGCCCGAGAAGCCTTCGTTCACGCCGCGGTTCAGCAGGGAATCGGGCAGGTGCAGCACTTTGATTTTTTCCCGCACCAGTTTCAGAAACTCGACCGAATCCAGCTCCGCTTCACCGCGCGCCTTGCGCTGCGCATTCAGTGCGGTGCGCAGAAAATAGGTGTTGTTCACACCGGGGATTTCCACCGGGTACTGAAAGGCTAGGAATACGCCCAGGGCAGCGCGTTCTTCCGGCTCCAGCGCCAGCAGATCGCGGCCTTCAAACTGCACGCCACCGGCGGTGATGTCATAGCCATCGCGGCCAGAAAGCACATTGCCGAGCGTGGATTTGCCCGCGCCATTGGGTCCCATGATGGCGTGTACTTCGCCGGGTTTCACATCGAGCGAAAGGCCTTTGAGGATGTCGCGCTCACCGGCGCGGGCGTGGAGGTTATGGATATTGAGCATGGTCTGGAGGAGGTTGGGGGCAGAGAGCCGTTATCAATGGCGTTGCATCAGATGCGGTGAATCAGGGGTTTTCGTCAAGATAATGACGGCGCAGGTGTTCGGTGCGTTCGCGGGTGAGTTTTGCCTTGGCCAAATCGTGCAGCATCGGATACATGCTGCCGTATTCGAGGTAGCGATTTTCGCCGGGCTTGATGGGGAACATCGCTTCCAGCTCGGCATCGCGCATTTGAATCCAAAGCCGCTGCGCCTGTTGCAGTTTGGCGAACATCGGGTTGTCGCGGTGGCGCTGGCGGACTTCGCGCCAGACCTGATTCAATTCAGCATCGGCCGCTTGCAGGGCGTCATGGGCGCAGGCGTTCATTTCCTGCTGGCTGCCTTGCTGATTGCAGCGGGTTTGTGCGAGCAGCGTCGGGCTGGCGCTGAGGGCGGCTAGCGCCAAGAGAAGGGCTGATGTTTTCATCCGACTGAACCCTCCAGCGAAACATCCAGCAGCTTTTTGGCTTCCACGGCGAACTCCATCGGCAGCTCGCGGAACACCGCCTTGCAGAAGCCATCGACAATCATGCTGACGGCATCTTCTTCGCCAATCCCGCGCGCGCGGCAATAGAACAACTGGTTGTCGCTGATTTTGCTGGTGGTGGCCTCGTGCTCCACGGTGGCGCTGGGGTTTTTCACTTCCACATAGGGGAAGGTATGCGCGCCGCAGCGCTTACCAATCAGCAGGCTGTCGCATTGGGTGTGATTGCGTGCGCCTTCTGCACCACGGTCGATTTTCACCAGCCCGCGATAGGTGTTTTGCCCTTGACCTGCACTGATGCCTTTGCTGACGATTTTGCTCTTGCTGCGCTTGCCCAAATGAATCATCTTGGTGCCGGTATCGGCCTGCTGATGGTGATGGGTGAGTGCGACCGAATGGAACTCGCCGACTGAATCATCGCCCAGCAGCACACAGGAAGGATATTTCCAGGTGATCGCACTGCCGGTTTCCACCTGCGTCCAGACCACCTTGCTGCGTGCGCCCCGGCATTCGGCGCGCTTGGTAACAAAGTTGTAGATGCCGCCGACGCCGTTTTCATCGCCGGGATACCAGTTCTGCACGGTGGAGTATTTTATTTCGGCGTTTTCCAGCGCGACCAGCTCGACCACGGCGGCATGCAGCTGGTTTTCGTCGCGCATCGGTGCGGTGCAGCCTTCCAGGTACGACACATAGGCATCGTCCTCGCAAATAATCAGCGTGCGCTCAAACTGCCCGGTATGTCCGGCATTGATGCGGAAATAGGTGGACAGCTCCATCGGGCTGCGCACTCCCTTGGGGATGAACACGAAGCTGCCATCGGAAAACACCGCAGAGTTGAGCGCAGCAAAGAAGTTGTCGCCCACCGGCACCACCGAGCCTAGGTATTTTTTCACGAGCTCGGGGTGTTCGCGGATGGCCTCGCTCATCGAACAGAAGATGATGCCCTTCTCGGCCAGTTCCTTGCGGAAAGTGGTGCCAACCGAAACCGAATCGAATACCGCATCCACGGCCACCCCAGCAAGGCGTGCGCGCTCGTGCAGCGGTACGCCGAGCTTGTCGTAGGTGTCGATGAGCTCTTGCGGGACTTCATCCAGCGATTTGTATTTCGGCCCCTTCGGCGCGCTGTAATAGGACAGCGCCTGGAAATCAATCGGCGCGATTTTCAGCTTTGCCCATTCCGGCACCGGCATGGTCAGCCAATGGCGATAGGCGGCCAGACGCCATTCGGTCATCCACTCGGGCTCTTCCTTCTTGGCGGACAAGGCTCGGATGATGTCCTCGGACAAGCCCGGCGGCAGGCTTTCGCTTTCAATATCGGTAACGAACCCGGCCTCGTATTTGCGCCCCAGTTGGGCGTGGATTTCGGCATTTTGTTGCGGGTTTTGCGGGGCGGCTGATGCAGGTTGCGCGTTCATAGACATACTCAAACGGAAAGACGCAGCGGGATGCGCTTTTCCGCAGACGGGGAGGAGGTATCGGGCAATATCGAATACAGGCTGACCCCGGCAAGCGCCTCGGCCACCACCGCATTGATGTGCTGCCAGTTGCTACGCAAATGGCAGGACGGCTCAAGCTCGCACTGGCCGTGGTGGATGCTGCATTCGGTCATCGCCAAAGGCCCTTCCATCGCCGTAACGATATCCGCCAGCGAAATCTCGCGGGCATCACGGGCAAGGCGATAACCGCCATTGGCGCCGCGAAAACTTTGCACCAACCCAGCTGCCGCCAACGGTTTCAACACCTTGGCAGTTGTGGGCAGTTCAATACCGGAACGCTCGGCAAGCTCGCTGGCGCTGACGACCGCATCATCGGGCGCGGCAGCCAAGACACTCATGACGAGCGTGGCGTAATCGGTAAGTTTGGTAACGCGAAGCATGACGGCGTGGCGATGGCTGGCCGGTAAACAGGACTGGAATTGTACTGATTTGCGTTGGCGATGCGCAATAGCGCTGCTCCATCTGTGGCGGGTCTAGTCGCGGCGGGCGTAGCGGTAAGGGGCGCTGCTCGGGCTGTTGTCTGGCCAGGCGCGGTGGCTGTAACCGGCGGCATGGATGGTTTTCAGCACGATGCGCTCGATGGCGTGGGCAAGAGTGCCATCGACTTGTCCGGCCTCGGGCTCGAACTCGGCTTCGTCAAGGTGTGCGTCAAGCAGTGGGCGCAGGGCTTCAAGGCGTAGCCAGTACATGCTGCCGGCGGCAAACAATTCGTTTTCGGTATCGGCTGCGGGCAGGCCGAGGCGACGACAGAGGTAATCGACATTGGCCGCGTTCGCGCCCCAGTAATAGTGCAGTGGTTGCAGATGGCTGGCCGGGGCCAAGAGTCCTAGTTTCGGGTCTTGGGCAAATGCGGCCAGGATGTCGGCCAGATTCTCGCCCAACAGCGCATCGGTGAACTCGCGCCGCCAGGCATCGCCATCGCCGCGATGGGTGGAGCGTTTGGTGTGCAGTTTCAGCACGATATCCTCGCCTTCATCCAGCAATTGGTTGGCAAGGCGCAGAAATGGCAGGATGTCGCGGCCACGGTTTTCGGCGGGGTGGATTTCGGCCTGCATGCCAAGCTGTGCCAGCACCCGCTGCACGGCTTCGAGTTTTTCCGGCACGGTGCTGATGACAAGCCGTGCGCGCTGTCCGCTTTGTTGCAGGGGGCGCAGCATTTCGGCCAGTACGTCCGGGTAATAGGCATGAATCAGCACGCAGGGGCGTTGCGGCTTGGCGGGTGGAGGCTGCAAGGCTGCGGCAGTGGCGGCAAGCCAGGCGTGTCCCAGGCGGCTGTCCGGCTCCAGCACCGCGCCTTCGCCCCATTCGTTCCAAGCATTGATGAACAGCAGCGGCGGCTCGGTGCCGGTGTCTGCCGACAGGGCAATGGCGCTGCGCAGCCAGTCGCGGTAGCGGCGCGGGGCGGCGTGCAGCCAGGTGCGCCCACGACCTGGGCGGCGCGGCTCGTTGTCCCAGCCGCAGTTGACCGCGCGATGCAGCCGATAGGGACTGGCCGGTTTGCCAAGATAGTGTTGCGGTAGGTCGCGCCAGTCCAGCAGCGTGCCTTGATAGTCCGGGTTGAGGGCGTGATGTTGGCCGCCAAGATCGGTGGCTGGTACCAGATTGGGCGGAAACTCCACCGCCGCATCAAAGCCGATATCGCGCGGGTCGGGGCGCTCGAAGGATTGGGTATAGGCAAGATAAATCTCGCCGATGCCATGTTTGCGGCACCAGTGGCGCCAGCGCTCGGCAGTGGCGCGCGCATCGGGTAGCTTGCCGGGGCGATAGACCAGCAATACCGGCTTGCCCGCCACGCGCAGATAACGCTGATCGCGTAGGTACTGGGCGACATGGGCGATGAAGGCCAGATCGTCCTCAGCATCATGCGCTTGGGCAATCAGCACGTTCTCGGCGCTGCCATCCCAAGTGCGTGTCCAAGGCTCATTGGCCCAGCACAGACAAAGCGGCAAGTCGATATCGGGTGTGTCCAGCCAGTGCCGCAATGGGGTTTCCAGTACGGTGCGGCCATGAAACCAGTAGAAATAGCTGCAAAACGCGCTGATGCCATAACGCTTGGCAAGGTGTGCCTGTTGGCGCAGGGCATCGGGCAGGCGCAGGTCGTAAAAGCCAAGCGCGCCGGGCAGGCGTGGTTGCGCATGGCCTTCAAACTGCGGCAGGGCGCGGGTGATGGCGCGCCATTCGGTATAGCCCTCGCCCCAAGCGGCATCGTTTTCGGCCAGCGGGTGAAATTGCGGCAGATAAAACGCCACCAGCCGTGCCGGAAGCGGATCGGGCAGAACCGGCGCGCTATCGGCGCGATAGCCCAGCGCCCGGCCGTCGGCGGCTTGCAGGGCGCGGCGGTGAGTGGGCGCGGCGCCGATAACCAGCGGCTTGCTGGCCGGCCGGATAGTGGGGAAATGCTGCAAAAACCATTGCCGCAGCGCATCGCGGCGCGCCTGGGACAGCGGCAGCAGACGAAACAGGGCACGCAGCAGGCGAAATGCCGCATCTTTGCCAGCCGCATTCGCCTGCATGTGCGTCATTACATGTTCTGGTAGTTGGGGCCGCTGCCGCCTTCGGGCGTAACCCAGTTGATGTTCTGGTACGGATCCTTGATGTCGCAAGTTTTGCAATGCACGCAGTTGGCTGCGTTGATTTGCAGGCGTTTGCCGTGCGGCTGCGAGGCATCGTCCACCATTTCGTAAACCGAGGCCGGGCAGAAGCGGGTGCAGGGATTGCCGTATTCCTCAAGGCAGCGGGTGGCGCAGATATGGGTATCGGCCACTTGCAGATGCACCGGCTGGTCTTCGTCATGCGAGGTGGCGGCATAAAACACGCCTTGCAGACGGTCGCGTGGTGCCAAGGTGCGGGTCAGATAATCGCGCTCGGGCTGGGCGCCGCCAAGACGCTCGGTGGCGCTGTAATCGGCCTTTTGCTGCAAGGTCCAAGGCGATGCGCCGCCGGTGGCGGTTTCCCAAGCGGCATTGAGCATGCCAAACCACAGCCCTTTTTTGAAACCAGGCTTGATATTGCGGACTTTCTTCAGTTCGGCCATCACCGCCGAGTCGCGCAGGCGGGCATCGAAGCCCGTGCTGGAAAGCGTCTCCTGGGCGGCCAGATGTTCGGCGGCCAGCATGCCGCTGCGAATGGCCTGATGGGTGCCCTTGATTTTGGGCACGTTGAGTAGCCCTGCGGTATCGCCAATCAGCAGGGCGCCTGGCATTTCCACTTTCGGCAATGATTGGAAACCGCCGGTAACGATGGCGCGCGCACCGGCGGAAACGATGCTGCCGCCCTCAAGCAGCGGCGCAATCATCGGGTGGGCTTTCCACTGCTGAAAGGCTTCCCAGGGTTGGTAATTCGGGTCGCGGTAGTCCAGACCGCTGACATAGCCAAGTGCCACCCGGCCATTTTCCAGGTGATACAGGAAGCTGCCGCCATAGGTATGGTTGTCTGCTGGCCAGCCGAGCGTATGCACGATTTTGCCGGGCGTGAGCCGGGCAGGATCCACCTGCCAAAGCTCTTTGATGCCGATGGAATAGCTTTGCGGGTCGCTTTGGGCATCCAGATCGAAGCGCTTGATGAGCTGCTTGGTCAGATGCCCGCGCGCGCCTTCAGCCAACACCGTAACTTTGGCGTGGATGTCGATGCCGGGGGTATAGCTATCCTTGGGGCTGCCATCTTTGGCTACCCCCATGTCGCCAATGCGCACGCCAATCACCCGGCCAGTGTCATCGTGCAGGGTTTGTGCGGCGGCAAAGCCGGGGAAGATTTCCACGCCAAGCGCTTCGGCCTGCGGCGCAAGCCAGGCGCACAGCGCACCCAGCGAAACGATGAAGTTGCCGTGATTGTGCATGCCGGGGGGCAGCGGCAGTTTGCGCTGTCCGGTTTTGGACAGCAGCCAGAACTCGTCCTCGCGTGCCGGTACGCATATCGGCGGCGGGTTGTCGCGCCAGCCCGGCAGCAGTGCATCCAGCGGTTCGGGTTCGATGACCGCGCCAGAAAGAATATGTGCACCGACGGTGCTGCCTTTTTCGATGACGCATACCGAGATTTCGGGGTTCAGTTGCTTCAGGCGGATGGCAAAGGCAAGCCCGGCAGGACCTGCGCCGACGGTTACAACGTCATATTCCATCACGTCGCGTTCGATTTCTGGCTGGATGTGATTCATCGTGGCTCCTTCGATACAGGCGCGAATTGTCCGGGTTTAGCGGCAGGGGGGCAATCAGGGCTGGGCTTGCAGGGTGCGCAGCGACCAGCCGGAGATTTCCCGAGTGAGCTCACCCAGCGCATTTTCAAACGCGGCAGCAACCTCGGTAGCGTTCGAGCCGTCGATGACGGCGCTGGACTTGAACACCTGATGGGCAATGATTTGATTGCGGTCATTGCGGATCAGTTGCGCGGAGATTTCCAGTTTCGCCATCGGCAGGCCGTTGTCGCTGTAGTCGGCATCGAAGTGATGCAATTCCAGTGCCAGCTCGTACTGCCCGGCAATGCCGGCGCCGCGCCGGGCAACCCCGTTCAGCTTGCCGCTATCGGCTAGGCTGCGCACGATCGCCGTTTGCAGCATGTCAGGTGCAGGCTGTACCCAGTTGGCGCCACGATAGACCTGCAATTCGCCTGGCTGCGGACGCACCACGATACGGTTGCCATCCAGTATCCGGCTGGCGAGGGGGCGCTGCACGATGAGTTGGGTTGCCACGCGCGGCCAAGACGGGTCGGACTGCACCTTGGGCTGCGGGTCATGGATGCTGATTTCGCTTTTTTTCGGCACCACGCCGCAGCCAGCCAGCGTGGTCAGCAGTAGCAGGGACAGGACGCGCGGAAAAGTGAACAGGCTCATTTCGGGGTGAACTCCTTGGGTTGCTCGCGGCCGAGCAGATAGCCGGCTGGGTTGCTGTCCAGCCGGTCGGTAACCTGGCGCAAGTCGCGCATCAGCATGCGCAGCTCGCCTAGGGTGGGGCCGAGCTGTTGCAGACCATCGCGGGTGAATTGATTGATGGGGGCGCGGTTTTCCGATACCAGCGCATTGGCGTTGTTGCCGGCGGCCTCAAACGCGGCGATCGCCGTATCCAACTTGTCCATGGTGGCCGGCAGTCTGGCCAGTACGTCGCGGTCAACCTTTTCCACCGAGCCATTGACCTGCGCCAGCATTTTGCGCAGGTCATCGCTGGCAAGCCGGGCATTGCTTATCAGCTTTTCGATGTCCTCGCGCTGATGGCTGATGGAGGCAGTGGTGGCACGCAGGTTTTCTAGGGTTTCAGAAATGCGCGTGATGTTTTCTTCGCTGAGCGCTTTGTCAAGGCGCGCCACCAGCATATTGGCGGTATCGGCGATGTTTTGCAGCGCCGAAGGCTCGGTGAGAATCACCGGGATTTCATCACGACTGGCCGGGCGCAGGCGCGCCGCACCGGGACTGCCGCCGGTCAACTGGATGAACGGGCTGCCAGCGATGCCGGATTGCGACATCTTGGCGCGGGTATCGACTTTCACCGGCGCATCGTTTTTCAGCTTGAGTTGCGCCACCACCCGGCGCGGGTCGTCCGGGTCAAGTTTGAGCTGTTCCACCGTGCCGATGGAGATGCCGTTGTATTGCACGCTGCTGCCTTCGCTAAGTCCGGTTACCGGCTCGTTGAAAATCACCTGATAGCGATCCCAACTGGCATCGGACGAATACTTGGCCGCCCAGAGGATGAAGCCGAACAAACAGGCCATCACCACGATGGTGAAGCTGCCGATCAAAACGTAATTGGCGCGAGTTTCCATAATCAATCTCTGCTTGAGCGCTGTGCGGTGGTTTGCGCGGCGCGTGCGCGCGGGCCGTGAAAGTATTCCTGTACCCAGGGATGGTCGAACTTTTCCACTTCGGCAATTGGCGCATTGATGATGACGCGCTTTTCGGCCAGCACCGCGATGCGGTCGCAGATGGCGTACAGCGTGTCCAGGTCGTGGGTAATCAGAAATACCGTCAGCCCGAGCGCGCGCGAGAGGGTCAGCAACAATTGGTCGAATGCAGCCGCGCCGATGGGGTCCAGCCCGGCGGTGGGCTCGTCCAGAAACAGCAGCGGCGGATCCAACGCCAAGGCGCGGGCAAGACCGGCGCGTTTGCGCATGCCGCCGGACAGTTGCGAGGGCAGCTTGTCCAGCGCATCGGCAGGCAGGCCGGCGAGCTTGGTTTTCAAAAGTGCCAATTCATAGCGCAGGTCATCGCCCAGTTGCGGGTAATGTTCGCGCAGCGGTACTTCGATGTTTTCACCGACAGACAGCGATGAAAACAGTGCGCCATCCTGAAACAGTACGCCGGTATTGCGCTTGACCCGTTGCCGGTCGTGGCGGTTGGGCGACAGGGCATCGATGCCCATCACCTCGATACGGCCGGCATTGGGACGGCGCAGGCCGATGATCGAGCGCATCAACACCGATTTGCCGGTGCCCGAGCCGCCGACCACGCCGAGAATCTCGCCGCGATACACGTCCAGATCCAGCCCTTCGTGCACGGTTTGCGCACCAAAGCGGTTGACAAGGCCGCGCACCCGGATAATCGGCGTGTCATCGCTGCCGTGGGTCTGATTGATTGCCATGCTTACCAGCCCATATACATGAACCACAGCGCGAAGAACGCATCGAACACAATCACCAGCGAAATGGTCTGCACTACGCTGGAAGTGGTGCGCTCGCCCACCGATTGCGCGGTGCCGGTGACCTGCAAGCCCTCCAGACAGCCAATCAGGCCGATTACTAGGGCAAATATCGGCGCCTTGGACATCCCGACCCAGAAATCCACGATGTCGATGCCTTCGTAAATCTTGGAAAAATACGCCACTGGCGGAATCTCCAGACTGACCGCGCCGACGCTCAGGCCGCCGAGTAGCCCGGCAATCATGGCCAGAAAAGTCAGCAAGGGCAGCATCACCAGCAGTGCCAGAATGCGCGGAATCACCAGCAGGTCGATTGGGTCAAGACCCAGGGTGCGGATGGCATCGACTTCTTCGCGGCTGACCATCGCGCCGATTTGCGCGGTAAAAGCGCTGGCGGTGCGTCCGGCCAGCAGGATTGCGGTCAAAAGCACGCCGAACTCGCGCAAAAAGGCGATATTCACCAAATCCACTACCAAGATGGTGGCGCCAAAATCTTGCAGGACATTGGCGCCGAGAAATGCCAGTACCGCGCCGACCAGATAGGTCAAAAGCAATATCAGCGGCACGGCATCGAGACCGACCTGCTCCATGTGATGCACCACGCTGGTGATGCGCAGGCGGCGCGGCTGGTGGACAAGGCGCAGCAGCTTGACCAGCACTTCGCCAAAGAAGCCGAGCAGGGCAATGACTTCCCGATAGTTGGCGACGACGGCAAAGCCGAGCCGTCCGATGGCGGCCTTGAAGCCGAAGTCGCGCTGGCTGGCC
Organism: Lysobacteraceae bacterium NML08-0793; assembly: GCA_002798275.1. GTDB lineage: Bacteria > Pseudomonadota > Gammaproteobacteria > Xanthomonadales > Xanthomonadaceae > Solilutibacter. Next base: position 692,396 of record NWQR01000001.1, on the reverse strand, counting down.
GGGCGCTCGTGGGAGACCTCGATAATCGCCTCGACCAGCGATTCATATTCAGGGCGGAACCGGAACTGCTCGCGCTGCAATTGATGCCGGGTGGCAAAACGCTGCAATTGCAGCACACCCAGCGAATCCAGCGCGCTGACCTCGCGCGCGTCCACCGTCTGGATTTTGCCCTGCACCCGAGTCAGCGCGTTTTCGACCGCGGCAGACTGCGCCAGCGTCCAACTACCCAAGAGGCGGAGTTGTCCGGTGGCGGCATCAAGTTCGGCAGTCGGGGCGGTGTGTTCGGTCATGCAGACAAAATCCTCAAGTCGCGCATCTTAGAGGGTATGAGGACAGAAGGCGTGAAATCGTCATGATAATGAGGCTTGCGGTCAGGATTATCCGTGTCATGCTTTTGTCATGCCAGAACTGCAATTGACCGATATCCCGGCACGCAATCGCATTGATTTTGTCGCCGAACTCGCCGCGCGCCTGCATGCCTGCGGCACGACCGCACAACGTCTTGAAGGGGCGCTCCTCGGGGTGGCTTCGCGGATGAACCTGGAATGCCAGCCCTGGGTCAATCCGACCGGGATGATTCTGACTTTCCGTGATTTGGGCGATGCCCATGCCAATGATGTAACCCGAGTGATTCGCCTGCCGCCGGGCGAGGTCGATCTTGCCCGATTAAGCGCAACCGACCGGATTGCCGAGGATGTGCTGGCCGGAAAAATCGGGCTTGCCGAAGGGCAGGCCGCCCTGAAAATGCTCGACAAACCGCCCAGCCGACGCTGGCTGCTGATGCAGATACTTTCGTTTGCATTGGTGGCAGGCGGCGTTTCCATGTTGCTGCGCCTGCCGTGGCTGGATATTGCGGTTGCCACGCTTGCCGGGCTTTTTATCGGGCTGCTGGATTTTGCCACGGCGCGTCAGCCGCTGCTGCGCGAATCGGTGGAGGCGCTGGCGGCGATGCTGGCCGCCACGCTGGCGGTATTGGTGGCGGGGTTTGTCGCGCCACTCAATCTCAATACCGTGATTATTGCCGCGGTCATCGTGATGCTGCCGGGGATGGCCTTGACCAATGCCATCAGCGAGTTGACCAATCAGCATCTGGGTGCCGGGGTGGCGCGCTTTGCCGGGGCGCTCAGCACCATTTTGAAAGTAACCATCGGCACCATGATTGCGTTGACCCTGGCGCAAATGCTGGGTGTCAGGCCACAGGTCGAGTTTTCCCGCCCACAACCGGGCTGGGTCGAGGCGGCCGGGCTTGTGCTTTCCTGTTTTGCCTTCGCCGTGGCCTTTCGTGCCGGGCGCCGGGATTATCTTCTGGTGATGTTTTCGGCGGCAGCCGGATATCTGATTTCCCGCTATGCGGGCGCGAAGCTGGGCAATGTGGCCGGGGTGTTTCTAAGCGCGCTGGTATTGACCATGCTGGGCAATCTGTATGCGCGCGTGCGCAACCGGCCAGGTGCGCTGGTGCGTGTCCCCGGCATTATCCTGCTGGTGCCGGGCAGCGTCAGCTTCCGTGGCGTGATGGACTTGATGCAGCAGCAGAATATCAGTGCCGGGCAAGCTGCCTTGATGAGCGTGTTGAATATCCTGCTGGCACTGATTGCCGGCTTGATGTTCGGCAATCTGTTGGCGCCGCCGCGCAGCAATCTCTGACTGCCCGCAACAAAACCCGCAACAAAAAACGCCGGTTGCCCGGCGTTTTTTGTGTGTCTGGAAAGTGCCTCAAAATGCCTCAAGCGGCCTTGTTGATCAGGAACTCTTCCAGATTGCGACCTGCGGCCACATAGGTGGCCAGCCAGCGCGGCTGCTTGCCGCGGCCACTCCAAGTGTTTTCGGCATTGGCCGGGTCACGATACTTGGCTTCCACCTTGGTGCCTTTGCGCGGCCCCTTGCTGCTCTTGCGGCCACGGGTGGCAGGTGCTGCCGCAGCGCCTGCCACGCTGCCAAACAGTTCTTCGAAGGTGTAGCCGGAGCCACGCACGATTTTGTTGATTTGCGCACGCACCTGGTTGATCGGTTTGCGCTTGGCCAGCACCTTCTTGCGCTTTTGTGCTTGGCTAATCAAATCGGCAAGTTCTTTGCTGCTCAGTTTGGTGATATCCATGTTTTCTCCACGGGTTAAATCGTTTGTCGAAAGTTGGCGTATTCGCCGTCCGCAAGCGATATTAATGGCTGGATTATCTTTATGCAATTGATAATGCCGTATTGACGATAAATCACGCTGCGGTTGCAGTCAGTCGGTCAAGCAATGTTGCCCGGTCGAGATTTTCCGCCTCAGTGGCGCTGCGATGGCGATATTCAAAATTGCCTGCTGCAAGGCCGCGCTCGGAAACCACCACGCGATGCGGAATCCCCATCAGCTCCATGTCGGCAAACATGGCGCCCGGACGCAGGCCACGGTCATCGAGCACGGTATCAATTCCGGCTTCATTCAATTCCTGGCATAGCGCCTCGGCGGCGGCCAATACCTCCGGGTTGTTTTTCGGATTGATAAGGCAGACTGCCACCTGCCAAGGTGCCATCGCTTCCGGCCAGCGAATGCCGGCTTCGTCGTGATTTTGCTCAATGGCCGCCGCAACAATGCGCGAAACGCCAATGCCGTAGCAGCCCATCAGCGGATTGACCGGCTTGCCCTGGGCATCCAGCACGGTGCAGCCCATTGCCTCGGAATATTTGTTGCCAAGCGCGAACACATGGCCGACCTCGATGCCGCGGGCGATGCCAAGCGTGCCCTGTCCGTCGGGAGACGGATCGCCGGCGATGACGTTGCGAATATCGGCCACTTCCGGCTCCGGCAAATCGCGCCCCCAATTGACACCGGCAATATGAAAGCCATCGCGGTTGGCACCGATGACAAAATCGGCCATTGCCGCCACGCTGCGGTCGGCAATCACCCGGATGGGTTTGACCGGGTTCAGCGGTCCCAGAAAACCCGGTGATGCGCCCAAGTGCGTGCGGATTTCTTCTTCGCTGGCCAGACGGTAATCGGCAAGTCCGGCCAGTTTTGCCAGTTTGATTTCATTGGCGCTGTGGTCGCCGCGCAAAAGCGCCAGCACAAATTGCGGTGCGCCTTCGGCATCCACGCCCATCAGCGCGATTGATTTCACCGTGCGGGAAAGCGGGATTTGCATCAGTGCCGCCACTTCTTCGCAGGTTTTTTGCGTAGGCGTTGCAATCTCGCGCATTGATTCGGTGGCGGCAGCGCGCGCATCGGGGGCGATGGCCTCGGCCAGCTCCACATTGGCGGCGTAGTCGGAGGTATCGGAAAATGCGATGGCATCTTCGCCGGAGTCTGCCAGCACATGAAACTCATGCGAGGCCGAGCCGCCAATCGCGCCGGTATCGGCAAACACCGCGCGGAACTTCAGTCCCAGACGGGTGAAAATCCGGCTGTAGGTGTCATACATATTGCGGTATTCGGCCTCGAGCGAGGCTTCGTCCAGATGGAAGGAATAGGCATCCTTCATCAAAAACTCGCGGGCACGCATCACGCCAAAACGCGGGCGGATTTCGTCACGGAACTTGGTCTGGATTTGATAGAAATTGACTGGCAGCTGCTTGTAGCTGGCCAGCTCGTTGCGGGCAAAGTCGGTAACGACTTCTTCGGCCGTTGGTGCGTAGCAATAACCGGCTTCCTTGCGGTCATGGATTTTCAGAAGCTGGCCGCCGAACTTTTCCCAGCGGCCGGTTTCTTCCCACAATTCCTGCGGCTGGATGGTGGGCATCAGGATTTCAATGGCGCCGGCGCGGTTCATTTCTTCGCGCACCACTTTTTCCACTTTGCGCAATACCCGCAGCCCCAGTGGCGACCAAGTGTAAAGACCGGCAGCCAGTTTGCGAATCATGCCGGATTTGAGCATCAGCTTGTGGCTGATGATTTCGGCTTCGGCGGGGGTTTCTTTTTCGGTACGCAGATGGAAACGCGACAGGCGCATGGCAGGGCTCGGATTGGATGGAGCCCGGCATTTTGCCATGCGCCTTGCAGCTTTGTTGCCCGGTTACTTGCAGTTGGTTTCCAGAATGGTCTGGGCAAGTCGCATTTGCGCGGCGCGTTCTTCGTCATTGAGCGTGCGCGGGTTGCCGTCCGAGCCGGTCATTTGCACGCTGGGGCTGTCGCGCAATACGGCCAGATTGGTGCGTGCCTGTTTGCATTGCTCGCTTTCGGGTTTGGCAGGGGCGGCAGCAGGGGCATTGCCCTCGGGCTGCTTGTCGCGCACGCCGCGAATGCTGTAATTGCCGTTGCTGGGCGGTGTGCTGGAATAGTGCGTGCGCCCTTGGGCGTCTTTCCATTGATAGATTTGCTGGGCAGCGGCAGGGGTGATGGCAGCGGCGGCGCAAAGGCCGAGCATCATCAGGGTGGGCAAGCGCTTGAACATGGTGCAACTCCTTGTGATCCAGATCACATTGCAACATCACGGCCGATGGCTTGCAAGTCATTGGACAGGCGGTGTTCGGCAAGCAGTAATCATATTCGAGGCAAGGCGCTAAACTTGCCCGTTATGGACGAGAACAAAAACCATCCCCGCCCGGCGCGTGCGGTCTATTACCTGCTCCCCAATCTGTTCACCACTGGCGGGCTGTTTGCGGGCTTCTACGCCATCATTGCGGCAAGCCAGGACAAGTTCACCCATGCGTGCGTGGCGATTTTCATCGCGGCCTTGCTTGATGGGCTGGATGGGCGCGTGGCGCGGCTGACCAATACCCAGAGCGAGTTTGGGGTGCAGTATGACTCGTTGGCGGACTTGGTCAGTTTTGGTATGGCGCCGGCGATGCTGATGTATCACTGGGCTTTGCAGTACATGCATCAGGAGGGGGCCACCGCTGGGCGATTGGGCTGGTTGGCGGCATTTCTCTATGCTGCCTGTGCGGCGCTGCGTCTTGCCCGCTTCAACAGCCAGGTGGGTGTGGTGGACAAGCGCTGGTTCATCGGGCTTGCAAGTCCGGCAGCGGCCGCGGTGATGGCGAGCTTTGTCTGGACACTGCACGATTACGATGTGGCCGGGCGCGGCCTGCGCTATGCAGCACTGGCGGTTACGGTGGCGGTGGCGCTGCTGATGGTCAGCAATATCCGCTACACCAGCTTCAAGGGCAGCAAGCGTGGCGAGCAGGGGGAGCGCGTGCCGTTCTTCGTCTTTCCGGTGATTCTTGCGGTATTGATTGCGCTGGCTTTGTACCCGCCGCAGACCTTGTTGCTGGTGTTCACCGCTTATGCGCTTTCTGGCCCGATGATGATGCCGTTTCGCCGTCGCACCGCCGAGATGACATGAGCTGGGACAGCCTGCAAACAGAAGTCTTGGCCGAGCTTGGCTGTCCACCGTGGCGGCAGGTATGGCCAGCGGCGATGTTGCCGCCCGATCCATTTGTGGTGGCGCAACTGGCTGCGGCCATTGGCATTGCGCCGGAATTGCTGCTGGCTTCCGGGATTGCTCTGCCCGATGCCGAGCACCTGCGTGATGCCGCAGTGAAGCGGGCATTGTGGCCGCAATTACGCCGTCTCAAGGCACGTCGATGAGTGCCGAGGCATTGGCAGTCAATCTTCGCCGCATGCAGGAATCGGATCTGCCGGCGGTGATGCAGATCGAATTGCGCGCCTATCCCTGGCCGTGGTCGGTGGGCAATTTCCGCGATTGCCTGCGTGCCGGATATTCCATGTGGGTGCTGGAAAGCGCGTCGGACATCATCGGATATGCGGTAGTCAGTGTGCAGGCGGGCGAAGCGCATTTGCTCAATATCTGCATCGACCCGGCTTGCCAGTCACGCGGGCTTGGCAGACGGCTGCTGCGTGATGTGCGCAGGGCAGCGCAGGAGCGGGGGGCGGAGAGGATTTTTCTGGAAGTGCGGCCGTCCAATATCCATGCGGTCAGGCTGTACCAAGACGAAGGCTTCAACGAAATTGGCCGCCGCCCGCGTTATTACCCGGCGGCCAACAATGGCCGGGAGGATGGTCTGGTGATGGCGATGGAGTTGCTGGACTAGCGCTTCACCAGCGTAGCGGGCTGTGCGCCAGTTGCCGGGCGAGTGTTTGCAGCAATTGCTCGGCCTCTGCTGCGGGCAGGCAGGTTATCAACAGCCGTGAAAAAGGGGTTGAGCCTGCGGTATCCAGCAGCAGGCTGCGCATCCCGAAAAGCCTGTCCAGCGGCGAGGCGGATAGGCGCAGGTTTTGCAATTTTTCCACCTCGACAAAGCGCCATTGTTTTGACCACCAGCCCTGACGTGTTGCCACCAGTCCACCGGAAAGGCTCCAACCGGCATGGCGCGCGGCTTGCCAGGCGAGCCAAGCCGATGGCAGCAGCCACAGCAGCACCAGCGTGCCCCAGCTGCCCAAGCGCCACACCGCCAACAGGCTCAATGGCAGCAGCCACAGCCAGGTATGCAGCCAGCGCCGCAGCCAAGCGAGGCGATGCAGTTTTTGCCATTGCACGGGCGGCCAGTGCGCGTCTGGCAGCCAATGGTTGACAAGTGCATCGCAGGTGGCTGGGGTAGCTATGGGCACCAGTGCGTTGATGCCGCGCTCTTGTTGCTGGGCGGCAGCGCCTGCGGCGGTTTCCACCGACAATGTCCGACGGTTGAAACGCCGGTGCAGCCAGGTTTCCTGCAACTGCCAAGCTTGGATGCGGCGTTTGGGGATGGAGTTGCGGATTTTGCTCAAAAGCCCGCGGCTGACGGTCAGGCGGCGGCCGGTTTCGCCCAGCACGAAGCCGTGGTATTGCAATAACGACAAGGCCACGGAAAGCAACCGCAGCAGCGCCAGCATGAGCAGCAGCAATGCCAGTCCCATCAGGCTGAAATCCACCCAGTCAAGCGTGAGGTGGTGCGCATCTAGGCCGTTGAGTGCGGTGCGGGCAGAGCGTGTCAGCGGCTCGGAAAAACTTTCCAGTAAATCATCGAAAAATGACCCGAGCGCGGCGAGTATGGCGGCCACCACGACCAGGCCGCGATTGGAAATCAGGCCATGACGGATGATTTCAGCGGTGGACAGGGTCAGCAGTGGCTGGGTGGCGTGGGCAATAACCGGGGCAGGATGGTCAGCCGGGCGTATGGCTGCATCTACAACCTGGCCACGCGCGCGCACCAACTGCTCCAGCGCCAGTGCCCGATCCATACGCAGCACGCGCATTTGTGCTTCGGGCGTGATGCCGCCGGCCGACTCCAGCCGGACTTCGGCCACGTCGAACAGCCGGTGTAGTAGGGTTTGGTGCAGGGCGACGTTATGGATGCGGGCATAGGCAATCTGCCGCAGCTTGCGTGCGACAAGGCCGCTGCGGATTTCAATATGGTCAGGCAGCAGCCGGTAGCGATAGGTGGCGTACTGCCAGAGCGAAACCAGTACCAGTCCGGCCAGACCCCAAAGCGGCCAGAGCGCCTGGCTGTCGCCGCGCCGCGCAAACAGCAGCAGGAGCAGCGGCAGAATAAATTGCTTGAGGTATTGCAAGGCCACAAACAGCCACGACCAAGGGTGCAGCCGGTGCTCTTGGGCGGGCGGCGCTGGAATCGGGGGTGGCTGCGGGGCTTCAGTCGGCATCGCTTTCGGGCTCGATGCGACGCGCCAATTCTGCGCGCAGTGCCTCGGCATTGGCTGCATCAAGGCAGGGCAGGGTGATGGCATGGCCAAAACTTCCGGCGGTATGTACCGTCAGCGTAGCCAAATGGCGTTGGCGCTCCAGCGGGCCGCGTTTGATGTCCAGATGCTGCACGCGGGTTGCCGGGACATGGACATGGCTTTGCCAGAGCTTGCCGCTTTTGACCGCAAAGCCGGTATCGTCCAGTCGCCAGCGGTAATAGCTGTGACGGCGGCCACCCAGCCAAGCACCGAATGCCGCCCCCAGCAAGGCGCAGCCCACAGGAATGGCAATCAGCGGATATGGCAACGGCCATGCCAGTTGCGTGCCGGTCAGCACCAGCAATGGGGTCAATACGATGGTGGCCAGCAGCGCAAAGCCGAGGGCATGGCGCAGGCGGAACAAGAGCCGTCCACGCGCAGGCAATGGCTGCCAGACGTCCGGATGTACCACGCGCAGTGTCGGCGGGTTGGAAGTGCTTGGCTGCATGTCAGTAACAGTCCGGCCAATAGGGATTGCCGAACGCGCTGCCTTCAGGCTGCTGCGACCAGCGTTTGTAAGTCCATTGATATTGCGCCGGGTTGCGGCGTACCAGCGCTTCGATGCCGGCATTGAGGGCGCTGGCCGATACCAGCGGGTCGCGGGCGGCGATTGCCTCCGGGGCGGCCTGCATGTGCAGGGTGAAGCCCTGGCCATCGGCATTGCGCTCGCACCAAGCGAACAAGACCACAGCGCCGGTGCGTTCGGCTAGGCGGCCAATCAGGGTCATGGTCGATGCTGGTGCGCCGAAGAACGGCGCCCAGATGCCGTCGCCCTGCTTGGGCTGCTGGTCGGGCAGGATGCCCACCACGCCGCCTTCTTGCAGGCGCTTGAACAGTTGGCGGATGCCGATGCCCTCGGCGCGAATTTGCTCTACCCGGTTCTCGCCGCCCTGCGCCTTGCGTACCCGGCGTAGAAAGGCTTCTACCCTGGCCGACTCCGGCGGCGCATACAAAATGGCGAGCGTGGTGCGCGTGGCCAGCCATTGGTTCAGCAATTCCCAATTGCCGTGATGCGGGGCGGCCATAATCACGCCACGGCCACTGGCGATGGCGGCATCCAGTAATTCAGAGCCGCTGCCTTCGTGCAGCAAGCGCAGGTTCTGCTGCACCGGACGTGTCCAGATACGCAGGGTTTCGAACATCTGCCAGCCAGTGCTTTGCAGCGCAGCCCGGTGTAGGGCATGGCGTTCGGCGGCGGGCATTTGCGGAAAAGCGACTTCTAGGCTGCGCAGCGCCACCCGGCTTTCGCGGCGGTTGCCACGCAGCCAGAAAGCGGCAAGTCGCTCGCCCAGCCAGTGCAGTGCGGACATGGGCAGAAGGCCGATCAGTTTGGCAAGCCAGTAAAGCATGGGTAGCGCATGGACAAAGGCATTTGAGTGTAGAGAAAACCGCCGGCAAGTGCGCGGCTTTGGTTAACCTTTGCTTTTTCTCCGGGAGAAAAGCATATGTTGGCCTTGATTCAGCGTGTTTCCAGCGCGAAGGTGGAAGTGGCGGGAGAAGTCGTCGGCCAGATTGGCGCAGGCTTGCTGGCCTTGGTCTGCGCCGAGCCGGAGGACGATGCTGGCAAGGTGGAAAAAATGGCCGAGCGTCTGCTGGGCTATCGCGTGTTTGCCGACGAGGCAGGCCGCATGAATCGCGCCCTGCGAGATACTGGCGGGCAATTGCTGCTGGTGAGCCAGTTCACTTTGGCGGCCGATACCCGCAGCGGCCTGCGTCCGAGCTTCAGTCGTGCCGCTGCCCCGGCGCTTGCCGAGCAGCTTTATCAACAGTTGTTGGATGAATGTCGAAAAAAACACCCGCCAGGGGTGGAAATGGGGCGCTTTGGTGCCCATATGCAGGTGAGCCTGGTCAATGACGGCCCGGTAACCTTCCTGCTGCAAACCTGAATCCGGCAGCCGGGGGATAAAGTAGTATAATTACGGGTTCAGTTTCTTTCAGGTGGAAGCGCATGGCCAGTGATCGTCAGGCCCAGTCCGAAATCAAGCAGCTCATCAGCAAGGGCCTGGAACAGGGCTATCTGACCTATGCCGAGGTCAATGACCATCTGCCCGATGATCTGGTCGATCCGGAGCAGATCGAAGACATCATCAGCATGATTAATGGCATGGGCATTGATGTGCATGAAGTTGCACCCGATGCCGAAACCCTGCTGTTGTCGGGGCAGTCCGGTTCCGGCCGTGATGTGGACGAAACGGCTGCCGAAGAAGCCGCCGCTGCGCTCTCGGCGCTGGATACCGAAACCGGCCGTACCACCGACCCGGTGCGCATGTACATGCGTGAAATGGGCTCGGTCGAGCTTTTGACCCGCGAAGGTGAAATCGCCATCGCCAAGCGTATCGAGGAAGGCCTCAATCAAATGCTGGCCTCGCTGGCGCTGTTCCCGCCCTCGGTCAAACTGGTGCTGGAGGACTATCAGCAGCATTTGGATGGCAAGAAGCGTCTGCCGGAAGTGGTGGTTGGCTTCAATGACTACGTTGAAGAAGCCAATGCTGCCGCCGCTGCGGAAGATGAAGAAGTCGAAGACGAGGTCGAGGCGCTGGACGAAGACGCTGACGACGATGAGGATGCCGGTGCGGCGGATGAGCCGGCGCCTTCGGGCCCGGACCCGGAAGAAGTCAAGCTGCGTATGAGCGAAATGGCGGCGCTGTGGGGCAAGTTTGAAAAAGCCCTAGCCAAGCACGGCCCTTCGCACAAGTCGGTGGCCAAACTGCGTCAGGAAATGGCCGACATCTTCGTGACCTTCAAGTTCCCGCTGCCGTATTTCGATGCGCTGGTGGCGCAGTTGCGCGATGTGCAGAACGAAATCAAGACCCGTGAGCGCCGCATCATGGAGCTGGCCACCCGTCAGGCCGGGATGCCGCGCAAGGACTTCCTGAAAGCTTGGGACAGCAACAATATCGACTTGGGCTGGGTGGATGAAATGCTCAAGCGCAAGCAGAAGTGGGGCTCGTCCCTGCGCGACCTGCGCGAGCAGATCATTGCCCAGCAGGAAATGATTCTGGCGCTGGAAGGCAAGAACTCAATGACCCTCGCGGACATGCGTGAACTGGTCAAGACCATGGTTTATGGCGAAGTACAGGCGCGCAAGGCCAAGAAGGAAATGGTCGAGGCCAACCTGCGCTTGGTTATCTCCATCGCCAAGAAATACACCAACCGCGGCCTGCAGTTCCTCGATTTGATTCAAGAGGGCAATATCGGCCTGATGAAGGCAGTGGACAAGTTTGAGTTCCGCCGCGGCTTCAAGTTCTCCACCTATGCCACTTGGTGGATTCGCCAAGCTATTACCCGTTCGATTGCCGATCAGGCGCGCACCATCCGTATCCCGGTGCACATGATTGAAACCATCAACAAGCTCAATCGCATTTCGCGGCAGATGTTGCAGACCTATGGCCGCGAAGCTACGCCGGAAGAACTGGCGCGCGAGATGGACATGCCCGAGGACAAAATCCGCAAGGTCATGAAAATCGCCAAAGAGCCGATTTCCATGGAAACGCCGATTGGTGACGATGAAGACTCGCATCTGGGTGACTTCATTGAAGACACCAATGTCATGTCGCCAGTGGACGCCACCACCGACATCAACTTGGTGGAAACGGTGCGCGACGTGCTGGCTGGCCTCACCCCGCGCGAGGCCAAGGTGTTGCGCATGCGCTTTGGCATCGACATGAATACCGACCACACCCTGGAAGAAGTCGGCAAGCAGTTCGATGTTACCCGCGAGCGCATTCGCCAGATTGAAGCCAAGGCATTGCGCAAGCTGCGTCATCCCAGCCGCTCGGAAACCCTGCGCAGCTTCCTGGATACCTGATTGCAGTCACAACGGGCCTATAGCTCAACGGTTAGAGCAGAGGACTCATAATCCTTTGGTTCCAGGTTCGAATCCTGGTGGGCCCACCAATCATCCATGAGCCGCGGGGAGCCGCTGCATATTCAGCAGCCCACCAACCCGACTATGCTTGAACTCCAAACCCGGTAGCCAATGCCGGGTTTTGTTTTGCCGCCATCTCGCCGCAGGCAGAAAATCATGTCAGGCTATGGGCTTTCATCATTTGCGAGAGTCATCAACGTGTCGATTCCTGATTGCATTGAGCGCGAAACCGGCCAGCAGCCGCAATGGGCAGTTATCTGGCTGCATGGCCTGGGGGCGGATGCACATGACTTCGAGCCGATTGTGCCGGAGCTGATTGGCCAAGACTGGCCGGCCTTGCGCTTTGTATTTCCCAATGCGCCGGTGCGCCCCATCACCATCAATGGCGGTGTGCCGATGCGCGGCTGGTATGACATCCGCGATATGGACTTGTCCAATCGTGCCGATGCCGAAGGCGTGGCAGAGTCGGTGGTGCAGATTGAAGCCCTGATTGCCCGTGAAATCGAGCGCGGCATTCCGGCAGAGCGGATTTTTCTGGCCGGTTTTTCGCAAGGCGGGGCGATTACCTTGGCCGCTGGGATTGAACGCACCACGCCATTGGCGGGGCTGGTCGCATTGTCCACTTATCTGCCGCTGGGGATGGGCAGCATGACAAAGTTGACGGATGCCGCCCGTCAGCAGCCGGTCTTTATGGCGCATGGCCTGCATGACCCGGTGGTGCCTTATGGCGGCGGCAGACGCAGCCGCGATATGCTGCGCGATGCCGGTTTCGAGGTGGACTGGCATGCGTACCCGATGATGCACCAAGTCTGTGCCGAGGAAATCCGCGATCTTGGCCACTGGTTTGAACAGCGGTTTTCTGCATCGCCTTGATGCGGAAACAAACGGGGAGGGGGGAAGATGAAAGTCTTGATTGTCGATGACGAACCGCTGGCGCGCGCCCGGCTGCGCACCTTGTTGCAGCGCGAGGCCGACGTGGAAATCGTGGCCGAAGTCGGCGACGGCCATAGTGCCCTGCTGGCCTGTGATACCCATCATCCCGATTTGGTGATGCTGGATATCCATATGCCGGACATGACCGGGCTGGAAGTGGCCCGGCAGTTGCAGCAATTGGCAGCGCCGCCGTTGCTTGCCTTTTGCACCGCCTACGATGAGCACGCGCTGGCAGCATTCGATAACGCCGCATTGGATTATCTGGTCAAACCGCTGCGCGCCGAACGATTGGCAGAAACCCTGCGCCGGGCACGGCAGCGTTTGGGCGTATCGCAAGCCGTTCCCGTTGCGCATGTCAGAACCCAGTTATGTGCACGCTTGGGCGGGCATATGCGGCTGATTCCGGTAGTGGATATTCACTATCTTCAGGCCGAGGAAAAATATGTAGTGGTGCACCATACCGGTGGCGAAGACCTGATTGAAGAAAGCCTGAAATCGCTGGAAGAAGAATTTGGCGAGCGTTTCTTGCGCATCCATCGCAATTGCCTGATTGCCCGCGATGCACTCAAGGAACTGTGGCGAGACAGCGATGGCAAAGCCCATGTCTGGCTGCACGGGGTGGAAAAACCGCTGGATGTCAGTCGCCGCTGCCTGCCGGAGCTGCGCGAGGCGATGCGCGACTGGGTTTAGCAAGGCAACGGCGGCGCTTCTGCCCTTTAGGCAGAGCGCCGGGGTTGAGCCTGCCCAGCCCGTTGAAGCCCGGCCACACGCCGGGCTTTGTTCTACGTGTGGCAGTTGAGCTTGGAAGTTGCCGCAAAACCGGCAGTCAATTTTCATTTGGGTCTTAGGAAGTTAAGCCGCTCCAATGGTGAGCTAAGCTTCTGTAATGACTGGAAAAAACAGGTACTACAACCGTTCCCGAATCGCAGAGAAGAACTTTCGTCAAATCCTGCGTTACTTCGCATTGGACTTGTCAGCCTCTGATACTGCTAGGCTGACCGGAATCAGCCTGCACTCCATCAACTCAATCTATATCAAGCTGCGTGAGCGCATAGCAGTCGAGTGTGAAAAACACAGCCCATGGTCTGGTCAGATTGAGGTCGATGAATCCTACTTTGGACCGCGCCGTGTACGCGGCAAGCGCGGGCGTGGTACAGGCAGCAAAACAATTGTATTTGGGCTATTCAAACGCAATGGATGGGTTGCTACCGAGATCGTTCCTGATGTCAAGAAAGCCACGCTACGCAAGGCGATACGGGGTAAGGTGGCATTGGACAGTGTCATCCACAGCGATGGATGGCGGGGCTATCACGGCTTGGTCGATATGGGCTATGCCAAGCACTTGCGGGTCAATCATGGGAGCAACGAGTTTGCCAATGACCAGTCTCACATCTACGGCATTGAATCGTTCTGGGCATACGCCAAGCTACGCTTGTCCAAGATGAAGGGAATTCGGAAAAACATGTTTTACCTGCACCTCAAAGAGACAGAGTTTCGCTTCAACCATCGACGCGATAACCTTTACAAGCTTCTGATGAAAATGCTGAGAGAGCAGCCAATCTAAATCCTTAACTTCCTAAGACCTGGATGAATAAAATACTTGGTATTCTTTGTTCTGCTTTCGATCTTGCAGGGGGTGTGGGTGGGGGCTTGTTGGTGAGTAATTTTTCTGACGGTTCTTTACCTTTTGGGTTAAACTTTATTGAGATGGAAAGTTATTCAATCTTTTATCCGAAGAGGTGGGGGATTCTGGTCGAAATTGGGCGTGAGCGATCTTCTCTTGTTTCATATTTAATGTTGTTTTCAGAGGGTCTTTCTGAAGTATTTATTGCGGAGAGTGATGATGAGAATTAATGTTTTTTGGGGATGGGTTTTTTTGTCCTTGACAATGGTTCCGGCTCGGTTGTTGGCAAATGATTTCAAATGCTTTCCTATGGCGGAAATTCCGTTTTCAGAGGTCACTTTGATTGGGGAAATTCACGGGACAAATGAAATTCCTTCCTTGGCAGTCGAACATGCCTGTGTTTTAGCTGGGTCTGGAAGAAATGTAATCTTTGCACTTGAGCTTCCTCGGAGCGAACAAGTGGCAGTTGAGCAGTTTTTGGCATCAGATGGAAAGCGTGCTGATCGTGAGAGGCTTATTAATTCTTCATTCTGGCAAAGCGAAAAACTTAGGGATGGCAGGTCAAGTGTTGCGATGCTTGAATTAATTATGCGCGTCCATAAATTAAGAAAAAGTGGAGCCAAGATTTCTCTTTTGCTTGATGACGGATTTTGGGATGAAGATCGAGATATGGCGATGGCAGAAACCATTCTGGCAGCAAAGGACAAATTTCCTGAATCTGTTGTTCTTGGCTTGTTCGGCAGCTTTCATTCTTCCGAGTCACCAGGTAGGGAGCGTTATCCGCATCAGTCAATTGGTTATAGGTTGAGAGAGCTTCAGCCGTTAACAGTGTATGTCAATTTTACTGGCTGGGCTTGGGGCTGTACCCCATCCGGATGCGGTGTAATTAGAGTGGGGGTGGTTGAGCCGGACTCGGTATTTTTTAAGTTTATTGCTGGCGATGATATTGATCATGCTCATGATGGAGTTGTTAACCTTCCTAAAATAACGGCATCTCCTCCTGCTCGATATCTGGTTAGTGGTTACTGACTTTTTTATTTTTTGGATGTTGTGAATTCTATTTACCAATCCGAAGCCGCTGAATGTGGTCTGGCTTCTTTGGCGATGGTGGCAGGGCATCATGGGCTTGAGTTGTCGCTGCCGGAGCTGCGTCAGCGGTTTCCGCTGTCGCTGAAAGGCGCCAAGCTGGCGCAATTGATCCATATCGCGCAGGCGTTGGGTTTCAAAACCCGGGCATTGTGCTTGGATATGGGTGACCTGGACAAGCTGGCCTTGCCCTGTGTGCTGCATTGGGATTTGAATCATTTTGTAGTGCTGCAAAAAGTCAGTGGCCGCAAGCTGGTGATACTTGACCCGGCCATCGGCAAGCGGGTGTTGACGCTGGAGGAAGCAGGTCACTACCAGCCATCTGGATATCCACAACGAGCAATGGGTAAATGCGGCGGTCAAGCAGCTCGACATCACCCGCGTAATTGTGGCGCACCGCCCGGAAACCATCGCCAGCGCTGATCGGGTGCTGGTGCTGCATGGTGGCAAGATTGTGCAGAGTATCGACAATCGTGCGCGGCAGGCGGCGACTGGCGTTGAAGGCAATCAATAAGCGCTGAAGGCATTGCGCAGCCAGTCGATTTGAGGTGCCGTCGGGTCGCCGCAGGCGGTGATGACATCAAATCGGCAGGGCAGTTGTGCAAGTTTCGGGTGTGTGGCGAGGAAATGTCCGGCAGCGCGAATCAGGCGCTGCTGTTTGCCGTAGGTGATGGAAGCGGCTGCGCCGCCGTAGTGGTTGCTGGCACGGTAGCGTACTTCGACAAATACCAGAATGTCGCCATCGCGCATAACCAAATCCAGCTCGCCATCGCGCCAGCGTTGATTGCGCGCAATCAGGCGCAGGCCGTGCGTTTCAAGCCAGCGACAGGCGGCCTGCTCTGCCGCCTGTCCGGTTTTCAGGTGTTCAGCGGTCACTGTAGGGCAGGGCAACGCCACCGCGCAGCACGGACCAATCCGGGGTGCGGGTGATATTGCCAAAGCCGTCTAGCTTCAATACGCCGGTGGCGCCGCCAAGACCCGCTTCACGCGGGCGGGAAAGTCGCTCGGGATAGGCGGCAATCAGCCAGGCATCATGCCCGAAGGCGAACAAGCGGGCGGCTGCGCCACGGGCGGTCGGGGTGAGTGCGCCGGGGTTGCTGGGGATGCCGGATACGGTGCGGGTTTGCAGGGATTCGCCGGGGAAAACGATGCCGTCAAGCAGGCGGTTTTCTTCTGCATTGCCGGTGCCGCTGGTGATTTGGCTTGCTGCAATCCGTGCAGCGCTGGCGAGCGCGGGATTCTGGTTGATTTGCGGCATCAGGCTGCGTGCTTGTTCGCCACGGATGGCGAAATACACCGCATCAATCGGGGCATTGGCAGCAGCGGCGTTGAGGCGGGTGGGCGCTTCATCCAGACGCACGGTTTCAACCACTTGGCCGCCGCGCTGGTGCAGGCGTTCAGAAAATGCATTGGCGGCGCGGCGCAGAGCATCATCGCCGGGGTTCAAAATCACCACTGCGCGATTGGCTTGACGGGCAATCAGCCACTCGGCGGCGGCAATCCCTTCGTCTTCGGGCGCCAGCGAGAAGGCGATATGGGTTTCTGGGGGCTCGCGTTCGCCGCGATTGAGCGCCAGTACCGGCACCGGCAATTGGCCTTGGGCGAACAAGACATCCACTTCACCGCGCTGCAATGGGCCGATGACATAGTCGGCACCTTCGGCAACGGCGCGCTGGTAGGCGGCGATCACCCCGGCGCTGGTGTCGTAAAAACGTACCGGGGGGCGGCTGCGTTGTTCGGCGTAATAGGCGGCCATCAGGCCATCGCGTACCGGCTTTGCCGCAGCGGCCATGTTGCCGGTCAGGGGCAGCAGTACCGCCAGTGCATTCGGGGGGCGGTAGCCATCGGCGGCGGCCGGTGCGCGGCTGGACAGGTCGGGGCCGCGCTCGACCGGGTGCGGCGGGGTCAGGCCGCGACGCAGCATGGCGCGGCTGGCCAGTGCGTATAGCGGGTCATTGGTTGCTAGGGCTGCGGTGTGTCGGGAAAGGCTGGCGTTATCCAGCGTGGCTAGCAGGGCTTCGATTTGGCGGGCATTGCCCTGGGCATCGCTCTGCGCCAGTTGGTGAGCCTCGGTAAAGGCACTGGGGGCGGGTTGCTCCTTGACAGTGGTGATGACCGGGCTGCTGGTACAGCCGGTCAGCCCCAGAAGGCCGGCCAGCAAGAGGGCACGAAGATGAGCGTTGCGCATGTCTGGAAACTCTCTGGAATGTTTGCTTTACGATTCTACCCGCGCAAGCTCCGGAGAAACGAATGCCGCCTTCATCTGCTTCATCCGCCACTTTGTATGTGGTGGCAACACCCATCGGCAATATGGGCGATTTCAGCCCGCGTGCAGTGGAAACCTTGCGCCAGGTCGCGGCCATTTGTGCCGAAGACACGCGCCATAGCCGGCCGCTGATGCAGCAATTCGGCATTGATACACCGCTGCTGGCATTGCATGAGCACAACGAAGAAGCGCTGACGGAAAAATTGCTGACGCGGCTTCTGGCTGGGGAGTCGCTGGCGCTGATTTCTGATGCGGGTACGCCGCTGGTGAGTGATCCTGGGTTCCGCTTGGTGCGGGCTGCGCGTAAGGCGGGGGTGCGTGTCAGCCCGGTGCCAGGCGCATCGGCCTTGATTGCCGCGCTTTCGGTGGCGGGGTTGCCAAGCGATCGCTTCGTGTTCGAGGGTTTTTTGCCGGCCAAGTCCGGGGCAAGACGTGAGCGTTTGCAGGCATTGGCCGATGAAGCTCGCACGATGATTTTTTATGAATCCGCGCACCGTATCCGCGACTTTTTGCACGATGCCGGCGAAATATTGGGCGCTGCACGCCCGGCCGTGCTGGCGCGGGAATTGACCAAGCTGTTTGAAACCGTGCTCGATGGCAGTCTTGCTGAAATCGCAGCGCAAGTGGATGCCGATGCCAATCAGGAAAAGGGCGAGTTTGTGGTGCTGATAGAAGGCATTGCCGATAGTGCCGAGGCGCAATTGGCCGAAGGCTTGCGCATTTATCGCGCGCTGCTTGCGCATCTGCCGCCCTCGACTGCGGCCAAAATTGCCGCGGAATTGAGTGGCGCGCCGCGCAAGGCGTTGTACGGGCAATGAGGGGGCTATCTAGTAAAGATAAAGAAAGTCGGTGCACTGCCGGGCGCATATCCCGGCGCTGAAGTTCTGCCAGAAGCCAAACTACTCCAAAGCAACCCCCATCCCAACCTTCCCTCATTGCAAGCAGTAGGAGAAGGCGCTTGCTGCCATGCCAAACCGCTACAATGCGCGCGGCGGAGTCGGCCAGACAGTCGCGGCACCTTCGGGTGTCGAGGAAAGTCCGGGCTCCACAGGGTGCGATGCCAGGTAACGCCTGGGCGGCGCGAGCCGACGGAAAGTGCAACAGAAAGATACCGCCACGCCTTTGGGCGCGGTAAGGGTGAAATGGTGCGGTAAGAGCGCACCGCGAGCCGGGCAACCGGCCGGCACGGCAAACCCCATCGGGAGCAAGACCAAATAGGGTGTCATGGCGTGACCCGCGTCGGCACCGGGTAGGTTGCTGGAGCCTGTCAGTGATGGCAGGCCAAGAAGAATGACTGTCCACGACAGAACCCGGCTTATCGGCCGACTCCGCCACTTCGATTTTTGCTGCGACACCAGCCTTGGCGCGTATTGGCGCACATTCTTTTTTACGCAATCGAGCGCTTTGCGGGCAGTTGGCCGATGTTTGGTAGCTGTGGTTGCCGTATTCATCAAAAACCCATGAATCGCGGCTGTATGAAATGTGACTTTAAGCACAACAATGGCTTGTGGATAAACCTTAGAGTTATTTCTGAAGTTTGCCGCAAGGCATTGATACGACAGGGAAAATTAATAGGCGCGGGCTGTTGACAACGTCTCGGGTCAAGCCTAATGTGGAAAAAAGTGGGATGAAGTGGAATCTAGTGGTATTTTGCTCATCCAAGTCCCCCGAAATCCGGAGCTTTTGCCACGCCCATGTTCCAGGGTGAAACCGCCATAACCCTAGACGATAAAGGCCGTCTGACCATTCCGACTTGCTTCCGTGAGCAGGTCGGTGCGGTATGTGGTGGGCGTTTGGTGGTGACTTACAACCCGTTTGAGGCCGGGTCGCTATACATCTATCCGCAGGATGCTTGGGAAAAACTGCGCGACCAGGTGAATGCTTTGCCGCGGGCGAAGAAATCTTCCCGTCAATTGCAATTGAAGCTGGTCGGCTCGGCCAGCCTCCAAGCGCTCGATGGCAGTGCGCGCATCAGTATTCCGGCCAGCCATCGCAGTGCCGTGGGGATTGACCGCCGCGCAGTGCTGGTCGGCATGGGCGAAAAATTCGAGCTGTGGAGCGTGGAAGCGCATGCCGCGCAAATCAACCAGACGCTGTCCGATGAGGATATGGACAGCGAAGAATTGCTGGGGTTGGAGTTGTGATGGGCGCGGCGGACAACAAATTGTCCGCCCATGTGCCGGTGTTGTATCAGCCGGTGCTGGCGGGTTTGGCCATCAAAGCCGATGGCGTGTATCTGGACGGCACTTTCGGTCGGGGCGGTCATGCTGCCGGGGTGCTGGCGCAACTGGGCGCTGGTGGCAAATTGCTGCTGATGGACAAGGACATGACCGCGATTGAAGCGGCCAAGACACGTTTTGCCGATGATTCTCGGGTGCTTATCCATCACGGCAGCTTTGCCGAACTGGGGCAGTGGTCGGCGACTGCCGAAGGTCTTGATGGCGTGCTGTTCGACCTTGGCGTGTCCTCGCCGCAGTTGGATGTGGCTGAGCGCGGGTTTTCCTTCAACAAAGACGGCCCGCTGGACATGCGCATGAATCAACATGCGGGTCAAAGCGCTGCCGAATGGCTGGCAGATGCGAGTGAACACGAAATCGCCGAGGTGCTGTGGCGCTATGGCGAAGAGCGCATGAGCCGCCGCATTGCCCGTGCCATCGTTGCGCGGCGTGCGCAAAAACCGTTTCTGCGCACGCTGGATCTGGCCGAGGTCATCGCCGCCCAAGTGCCGCGCGGTAAAGACAGCAGCCATCCGGCCACGCGCAGCTTTCAGGCCATTCGCATCCATGTCAATCGGGAATTGCAGGATCTGGAAACCGGTCTTGCCGCCGCGCATGATGCGCTGCGGCCGAATGGGCGGCTTGCCGTGATCAGCTTTCATTCGCTGGAAGATCGCATCGTCAAGCAGTTCATGGCAGGCAAGGCGAAAGCGCCGCCGGGCGATCGGCGACGTCCGCAAATGCAGACATTCACGCCCAGCCTGAAGCTGGTGGGCGCGGCCATCAAGGCCGATGATGAAGAAAATCGCGCCAATCCGCGTGCGCGCAGCGCCGTGCTGCGGGTGGCCGAAAAGCTCGGGGAGGCGCAGGCATGATGCGTCTTTTGCTGGTTTTGCTGCTGGTTGCTTGTATCGCCACGGCGGTGGGCGAGGCGCTGTTGCGCCATCGGCATCGGCTGCTGTTTGTCGAGCTGGTCAAGCTGGAAAAGGTGCGCGATGAGCTGGAGCTTGAGTTCAAGCAATTGCAGCTTGAACAAGCCACTTATGCCGAAAGCACGTTGATTGATCGGGTGGCGCGTGAGCGCCTTGGCATGCTGGCGCCACAGGCGCATGAAATCGTGGTGGTGCGGCCATGAACCATCGTCGTGCCCGTCGTCCGGCAGCTGCGACCCGTCATGCGGGCGGCTTCAATGTGCGTATGCGTGTGCTGCTGGTTGGCGGTGTATTGATCGCCGCAGGGTTTACCTTGGTGGCGCGTGCGGCCTGGTTGCAGTTGGTGGACAACGAGTTTTATCAGGCGCAGGGGGATGAGCGTTTCCAGCGCGATGTGGAGATTGCAGCGGTTCGCGGCATGATTACCGACCGCAACGGCGAGCCGCTGGCCGTTTCAACCCCGGTGGAATCGATCTGGGTGAATCCGCAGGACTTGTCGAAAAACCCGCAGGGCATCCGTCGTCTGGCCGAAGTGCTGGAGGTCAATCCGGATTCGCTGGCGCGCAATATCGCCGAGCGTGCGGACAAGGAGTTTTTGTGGGTGAAGCGGCGTGCCAATCCGGCGCTGGCCGAACGGGTACGGGCGCTGGGTGTGCCGGGGGTGTATTCCCAGCGCGAGTTCCGTCGCTTCTATCCGCAGGGTGAGGCGTTTGCGCATGTGCTTGGCTTTACCAATATCGACGACCAAGGCCAGGAGGGCGTGGAGCTGGCGCTGGATGACTGGCTGCGTGGCAAGCCGGGTCTGAAGCGCGTGATTCGTGATAACCGTGGCCGTTTCGTCGAGCATGTGGATCTGTTGCGTGCAGCTGAGCCGGGCAAGGACGTAACGCTGACGCTGGATCGGCGTATCCAGTATCTGACCTATCGCGAACTGAAGGCGATGATCGAAAAAAGCGGAGCGGTCAGTGGCTCGGCAGTGGTGCTGGACGTGCGTAATGGCGAAGTGCTGGCGATGGCCAATTTGCCCTCGTTTAATCCGAACAATGTCGGCACTGCCAGCCGCGAGGCGCATCGCAATCGTGCCCTGACCGACTTGCTGGAGCCTGGCTCCACCATCAAACCGCTGACCGTGGCGGCGGGGCTTGAAGCTGGCGTGATTGGCGCCAATTCCACTTTCAATACCAGCCCCGGCTGGATTGCCAACGGCGGTTATCGCACCAGCGATACCCGCAATTACGGTACCTTGACGACGACCGGGCTTATCCAGAAAAGCTCGAACGTCGGCATGGCGCTGATTGCACGGCGGCTTAGCAATCAGCAGTTTTACGATTTTCTGCACAAGTTCGGCTATGGGCAGCGCACCGGCATTGGCTTTCCCGGTGAGGCTGCCGGATTGCTGCGCGAGCCAGCGCGCTGGGATGGCACCAGCAAGCAGACCATGTCCTATGGCTATGCGCTGAATGTTACGCCGATGCAAATCGTGCATGCCTATGCCACGCTCGGCAATGATGGCGTGGCGATTCGGCCGACCTTCATCAAGGGACAGCAAAACGAGCATCGCCAAGTGCTTGACCCGGAAATCGCCCGTACGGTGGTGCGGATGATGCAGACCGTGACCGAGCCGGGCGGCACTGCCACTCAAGCGGCAATTCTGGGCTATCACGTGGCCGGCAAGACCGGCACCGCGCGCAAGGCCAGTGGCGGCGGGTATTCGCGCCGCTATGTGGCGTATTTTGCCGGTCTTGTGCCGGTGGAAAATCCGCGCTACGCGATGGTGGTGGCAGTGGATGATCCCGATCCTAGCAAGGGCTATTACGGCGGTTTGGTTTCGGCGCCGGTGTTTCGCAACGTGATGGAAGGCACATTGCGACTGATGGATGTGCCGCCGGACGATATCGAAAGCTGGATTGCCGCCCAGCAAAAGGCCAGCCCGGCAAGAACGGCACCGGCGACTGCGGTAGCCGATGCCAGGGCAGCGACGGCGCTGCCTGCCCCCTTGCCCGAACCTTTGGAGAGCCGGCCATGAAGCAGAAGATGTTGCTGGCGGATTTGTTGCCGGATGTGGCCGGTATCCCGACCGATCTTGCCGTAACCGGGCTGGTGATGGACAGCCGCGAGGTGCAGCCGGGCGATGCCTTTGTCGCCATTGCCGGTTTCGGTGCGCATGGGCTTGGGTTTGTCCAGCAGGCGCGCGCCCGTGGCGCGGCAGCGGTGTTGTTCGAGCCGCCTGCGCCTGCGGATTTGCCAGCGCCTGCCGATGCCATCGCCGTGCCCGGTTTGCGGGCACGCTTGGGGCAGATGGGCAACGCCTTTCATGGCGCGCCTTCGCATGCGCTGACGATGGTGGGCGTAACTGGCACCAGCGGCAAAACATCCACCGTACAGATGCTGGCGCAGGCCTTCGAGCTTCTGGGCGAGCGCTGCGGCACCATTGGCACGCTGGGCGTGGGGCTGCATGGTCAAGAGGTGGCGACCGGCTTCACCACGCCATTGGTGCTGCCAATGCACCAAATGCTGGCCGATTTGCGTGATGCCGGTGCTCGTGTGGTGGCGATGGAAGTCAGCTCGCACGCGCTCGATCAGGGGCGTGTGGACGGGGTGCATTACGACATCGCCGTATTCACCAATCTCACCCGAGATCATCTGGATTATCACGGCGACATGGCCGCTTACGGCGCGGCCAAGGCACGGCTGTTCCAGCGCCAGGGCTTGCAGGCGGCAGTCATCAATATCGACGATGCGTATGGCGCGCAACTGTTGGCTGCGCTGCCGACGACGGTGCGTGGCATCGGTATTTCCGCCGGCAATGCCGCCACGGCCGAAGTGGCGGCAAGCGGCATCGAGCTGAACGCGCGCGGCATTCGCTTTGATTTGCGGATTGGCACGCAGACAGCCGGGGTGCAATCACCGCTGCTTGGCCGTTTCAATATCGACAACTTGCTCTCGGTGGCGGCCGTACTGCATACCAGAGGGCATGCGTTCGAGGAGATTCTCGCCATCCTGCCGCGGCTTGCGCCGGTGGCCGGGCGTATGAACCGGCTGGGCGGCGATGGACGTCTGCCACTGGTGGTGGTGGACTATTCGCATAAGCCCGATCCGTTGGAGCAGGCGCTGCAATCCTTGCGTGCGCATCTGCAGGGGCGGCTGATTTGCGTATTTGGCTGCGGTGGCGAGCGCGACCGTGGCAAGCGTCCGCAAATGGCCGCGATTGCCGAGCGCCTGTCGGAGCAGGTTTATGTAACCGACGACAACCCGCGTGGCGAGGATGGAGATGGCATCGTCGCCGATATTCTGGCGGGCTTTGAATCCATGCAAAACGTGCAGGTCGAGCGCGACCGCCGCCAGGCGATTGGCCGGGCTGTTGCCGATGCCGGAGCCGATGACATCGTGCTGATTGCAGGCAAGGGGCACGAAACCTATCAGGACATCTGTGGCGTGAAGCATGATTTTGATGATTTGGCGGTGGCGCGTGCAGCGCTGGAGGCGCGCGGATGAAACCGATGACGCTCGCGCAAATCGCAGAACTTGCCCATGGGCGGGTATTGGGTGATGCGACGCTGGAAGTGCAGGCCATCGCTACCGACAGCCGCAAGCTGCCGCAGGGGCAAGTGTTGTTCGTGGCGCTGAAGGGCGAGAACTTCGACGGTCATGACCATGTGGAAAAGGCCATGCTCGAAGGCGCGCGCGCGGCGTTGGTCAGCCGTGAGCTGGCTATCGACCTGCCGCAAATCGTGGTGGACAACACGCAGACGGCGCTGGCCGACATCGCCCGTGGCCTGCATCGCGCCCGCCATCTGAAAGCCTTTGCCATCACCGGCAGCAATGGCAAAACCAGTGTCAAAACGCTGCTTGCGGCGATTTTGCAACAGGTCGGCCGCACTCATGCCACACCGGGCAATTTGAATAACGAAATAGGCTTGCCGTTGACTGTGATTGGCACGCCGGAGGACAGCCAGTACGCGGTGTATGAAATGGGTGCCGGGCAGCCGGGCGATATCGCTTGGTTGACTGCCGTAGCCGCGCCGGATGTGGCGCTGGTCAACAATATCGCCCCGGCGCATCTTGAGCGCATGGGCAGCCTGCTGGGGATTGCCGATACCAAGGCAGCGGTGTACGACGATTTGCGCGCAGGCGGCACGGCGATCATCAATGCCGATGATGCCTTTGCCGAATACTTTGTCGCCCGTGCGGGCAATCACAAAGTGTTGCGCTTTGGTCTTGAGGCCAGCGCCGATGTGCGTGCGGACAACATCCAAAGCAGCACCGATGGCAGTCGCTTCCGTCTGGTTTGTCCGCAGGGCGAAGTGGATATCACACTGGCCTTGGCCGGTCGCCACAACATCGGCAATGCACTGGCTGCCGCCAGCATGGCGCTGGCTGCTGGGGTTTCGCTGGCGCATGTCAAGGCTGGGCTTGAGTCTGCACGCCCGGTTGCCGGACGGCTGGCCGCGCAGCGTCTGGCTGGTGGTGCCTGGCTGATCGATGACAGCTATAACGCCAATCCCGGCTCGCTGGGGGCGGCCATCGACACGCTGGCCGCTTCCGGCAACGAGGCCTGGCTGGTGCTTGGCGACATGCGTGAGCTGGGTGCCGATGCGTCCCGTCTGCATGCCGAAGCTGGTCAGCGCGCGCGTGCGGCCGGCATCAAACGGCTGTACGCGCTGGGTGAATTGAGCGCACAAGCGGTCGCGGCGTTTGGCGAGAATGCCCGGCTGTTTGCAAGCCACGAAGCACTGGCCGCGGCCTTGCAAAACGATTTGCAGGCCGATGTGCGGGTATTGGTGAAAGGTTCGCGCGGCAGCGCGATGGATCGCGTCGTCACGTTGCTGCAAGGAGAAAAAACCGATGCTGCTTGAATTGACCCGTTGGCTTGAGCAGTTGCAGAGCCATTTTGGCTTGTTTGGTTATCTCACCTTCCGCGCCATTCTTTCGGCGCTGACCGCGCTCGGCCTGTCGCTGTGGTGGGGCCCTGCGGTGATTCGCTATCTGGCATCGCTCAAGTCCGGTGGTCAGCCGATTCGTACCGACGGGCCGCAATCGCATTTTTCCAAGGCCGGTACGCCAACCATGGGCGGGGCGCTGATTCTGATCAGCATTCTGGCTGCGGTGCTGTTGTGGGCGGATTTGCGCAACAAATATGTCTGGGTGGTGCTGGCGGTGATGGTGGGTTTTGGCGCCATCGGCTGGTGGGATGACTGGATCAAAATCGTCAAGCGCGATCCCAACGGGATGCGCTCGCGCACCAAGTACGCACTGCAATCGGTGCTGGGGCTGGGCGCGGCGCTGTATCTGTATCTGTATGCCGATGTGCCGACAGCGACCACGTTTTATGTGCCGCTGTTCAAGTCAGTGGCCTTGCCGCTGGCCAGTATCAGCTTTGTGGCGATTGCTTATTTTTGGATCGTGGGTTTTTCCAATGCGGTCAATCTCACCGACGGTCTGGACGGGCTTGCGATCATGCCGACGGTGATGGTGGCCTGCGCGCTGGGTGTATTTGCCTACGCCTCCGGCCATGCCGAGTTTGCCCGCTATCTGCAAATCCCGGCGGTGCCGGGGGCGGGCGAACTGCTCATCATTTGTGCGGCGATTGCCGGGGCGGGGCTGGGTTTTCTGTGGTTCAACACTTATCCGGCGATGGTGTTCATGGGCGATATCGGCGCACTGGCGCTTGGTGCGGTGCTGGGCACGCTGGCGGTGATTGTCCGCCAGGAGCTGGTGCTGGTCATCATGGGCGGGCTGTTCGTGATTGAAACGCTCTCGGTGATGATTCAGGTGGCGAGCTTCAAGCTCACCGGCAAGCGGGTATTCCGCATGGCGCCGATTCATCACCATTTCGAGCTGAAAGGCTGGCCCGAGCCGCGGGTCATCGTGCGCTTCTGGATTATCGCCGTGGTGCTGGTGCTGATCGGCCTTGCGACGCTGAAGGTGCGCTGATGGACGGACGTTATCAGAGCAGCATCAACGCAGAGCGCCAGGCGATTCGTCTGGATGCGATTGTCGGTCGCTTTGACGGCTGGCTGCTGCTGTGCGTGTTCGCGCTGGTTTCGGTCGGTCTGGTGATGGTCGCATCCAGTTCTTTGGCGGTAGCCGAAAGCCGTAATCTCGCGCCGCTGTATTACTTCTATCGCCACGTTGCCTATGTGGTGGTCGGCGTGCTGCTGATGCTGCTGTTGATGTATCGCAGCGATATCCGCCAACTAGAGCAATACGGCAAATGGCTGCCGATTATCGGTGCGCTGCTGCTGCTGCTGGTATTGGTGCCGGGGCTTGGGCATACCGTGAAAGGCGCGCGTCGCTGGGTGAATCTGGGGCCGATTGGTTTCCAGCCGGCAGAAGCCATCAAGCTCATCATGATTGTCTGGCTGGCCAGCTATTTGGCGCGGTTCTCCGATGAGGTCAAAGGCTCGTGGCTGTCGATGCTGAAGGCATTCACCGTGTCGCTATCGTTGTCGCTGCTTTTGCTGCTGATTCACAAGGATTTCGGCACCACCGCATTGGTGCTGGCGATTACCGCCGGGATGCTGGTTCTGGGTGGGGTGAACATGCCGCGGATGATTATGCCAGCGGTGTTGTTGCTGCCCCTGCTCGGCCTGTTCATCCTGCTGGAGCCTTATCGTATGCAGCGCCTGATTTCGTTCAGAGATCCTTGGCAGGATCCGTTCGGTGATGGCTATCAGCTCACCAATGCGCTGATGGCGGTGGGGCGTGGCGAGTTCTGGGGCGTGGGTCTTGGTGGCTCGGTACAAAAGCTCAACTATCTGCCCGAAGCCTATACCGACTTCATCATGGCGGTGCTGGCCGAAGAACTGGGCTTTGTCGGCGTCTGTCTGGTGGTCAGCCTGTATGCGCTGCTGATTGGACGTGCGCTGTGGCTGGGATTGCAATGCGTGGAAATGCGCCGCAATTTTTCTGGCTATCTGTGTTTTGGCATCGCCCTGTGGATTGCCATGCAGGCGTTCATTTCCATCGGGGTGAATCTTGGCATCCTGCCCACCAAGGGGTTGACCCTGCCGCTGATTTCCTTTGGCGGCTCCAGCATTCTGGTGACGTTTACCGCATTGGGCTTGCTGCTGCGGGTGTCTTGGGAGCTGGAGCGCGCCAAGCGTCAGGTGGCATTGCGTCGGGAAATGGCGTTGCAAAGCCAAGCGGCCGTCGCCGTACCGGAGGCGCTGGTGTCGGCCAGCCCGGCGTCGGTGTCGGGCGAGGTGCGCAAGCATGCCGTGGAAAACCGCACCGCCAAGCCCGGACGTGTGCGCTCGGCGCCGCTGTTGCAGCGCATGGGCGAGTGGATGCGGTCGCGCTCGAATGGCGCGCGGCGTGAGAGTCCGCGCCAGCGCATCGAGCCCTCATTCGGAGGCCTGTCGGGACAATGAGCATGCACCCACATCAGCACAGGCCGGTGATGATTCTGGCAGGCGGTACTGGCGGGCATATTTTTCCCGGCATCGCGGTGGCGCGTGCGCTGCGCGAGCGCGGCGTGCCGGTGCGCTGGCTGGGTGCCGATGGCGGTATGGAAACCCGGCTGGTACCGCCGCATGACATTCCGATGGACACCATCGCCGTCAGCGGGGTGCGCGGCAAGGGGCTGGGCAAATTGCTCGGACTGCCGTTCAAGCTGTTCGCGGCGGTCAAGGCCGCACGCGCCGTTCTGAAAGCGCAGCAGCCATGCGCGGTGGTGAGCTTTGGCGGCTATGCCGCAGGGCCGGGTGGGCTTGCGGCAAAACTGCTGGGCGTGCCGCTGTTGGTACACGAGCAAAACCGTGCGGCGGGCATGACCAACCGGGTACTTTCACGCTTGGCCGACCGGGTGATGACCGGCTTTCCCGATACCTTTGTCGGCGAATATGTGGTCGGCAATCCGGTGCGTGAGGAAATCGCCGTCCTGCCGCAGCGCAGTCAGATACCTGTGGCACCGCTGAAGCTGCTGGTAATTGGTGGCAGTCAGGGCGCGCGCGCCCTGAACGAAGCCGTGCCGAAGGCTTTGGCCACGCTTGCGCAAAACGGCATCGGTGATGTCTGGCAGGTACGCCATCAGTGTGGCGAAAAAATGCTGGAGGACACCCGTCGCGCTTATGCCGAGGCTGGTGTGGCGGTGCAGCCGGAAGCCTTCATCGCTGATATGGCCGCGGCTTGGCAGGCGGCCGATTTGGTGATTTGTCGCGCCGGAGCGTTGACGCTGGCCGAAGTCTGCGCTGCTGGTGTGGCCGCAATTCTGGTGCCGTTCCCGCAGGCGGTGGACGACCACCAGACCCGCAATGCCGAATATCTGGTGTCGCGCCAGGCCGCCTTGATGGTGAAGCAGGGCGAGGGACTGGCCGCGCAACTGGCGCAGCATCTGGCGCATTTTGCCGAGCAGCCGGCGTTGCTTCTTTCCACCGGACAGGCGGCTCGCCAGCTCGCCCGTCCCGATGCCGCTGCGCAAGTGGCCGAAGCCGTGCTGGAGGCGGCCAAGTGATGATGAGCACTGTCAATCAACGTCGTCTGCAAGACCCCGGCGATTTGGCCAAAGCCTTCCGCCGCGTGCATTTTGTCGGCATTGGCGGGGTCGGCATGAGTGGCATTGCCGAAGTGCTGTGCACCTTGGGATATGAAGTGTCCGGCTCCGACCGCGCCGACAATGCAGCCACCCGCCGATTGCAGGCGCTGGGCGCGCGCATCGACCGCGAACACAGCGCTGCCAATGTGCTGGGCAGCGATTGCGTGGTGGTGTCTTCGGCGATTCGCGCCGACAACCCGGAGCTGATGGAAGCCCGGGCGCAGCGCATCCCGATTGTGCCGCGTGCCGAAATGCTGGCCGAGTTGATGCGCTTCCGTCGCGGTATCGCCATCGCCGGGACGCACGGCAAAACCACCACCACTTCGCTGGTGGCCAGCGTGCTGCATGAAGGCGGCAAAGACCCGACCTTCGTGATTGGCGGACAATTGCTGGCCGCCGGAGCCAACGCAAAGCTTGGCGATGGTCAGTGGCTGGTAGCCGAAGCTGACGAGAGTGATGGCAGCTTTCTGCGCCTGAACCCGCTGATTGCCGTGGTGACCAATATTGATGCAGACCATCTGGAAAACTACGACAACGACTTTGCCAGGGTGCAGCAGGCGTTTAACGAGTTTTTGCATCGCCTGCCGTTTTACGGCTTGGCGGTGTTGTGCATTGACGATCCGGAAGTCGCCACGCTTGCCGCCGCCACGCCGCGCCATGTGCTGACCTACGGCTTTGCCGAAAATGCCGAAGTGCGCGCCGAGCAGGTACGCCAGCAGGGCGCGCGGATGCACTTTGACCTGCATCTGCCCGATGGCTCGAAAACGCCGATGACCCTGGCATTGCCCGGTCGGCACAATGTGCAGAACGCGCTGGCTGCTGCGGCCATCGGCTGGCAGCTGGGCATTGCGCCCGAAGCCATCGCCGCAGCGCTGGAAAAATTCAAAGGTATTGGCCGCCGCTTCAATCAGTTGGCCGAGTTGGCGCTACCCGGTGGTGGCAGCGCGATGCTGGTGGATGATTACGGCCACCATCCGGCCGAACTTGCGGCGGTGTTCGATGCCGCCCGAGGCGGCTGGCCGGAGCGTCGTCTGGTGGTGGCATTCCAACCGCATCGCTACAGCCGTACCCGCGATCAGTTTGATGATTTTGCCGCGGTGCTTTCCAGTGTCGATGCGCTGCTGCTGACCGAGGTGTATCCGGCCGGTGAAGCACCGATTGCCGGTGCCGATGGCAAGTCTCTGGCGCGCGCGATCCGTACCCGTGGCCGTATCGACCCGGTGGTGGTCGGCAGCGCTATGGAGCTGACCGGCGTATTGCCCGACGTGCTGCGCGATGGCGACTTGCTGCTGGTGATGGGCGCAGGCGACATCGGCGCGGTTTCGCAGCATTTGGCGGCAACCGGGCTTGCAGTTGCAGGAGATGCCGCATGAGCCACTGGCAATTGCCCGCGTTGAAGCTCGCTGACCCGAAAGACTTTGGTCGTGTGGCCGTGCTGCTGGGCGGAGAAAGCAGCGAGCGCGAAGTTTCGTTGAACTCCGGTGCAGCGGTGCTGGCTGCGCTGCAATCACGCGGCGTGCAGGCGTTCGCGGTAGATGGGGTCAAGGCGCTGCTGCAAGTCATTGCGACGGAAAAGGTCGATCGCGTTTTCAACATCCTGCACGGCGGTGATGGCGAAAACGGCGTGGTGCAGGGCTTGCTGGCCGCACTTGGTATCCCCTGCACCGGCACCGGCGTGTTGGGCGCAGCGTTGACGCTGGACAAAATCCGTACCAAACAGGTGTGGATGGCCGAAGGCTTGCCCACGCCGCGCTATCTGCGCATCGCGCCTGGCCAAGATGTGCGTGCTGCTGCCCGCGAATTGGGACTGCCGGTGTTCCTAAAGCCTTCCAGTGAGGGCTCCAGTGTCGGCGTGGCACGGGTGCTGGAGGCCGCCGATCTTGAGCTCGCCTGCCAAGTCGCGGCCGAATACGGCGGCGAGATGCTGATGGAGCAGATGGTGGATGGCGAGGAGTTTTCGGTGCCGGTATTGGGCGATATCGCGCTGCCCTCGATCCACATCGAGCCCGAAGGCCAGTGGTACGACTACAAGGCCAAGTATCAGTCCAAGACCACCCGTTACACCACGCCGGGTCTGGAGGGCGAGCAGGAAGTGGCGCTTGGACAGCTGGTATTGCAGGCATTCAAAAGCGCCGGCTGCACCGGCTATGGCCGGGTGGACGTGATGCGCGACAAACAGCGTGGCTGGCAGTTGATCGAGATCAATACCGCGCCGGGCATGACCGCGACTTCGCTGGTGCCCAAGGCCGCGCGCGCCATCGGCGTGGAATTTGACGAGCTGTGCTGGCGGATTCTGGAGCAAACCCTATGAAGGTGTTGACCCGCATCCTTGGCATCGTGCTGGCTACCGCGGTGATTGCCCTGCCGGTAGTGGCGGTGATGAACGGCTGGATGGGTGCCGAGCGCTTTCCGCTGTCGAAGCTGCAAGTTACCAGCGAGTTTCGCCATGTCGATGCGGCGCAGTTGCAGCAAGTGCTCAAGCCCTATGCGGCGCAGGGTTTTTTCGCCATTCGTCTGCAAGAGGTGCAGCAGGCGGTGGAGCGCCTGCCTTGGGTGGAAGAAGCCCAAATCAGCAAGAAATGGCCGGATGTGCTGCAAGTGAAGATTCTTGAGCATCGCCCGTTTGCCCTATGGGATGAGGATTTGCTGCTTTCCGAGCGCGGCAGCCTGTATCCGCGCGCGGTGATGGGCGATGCCTTGCCCGAGGGCTTGCCGCAACTGGGCGGCGACCCGCGCCGGACGGAAGAAGTCGTCGCGCTGTATAACCAGTCGCGCGAATGGTTTGCCCCGACCGGGCTGGATGTTACCGGGCTGCGTCTGGATGCGCGTGGCAGTTGGTCGATTCAGTTTGACAACGGCTTGGAAGTGATTGTCGGTCGGCATGATGCCGAGCCGCGCATTCGCCGCTTTGCACGGCTGTTGCCGCAGTTGATTGCGCCGCCTGGCAAAACCTTGCAGCGCGCCGATCTGCGCTATGCCAACGGCTTTGCGCTGCGTTGGAGCGACAGCCCGAAAAGCGCAAGTCTTGACCGTTTTTCTCTCCCCATTCCTGTTTATCTTCCCCAAGGGGCAGTCGCATGAACCGCAAAGGCGATAAAACCCTCATCGTTGGTCTGGATATCGGCACCTCCAAGGTGACCGCGCTGGTGGGCGAGTACACCCCCGGCCTGCCGATTGAAGTGATTGGCGTGGGCAGCCACGAATCGCGCGGCCTGCGTCGCG
This sequence comes from Lysobacteraceae bacterium NML08-0793, assembly GCA_002798275.1. Classification (GTDB taxonomy): domain Bacteria; phylum Pseudomonadota; class Gammaproteobacteria; order Xanthomonadales; family Xanthomonadaceae; genus Solilutibacter. The sequence goes on along the minus strand of NWQR01000001.1, from coordinate 660,122 downwards.
GCGTGGTGGTGGATATTGATTCCACCGTGCAGTCGATTCAGCGCGCGATTGAAGAAGCCGAGCTGATGGCCGGTTGCGAGATTCGCTCGGTATATGCCTCGATCAGCGGCAATCATGTGCAGTGCCGCAATTCGCAGGGAATGGAGCCGCTGCGCGATGGCGAAGTGACGCATAGCGACATGGAGCGCGCACTGGAAGCTGCCAAGGCGGTGGCGATTCCTTCCGATCAGCGCATCCTGCATGCCATCGCCCGCGAATATGTACTGGATAGCTCGCAAGAGGGCATCAAAAACCCGGTCGGCATGAGTGGCATCCGTCTAGAAGTGCATGCGCATCTGGTGACCTGCGCACAATCGGCTGCGACCAATATCAGCAAATGCGTGCAGCGCTGCGGCCTGGCGGTGGATGACCTGATTCTTTCCGCGCTGGCATCGAGCGAGGCGGTGTTGACCGATGATGAGCGCGAGCTGGGCGTAGTGCTGGTGGATATCGGTGCTGGCACGACCGATATCGCCGTGTTCGTGCAGGGCGCGATTGCGCATACCGCATCGCTACCGATTGCCGGCGACCATGTGACCAATGACATCGCCCACATGCTGCGCACGCCCACGCCCGAGGCCGAGCAAATCAAGGTGCGCTATGCCTGCGCGCTGGCGCAGATGGCGACTGCCGAAGAATCCATCCAGGTGCCGAGCGTTGGCGATCGTCCGCCACGCCGACTGCCGCGACATGCGCTGGCGCAGGCCGTACAGGGGCGCTACGAGGAGATTTTCGAGATGGTGCAGGCCGAGCTGCGTCGTTCCGGGTTCGAGGAACTGGTGCGCGCCGGCATGGTGCTGACCGGCGGCGGCGCGAAGATGGAAGGCGTGGTGGAGCTGGCCGAAGAAATGTTGCAAATGCCGGTGCGTATCGGCATCCCGCAGCATGTGGCCGGTCTTGCCGAAGTGGTCGGCAACCCGGTGCATGCCACGGGCGTCGGGCTGCTGCTGATGGGCAGCCGAATGGATGCGCCACGGACCCGCAGCCTGCTGCCGGCAGGTCGCAGTTTTGGCTTCATCAAGAAATTGAAAGATTGGTACAACGGCCAGTTTTGATGGGCTGGCACGTTGCGGTGAGTGATGCAGGAGGCAAGCAAAGAGGAGGTGGATGGTGGTGAGAGTGGTATCGGTGGCTGAAAAGTCCCGTGAACTGGTGGCACAAATCATGAAAGCAGCAACGCCTGCCGGACAGATGGAAACGACTCAACAAGAAGTTCCAGCGCCCGGCAAAACAGAAAACAACGCACAAACAGAGAGGACTAACGGTATGGCAAGTTTTGAATTGATGGAAAAGATGGCGCCCAATGCAGTCATCAAGGTGGTCGGCGTGGGCGGCGGCGGCGGCAACGCCGTGGCGCACATGGTGGCAAGTCAGTTGCAGGGGGTTGAACTGATTACCGCCAATACCGACGCACAGGCCATCAGTGGCAGCGGAACCAAATTGCAGCTGCAACTGGGCAGCAATGTCACCAAGGGGCTTGGCGCCGGTGCCAACCCGGAAGTCGGCCGCCAGGCCGCGCTGGAAGACCGCGAGCGCATCATGGATGCCCTGCAAGGCGCGGATATGGTGTTCATCACCGCCGGCATGGGGGGCGGCACCGGCACCGGTGCTGCGCCGGTGGTGGCGCAGCTCGCCAAGGAAATGGGCATCCTAACCGTGGCGGTGGTAACCAAGCCGTTCCCGTTTGAAGGCAAGCGCCGCATGCAGGTGGCGATGAAGGGCATCGAAGAACTGGCTCAGCATGTGGATTCGCTGATCACCATCCCGAACGAAAAGCTGCTGACCGTCTTGGGACGCAATGCCACCATGGCGCAGGCCTTCCGCGAAGCCAACAATGTGCTGCATGGCGCAGTGCAGGGCATTGCCGATTTGATTGTGCGTCCGGGTCTTATCAACGTGGACTTTGCCGACGTCAAGACGGTGATGAACGAAATGGGGCTGGCGATGATGGGCACCGGCATTGCCCGTGGCGATGACCGCGCCCAGGCGGCTGCCGAGGCGGCCGTGCAGAACCCGTTGCTTGACGACATCAATCTGCATGGCGCCAATGGCATTCTGGTCAACATCACCTCCGGCGCGGACATCACCATGGCCGAGTTCGAGGAAATTGGTCGGGTGGTGCACGAGTTCGCGGCCGAAGATGCCACGGTCATCATCGGTACTTCAATCGAGCCGGACATGCAGGACGAAATCAAGGTTACGGTGGTGGCAACCGGCCTCAACCGCAGTGTCCAGCGCGCGCCGGTGCGCAATGATTTCGGCGGCAGTTTCGAGCCGGTGCGCCGTGCCAAGCCGCAAATGGAAATCGTGCCGGATGTGGGCGTGGTTAAGCGCGATGGCACCACCGGGCTGCCGATTGACGATGTGCCGACCGCCGGCTTCAACCCGGCACAGGGTCTGGCTTCCGGGCTGCGTCGTGGTGCTGCACAGGGCAGCAGCCCGGCAGCGGAAGCTGCGCCCAAGGCGGCGGACTTCGGCGGTGCCGATTATCTCGACATCCCGGCCTTCCTGCGTCGTCAAGCCGATTGATGAGGCTCTCTGCGCCCGTGCATCTTGCGGTGTACGGGCGCAAAATGGGCGCATGAACAAGGATCACGGACATGGGATTTAGACGCCTGTTGCTTGATTTGCTGGGGGTACGGCCAGAACGCCTGCAAGTGGCCGCACTGTGCCTGCGTGTTTGCGAAGGGCGCCGCGAGGTGCTGCTGATTACCAGCAAGCGCCAAGGGCGCTGGATTTTGCCCAAGGGCTGGCCAATGGCCGGCAGCGATTTGCCCGGCTCTGCCCAGCAGGAAGCCTGGGAAGAAGCCGGTGCCCGTGGCCGGGTGCGCGCCGAACCGCTGGGGCGCTATCACTATGCCAGCGTGTTGGTCGAGGACTTCACCCAGCCGGTCGAAGTGGTGGTGTTCATGATGGAAGACGTGGAGCTGGCCGACGGTTATCCAGAAGCCAGTATCCGCGAACGGCGTTGGTGGCCGCTTGCCGAAGCCGCTGCCGAGGTCGAAGAGCCGGAACTGGCCGCGATCCTACGCAGCTTGGATAAACCTGCACACTAATCCGGTTGTGCTTGCGGAAAATCAAGCGCGAACTGCTGAAGTAATGACAAAATTGGCTTATGTCATCGCCCAACGATCCCAATGCCCGCCCGCCCGCCCGCTGGAAAACGCTCGACAAGGACTTGAGCCGCATCGGCCTGCTTGAGCGTGCCACCACTTTTGTTGCCAGACCGCTGATTGCACCGGGCATCGCTATCGCTTTCGTGGTGTTGGTGGCGGCCGCGTCGCTGGCATTCATCGGCGTGCAGCCCGGCACCTTCGTGGTGGTGGCGGCCACCGTGATCGGTGCCTATATGGCGCTCAATATCGGCGCCAATGACGTTGCCAATAATATGGGGCCGGCGGTGGGCGCCAATGCCCTCACCTTGGGCAGCGCACTGATTATTGCCGCGATTTTTGAAACGGCTGGCGCACTGATTGCCGGTGGCGATGTGGTCAATACCGTCGCCTCGGGGATTATTGCGCCCGAAGCCGTCAGTAACAGCCGAACCTTCGTGCTGGCGATGCTGGCCGCCTTGCTGGCCGCCGCGTTGTGGCTGAACCTAGCCACCGTGATTGGGGCGCCGGTATCGACCACGCATTCGATTGTCGGTGGCGTGGTTGGCGCCGGGGTGGTTGCCGCCGGTATGGCTTCGGTGAACTGGCCGGGGCTGGTCAGGATTGCCGCCAGCTGGGTGATTTCGCCAGTTCTGGGCGGGATTATCGCAGCAGCATTTTTGGCCTTCATCAAGGCACAGATTCTCTATCAGCAGGACAAAATTGCGGCGGCCAGACGCTGGGTGCCGGTGCTGATTGGTTTCATGGCGGGGGCGTTCGGAGCCTATCTGGCACTGAAGGGCTTGTCCAAGGTGGTCAAGATTGGCTTGGAATCCGCGCTACTGATTGGCTTGGTACTGGGCGTGCTGGTCTGGCTGGTGTCAGTGCCGATGGTCAAGCGCCAGTCGCAGGGATTGGAAAACCGCAAAAAATCCATCCGCAAACTGTTCGGTATCCCGCTGGTGTGCTCGGCGGCATTGCTCTCCTTTGCGCATGGCGCCAATGATGTGGCCAATGCGGTCGGCCCCTTGGCAGCGATTGTGCACGCCGTCCAGGCCGGCAATGTGCAAGGCCAGGTGGGTATCCCGCTGTGGGTGATGGCCATCGGCGCGCTGGGCATCAGTTTTGGTCTGCTGCTGTTCGGGCCGCGGCTGATTCGTCTGGTGGGCAGTCAAATCACCAAGCTCAACCCGATGCGCGCCTACTGCGTGGCGCTTTCTGCGGCTGTTACGGTCATCGTGGCCTCTTGGCTGGGGCTGCCGGTCAGCTCCACCCATATCGCCGTGGGGGCAATTTTTGGCGTGGGCTTCTTCCGTGAATGGCATTCCGAGCGCCGTGCGCGCCAGCTTGGCATCCGCAAGGGCAAGCCGCTGGCACCGGAAGAACGTGCCCGCCGCAAGTTGGTGCGCCGTTCGCATTTTGTCACCGTGGCTGCGGCCTGGGTGGTAACGGTACCGATTTCCGCAGTGCTTTCGGCGCTGCTGTTCTGGGTGCTGACCCATACCATGCGCTGATGCTTGCGCGAGGCGTCTTGCAAAGCGGGCCATGTGCCCGCTTTTTGTTGGCACTGATTCGGGCTTGTCATATACTCCCCCCCAGTATTGGAGGGGTCATGCCACACAGCCCTGCTGAAAAGAAAAAAGCCATCACCCGCCTGCGCCGGATTCGCGGACAGGCAGAGAGCTTGGAGCGCGCCATTGAGGAGGGCAGCAGTTGCAGCGATGTACTGCAACAGCTTGCCGCGATGCGTGGCGGCATCAACGGCCTGATGGCGGAAGTTCTGCAAGGCCATCTGCACGAAACCTTCGGTCATGTCGGCTGCGAGGACAGCACCGACCCCGAACATTTGCACATGCACCAGGCCATCAGTGAAGTGGTTGCTTTGGTGCGTTCCTATCTGAAATAACCACAGGAGCCCAATCCCATGAGCGATACCGCTGGCAAGACCCTGAAATCCCGCGCTGCCGTCGCCTTCAAGGCCGGTGCACCGCTGGAAATCGTTGAAATCGACGTGGCTCCGCCGAAGGCGGGCGAGGTGCGTATCCGCATCACCCATACCGGCGTCTGTCATACCGATGCGTTCACCCTGTCCGGCGATGACCCCGAAGGCATTTTTCCGGCGGTGCTGGGACACGAAGGCGCAGGTATCGTGGTGGACGTGGGCGAGGGCGTTACCAGCGTCAAGCCCGGCGACCATGTGATTCCGCTGTACACCGCCGAATGCGGCGAGTGCCTGTTCTGCAAGAGCAACAAGACCAATCTGTGTGTGGCCGTGCGCGCCACCCAAGGCAAGGGCGTGATGCCGGACGGCAGCACCCGTTTCAGCTACAACGGCGAGCCGATTTATCACTATATGGGCTGCTCGACCTTCAGCGAATACACCGTGGTGGCGGAAGTCTCGCTGGCCAAAATCAACCCGGAAGCCAATCCCGAGCAGGTTTGTCTGCTCGGCTGCGGTGTCACCACCGGCATCGGCGCGGTGCACAACACCGCCAAGGTGCAGCCGGGGGACTCGGTGGCCGTGTTTGGCCTCGGCGGCATCGGCCTTGCGGTAATTCAGGGCGCGCGCCAGGCCAAGGCCGGGCGCATCATCGCGATCGACACCAATCCGGCCAAGTTCGAGCTCGCCAAGCAGTTCGGCGCCACCGACTGCATCAACCCCAAAGAGCATGACAAGCCGATTCAACAAGTCGTTGTGGAGATGACCGGCTGGGGTGTAGATCACAGCTTCGAGTGCATCGGCAACGTCAATGTGATGCGCGCCGCGCTCGAATGCGCCCACCGCGGCTGGGGCCAGTCGGTCATTATCGGCGTGGCCGGTGCTGGTCAGGAAATCTCCACCCGCCCGTTCCAACTCGTTACTGGCCGTCGCTGGCTCGGCACCGCCTTCGGCGGCGTCAAGGGCCGCAGCCAGCTGCCGGGCATAGTCGAGGACGCGATGCGTGGCGATATCGAACTGGCTCCGTTCGTCACCCACACCATGCCGTTGGATGACATCAATCAAGCCTTCGATTTGATGCACGAAGGCAAGTCGATTCGCTCGGTAGTGCGCTACTGAAACTCATGCGCGCGTTGGAACTGAAAATACCGCCACTGCTGCTGGTGGCGATACTGGCCGCAGCGATGTATGCCATTACGCGCCTCACGCCGCAGTGGGTACTGCCATTGTCGTTGCCGATGAAAGCCTCACTGGCTGCGGTTTGGGTTGCAACTGGCGTGGTCATCGCCATGCTGGGCGTGCGGGCTTTTCGCCGTCATCGCACCAGCGTCAACCCGGTGCAGCCGGATACGGCCAGCCAAATCGTCAGTACCGGCATCTTTGCCCATAGCCGCAACCCGATGTATCTGGGCATGGTGTGCTGCCTGATGGGCTGGGGGCTATGGCTGGCGCATCCACTGGCGCTGCCGGGCGTGCCGCTGGCTGTCATTTGGCTGCATTTTTTCCAGATAAAACCAGAAGAACGCATCCTGCTGCAAAAGTTTGGCGAGCCTTATGCCGAGTACCTGCGCCGGGTGCGGCGATGGTGTTGATGGCTATTGGGCATTGTGCTGCCGCGGTCTCCTGACATTGAATTTACTCATCTGTGTTAGAGGGATTGTGAGTTAGGATTCTTGCTTCTTCACCTTGGGGCATTGTTATGGCCAAATTTCTCAATACCAGCGCAACCAACTACTTTCTTGAGGAGCTTATCAAGGATGCCCGGGAGAGGGTGATTCTGATCAGCCCATTTTTAAAGCTCAACGACCGTATCAAAGAGCTGTTGGCCGATAAGAATCGGCTCAAGATTGACGTGCGGATTGTGTATGGAAAGAGCGAGTTGCAGCCGGAGGAAATTGCCTGGCTAAATGCGCTGACTTATGTGCGCACCAGCTTCTGCAAGAACCTGCATGCCAAGTGCTATCTCAATGAAGAAAATTGCATTGTGACCAGCCTAAACCTGTATGAGTTTAGTCAGGTCAACAATAATGAAATGGGCATTTTGTTTCGTAAGTCAGAGGATCATGAGCTTTACAGGGATGCCTATGAAGAAGCGCAGCGTATCATTCGAATTAGCGAGGAGGTGCGGATTTCGATGGAGCGCGTCCCGGCAGCTAATAGTGATGTCAGTGCCGATACAGATAATGGCGATGAAGATGATTCCATGGCAGGTAGCAAATTGACCTCATCGAAGCTGGCAGGTAAACACGGCATGAAAACAGCCCAGTTACTTGAAAAGTTGATGGCAGCAGGTTTGTTGGAAGACCGCGATGGCAAGCCTTATCTCACGGGCAAAGGCAAAGAGGCTGGTGGTGAATTTCGGCTTAGTAAAAAGTTTGGTGGTTACTTTTTATGGCCTGAGGATATGGTGGTTGATTAATATCAATGGCTTGGAGATATTCCATGGAAAAAATCGAATCTCATGCCAGCTTTGCTGGCCGTCAGGAAGTTTGGCGACATGATTCTCGGACGACCGGCACGCCGATGACCTTCGGTATCTATCTGCCGCCCAAGGCGCTGGCAGGGGAAAAGTGCCCGGTGCTGTATTGGCTCTCGGGCTTGACCTGCACCGAGCAGAACTTCATCACCAAGGCCGGGGCGCAAGCCCATGCTGCCGAACACGGCATCATCATCGTCGCCCCCGACACCAGCCCGCGCGGCGAAGAGGTACCCAATGACGAGGGCTATGACCTGGGGCAGGGCGCGGGCTTTTATCTCAATGCCACCCAAGCGCCTTGGGACAAGCACTTTCGCATGTATGACTACATCGTGGAAGAACTGCCCGAATTGATCGAGGCGAACTTTCCGGTAAATACCGCGCGTGCCATCAGCGGGCATTCGATGGGCGGCCATGGTGCACTCTCCATCGCGCTGAAAAATCCTGGTCGTTATCGCAGCGTGTCGGCGTTTTCACCGATCGTCGCCCCAAGCCAGGTGCCTTGGGGTGAAAAGGCGTTTGCCGCCTATCTTGGCGATGACCGCGAAGCCTGGAAGCAGTACGACACGACCGAACTGGTCGCCAGCAACCTCTCCGAGCGTCTGCCGTTGCTGGTGGATCAGGGCGATGCCGACGAGTTTTTGGCTGGGCAATTGCGACCGGAGCTGCTCAAGGCCGCCTGCGAAAAAACCGGCCACCCGCTGACCCTGCGCATGCAGCCGGGCTACGATCACAGCTATTACTTCATTGCCAGCTTCATCGGCGAGCATATTGCCCACCATGCCAGGGCGCTTGGGGCGTGTTGAGTTTGCCGCATCAAAACGGGCAGTCTTGGCTGCCCGTTTTGATGATTGAGCCTGCGGCACGCCGCTTAGCTGTCCATCAGTAGCCCAAGCCCCATCAGAAATAGGGTGATGAGAATGACCAAGGTGGAGAAAGACACGCCGAGAATGGCGAGGAGCTTTTTCTTCTGCTTCTGGAACATCGCGGCAACGCCCAAGGCAATGCTCAGCAGATGGAAGAACAGCAAAGCCATCAGCAGGAGGCCAAGCAGGCTGGCCTCGATGGATTCTTCATCAATGCCGCCAGGGCTTGTGGCCTCCATGATGCCGGCTATGCCGAACAGCGCAAACATCGAGATGCCACACAGGATGCTGATAACGAAAGAAGCAATGCCAAGGCTGGCGTGTTTTTGTTCCATTTCCATGGGATTGGTGTATCAGGAGCAGGAAAAGTGCGGCGGGTCAGCGATGTTGATTGATTTCATCGCGCAGACGGCGTGCGGCATGCGCCGCAGCCTCACGGAAATCGCTATCCATCGAGGCATACAAAATACCCCGCGATGAATTGATCATCAGCCCGGTGCCATCACCGCTTGCGCCGTTTTTCACCACCGCAACCACATCGCCGCCTTGTGCGCCGACACCGGGAATCAAAAGCGGCATCGCATCGCCGACAATCGCACGGATTTGTTTCAGTTCCTCCGGGTAGGTAGCACCGACCACCAGTGCGCAATTGCCGTGGTCATTCCATTTTTCTGCGATGCTGCGCGCCACATGCTGATACAGCGGCACGCCATCGACCAGCAGTTCCTGAAAATCCCGCGCGCCGGGGTTGGAGGTATGGCACAGAAACACCGCGCCTTTGTCGGTGCGTGCCAAAAACGGCGCGGCAGAATCCTGCCCCATGTACGGATTCAGCGTAACCGCATCGGCACCAAAACGGTCGAAAGCTTCCACCGCATACTGCGCGGCTGTGCTGCCAATATCACCGCGCTTGCTGTCCAGCACCACCGGGATGTTCGGATGCACTGCATTGATATGAGCAATCAGCCGCTGCAAGGCCGATTCACCGCCATTGTGCGCGGCAAAATAGGCGATTTGCGGCTTGAACGCGCAGGCGTATTCCGCCGTGGCATCGACGATATCGCGGCAGAACGCAAACAGCGCATCCTCATCATTGGCATAGTGCTCGGGGAACCGTGCCGGATCGGGGTCAAGCCCCACACACAGCAGAGAGTTGGCGGCCTGCCAGCGCGCCCGCAGACGATGGATGAAGTTCATTCCCGGCTCCTGATTGAAGGCGGGGTATTTTGCCACCTTCACTGACCTTGCAGTTTTCCTCGTGATTTGGACATCTGCAATTCCATGCTGGCATGGACGAGTAACTCACTTCATGGAAAAGCACATGCAGCGGTTGTCAGAACCTTCCTCCGATTTCTTGTATGCACTGGAAGAAGCACTTTGCTGGCAGAAGAAAACGGGATGGCAAGCACGGGACAGTGATCTTGACCTAGCGGCTCGTATCGAGGCGCGCTGGGGCAGAAAGAAAAGGCGTTTTTCAATGACACATATCCTTTATCGCTGCCTCAGGGAGAGGGCAAACAGCGAGGAGGAAGTGCGTCATAGAGTGATGCTTTTGCGCCTAGTTCTGGAGGCAGTGTTCAAGGCTGGGCGTTGAGATGGCGTAGCGTTGTCAGTTTGCGCCATCTTTTTGGCGCAGTTTCGCAAGCTCACAGTTGAAAGTTTTTACAAAGCTCGCCAAGTCGATTCCAAGCGCCTGGCAATAGTCGGACAGCTCAACCAAGTCCAGGCGGCGCACACCTCTTTCAACTTGGGAAACCCACGACTGCGGCCTTTCCAAGGCTTCTCCAAGCTCTACTTGGCTCATGCCGACGGAGCGTCGAGCCTGCCGCAGGCTTTGACGGAGCAAGACGCTTTCTTCGCGGTAAAGAGATTTGCGCACAGGCACACCCAGACAGGATGTGCGAACGCTATAGTTGAAAACAAAATATACGATATTTGACTATTTTCGCCCGCCGAAAGTATGATCCCCTTGCAGTTAAGCAAGGATTCATGATTTCAAGGCGGGAGCAGCCTTCCAGGTCGCCCGAACGGGCATCACATCCACACAGGGAAAACACAAGATGAAGCACAACAGCAAAGTGATTGGGGCATGTCTGATTGGTATGGGGCTGCTGTCTGGCTGCGCTACCACCACACCGACCGTGCAGAGCAAATCGCAATACGTGATCTATCAAATCGACATGGCGGAGGGGGTTTCATCTTCACAGGTCGCACAGGCGGTCAAGACTTCTTTGCAGCGCAATGTGAACAGGGTGCAGATTTCCGAGAATGTCCCGCCCCATCCGCTCCCTGAAACGGCACCGCGCTTTCAGGTCAGCAATCCTTTTGGAGCTGGCTTGACCGCACTTGCCGGACCTAGTGCCATGACCCAGGTTGCGACTTGCGATGGGGCACTGGTTTATGCGCGTGCAGTAATGGATTCGATGAGTGGATATGGAGAGTCATCCACTTTTACTGTTTGTCTCTGGCAGTATCAGGGTGGATACCGGCTTGATACCCATGTGGTATTTATTGAGAAAAGTGGTGGTTTCAGCCCTGAAGCGCTGGGCGCTGCGATGGCAAAAAAAGTGGTGGGTAACTCCGGGCAGCTGATTCCGCGCACGATCAACAGCATTGTGAGCGAAGTGGAAAAAACCGGAGCGAAGGTGACGCAAGTTGAAGCTTGGCCTTGATCAGCCAGGCTGCTTGAAACGACAAGACCGCCCGAGGGCGGTCTTGTCGTATGTGAAGCAAGGCGTGTGTTACTTCAACGCCTTGAAACGCAGGCGTTTGGGGGCGGCGTCATCGCCCATGCGGCGCTTCTTGTCTTCCTCGTATTCGCGGTAATTGCCTTGGAAAAACTCCACATGCGAGTCGCCTTCGAAGGCGAGGATGTGGGTGGCGATGCGGTCGAGGAACCAGCGGTCGTGGCTGATGACGAAGGTATTGCCGGGGAACTCTAGCAGGGCATCTTCCAGTGCGCGCAGGGTTTCGATGTCAAGGTCGTTGGATGGTTCGTCCAAGAGCAGCACATTGCCGCCTTGCAGCAGGGTCTTGGCCATGTGCAGGCGGCCACGCTCCCCCCCGGAGAGGGTGCCGACCAGTTTTTGCTGATCCTGACCCTTGAAATTGAAGCGGCCAATATAGGCGCGCGACTGGATTTCCACGCCGTTGATATTGAGGATGTCGAGGCCGCCGGAGATTTCCTGAAACACGTTGTGATTGCCTTCGAGCTTGTCGCGGCTCTGATCCACATACGAGAGTTTCACCGTGGGGCCGATGACGATTTCGCCCGAGTCGGGTTTTTCCTGGCCGGTAATCATCTTGAACAGCGTGGACTTGCCCGCGCCGTTGGGGCCGATGATGCCGACGATGGCGCCGGGCGGGACAATCATCGACAGATTGTCGATCAGCAGGCGGTCGCCGAATTTCTTGCTGACGTTCTTGAATTCGATCACCGAGTTGCCCAGGCGCTCACCCGGCGGGATGAAGATTTCGTTGGTCTCGTTGCGCTTTTGGTATTCCTGCGATTGCAGCTCCTCCAGTCGTGCCAGACGTGCCTTGCCCTTGCTGCGGCCGCCCTTGGCGTTTTGCCGCGACCACTCCAGTTCTTTCTGGATGGCTTTTTGGCGGGCTTTTTCCTGATTTTCTTCCTGCTTCAGGCGCTCATCTTTTTGCACCAGCCATTCGGTGTAATTGCCCTTCCACGGGATGCCGCGGCCGCGGTCAAGCTCCAGAATCCACTCGGCGGCGTTGTCGAGGAAGTAGCGATCGTGGGTCACCGCCACCACGGTGCCGGGATAGCGTTGCAGGAACTGCTCCAGCCACTCCACCGATTCGGCATCGAGGTGGTTGGTCGGCTCGTCCAGCAGCAGCATGTCCGGCTTTTGCAGCAGCAGCCGGCACAGCGCTACGCGGCGCTTTTCGCCACCGGAGAGGTTGCCGACCTTGGCATCCCAGGGCGGCAGGCGCAGCGCATCGGCGGCCACTTCCAGCTGCTGCTCCAGGGTGTGTGCATCGCCCGAGGCGAGGATGGCTTCAAGCCGCTCCTGTTCCTTGGCGAGCGCGTCGAAGTCCGCGCCTTCTTCGGCATAGGCGGCGTACACCGCCTCCAGCGCGGCCTGGGCTTGCAGCACTTCGCCGACGCCTTCTTCCACCGCCTGACGCACGGTGTGTTCCGGGTCGAGTTGTGGCTCCTGTGGTAGATAGCCGACCTTGATGCCGGGTTGCGGGCGGGCTTCGCCTTCAAAATCGGTATCCACCCCGGCCATGATTTTCAGCACGGTGGATTTGCCCGCGCCGTTCAGGCCGAGCAGGCCGATCTTGGCGCCAGGAAAGAAGGAGAGCGAGATGTCCTTGATGATTTGCCGCTTGGGCGGCACCACCTTGGACACCCGGTTCATGGTGTAAATGTATTGCGAGGACATGGATGACCTGTAAAGCGTGAAGACCCCCAGCAGGGGGCGAAGCCGGCATTATAGGCGAGCGTTACCGGACTTACCCGGCGCGTAAGGCTTCGGTAATGGGCATGCGCGCAGCGCGCAGGGCGGGCAGCAGGCCGCCGATGAGGCCGATGCCGACGGCCCAGTGCAGGCCGGTGAGCAGCAGTCCGGGCGTGACCTGAAACTGGAATACCACCTGGCTGAAGTTGCGCCCCAGCGTGTTGACGCTATAGCCATTGAACAGCGACCAGGCGATGAAGCCGCCCAGCAGCCCGCCGACGAGTGCCAGTAGCAGGGTTTCCAGCATCACCGCCGCCACCACCGGGAAGGGCGCAAAGCCCATGGCGCGCAGGGTGCCGATTTCCTGGCGGCGGCCAGCCACCACGGCATACATCGAGTTCAGTGCGCCGAAGGCTGCGCCCACTGCCATGATCGCGCCGATGATGCGACCCAGGACATCCAGCAGGGTCTTGAGCTGTTCGGACTGCTTGCCGTAGTGGTGCAGGGTGGTTTCGGCATCGAGCTTCAGGCGCGGGTCGGCAGCTAGTGCCTGACGCAAGGGCGCCAGCATTTCCGGGTGCACAAGGCGCAACATCACTGCCTGCCAGATGCCGTAGCGGTTCAGCTCGCCCATCGCATCGGCATCGGCCCATAGTTCCGAGTCATGGGCATCATCGCTGGCAAAATGCCCGACCACCGTCCAAGACTGCCCGGCGATGCGCAGGGTGTCGCCGATGGCGCTGTGCGCAAATTGCCGCGCTGCGCCCTGGCCGACCACCAGTTCCTGCTTGCCGGGGGTGAAGCTGCGCCCGGCGATGATGCGCAAGTGCGGGCGGATTTCCCAGCCTGCGGCACTGATGCCGCGCAGCTGCACATTGGCATCGCCACTGCCATCGCGGCTGGGCAGGGCGATCACCTGGGTGATTTCCGGTGACACCATGGGGCGCCCTTGGGCATTGCGGGCGATGCCGGGCAGCAGGCTGGCAAGTTGCGCCTGCTCGCGGGTAATCACCGAGTTGATCTCGGTCTGTGAGCCGCCACGCAGCAATATCACCGTGGTATCGCTGCCGGTGCGTTTGAGCGTGCTGGCAAAGCCCGTGCCCATCGCCAGCATCGCGGTCAGAACGCCGGTGACACCGGCGATGCCGATGACAATCACCAGCGCTGCGCCCCAGCGTTGCGGCAGTCCGGCAAGCCCCATGCGCAGCACGGCCAGTGCCAGTTGTCCGCTGCGGCTGATGCCAAGCCACAGGCCAACCAGCGGCGGCAGCACCAGCAGCGCCTGCCAGGGCAGGACAATCCACAGGCCGGCCAGCAATCCGGTCAGCAGCCAGAAACCCAGGGTGAGGCTCAGCTTTTTAAGACGATTCATGTCAGCGTCCTGCCAAGGCATCGACGATACGGATACGCATGCCGCGCAGCGCCGGCAGCAAGCCGACCACCAGCGCAATCAGCAGCATCAGCCCAAGGCCGGTCAGCCAGGTGCGCGGCTGGAGTTGCCCCATCTGCACCATGCCCTGACTGGCGCGGCTGATGGCTTCGATGGAGAAATTGGCAAGACCAAGCCCGAGCAGGCCGCCGAGACCAATCAGCAGCAGCGCTTCGGCCAGCAGCAGCCACAGCAGGGTGTGGCGGGTAAAGCCCAGGGTTTTCATCACCGCAAGCTCCGGCGTGCGCTCGCGCACCGACTGGCTGATGGTATTGCCGGTGAGAATGACCAGGGTAAAGAACACCGCCGCCATGATGGCGCTGACGATCATGCCGACATCGGCAAACTGTTTGATGAAGCCCTGATTGAAGGCCTGCTCGGTCTGGGTCTTGGTTTCATGGGCGGAATTGGCGCTGAGCTGGTCGATGGCGCGCGCCACGGTGGCGGCATCGGCGCCGGGCGCAAGTTCCACCACATAGATGCCGACCTGGCCGTTGAGGTATTGATTGGCTTCGTCGAAATACTCCCAGTGCAGCCAGAGCGAATTTTCCTCGTTGCGGCGCTTTTCATCGTTGACGCGGAAGATGCCTGCGAGCTTCAGCGGCCAGGCATTGCTGCCGTCTTTTTGCGGAAAGATGGTGGCTTGCAGCGGAATCACATCGCCCACTTTCCAGCCATGCCGCTCGGCCAGGGCGTGACCGACCAGGGCGCCATCGCGGCTGGCCAGCCAGTTTTCGCGTTCGGCTTCGGAGACTTGGTATTCCGGATAGAGCTCGAGAAAATTGCGTTTGACCGAGAAGCTCGGGAAAAACTGGCGATTGTCCTGATACACGCCGCCAAACCAGGTGGAATGGCTGAGCTTGCCCACCCCCGGCACTTGCGCGATGCGCGATTCCAGCGCCAGCGGCAGGAACTGGGTCATGGAAATCTTTGACAGCACCACCAGACGTTTGGCACCGGCGACGCTATTGCCTGCGGAATTGAAAGCGATGCGTACCGAATCGAGCAGGCCAAACAGCAGGAAAGCGGTGGCGATGGAGAGCAGCGTCAGCCAGGTGCGCAGGCGGCTGCGAAACAGCGAGGCCCAGATGAGTGGCAGGTATTTCATCGCAGCTCCGTCAGCTCAGTTGACCAATACGCCCTTGTCCAGATGAATCACGCGCCGGGCGTATTCGGCGGCCTTCGGGTCATGGGTGACCATGATGATGGTCTTGCCATGCTCGCGGTTGAGCATCTGCAAAAGATTCAGCACATCCTCGGCGGACTGGCGGTCGAGGTCGCCGGTGGGCTCGTCGCAAATCAGGAACATCGGGTCGGAAACGATGGCGCGGGCGATGGCCACGCGCTGCTGCTGGCCGCCGGAAAGCTCGTTCGGCCGGTGCCGGGCGCGATCGGCCAGCCCGACCAGTTGCAGGGCGATGCCGGCATTGCGCTGGCGCTGGCTGGCCGAAAGCCGGGTCAGGAGCAGCGGCAGCTCGACATTTTTTTGTGCGCTGAGCGTGGGCATCAGGTTGTAGAACTGGAACACAAAGCCGACATGTTCACTGCGCCAGCGCGCCAGTTCGGACTCGCGCAGGGTTTCGATGCGCTGGCCGTGGATTTCGATGCTGCCGTGGCTGGGCGTATCCAGCCCGCCAATCAGGTTCAGCAAGGTGCTCTTGCCCGAGCCCGATGGCCCCATCAGCGCCACAAAATCGCCTTCGGCAATGTCGAGGCTGATGTCATGCAATACCTCGACCACTTCCGCGCCGCGATGGTAGGACTTGGCCAGGTTGCGGATGGATACCAGTGGGTTCATGGCGGCTCCTTGGCGAAGGTATCGGCGGGGAAATTTCAGCGGGCAGGCTGGATTTTCATGCCGTCTTTGAGTTTGTCCGGGGCGTTCAGTACCACGCTATCGCCCGCATTGAGTCCTTGCGTCACGCGGATATATCCGGCTTCGGCCGTGGTCGCCGCTTGCACCGGCACCTTGTGGACGCGCTGCTCGCCATCCACGCGGAAAACATAGGCCGCTTCGCCGTCCTTGCGTAGCGCCGCCTCCGGCAGCAGCACGCCTGTGCGGCGCGGGCTATCGGGCGTAGCGGGCTTTTCCAGAAAGCTCACCTTCACCCCCATGTCCGGCACGATGCGCGTATCGCGCACATTCAGGCGGATGCGCACCTTGACCGTGGCCTTGCTGCGGTCGGCGGTGGGGATGATGGCGATGACTTCTGCCGGGATGCGCCAGTCCGGGTAGGCATTGAGAATGGCTTCCACCGGCATGCCCGGCGTCACCCGGCCGATATGCGCCTCGTTGACATCCACTTCCACTTCCAGTGAATCCATATCGACGATGGTGCCGATACCGGTACGGGTAAAGCCGCCGCCTGCGGCCATAGGCGAGACGATTTCGCCCGGCTGCGCGGCCTTGGCAATCACCACCCCGGCAAACGGCGCACGCACCACGGTATTGTCCACCCCCTGGGTGGCGATGGCGAGCTGTCGTTGGCTGACTTGGTTCTGCCGCCGCTGACTGGCGATTTGCGCGCGCAAGGTGTCGCGCTGGGTCTGCGCGGCCTCGTATTGCGCCCTGGAAACCAGTTGTTGCCCGGCCAGCTCGCGGTAGCGGCGGGCATTGGCCTCGGCCTCGCGCAACTGTGTTTCCAGCCCGGCCAGCTGGCTCTGGCTGGCGGCCAGTTGCGCGCGCGCCAGCGCCTGATGCTGTACGGCATCCACCGGGTCAAGCCGTGCCAGTACCTGCCCTTCGCCAACTTGCTGGCCTTCTTCAATCAGCACTTCCAGCACCCGCCCCGGCACCTTGGCCGAGACGGTGGCCATGCGCCGCGCCACCACATAGCCGGAGGCATCCAGTACCGAAGCCGAGCCAGCGCCGCCATTGGCCGGCAGGGCGATGGCGGTTTGTACGGCAGTCGCGGCTGTGCGGGCGCGATAGGCGAAAAAGCCGGCCACGGCAGCAAACAGCAAGACCAGCACGGCCACGACCCACGGCCAGCGTCTGACAGGCGGTGGTGTGCTCTGGCGTTCAATGCGCAATTGCTTGAGGAGTTCGGCGGAGTTGCTCATGGTGATAGGCGAAGAACCGAAGTGTGGAGGTTAGCCGCTGGCGGCGGCGTGCAGCAGTGACAGCTGTCATGTCGTGTGAGGGGCATCTGGCCGCTGCCAGTGGATGCAGTGCACATTCCAGTGCGCCGGTACAGTCTCTCACAATGTCTGCGCCATGAATGCGAATGGGGCGGATGGCTTAAGATTACGGTTTTTCCTGCCCTGCCCCGGAGTGTGTCATGTTCTGCCGCGATATCCGTATTGAAAACTTCGACCCCGAACTTGCCCGTGCGATTGCCGCCGAGGTGCGCCGGCAGGAAGACCATGTGGAGCTGATTGCTTCGGAGAACTATTGCAGCCCGGCGGTGATGGAGGCGCAGGGCAGCCAGCTCACCAACAAATACGCCGAAGGCTATCCGGGCAAGCGCTATTACGGCGGCTGCGAGTTTGTCGATGTCGCCGAGCAGCTCGCCATCGACCGCTTGAAGGAACTCTACGACTGCGATTACGCCAATGTGCAGCCGCATTCGGGCAGCCAGGCCAATCAGGCGGTGTATCTGGCGCTGCTCTCGCCGGGCGACACCATCCTCGGCATGAGTCTGGCGCATGGCGGGCATCTGACTCACGGCGCCAAGGTCAATGCCTCGGGCAAGCTGTTCAATGCCGTGCAATACGGCGTCAATGATGATGGCCTGATTGACTATGCGGAAGTCGAGCGGCTGGCGCTGGAGCATAAACCGAAAATGCTGGTGGCCGGCTTCTCTGCCTATTCGCAGGTGGTCGACTGGAAGCGCATGCGCGAAATCGCCGACAAGGTCGGCGCCTATCTGTTTGTCGATATGGCGCACGTCGCAGGTCTGGTAGCGGCAGGCGTGTATCCCAGCCCGCTGCCGCATGCGCATGTGGTGACCTCCACCACCCACAAGACCCTGCGCGGGCCGCGCGGCGGCATCATTCTTGCCAAGGGTGCGGATGAGGAGCTCACCAAGAAGTTGCAGTCCATCGTGTTCCCTGGCATCCAGGGTGGCCCCTTGATGCACGTCATCGCCGCCAAGGCGGTGGCCTTCAAGGAGGCGCTCTCGCCCGAGTTCAAGGCTTACCAGCAACAAGTGGTGAAAAACGCCCAGGCGATGGCCGAAGTCATCATCCGCCGCGGTTACAAGATTGTCTCCGGCGGCACCGAAAACCATCTGATGCTGGTGGACATGATTGGCAAGGAAGTCAGCGGCAAAGAGGCCGAAGAAGCCTTGGGGCGCGCGCATATCACCGTCAACAAGAACTCGGTGCCGAACGACCCGCGCAAGCCGTTCGTGACTTCCGGTCTGCGTATCGGCACCCCGGCAGTCACCACGCGCGGCTACCAAGAAGCCGACTGTGCGGAACTGGCCGAATGGATTTGCGATGTGCTGGACGCACCGGCGGATGAATCCGTAATTGCCGCCGTGCGCGCCAAAGTGGAAGCGCAGTGCGCCCGTTTCCCGGTGTATGGCTGATTGATACGACCACGGAGGCGCGCGGATGCACTGCCCGTTTTGCCAACATGCCGAAACCCGCGTGGTGGATTCGCGGGTCAGTGAAGATGGCACGACCATCCGCCGTCGCCGTGGCTGCGAAGCCTGTGGCGAGCGCTTTTCCACGCTGGAAAGCATCGACCTGAAGCTGCCGACCATCATCAAGAGTGATGGCAGCCGCGAGCCGTTTAATGCACACAAGTTGCGGCAGAGTTTCGAGCGCGCGCTGCACAAGCGTCCGGTTTCCGAGCCGCAGGTGGAGGCGGCCGTGCGTGCGGTAGTGCATCAGATGCGGATGAGCACCGAACGCGAGCTGGCCACCCACAGGGTGGGCGAGTTCGTGCTGGCTGAGCTGCGCAAGCTCGATCAGGTGGCCTTTGTGCGTTTTGCTTCGGTGTATCGCTCGTTCGAGGATGTGGACGATTTCCGTCAGGAGCTTGACCGTCTGGTGCGCGATCCGGTGGTATCCGGCGCGCAGCAGGCGCTGCCGATTTCCGAGCCATCGTCCGGCAAAGCGCGGCGCAAATGAGCGCCGAGTTCAGTGATTTTGATCATGCCGCGATGCAGCGCGCCTTGGCGTTGGCCGAGCGCGGCGCGTACACCACACGCCCCAACCCGAGCGTGGGCTGCGTGTTGGCACAGGGCGAGGCAATCGTTGGCGAAGGCTGGCATCAGCGCAAAGGCGGCCCACATGCGGAAGTATTCGCCCTGCAAAGCGCGGGCGAAGTTGCACGCGGCGCAACCGCGTATGTCACGCTGGAGCCTTGCGCGCATACCGGCCACACCGGCCCCTGCGCCGATGCGCTGATTGCCGCAGGCGTGCATCGGGTGGTCGCGGCGATGCGCGATCCGTTTCCGCAGGTCAACGGCGCGGGTTTCGACAAGCTGCGGGCGGCAGGTATCCGTGTGCAATCGGGGCTGCTGCAAGCGCAGGCGCGCTGGCTCAACCGTGGTTTTCTCTCACTGATTGAACGCGGCCGTCCGTGGCTGCGGCTGAAGATGGGCGCGAGTCTGGATGGTCGCACGGCGCTTGCCAATGGTCAGTCGCAATGGATTACCGGCGAAGCCGCGCGTGCCGATGTGCAGCGCTATCGCGCTCGCAGCAGTGCGATTCTGACCGGCAGCGGTACTGCACTGGCCGACAATCCGCGCCTGACCGTGCGCTTGCAAGACGCGCGCGACTTTATCGCCCCGCTGCGCGTGGTGCTCGATACCCGGCTGCAAACCCCGGCAGGCGCGCATCTTTTCGATGGCCGTGCGCCGACCTTGTTTTTGCATCGCGCTGATGTAAAGCCCGATGCGCGTTTTGCCGAGGTCGAATGTACCGCGATTGCGCACGACGACACCGGGCTGTCCTTGCCGCAAGCAATGCGCGCGCTTGCCGCACGCGGGGTACAGGAAATCCAGGTAGAGGCTGGCGCACAACTGGCCGGCGCCTTGCTGCGAGGCGGCTTCATCGACGAGTTGCTGCTGTATCTGGCGCCCAATGTGCTGGGCGATGACGCACGCGGCCTGTTTGCAGGGCTTGGGCTGACGCAACTTGCCGATGCCCCGCGCTTTGCCTTCCACGATATCACCCGGTTGGGCGATGACCTGCGCCTGACATTGTTGAATAAGGAAACCCCATGTTCACTGGCCTGATCCAAGGCGTTGGCCGCCTTGAAAAAATCGAGCCGCTGCAAGGCGATGTGCGCCTGCATATTGCGGTGGGCAGCCTGCCGTTTGCCGATGTTGCGATGGGTGAGAGCATCGCGGTCAATGGCGTGTGCCTGACCGTGGTGGCGTTTGATGCGGACAGTTTCGCTGCTGATGTTTCCACCGAAACCTTGGCACTCACCACGCTCGGCCAGCTTGCTGCAGGGGCGGCGGTGAACCTGGAACGTGCCCTGTTGCCGACCGACCGCATGGGCGGACATCTGGTCAGCGGTCATGTTGATGGGGTGGGGCAGGTGCTGGCGATTTGGCCCGATGCCCGCGCCGCGCGCTGGCGCTTCTCGCTACCGGAGGCGCTGGCGCGTTATGTCGCCAAGAAAGGTTCGATCTGTGTCGATGGCGTCAGCCTGACGGTCAATGAAGTCAGCGCGGATTTTTTTGAAGTCGCCCTGATTCCGCATACCGTCGCCCATACCGCGTTTGCGCAAAAAACCGTGGGCGATGCGGTGAACTTGGAAATCGACTTGGTTGCCCGCTACGTCGAGCGCCTGCTGGCAAGCCAGAACGGCTGATTACGGCGTATGGCCTGATTCGGCCAGCGACAGCACAGCTTCCATGATCGGCTTGGCCCAATCGGGTGTATTGCGCAGTGCGTCGGGCGTATCGGGGTAGCGGATGTGGCCTGCGTCCAGAAACAGCAACAAGTGCGGATCGGGGACGGGGCTGCCCGGTGGAGCCTCTTGGCTGTTGTCATAGACATGCAGCTGGCTCAAATGCGGCAGCAGTGCAATCAGGTTGGCAATCGAGCTATGCCAGCGCGCGCGGATTTTATTTTCCGGAATGTCGTGGCCGCCGTGGCGCACCCGCTGGCGTACGCGGGCGATATGGCGCTCTGGCGAATCCAGCCCGCAGAACCATATCACCACATCATGACTAGTCGCGGCTTGGCGCAGCTTGGCGGCGATGGTATTGCCGCCCAGTGTGGTTTCAAAGGCGTAATCTTGGCGTGCGCTGATGGCAGCATCCAGCCTGCGCACGCCTTCATGCCAAGCATCGGCATTGGCGGTTTCAAGTGGTCTGCCGGTTGAGGTGGCCAACTCGCGGGCAAATGTGTCGGGGTTGAACCAAGGGACGCCAGCCTTTCTCAAGCCCTCGCCAGCGACAGAGCTTTTGCCAGCACCGTTGACGCCAGCAAGAACAAGGATGTACGGGCGCTTCATGGGGTTAGAATCCTTGGCCGGCAATGACTTTGCCATGCAGCTTCAAGGGCTGCTTGAAAAGCGAGTCGATTTTTTCCCCGATATCCGGGGCATTCAAACAGGCTAGGCGCGCGTCAAAGTCACGGCGCAGCTTTTCCAGCGCCTGTTGGTCGCGCTCGGCCTTGGCTTGCAACTGGGCCATCATGGCCTCGTACTCGGCCACCGACAAAATCACCGCTTCGGGCTGCTCGTGATTGGTGACCAACACCCGGCCATCGCGGGTGACATTCTTCATCACCCCGCGCCAGCCCAGCTTTTTCACATCCGAGGCCGGAGTGCGCGGCAGGCTTTCAATAGCGGCAACAGCAGTGGCATTCATGGCAAGACTCCACTAAAGAGAAGTGGTTTGATTTTACCCAATTTGGGAATAATTTCCTGAATGGGCTTTTCGGGAATGCTGGGCAAGACATATCCATTGAACGGCAGTGATGGCATTTATTGCTGTAGATGCCTATATCGCTGCCACGGCGCTGACGCATGGCTTTGCCATTGCCACCGGCGATGAGAACCCGTTTATTGCAGCGGGTTTGGCCGTCACCAATCTCTAGAATTAGCTCGCCATTGCTCCGACGTGTCCGGGACTGCATCATGTGCGGCTGTTGATTTTGCCAATATCCAAAAGAGGGCTGCTGAAATGACCATCAGAAAAACCGTGCTTGTCGGGACATTGCTGTTGTTGGCCGCGCCTGGGGTATGGGCGCAGCATGCGGTGGATGCGGCCAAGTTCAGTGTGTCTGGGGTCAAGCTCGGCATGGATTGGGAGGTGGCGCAGCGGGCGGCCAGTGGTTTCATGCAGGTGCCAGCCAGCGCCGTCAAGCCTTTTTCGCTGAACAATCCGATGACGGGCAGGTCGCAGCCGATGGGGTTTCGGGTGGCCTCGCCAAACGGCTCGTTGCTGGTGCGTTTTTCGGCCGAGCCGGATTTGAACGGCGCCGTTCGGGTCAGCGCGGTGGAGTACGAAATCCCTTGGTCGCAAGAGAATGCCGAGCGCTTGCGGCAGGCGGCTCTGGAAAAATACGGGCCATCTTCCAATGGTGTTGAAGGCGTCAGCCTGCAATGGTGTGCGTATCCGAATGAAAACCTCGGTATTGGGTGCGCCGATATGGGGCATCAAGGTCAGGCCGAGCAGGCTGTGCTGGAAGCTGTTGGTACCAAATTGTCGCTGACAGACAAGGGGGCGCATATCCGCATCCAGCGTTATTTGGACAGCAAGCGCAGCACTACCCCGCGTTTTTGAGAGTAACCCATGTCTTTTGCTTCGATTCCTGAATTGCTTGATGAAATCCGCGCCGGGCGGATGGTGGTCATCGTCGATGATGAAGACCGCGAGAACGAGGGCGACCTCATCATGGCGGCGGAGCTGGTCAAGCCCTCCGATATCAATTTCATGGTCACCCATGCGCGCGGGCTGGTGTGTCTGTCGCTGACCCGCGAGCGCTGTCGGCAGCTTGGTTTGCCGCCGATGGTGCGCGACAACACCTCGCCGCACCACACCAATTTCACCGTGTCCATCGAGGCCGCCGAAGGGGTCACCACCGGCATCAGCGCCTATGACCGGGCGCATACCATCCGTACCGCGGTGCGCCCGGATGCCGCTGCGCATGACCTGTCGCAGCCGGGGCATATTTTTCCGTTGATGGCGCAGCCTGGCGGCGTGTTGAACCGCGCCGGGCATACCGAGGCGGCCAGTGATTTGGCGCTGTTGGCTGGCCTTGAGCCTGCCGGGGTGCTGGTGGAAATCCTGAATGCCGACGGCACCATGGCGCGCCGCCCGGAGCTGGAAGTGTTCGCCCGTGAGCATGGCCTGAAGATTGGCTCCATCGAGGCGCTGATTCGTTACCGGCTGGAAACCGAGCACACCATCGAGCGCATCGACAGCCGCGAAATCGACACCCCGCATGGCCGCTTCACCCTGCACAGCTACCGCGACCGCATCAGCCACGGCCTGCACTTTGCGCTGCAAAAAGGCGTGGCCGACGCTGCCGTGCCGACGCTCGCCCGCATCCAGATGCAAAACGTGCTGGCCGATGCGCTGCAATGGCAGCGCGAAGATTTTGGCCCGTTGAGTGGCGAGAGCTTGGCGGCCATCAATGACGCTGGGCAGGGCGTACTGTTGTTGCTGGCCGACAATCAAACCCCGGAGACATTGCTGGCGCGGCTGCGCAATGAGGCTGTGGCAACGCCTGCCGCGCCGATGGCCGAGTGGCGTCGCAACGGCGCCGGCAGTCAGATTCTGGCGGACTTGGGCTACGGCAAGCTGCGCGTCATCGGCACCCCGCGCAAGCAGGTGGGGCTGGGTGGCTTTGGGCTGGAAGTGGTGGAGTATTTGTCGCTGGCCAATGGGGATTGAGCGATGAAGCTGTTGGCGCTGGAAACCTGCACCGAAGCCTGCTCCGTCGCCTTGGTGGCTACCGGACGTGTCCACGAGCGTTATGAGCTGGCGCCACGTCGTCATGCTGAATTGGTGCTGCCGTGGGCGGCAGCGTTGCTGGCGGAAAATGGCTTGGCGCGCAGCGAGCTTGAGGCGATTGCCGTCAGTCGTGGCCCAGGCGCATTTACCGGCGTGCGGCTTGGGATTTCGCTGGCACAAGGGCTGGCGTTGGCGCTGGATTGCCCGCTGATTGGTGTTTCCACACTGGCTGCGCTGGCGATGCGGGCGGGCGTGGACGAGGGCGCCAAGGTGCTGGCTGCGATAGATGCACGCATGGGCGAGGTGTATTGGTGCGGCTATCAGATACGCGATGGCGAGCCGGTGGCGCTTGGCGAAGAACAGGTCGGTGCACCGCAAAGCGTGCAGATTGAAGGCGAGGGCTGGTGGGGCGTCGGCAGCGGTTTTGCCGCAGAAAAAAACGCGCTGCACCGGCATTTGTACACACAAATCGAAGGCTTCGATGCGCTGGCGTTGCCGCATGCCGCAGATGTGGCCCGGCTTGCCGTGCGTGCCCATGCCCGTGGCGAGGCGCTACCACCGGAACAGGTCGAGCCAGCCTATCTGCGCAACAATGTGGCGTTGACGATCAAGGAGCAGCAGGCGCTGCGTGCGGCCAAGCGTTGAGTGTTTGTGAGTTGATTATTCGTCGGTAAATTGCCCACCGGGGCGGAAGTTCCAGGTGCGCACCACGTTCAGTACGTCCACCGGCTCGTCGGTCTTGGGCAGCGCCGGATAGGGTTCGGCCAGCTTGGCGATGCGCAACGCGGCCTGATCGAGAATGTCGATGCCGCTGGAGCGCACGATGGAGATGGATTCGACCGAGCCATCACGGCGGATACCGATGCTCACCACCACCTGCCCGTACAGATTGCGCGCGCGCGCAGCTTCTGGGTAGTTGAGATTGCCGATGCGCTCCACCCGATCCACCCAGCGGCGCAGATATTCGGCATAAACATATTCTTTGGTGCTGGCAGAAACGAACTTGCGCTTGGGGCGTTGTGCGTAGCGTTCGGAATTGAGGTGGATTTCCGCTGCCAGTCGCGCCATCGCCATGTCATGGTTGATTTTGCGCTGGCCTTGCGGGGAGGGCTCGTCTGGGTTTTCCGGGGTGTCGCGGGCTTCGGGCAGGCGCGCGCTATCGTCCGCGCCGCTGACCACGCGCGCCTCCGGGGGCGGTGCGGTCTGCGGGCTTTCGGCGCGCATCGGTTGCGGCGCTACCCCGGCTTCGGGCAGTGGCAGTTCCCCGCTTTGCGGGTCGGTGGGGCGAGAGGATTTGTCGTGCTCGCCGCCGCCCTGGTTGCTGACCTGCGCCAGAAACTCGGCTTCCTTGGGGGTCAGCTCGGTACGGGTTTCCGAAAGCATCACATCCAGCATCGGGGTAACAGGTGCCGGGTCGCTGGCCGCCCAGCCCACGCCCAAGATGACCAGGGCATGCAGCAATGCCGATAGTGTCAGGGTCGCGCCCAGACGGTCATGGTCGCCGGGCTTGCGGGGGATGCGTTCAGTCATTGGCCGTTGCCGCTAGGCGGCTTTCAATCGCGTCGAACAATTTGCCGACGATATTAATGCCGAATTGCTTTTCCAGCTCGCGCACGCCGGTCGGGCTGGTAACGTTCAGCTCGGTCATCCAGTCGCCAATCACGTCAAGACCGACAAACAGCATGCCGCGACGTTTCATCTCCGGCCCCACGCGCGCGGCGATTTGTTTTTCACGCGCGGTCAGTGGGCGGCCTTCGCCGCGACCGCCAGCGGCCAGATTGCCACGGAACTCGTCGCCCTGCGGAATGCGTGCCAGGGCATATTCCACCGGCTCGCCGTCCACCAGCAGTACGCGCTTATCGCCATCGACAATCTCCGGCAGATAACGCTGTGCCATCGCCAGATGACGACCGCCGCCGGTCAATGTTTCCAGAATCACATTGAGGTTGGGGTCGCGTGTGCTGGCGCGGAAAATCGAACGTCCGCCCATGCCGTCCAGCGGTTTCAGTACGGCTTCTTCGTGTGCATGCACGAATGCCTTGAGTGCGGCGGCATCGCGGCTTACTAGGGTGGGCGGGCAGCAGTCCGGGAATAACAGCGCAGCCAGTTTTTCGTTGAAGTCGCGCAGTCCGCGCGGGTCGTTCACCACCAGCGCGCCCTGCATGCGGGCAAAATCCAGAAGCTGGGTATCGTGCAGATAATCGGCATCCACCGGCGGGTCGGTGCGCATCAGCACGGCTTGACCCGACCCCAAGGGCAGTACATGCGGCTCGCCGAGGCTGAACCAATCGTGGGCATCATCGCGCACTTCCAGTGTAGCGGCGCGTGCCAGCACCACGCCATCGCGCAAAAACAGCCCGCCGGGCAGTACATAGTGCAGGCGATGGCCGCGGTGTTGCGCCTCCAGCAACATGGCGAAGGTGGTGTCCTTGGCGGGGTTGATGGATGCAATCGGATCCATCACTACCACGATGTCGTACTGCATGGGTCGAGATTCCTGCATGGTGCGGGGCTGCCGATGGTAGAGCCTTCATGCGCATATTTCGATCATTTTCGGCACAAGCACACTAGAAATGGCCTTCAGGCACGCGGCAAATCGCGTCTGATGCTTGACAGTGCGGCGCTGGGATGAAAGATTGCCACTCTTGAGTACGAAATTCGTGAAGATTTGCCGGGGACGGTACTGATGGAAGCAGCAAAAAACGGGGGCAACGGCCTGAAGGTCATGGTAATCGACGATTCCAAGACGATTCGCCGTACGGCAGAAACATTGCTCAAGCGTGAAGGCTATGAAGTGGTAACTGCTAACGATGGCTTCGAGGCGCTGGCCGTAATTGCCGACCAGCACCCGCACATCATTTTTGTGGACATCATGATGCCGCGTCTGGACGGCTATCAGACCTGCGCGCTTATCAAGAACAACCAGACCTTCAAGTCCACTCCGGTCATCATGCTTTCTTCCAAGGACGGCTTGTTCGACAAGGCACGTGGCCGGATTGTGGGCTCCGAGCAATATCTCACCAAGCCGTTCACCCGTGAAGAGTTGCTCGATGCAATCCGTACCTATGTAAATGTGTAAGCGCGGACACAGGGGGAATGTGTTGATGAGCGAGATTCTGCAAAGTCGATATCGCAGACAGCGCCGGGGTGTGAATGCCTTGTTCGGAGCGGGCATGGCGGTTCAACGCCTGGCAGGGGAGCAGAGCAGCAATGACACCATTTGAACGACTGAAAGATTACGAACGCCGCAGCCTGATGCATGTGGCGGGCAACCCGTTGCAAAGTGGCGAGGGTACGGCTTGGCGCGGCTTGGCTTACCGCATCGGTCAGCGGCGATTGGTTTCCGACCATGCACAGGTGGTCGAAATTCTCGGCGTGCCATCGGTTACGCCGGTGCCCGGTGCGCAGCCCTGGCTGCTTGGACTGGCCAATGTGCGCGGCAACTTGCTGGCCGTGGTCGATCTGAAGCAGTTTCTGGAAGGCCAGCGCAGTGTGCCGCAGGAAAAACAGCGGATGCTGGTTGTGCGCCAGCCCGGCGGTGATGTCGGCGTGCTGGTGGATGAACTGTATGGCCAGCGCGGTTTCGATGCCGACCAGCAGATAGACGTGGGCGAGTTGGCCGAAGGCCGGTATGCCTCGCTGGTCGAGCTGGTCTATCGGCAGCAGAATGATGACTGGGCCGTGTTCTGTCTGGATCGACTCGCCCGAACCCCCGAATTCCGTCAGGCTGCGGCCTGATTTATTTCCCCCTGCATCGGCTGTTGAAACCAGCCGAATATTGATTCAACCAATCGAGGTCTAAAAGATGAGCGCAACCACCAGCTCAGCAAACGGCAAAGCGCGTGAGGTCAGCAACAATTTCTGGGTGATCTTGCTGGTCATTTCCATTCTGGTGTTTGTCATCAATACCGGTTTTTCGGTCTGGCGCGCCACCCGTCTGGGTGGGGCGGGTACGGCGGTTGCAGAGCTGCAAGTGCTGTCGCAGCAGCTGGCAAGCCAGGCGCTGGCAGCCACCGGCGGCAATACCGAAGTGTTTGACGACTTCAAGGCTACCCGCGATCAGATCGAGCAAAACATCCGTCTGGTGGACTCGGACTACGGCACCGACCTGTCGGTGGCCGGTGCGATTGGTCAGCTCAAAAAGACTTGGGCGCCGCAGGCGCAAAGCGCGCAGCAAATCATCGACAGCGAAGCAGTGGTGGCCGGTCTTGGCGGCAACGCCGAGCGCTTCAATGCCGCGGTGCCGAAGATTCAGGCGCATCTGGATGAAATGGTGCGTGCCATGTCCAGCGCCGGTGTGCCTTCCAGCCAGCAATACATCGCCATGCGCCAGTCGATTCTGGTGTCGTCGATGGCACGCCGGATTGCCGAAATCCGTGCAGGTGGCAGCGATGCGCCGCTGGCCGGTCAAGGCTTGCAGCAGGATGTCACCATGTTTGAGCAGGTCATGACCGGGCTTTCCACCGGGGCAGAAAATGCCCAGGGCGCACAGCGCGTTACCGTCGGGGCAGCCGTGGTGGCACTGAACAAGGCCAAGGAAATCTGGGCCGAGATGAGCAAGGAGCTTGAAGCGATTCAAGGTGGTTCGGAACGTCTGTTCCAAGCGCAGGCCGCTTCCAGCAAGATTGCCAATAGCTCCGAGCAGATGCTGAAAGACTCCCGCCAACTGTTCAGCGCATTCACTTCTTCGGGCTCGCTGAAAGACACCAGCCTGATTGGCAATATCTGGGTTTCGATTATCTCCGGCTTCCTCACCCTGTTTGCCATCGGTGGCCTGCTGCTTAGCTCCTACCGTGGACAGGCGGCACGGCGCGTGTCGGCAGAAGAGCTGACCACCCGCAACCAAGAGGCGATCATGCGCCTGCTGGATGAAATGGGCTCGCTCGCAGAAGGCGATTTGACCGTGAAGGCCACCGTGACCGAAGACATGACCGGCGCGATTGCCGACTCGATCAACTTCGCCATCGAGCAGCTGCGCACGCTGGTGGGTACCATCAACGACACCTCGGTGCGCGTGGCATCTTCGGCGCAGGAAACCCAGGCCACCGCCATGCATCTGGCCGATGCGGCCGAGCATCAGGCAACCGAGATTACCTCCGCAACCGACCGCATCAACCAGATTGCCGACAGCATTAATCAGGTGTCGCGCAGCTCGGCACAGTCGGCCGAAGTGGCACAGCGCTCGGTGGAAATCGCCACCAATGGTGCCGGCGTGGTGCGTCAGACCATTCGTGGCATGGACAATATCCGCGACCAGATTCAGGAAACCTCGAAGCGAATCAAGCGTCTTGGCGAGTCCTCGCAAGAAATCGGCGCGATCGTGGAACTGATTAGCGACATTTCCGAGCAGACCAACATCTTGGCATTGAATGCGTCGATTCAGGCCGCTTCTGCCGGTGAAGCCGGTCGCGGCTTCGCAGTGGTGGCCGACGAAGTGCAGCGTCTGGCAGAGCGCACTTC
Source organism: Lysobacteraceae bacterium NML08-0793 (assembly GCA_002798275.1). Taxonomy (GTDB): domain Bacteria; phylum Pseudomonadota; class Gammaproteobacteria; order Xanthomonadales; family Xanthomonadaceae; genus Solilutibacter. The sequence continues at coordinate 630,525 of NWQR01000001.1, read as the reverse complement.
GAGTGCAACCAAGCGAATCGAAGGCTTGGTGTCCACCATTCAGTCCGACACCAACGAGGCGGTCAGCTCGATGGAAGAAACCACCAGCGAAGTGGTGCAGGGGGCTCGTCTGGCCGAAGACGCCGGTACGGCACTGGGTGAAATCGAGCGCGTGTCCAATGATCTGGCGCAGCTGATTCAGGAAATCTCCAAGTCGGCGGCACAGCAGTCGAGCGCCGCGACCAACATCACCGCGACCATGAACACCATTCAGGCGATTACCCAGCAAACGTCGCATGGTGCGGGTCAAACCGCGCAGTCGATTGGCAACCTAGCGCAGCTTGCGGCGGATCTGCGTCGCTCCGTGGCCGACTTCAAGTTGCCTGCTTGATCGCAAGGGACAAGGAATTGCATCTGACATGAGCCGTCTTCACCTCGCCAATATCATCCGGGTGCAGCCATGAATGTGCTGCGCGAAGCGATCGACCATGCCACGCTCGGCTGGATCAAGCCCGAGCTTGACGCCAGTTTGCTCCAGGTTCGGCAGGAAATAGAAACCTTCGTGGAAGACGGTGCCGATCCTGCACGGATGCACAAGGTGGCCGCCTTGTTGCATCAGGTGCAGGGCAGTCTGCGCATGATCGAGCTGTATGCACCGGCGATGCTGTCCGGTGAAATGCAGGAAATGGCCAATGCCATCGAGCAAGGGCAGGTCGAGGCGGTCAATGAAGCCTGCGCCATCCTGATGCGCGGGGCACTGCAATTGCCGGACTATCTGGAACGCTTGCAGGGCGGACACCGCGATATTCCGATTGTGTTGATGCCGCTGGTCAACGAGCTGCGCGAAGCGCGCGGCTTGAAGCCGGTGAGCGAGGGGGTGTTCTTCAGTCCCGATCTTGATCGCGCAGCGGCTTCAGTGCCGGATGCGCGCGCAGCGGCGGTGTCATGCGAAGCGCAGCTGGCGGTACTGGACAAATCGTTGGATGCTTGGAATGGCGGGCGGCCGGTTGATTTTTCCGCGCTGAACGAAGCGTTGGATGTCTTGGGACAAGCGCCGGAATCATTGGAGGCAAGGCGTCTTTTTTGGGTCGCGGCGAATGTGTCCGCGGCCTTGCGCGATGGCGCACTCGAAGCAGATGCGCCCCTGCGTGATGTGTTTGCCAGTGTCGAGCGCGAGGCGCGCAGCCTGTTTGGCGGTGGGGACAACAGCACGCCACTGCCGGTGTCCTCGTTGATTGAGCCCACCCGGCAATTGCTGTACCAGGTGGCGAGTAGCAAGGCCGAACATCCGGCGTTGGCGCAGCTCAATGCCAGCTTCGGTCTTGGCTCTGCCAGCGATGTCAGCGAAGGCGAATACGCCAGTGCCAAGGCCAGTGTTACCGGCATCAACCGCGCATTGTTGGATACCGTTTCGGCGGCGGTCAAGGAAGATGTGTTGCGCGTCAAGGATGCGCTGGATCTTTATCTGCGTACCGGGCGTCAGGATGCCGAAGCCCTAGCACCGCAGGCCGAGGCGCTGGGGCGGATTGCCGATACGCTGGGCATGCTGGATCTTGGCATGGCTCGCGAAGTCGTGGCAGCGCAGCGCGATACCGTGGCTGATCTTGCCGCAGGCCGGGTGCCGATGAGCGAAAATGCGTTGCTGGATGTGGCGGGCGCATTGTTGTATGTCGATGCCTCGCTGGACGATCAGGTCGCCCGTTTGGGCGAAGATACCGGGTCGGATGCCGGCATTGCTCCGGATTCGCTCGGTGCGGCAGAAGCCCGGCAGTTGATGGATGCGCTTTCGCGCGAGGCGGTGGCCAACTTCGACAATGCCCGGCAAGCCTTCGTGGCATTTGTGGAAACCGGCTGGGATCATGCCCAACTGGTCGATGTGCCGGCGCTGTTGCAGCAAGTGGCTGGTGCGCTGCGGATGCTAGAGTTGCCAGAAGCGGCTGATTATCTGACCGCCATCAGCCGCTATACCAAGAACGAATTGTTGGGGCGCAAGCGTATTCCCGGCAATCAGCAACTCGACACCCTGGCCGATGCCCTGTCCAGCATCGAGTACTACCTTGAGGCGCTGCGGGAACAGCGTGGCGGGCGTGAAAACATCCTGTCGATTACCCGCTACAGTCTGGAAGCGCTGCATTACTGGCCGCTGCCGCCGGAAAACGAGGCAGAAGAGGCTACGCCGTTTGACGATGCACAGACTGAAAACAGCTACGAGGCTTGGCTGAACGATGCCAATAAGCCCGAGCCTTCCGAGCAGCCTGCTGCCGAAGTGCTGGCCGTGGCAGCGGATGAGGACGCGCCGCAGTTGCAGCAGACAGCGGCCGATAGCGCCTATTTGCAGCTGGATGAAGATGCAGCCGCGCTTGCCGAGGCGCAGGCCGCAGATGTCGTCGATGTCCAGTCCGCTGAAGCCCCTGCCAATCTGGCACAGGCGCCGGTGGAAGCGGTCGAGGCTGCCGGACCGTTGCCGGTCGAGGCGGGCGGCTTTGATTTGAGTAGCGATGAAATCGACGATGAAATCCGCGAAATCTTCCTAGAAGAAGTCGAGGAAGAAATCCGCAATCTGGACGAATTGCTGCCGCAGTGGCGGCAGGCACCCGACAATCTGGAGCAGGCGCGCTCGATTCGTCGCGTGTTCCATACCCTGAAGGGCAGTGGCCGTCTGGTTGGTGCGCGCTTGCTGGGCGAGTTCAGCTGGAAGGTCGAAAACATGCTGAACCGAGTGCTGGATGGCACTCGGCCGGCCACGCCTGCGGTGCTGGCCTTGGTCGGTCATGCACACGAGGCACTGCCTGCGCTGTTGGCGGCGCTGACCGGCACCCCGATCCGGCAGGATCTTGCCGGGATCGAGGCCACTGCCGACCGTTTGGCAGAAGGCGAAGAAGCCCACTACCAGCCCGCTCCGCTTGCGGCACAGCCGGAAGCTCCGGCAGTCGAGCAAACAGTGGCTCAGGCGGACACGGCCAGCGACAGCGTTGCGGTGGAAGTCGATTCGGTCTTGCTGGAAATCCTCGATACCGAAGTGGCCGGGCATCTTCAGACTCTTGATCGCTGGCTGGCCGATCCCGAGGCCGCCACGCAAGTGCCGTCGAATGAGCTGCTGCGCGCTGTGCACACCATGAATGGTGCTTTTGCCATGGCCGAGGTGCCGGAAATCACCCGCGCCACCGCGCCGACCGAAAGCTGGCTGAAGCGCTCGCTGGCCGCAGGTGCCGCGGCGGGTGTTGGCGGTGTGGCACTGCTGGGCGAATTGGCACAGCAGGTTCGCGCCACCATGGCAGGTCTCACCGGATCGGTACAGCGTGTGCCGTTGCAGGATACTTTGACTGCCCATGCCGAGCAGCTGCGCGATACCCTGCCAGAAGCGGCATTGGCTGATGTGCACGGACAGGTGCTCGAAGCCGAACGTCTCGAAGCGCAGCGGTTGGAAGCCGAACGCCTTGAAGCCGAACGCCTTGAAGCCGAACGCCTTGAAGCCGAACGCCTTGAAGCCGAACGCCTTGAAGCCGAACGCCTCGAAGCCGAACGCCTCGAAGCCGAACGCCTCGAAGCCGAACGCCTCGAAGCCGAACGCCTCGAAGCCGAACGCCTCGAAGCCGAACGCCTCGAAGCCGAACGCCTCGAAGCCGAACGCCTCGAAGCGCAGCGGTTGGAAGCCGAACGCCTCGAAGCCGAACGCCTCGAAGTGCAGCGGTTGGAAGCCGAACATGCTCCAGCCGACACAGGCAGCGAGCCTGCGGCAGCCGAAGTCGATCTGCTGGCCGCCGTGCGCGAAGAAGAAGAGCAGCGCTGGGCGGCGTATGCCGAGCAGCAGCGTGCCAGCGCCGAAGCACAGGCACAGCAGGCGCGGCTTGCCGAGGCACTGGCGCAAATCGAGGCACGCGCCAATGCGCTGATTGCCGAGGTCGAGACACGCATCAATGAGCAGGAGTCCGATCCGGTCGAAGTGATGCGATTGGCGGCCATCGAGTTCCGGGCACAGGCCGAGCAGGCAGCCTTGCGTGCCAAAGAGTTTGAAGACTTCATGCAGGTTGAAGACGCACGCTTGCAGGAAGTGCGCGCTGGCGATCCGGCGTATGAGGAAAGCCGCCGTCAAACCCAGTTGCAGATCGAAGTGGCTCGCGAAGTGGTCGCGCGGCTTGAAAAGCAGGCCGATATTGCGGCGTTGCGCGAGCGCGAGTTTAGAGACTTCATGGCGCTGGAAGAGGAGCGTCTGGCCAGATTGCAGGCGCCGCAGTTCCATCACGCGGTGTATGTCGAGCCGGAGGCGCGCGAAGCAGCGGCCAAGGCCGTATCGCTTCAGGCCGATTCGATTGGCCCGGACAGCGCGCTGGACATGACCGGGCTGGACGAGGATCTGCTGGAGATCTTCATCGAAGAAGGCAACGACTTGCTCGACCAAGCCGATGACTTGGCTGCACGCCTGCGGACTTCGCCGGGGGATGTCGAAGTGCTGCAAGCCTTGCAGCGCAATCTGCACACGCTCAAGGGCGGTGCACGCATGGCCGGCATCATGACCATGGGCGATTTGGGGCATGCGCTCGAATCGTTGCTGGAATCTGCGGCTGAAACTGCAACCGAGTTGCTGCCGGGCGATATTTCTCTGGCTGAAAGCGCGCTTGATCGCCTGCATGCGATGTTGGGGCGGATCAGTCAGCGCCGTGCGGTATATCCGGCCGAACAACTGGTACAGGCCTTGATGACCCGCGCCCGTGGTGAGGCACTGGCCGAGGTGCAGGATGGCGAAACCGCGCCGCAGGTCATGGACATGACCACCCTGTCCGCACCGATGGAGCTCGGGCAGGAAGAAGGCGAAGCCAGTGGGCGCAGTTCGCAGGAACAGGTGCGCGTGCGCGCTGATCTGCTTGAGCGTCTTGTCAACTATGCTGGTGAAGTGGCGATTTATCGCTCGCGCCTTGAGCAGCAGCTTGGGGCGTTCCGCAGTGCAATGGCGGAAATGGAGCAGACCAATACCCGTCTGCGCGACCAGGTACGCCGTCTGGACATCGAAACCGAGGCGCAGATTGTCGCCCGCTACCAGCGCGAGCAGGATGCGACCGATCAAACCTTCGATCCGCTGGAGCTTGACCGCTTCTCCACCTTGCAGCAGCTTTCGCGTGCGCTGGGTGAGTCGGCCAATGACCTTAGCAGCCTGCAAGGCTCGCTGGAAGAATTGACCCGCCAGTACGAAACCCTGCTGCAACAACAGTCGCGTGTCAGCACCGAGTTGCAGGAAGGCTTGATGAGTGCGCGCATGGTGTCGGTCGAAAGCGCATTGCCGCGCCTGCGCCGAGTGGTGCGCCAAGCGGCGGGCGATGTCGGCAAAGAGGTGCAGTTCGTGCTCGACGGTGCCCAGGGCGAACTTGACCGCAACGTGCTTGACCGCATGCTGGGGCCGCTGGAGCACTTGCTGCGCAACGCCGTGGCACATGGCATCGAAACCCCGGAAAAACGCAAGGCAGCGGGCAAACCAGCCAGTGGCGAAGTCCGCCTCAAGGTCAGCCAGGAAGGCTCGGAAGTGGTGCTGCAAGTCATTGACGATGGCGCCGGTATCGACCGCGAGGCCGTGCGCCGTCGCGCCGAATCGCGTGGCTTGATCGCGCCGGGTGCCGAGCTTTCCGATGCCCAGCTCGACAATCTGATTCTGGTGTCCGGCTTCAGTACCGCCGATACCGTGAGTCAGGTGGCAGGCCGCGGTGTGGGCATGGATGTGGTCAACAACGAAGTCCGCCAAATTGGTGGCGGCTTGCAGATCAGCTCCACCCCCGGTCAGGGCAGCTGCTTCACCCTGCACCTGCCGCAAACTCTGGCCGTGACCCAGGCGGTGTTCGTGCGCATTGGCGAAAACACCTTTGCCGTGCCGGTGGCCTCGGTACGCGCGGTTTCGCGGATCGAGCGCAGCGAATACGAATCACCGCAGGCCTTGCACAGCTACGGCGGCGAAGACTATCAAGTGCATGATCTGGGGCTTTTGCTCGGACAGGGCGCAGTCAAGGCCGAGGGGCAGTTGCAGGTGCCGCTGCTGCTGGTACGCTCCGGCGATCTGCGTGTGGCGGTTGGTGTGGATCAGATCATCGGCAACCGCGAAATCGTGGTGAAGCCGACCGGCCCGCAAATCAATTCCATCCCCGGCATCTTCGGTGCCACGGTGATGGGCGATGGCCGGGTGATGATCATTCTGGATATCGCACCGCTGGCGCGTCGTCATGCTGGGCGCGAAGCCTTGCTGGCCTTGCAGGAAGCCCCCAATGTCAAGGCGCCGAGCGTGCCATTGATCATGGTGGTGGACGACTCGATCACCATGCGCAAGGTCACCAGCCGCGTGCTGACCCGCCAAGGTTTCGAGGTCGTTACCGCCAAGGACGGTCTGGATGCGCTGGAACGGCTGGAAGAACGCATCCCGGATGTGATGCTGCTGGATATCGAAATGCCGCGCATGGATGGCTACGAGCTGGCCTCGGCGATGAAGCGGCATACTCGCCTGCGGCATATCCCGATCGTGATGATTACCTCCAGAAGCGGCGACAAGCATCGCCAGCGTGCCTTTGACCTCGGCGTCAGCCGCTATCTCGGCAAGCCCTATCAGGAGCCGGAATTGTTGCGCAATGTGAATGAACTATTGGGGCGTGCACGTGAGCAAGGCTGAAATACGCACGGTACTTCTGGCACGTCCCGGAGACGCACGCGACCAACTGGCCGCTGTTCTGGAGAAAGTCGGTCTGGAACTGGCGCTGGTGGCCGATCCGCTGGAGATCGAGCAGGCGCAAGTGCTGGCGCTGCATCCGCATAATCTGGTGATCGCGCTGGATGCCGAGGTGGAGGAGGCACTGGATCGTTTTGACGATTTGCTGGCCTTGCCTGACTGCCAGATTCTGTTTGAAGAATCCAGTCTGGTGGCAGCGCGCGTGGGCTGGGACATCGCCCGCTGGTCACGGCATTTGTCTGCCAAATTGCTGGGGCATGGCGATGTGCTGCCGGCTGGTCATGAAACAGATGAACCGATCGCAGCCCGCCCATCGCCGGGCGCAGCGGCAGCGTCCGTGCGGCCTGCCGCCGAGGCGGCCAGCCCGGTACGGGCCGCACCTGTTGTCGAGCCCGTCGCCGAGCCGGTCAGACCATTGCAGGCTGAGCTCTCCCCGGCGGTTGAAGCGTCATCCGTGCCGCTACAGACAGCAAAACCGGCCATTGAAGTGGCCACCGCCGTCGCCGAGCCGCCGATCGCGCAACGGGTTGAAGCCGAGCCGCAACAGGCGGAGGCAGTGCCGACAGCCGCCGCCCAGACACAAGCGGCTGCTTCCGATTACAACGATTACGATGATCTGGATGCGTTCTCGTTTCTTGACGAGGGCGCGATTGAAGCGGCGATGGCACGCGATGCCGAAGCTGAAGCGATCCGCAAGGCCGAGGCTGAAGCCGAGGCCGCGCGCTTGGCCGAAGCGTTTGCCGAGACCGGCTTCGATACGCAAACCTCGTCCCACGCGGAGGCGATTGCCAAACTCGATGCGGAGGCGGGTTTTGATTTGCAGCCATTGACGCAGGCCGCCGCCGCGCCGGTGGCTGAAGCGCCGTTGCTGGATGATTACGCCATGTTGGATGCGCTTTCGTCTGCGGATACGCAACCGAGCGAGCCGACCCTAGAAGTCGCGCCGGTGGCTGAAGCGCCGTTGCTGGATGATTATGGCGCGCTGGATTCGCTTTCCTTTTTGGATGAAGCCGCTATCGAGGCTGCAACGACGCGCGATGCCGAAGCCGAGGCGATCGCAGCGGCTGAAGCTGCGGCAGAGGCGGCGTTGCGTGCAGAAACCCAAGCAGAAGAAGATGCGTCCTCGCTGATAGCGCCAGCGGCATTGCGTGCGGACGATAACCTCGCAGCGGAAACCGAGCCCCTGCTGGAGTCGATTGATCTTGGTGGCTGGCAAATCCCTGCCGAGCTGGAGGCAGCCGCATCGACGGCGCTTGATGCACAGCTTGAGCAACGCGGGCTTGAGGATGCGTCGGAGCACCTTGCCGCCGATGCCAAGAGCAGCCTGGATGGCGAGTTTGGGCAGTGGGATTTGTCCGGTCTTGGCATGGAAACGGTCGAGCCTGCTGCCGATGCGGCAGAAGCGCCCGCGCCAGCGGCGGCCGACTGGAGTGTTTATCAGGATTTCGATGCGATCAGCGAGTTGCCGATTCCCGATGTGGCGGCGGTGGAAAACTTTGACAGTGGCTATCGCGAGGCGCTGGCACCTGTCGAGCCCAGTGATTTGGCGCCAGAAGAAGCCTATCAGCGGGTCGAAGATGATTTGAAACAGTTCGATACGCCGGTGGTAAACGATGGCTGGCAGGACTTTGAAAAGCCGACACTCGCCCCGGTGGCGGAGCAGCAGAAACCGGCGGATACAGCCACGCAAGCGCCCGATGCACAAAAGAGCCGCGTAGAGAAGTTGTTTGAAAGCGTATCGCAATGGTCGTTGAGCGAAATTACCCTGACCATTGATGAGGGCAGCAAGCGCCCGGCGTTCGAGCGCAAAACTGACGAGGAAAGCCAGAGCAGCGCGGAGCCCGAGCTCAGGTTCTCATCGCCTTCGATCGCGGAAATGACCGGCGCGAAAGTTCCGACCAAGTCTGAGCCGGTAGCGGTGCCGCAGGTTGCGCAACAAGAAGGCGCGGTCTTGTTGCTCGGCGGGATTGGCGGGCCCGATCCGTTGCGGCAGATTTTGCAAAACCTGCCGCCGGTATTCCCGGTGCCGATTCTGGTGCAGCAATGGCTCGATGGCGGGCATTACGACCGTCTGCAAAGGCAGATGGAGCGTGTCAGCCAGATGCCGGTGATGCTGGCGCAGCCTGGGATGTATGCCGAGCATGGCAAGGTTTATATCGTTTCGCCGGGCATCCGGTTGCTGGCCGACAGTAGCTCGCAATTGCGTTTTGCTGCGGCAGAAGGCCGGGATTTCGCCAATTTGCTGGAGACCCTGCCGGGCAATAGCAGCGTGGCTGTTTTGCTCTCCGGTGCCAGTGAGGCGTTTGTCGATCCGTTGCTGCGCTTCCAGCAGGCCGGCGGAAAATTGCTGTCTCAAAGCGCCGAAGGCTGCTATGACCATACCATGCCTGCGCTGATGGCCAGCCGTGGCGCCAAGATTGATTCACCCATAGGGATTGCCACCCAGCTCAAGGCGCTTTGGCAATCGGCGGAGTTGAAATGAACGAAAGTCTTGCTTCTGCCGCTACATTGCGCGGCGTGATGATCCAGATTCCCGGCGGTCAGTTGTTGCTGCCCAATGCGGTGATTGCCGAGGTGTTGTCGTTGGCCGAGTCCGAGCCGGTAGAAGGCGCGCCGGACTGGTTGCTTGGAAAAATTCGCTGGCACGGCTGGCAAGTGCCGCTGGTTGCCTTTTCGCGGCTTGCCCAAACCGGCACGCCCGGCAGCAATCTGCGTGGCCAGCGGGTCTTGATTCTGAAAGCCTTGGGCGGCAATCCGCGCATGCCTTACATGGCGATTCTGGCGCAAGGGTTTCCGCGTCTGATTACCGTGCCCGAAACGCTGGAGGATCTTGGCGTGGCCGATGAGGGGGTACCGGCGTTCAAGGTGCGTTATCTGGACGAGGACGCGATGATTCCCGATTTGGAGCAAATGGAAATCCTGCTGCAAGACGTGCTTGACGGCTAATCGGTCGCAAATGTGGCAGGGTGCTTGCAGGCACTTAGCCGATATCGCCAAGCCGCAGTTGCAGGGCGCTGATGGCGGCAAGCCCGGCGGTTTCAGTGCGCAGGATGCGCGGGCCAAGCCGCAATCCGATAAAGCCTGCGCTGCGCAGCTCCTGCAAATCACGCGCTGACCAGCCGCCCTCCGGGCCTACTGCGATGGCAAGAGCTGGGGTGTCGATTGCCAACGTGCTGATGCGCTGGGTGGCTTCGGGGTCGAGATAAAAGCGCGCTGCTGGCAATGCTGGGTGTTGCAGGGCAGTGGCAAGGGGCAAGGGCGCGGCCACCGGCGGGCACACGGCGCGACCGGATTGTTCGCAGGCGGCGATTACCACGCCCTGCCAATGCGCCAGGCGTTTTTCCGCACGGGCGGCATCGAGCTTTACTTCACTGCGCTGACTCGATACCGGCATGAAGGCGGCTGCGCCCAGCTCGGTGGCTTTTTGCAGAATCAAATCCATTTTTTCGCCACGGGCAATGCCTTGCAGCAGGGTGATGGCAAGCGGCGATTCGCGCTCGACTTTTTCGGCGGCGATGATTTCCACCTCGCACTCGCGCTTGCTGACCTTGCCAATGCGGGCAAGATAATCGTGACCGTCGCCATTGAACAGCACGCACGCATCGCCGCTGGTAAGGCGCAGCACGCGCAGCAGATGGTTGGCGGCGTTTTCTGGCAGTGCAAGGCGCTGGCCGATGGTCAGCGGGCGGTCTATCCAGGTGCGGGTCAGACGCATGATGTGGCTTCCTCGATGGCGTGGCAGGTGATTTCGGCCAGCAGGTCAAGCTCGGCCAGTGTGGTGCAATACGGTGGCATCCAGTACAGCACATCGCCCAGCGGGCGCAGAATCACACCACGGGCGAGCGCGGCCTTGTAGGCGGCAAGGCCGATGCGTAGATCAGGCGCAAAAGGGGTGCGCTTATTACCTTCCCGGGTCAGTTCAAAGGCGCAGACCATGCCGGTTTGGCGGGCGTCGGCCATATGCGGCAGACGCGCGATGGCCTGGCGATGCTCGGCCATGCGTGCCATCAGTGGCTGGTTGCGGTCGATGACCGCATCGTTTGCAAAAATATCCAGTGACGCGAGTGCTGCGGCGCAGGCCAGCGGGTTGCCGGTATAGCTGTGCGAGTGCAGAAAAGCGCGCTCGCGTGAGTCATCCAGAAATCCCTCATATACCGCTTGGGTGGTCAGCACGGCGGCCAGCGGTAAAAAGCCGCCGGTCAATCCCTTTGACAGACAAAGAAAATCCGGCTGCACGCGGGCGTGCTCGCAGGCAAACAGCGTGCCGGTTCGGCCAAAGCCGGTGGCGATTTCGTCGGCGATGAAAAATGCGCCATGGGCATCGCATAGCTCACGCACGCGGCGTAGATAGGCGGGATGGTGCATGCGCATGCCGCCTGCACATTGCAGCAATGGCTCGATGATGACGGCGCAGATTTCGCCGGGGTAGCGGTCGAAAATGTTGGCAAGGTGATCGGCTGCCGCCAGTGCCTGCTGCTCGGCATCGGTCGCGTTTTCACAGAAATACGCATCGGGCGTGGGCGCAAAAATGCATTCGGAAAGCAGCGGCGCATAGGTACGGCGATACAGCGGAATATCACCCACCGACAATGCCCCGAGGGTTTCGCCGTGGTAGCCGTTTTCCAGCGCCACGAAACGGGTGCGTTGCAGCTCGCCGGCATTGCGAAACCAGTGAAAAGCCATTTTCAGCGCCACCTCGACCCCGGCCGAGCCGTTGTCGGCATAGAACACCTTGGCAAGCGGCGCGCGCTGCGGTTCGCGCGGGGCGATGGACAGCAGTCGCTCGGCAAGTGCAATCGCTGGGCGATGCGAAAAGCCTGCCAGAATCACCTGCTCAAGCTGCCCGGCTTGGGCCGCGATGGCAGCGGCGATACGCGGTTCGGCATGGCCGTGGATATTGGTCCACCAACTGGAAACCGCATCCAGATATTGCTTGCCATCCATGCCGGTCAGCCATGCGCCCCGGCCATGAGCAATCGGCACCAGTGGCAGGGTATCGGGATGCTCGCGCATCTGCGTGCACGGATGCCAGAGTACGGACAAATCGCGTGCTTGCCAGTCGGCGGCCTCGGCTAAAATGGCGGAAGAATGAATTGACTGCATAGACCGCCATTATCGCCGGTCACAGGAGCCGTGATGCCGACTGAATTTCCCATCATCCATGAGGTTCGCAAGAAGCAGGAACAGTCGCGCATGGTGGAAGAGCTTGAGCTTGAGTTTTCCAACGGCGAACGTCGCCTGTACCGCCGCCTGCTGGCGCAGGGCGAGGGCGCGGTGATTGTGGTGGCGATGCCCGATCCGGCGCATGTCCTGCTGGTGCGCGAATACGCTGCCGGCATGGAGCGTTACGAGCTTGGGCCGGTGAAAGGTTCGATTGATGCGGGTGAGGACGTGCTTGCAGCGGCCAACCGCGAGCTGATGGAGGAGGCCGGTTTTGGTGCCCGCCAATTGCAGGTGCTGAAGCCGCTGGCGCTTTCGCCCTCTTACATGACCCATGTGGCGCAAGTGGTGCTGGCGGAGGATTTGTACGAGCAGCGTCTGCCAGGGGACGAGCCCGAGCCGATGGAAGTGGTGCGCTGGCCGCTGGCGAATCTGGGTGAACTGGTTGCCCGCGATGACATCAGCGATGGTCGGGCGATTGCCGCCTTGTTCATCGTGCGCGAATGGCTGCAAAGGCGGGCAAAGTGATGCAGTCAGCATTGCACGAGGCCGTGATTGCCATCGCCTATGCGGCCGGCCTGAAAATCATGACGGTCTATGCGCAAGATTTTGGCGTGGACTGGAAAGCGGACGCCTCGCCGGTGACTGCGGCCGACATGGCGGCGCATGAATACATCAGCACGCAGTTGGCTGCGCTGACCCCGGATATCCCGGTGTTGTCGGAGGAGTCCGCCGATATGCCGACGGCGCAGAGAAAAAGCTGGCAGCGCCTGTGGCTGGTAGATCCGCTGGATGGCACCCGGGAGTTCATCAAGAAAAACGGCGAGTTCAGCGTCAATATCGCCCTGATTGAAGACGGCATCGCCACTTGGGGCGTGATTGTGGCGCCGGTGCATGGCTTTATTTACTACGGTGGCGCAGGACAAGGCGCATGGACACGCTGCCGTCCCGCTGGCCAAACCCGACCGATACAGACCCGCCCGGCCGCCAGCCCCCTGCAAGTGGCGGCCAGTCGCTCGCATGCCGATGCCAGAACCGATGCGTTGATTGCCCGGCTGGGTGATGTCGAAGTCATTCGGCTGGGCTCATCGCTGAAGTTTTGCCGGCTGGCCGAGGGGCAGCTTGACCTCTATGCTCGCTTTGGCCCGACCAGCGAATGGGATACCGCCGCAGGTCAGGCGATTTTGGAAGGCGCAGGTGGTGCACTGGTGGATTTGCAGGGGCGGCGATTCCGTTACAACCAGCGCGAAACCCTGCTGAATGGCGATTTTCTTGCCGCAGGCGATATGGCATTGCTTGGGCGGCTGCGGTCATGAAACGACTGCTGGCCATAATGCGCGCATTGCGCGATAAGCAAACCGGCTGTCCTTGGGATATCGAACAAACCTTTGCCAGCATCGCCCCGTACACCATCGAGGAAGCCTATGAAGTGGCCGATGCCATCGACCGTGGCGACCGGCAGGACTTGCGCGAGGAGCTGGGCGATTTGTTGCTGCAAGTGGTGTTCCACGCACAGATGGCCAGTGAGGAAGACGCGTTCGCTTTTGATGATGTGGTCGAGGCCATCTGCGAAAAAATGATTCGCCGCCATCCGCATGTATTTGCCGGTGCGCAAATTGAAAATGCCAGCGCGCAGACCGCCGCTTGGGAGGCGCAGAAACAGGCCGAGCGCAAGGCCAAGGGCGAGCAGGATGACTCGGCGCTGGCGGGCATTGCCCGCGGATTGCCCGAATGGCAGCGTGCGGCAAAATTGCAAAACCGCGCTGCGCGCACCGGCTTTGACTGGCCGGACTATCGCCCGGTGCTGGCCAAGCTGCGCGAAGAACTGGATGAAGTGGAAGCCGAGCTCGCTGCCCGTGAGGTCGGCGCCAGCGCAAGACTTGAAGAAGAACTGGGCGACCTGCTGTTTGTGGCGGTCAACCTGGCGCGCCACGCCGGAGTTGATCCCGGCAGCGCATTACGGCGGGCAAACCGGAAATTCGAGCAGCGCTTTCGCGCCATGGAGCGCAGCGCAAAGGACAGTGGTCAGGTGTTTTCTGAATTGACCCTAGAGCAGCAAGAACGACTCTGGCAGCAAGTCAAACAGCAGGACTAAGCGGCGGCAAGGCCTGCAAACCGCAGGCAACAGCCCAAGCACAAGCGCCGGGGTGATGGGTTAACCATTTGTTTTGGTTAATTTTTGTGCGGGGACAAGGTTCAGTGAGGCCGTTCTAGGGTGCGGACATGACCGCTGTAGTACCTGCGGTCATATCGCGTCGTGGTGTTTTTGCGGCGCGTTCCATCCCCCAAAACAGAGGTACAACATCATGAAAATCCGTAACCCCCTTGTCCCGATGCTGTCGGCCACCACGCTTGCCATGCTGCTGGGGCCGCTGGCTTTTGCGCAGCAAGCTGCACCGCCAGAGCAACAAGAAGCGACCCCGCCCGAGCCGCAAGCCGAGCATCAACCAGTGACGCCGCCGCATAGTTCCAGCGGCAGTTGGGAAGCATTGGACAAGGATGGCAATGGCAATCTTGATAAAGCTGAAGCCGCCAGTGTACCGAGCCTGTCGCAGATTTTTGATCAGGCCGACAGCAATCAGGATGGAGAACTGAGTCAGGACGAATACCGCGCATTCATCAATACCCGGCAATCTCCGATGAGCCAGAAGGATGCGTCCACCGGCGGGTGAACCTGCCGGATAGATAACCGTTGATGAAAGGATGTTGTGGCAGGCCGGGCAGGGTATCGCCCGGCCTTTTTGTCGCCTAGATTGATTGCCAGCCAAAGCCGCATCACTGAAAATGACCCCCATGTTGACCCGCAATTTTTCCGAATTTTTCGATTACGCCCGCAGTCTGCCGACCGATTTTGGCCCGGCCACGGCGCGGTCGGTATTTCTGGTGGCGCCTGATGGTTTTGCCCGTGCGCAAGAATCTGCCAGCGACAATCACTACATGGCCAGCGATGGCTTTGATGCGCAGCGTGCCTCGCAGCAACACCGCGAGCTGCAACGCGCGGTGAGTCAGGTGCTGCCGGCGATTTGTTTCAGCGGCAATCCCGATACGCCCGATGCGCTGTTTCCCAACAATGTATTTGGTACGGTCGAAGGCCGGCTGGTGATTGGCCGGATGCGTCATCCGGTGCGTCAGCGCGAAGCGCAGCGCGGCGATATCCGCAGCTTTTTCACCGATATCCTGGGCTATCGGGAGATTGACCTTGATCGCCAGATGCATCCTTGCGAGCTCACCGGCGCACTGGTGATTGACCGCGCGCGTGGCCTGGGTTTTATCGGCCTTTCCGAGCGCTGCGATGAAGAAGGCGCACGGCTGATGCACGAAGCTTTCGGCCTGCGCGCCTCGCTGTTGTTCGACTTGTCCGCTGGGGAATATCACACCAATGTGGTGCTTTCGGTTCTGGCAGGTCGCGCGGCGGTGGTGTGTCCGGCGGGATTTGCGGATGCGCAGGTGGCCGAGGCCATTGCCAACTTTTATCCCCACGCACTGCGTTGCGACAGCGCGGAGCACGCCGGGTTTGTCGGCAACTGCATCGCCCTCTCGCCCGATACCGTATGGATGAGCGCCCGTGCCGCGGCCGCGCTGCGGGCGGAAAACCGCGCCCTGCTTGCCGAGGCGGGTTTCCAGCTGCGCTCGGTGGCGTTGGATGCGATCGAGGCCGGAGGCGGCTCGCTGCGTTGCTGCATTGGTGAAATCTATTGAAGTTTGAAACTGAATAGGCGATTTTTGCAGTGCAGCGTGCAGACTGAACGGCGATTAATTAACCTGAACCCGCTTCCGACGTGGGGGAGGGAGCATCAACCCGCCAGTGGCTTGCTGCTGGCGGGTTTTTAATGCGCGTGGATGATGAGTGCCATGAATGCCGAACAGCTTTTTTCGACCCTGAGCGAGCGTGCCCAAACCCGTCTTGGGCATACGGATGCGCGTCTTGGACAGGTGGCGCGAATCAGCGATTTCGCCATAGATACGCTGGCAAGACAGCCGCAGTTATTGGCGGCACTTTTGGCCGATGACGGTGCTAAAGCCATCGCCGCGCCCTGCCTCTTGCCGGAAAACCGCAGCGATTGGGGGGTATGTCTGCGCCGCTATCGTGCGGCAGAATCCACCCGGCTGATTTGGCGCGATGCACTCGGGCTGGCCTCGGTGGAGGCGGTGCTGCATGGCGCCACCGCGCTTGCGGAAAACTGTCTGGGATTGGCGCTGGCGGCATTGGAAGCGGAGTTTTCCGCACGGCATGGCGTGGTGCGCGATGCGCAAGGCAATGTGGTGCGGCTGGTGGTGTTTGGTCTTGGCAAGCTGGGCGGTGGCGAGCTGAATTTCAGCTCCGATGTGGACTTGGTGTATGCCTACCCGGAAGAAGGCCAGAGCGATGGCGCCCGCAGCCTGCCGGCCGAAACCTACTTCATGCGCCTGGGGCAGCAGCTTGCCAAATTGCTGGATGAAGTTACCGCAGAAGGCTTTTGCCATCGCGTCGATTTGCGCTTGCGCCCGTATGGCAATGCCGGGCGGCTGGCCTGGTCATTCAATGCGCTGGAGCAATACTTCCAGCGCGAAGGCCGAGACTGGGAGCGTTATGCCTGGCAGAAGGCGCGTCCGGTTGCGGGCGATATCGCAGCCGGCGAAGCATTTTTGCAGCAGATAAAGCCGTTCGTGTATCGCCGCTATCTGGACTTTGGCGCGTTGCAGGGACTGCGCGAAATGAAGGCGCTGATTCGTGCCGAGGTGGCGCGCAAAGACCGGATTGACGATATCAAACGCGGCACCGGCGGCATCCGTGAAATCGAGTTTCTGGTGCAGGCGTTGCAATTGATTCGTGCCGGACGCGAATCGCACTTGCAGCGCCGTGGCTTGTTGCCTGCACTGGCTGCGTTGATCGAGGCCGGGCAAATCCAGCCCGATACCGGCAAGCGCCTGCGCGCACATTATCTGGCGCTGCGCCAAGTGGAAAATCGCTTGCAGATGCTGCGCGATGCACAGACTCATGTGCTGCCGGAAAACGACCAAGAACAAGCCCGGCTGGCCACGGGGCTGGGGTTTGAAAACTGGGCAGAGTTTTCGGCGTTTTTGCGCAAGTTGCGCGCGGAGGTATCGGCCGAGTTCGATGCGCTGCTGGCCGAGAGGCAAAAGCAGCATCAGCCCGATGCGCTGAAGAATTATTGGCAGTGCCTGCCCGAAGGCGGCGATGCGGCTGCGCTGGCAGAAGCGGGATTTGCCGAAACCGAAGACCTCGATGGCCGTCTGCGCGACCTGCTGCGTGGCGCGACGGCGCGGCAAAGCTCGGATATTGGCCGTCAGCGGCTGGATCGGGTGATGCCGACCTTGCTGGCCGCCTGCGCCGCTGCATCGCAGCCCGATGCGGCTCTGCGCCGGGTGCTGACACTGGTACACAACATCCTGCGCCGCAGCAGTTATTTGGTGCTGCTGGATGAGCAGCCGCAGGCGCTGAAACGACTGGTGGATGCACTCTCGCGCAGTGCCCTGCTGGGGGAGCGCCTGGCGCAATATCCACTGCTGCTGGATGAATTGCTGGACATTCGGACTGCCGATGCACTGCCCGATGCCGAAGGCATGCACAGGGCCTGTCGGCGCGCCGTGCAAGAGGCGGGCGAGGATATTGAAGCGGCCTTGCGGCGGCTCAATGAAACCCGTCAGGCCATCAGTTTCCGCATTGCGCTGGCCACGCTCGATGCGCGCCAAAGTGCCAGCCAAAGCGCCCGGCAACTGGCTTGGCTGGCCGATGCCGTGGTGGCGCAGGTGCTGGAAATTGCCGGGCAGGAATTGCAGCACAGCCACGGACACGTGCCCGGCGCGCAGTTCGCGGTGATTGGCTATGGCAGCCTTGGCGGGCAGGAGCTCGGCTTTGGCTCCGACCTCGATTTGGTGTTTCTTTACGATGCCGTGCCCGATGCCGAATCTGATGGCCGCCGCCCGCTGGATGCACAGCGCTGGTTTGCCCGGCTTGCACAGAAAATCGTCGGCTATCTGCAAACCGCGACGGCGGCCGGGCGGCTGTTTGATGTGGATGTGCGCCTACGCCCGGATGGCAGCAAGGCGATGCTGGTTTCAAGTATTGAAGGCTTTGCCCACTATCAGCATGCGCGTGCCTGGACTTGGGAAAAACAGGCGCTGGTGCGTGCCCGCTGCGTGGCTGGCGACCGGGCATTGGCTGAAAAGTTCGAAGCGATTCGCGCCGAGGTGTTGTGCCAGGTGCGCGATATGCAGGCGCTGCGACAAGATGTGCTCCAGATGCGCGAAAAAATGCGCACAGAGCTTGATCGCAGCCATGCCGGGGAACTGGATATCAAGCAGGGGCAAGGCGGCTTGGTGGATATTGAGTTCCTGCTGCAATATCGGGTACTGGCAGAGGCGGCTGAAAATCCCGACTTGGCCTTGTCGCGGGAAACCGCCTGCCTGATTGCCCGGCTGGGCGAAAGCGGCAGCTTCACGGCTGCGCAGACCCAGTGCCTGCAACAAGCGCATGAAGTGCTGTTGGAAACCGGCCTGCGCTGCACGCTCGACCGCAGAAAACGCATGGCAAGTCGCAGCGACAACGCAGCGATGCAGGCGGCGGTGAGTGTTGCGGAAATATGGCGGCAGATTGTGTTGTCGGAATGAAATCAGCCCGGCGCCAGCCAGTTGAACGGCGGCCAGGGCAGATTGCGGGCAATCCAGTAGCCCGTCAGTAGCCATAGCCAGAGTTTGGGGTTGCCGACAAAGCGGCGAAATCCGGCCAGTTGCGGCGGGTTCCAGCCTGCGGCCGAAAGTGTCATCAAGGCCAGCACCGGCAAGCTGATGACCAGTAATGGATTCATCGTCAGGGCAGTGGGAATATCGCCATGCACCAAGGCGTGCAAGCAGCGGGTGCTGCCGCAACCGGGGCAGTAGATGCCAGTGAGTAGCGAAAACGGACAGCCCGGCAATGGATTGCCGGGCTGGTTGGGATCCACGCGCCGCAGAATGAGCGTGGCAGCAGCCGCACCACCAGCTAGCAAGGCTGTGGGCAGCCAGCGCAGGCGCTGGACGGACGTGTGCAAATCAGAAGCTTGCGGCTGCATCGGCGTTTGCGGCTGCATCGACGATACCGCCAATTACACCAAGGCCAAAAGCAATCAGGATCACGAAAACGCCGACGCCGGCAGAAATCATTGCCCATTTTTTGGCATTGTCCGAAGCCTGTTTGGCGGCGGCGTAGTCACCGGCGGCGACCAAGCCATCCACCTTGGCGGCATAAACGATGGAGACGATGCCGGCCGGCAGGCAGCAGAACAGGGTGGACAAAATGGCCCAAATCAGATGGTTGGGAATATTGGCGGCGTTGTTCATTGCAGTTTCCTTGCAAGAGGGATAGAGAGCGGTTCAGCGGATATTAGCAAATGTGAAATCGGTGTCGGTGCTCAAACCGCATCACCGCGTAGCCCGCGCACGATGCTTTCCAGCTCCCCGGCGTTGGTTGTGGCGCCATCCACGGGCGCCCCGGCCACCACATCCACCCGTGCGCGCAGACGGCGCGGCAGACGCATCCGGCCAAGGCGCGAGTCGCGGCGGCTCCACATGCTGGCCCACATGCCGCACAGTGCTAGCGGAATCACCGGCACCGGACGGCGGGCGAGGATTTTTTCAACGCCGGATTTGAACGGGGCGATTTCGCCATCGCGGGTCAATGCGCCTTCGGGAAAGATGCACACCACTTCGCCTGCGGCCAGTGCCGCGTCGATTTCATCAAATGCCGTTTGCATCAGCGCTCGGTTTTCGCGCGCACCGGCAATCGGGATGGCGCGGGCAACGCGGAAAATCCAGTTCATCAGGGGAATCTGGAAAATTTTGTAATACATCACGAAGCGTACCGGGCGCTTGATGCTGGCCGACAAAATCAGTGCGTCCATGTAACTGACGTGATTGCAGACTACCAGGGCGGGGCCTTCTTCGGGGATATGGGTCTCCACCTCGTGGCTGCGGATGCGGTAGAAAAACCCGAGCATCAGCCAGACCACGAAGCGCATGGCAAATTCCGGCACGATGCTGAAAATCCACAGGCTGACCAGCAAATTGGCGATGGCAAGCGCCAAAAACACTTGCGGAATCGTCCAGCCCAGCAATTTTTGCACCAGTAGCCCGATGACGGCGGCGGCCACGATGAACAGCGAGTTCTGGATATTCAGCCCGGCAATCACGCGCGAGAGTTCATCGGCCGGGGTGCGGCTTTGAATCAGCGCAAACAGCGGCACGACAAAAAAGCCGGTGAACATGCCGATGCCAAGCAGGTCGATGATGATCCGCAGGCTGCCTGGTTGTTGCAGGAACTCGGCGATACCAAGGCCGCTGATTGGCGCGCTGCCGCTACGGGCAAAGTACAAGTCCAGCATGAAGGCGCTCACTCCCAGCGCGCCCAGTGGCACCAGCCCCAGCTCGACCCGGCGTGCGGAGAGTTTTTCGCACAATATCGAGCCGATGCCGGTGCCAATCGAAAACAGTCCCAGCGCCAGCAGATACAGCTCCTGCGCACCGCCCAAGTTCAGCTCGGCATAGCTTGGCAATTGCGAGGTAATCACCGTGCCGATGAACCAGAACCAGGACACGCCGAGAATGCTGTTGCGTACTGCCAGCTGCTTACGGGTCAGGCGCATGATGGCGAGCGATTCGGACAGCGGATTGGGATTGATGCGCAAGTCCGGCGCACCGGCGGCCACCTGCGGGATGAAGCCGCTGACCACCCGCCCCAGCACCGCCAGCGCAACCACGGCGGTTGCGGCCAGATACGGCCCCCAGGTATGGGCGATGAGAAAAATGCCGCCCCCGGCCAGCATCCCGGAGAGGATGGAAATGCTGGTGCCCATTTCCACCAGACCATTGCCGCCGGTTAGCTCCTCGCGGCGCAATACGCCCGGCAGTATCGAATACTTCACCGGGCCAAACAGCGTGGACTGCACCCCGGTCAGGAACAGCGCCAGCAGCAATATCGGCATGTTTTGCAGCACAAATCCCAATGCCGCCAGCGACATGATGAAGATTTCCATCGTGGTGGTGATGCGCACCAGCCGCGACTTTTCCAGCTTTTCGGCAATTTGTCCGGCCAGTGCGGAAAACAGGAAGTACGGCAGGATGAAAATCGCCGGCGCCAGCGTGGTGTATAGCGAGCGTTCTTCCACCGAAACGCCCATCCAGAACAGCAGCGCGATAATCGCCTGCCGATACACATTGTCGTTGAACGCGCCAAGGCACTGCACCAGAAAGAACGGCAGGAAGCGCCGCTGGCCAAGCAGGGCGAATTGCGAACGGGTGGGCTTGAAATCGGGGGGATTGGACATGAACGCCTCGCCAGGATGCGCAGAAGTGTGGGGCGCAATGACTGCGCGTTGGGCATCCTTGCCCCGGTATCGGCAGGCTGGCCGAATCAGCTGCGGTTGATGGCGCGATGGCCGATATCGTTGCGGTGGAACTCGCCGTCCCAGCTAATTTGCGCCACGGCTTCATACGCGCGTTTTTGCGCGGTGGCGACATCATCGCCCAGTGCGCAGGCGCACAGAACGCGGCCACCTGCGGTCAGAACCGCGCCGTTTTCGGCAAGTTTCGTCCCAGCATGGAAAACCTTGCTGCCTGCCGGCAGCGGCGCATCCAGACCATGAATCGGATCGCCGGTGCGCGGGCTGTCGGGATAGTTTTGGGCGGCCATGACCACGCCCAGCGCGCACTGTGGATGCCATTGCGCCTGGATGCCTTCAAGCTGGCCGTCGATGGCCGCTTCCAGCAAATCCAGCAAATCTGATTCCAGCCGCAGCATCACCGGCTGGGTTTCCGGGTCGCCAAAGCGGACATTGAACTCGATCACTTTCGGCGCGCCAGATGGGTCAATCATCAGTCCGGCATACAAAAAGCCGGTGAAGGGAATGCCATCGGCGGCCATCCCGGCCACGGTCGGTGCGACCACTTCGCGCAGGATGCGGGCGTGGATCTCCGGCGTTACCACCGGGGCGGGCGAGTAGGCGCCCATGCCGCCGGTATTGGGGCCGGTATCGCCATCGCCCACGCGCTTGTGATCTTGGCTGGTGGCCATTGGCAGGGCGGTTTTGCCATCCACCATGCTGATGAAACTGGCTTCTTCGCCGGGCAAAAACTCTTCGATGACTACCCGCGCACCGGCTTGGCCAAAGGCATTGCCACTTAGCATGTCGCGCACTGCGGCTTCGGCTTCGGCCAAGGTCATGGCGACAATCACGCCCTTGCCTGCGGCAAGACCATCGGCTTTGATGACGATCGGGGCGCCTTTTTCGCGCACATAGGCCAGTGCCGCATCGACATCTTCATGCACGGCATAAAACGCGGTAGGGATGCCGTGGCGGGCAAGGAAATCCTTGGCGAAGGCTTTGCTGCCCTCAAGTTGTGCGGCTGTGGCGCTGGGGCCGAAGATGCGTTGCCCAGCGGCGCGGAAGGTATCCACCACACCGGCGACCAGCGGGGCTTCGGGGCCGACCACGGTAAGCGCTACGCCTTCGTCCTGCACAAGACGCAGCAGTGCCGGGATATCGGTCGCGGCTATGGCCACATTGCGGCATTTGGCTTCGGCAGCGGTGCCGGCATTGCCGGGCGCCACCAATACTTCATCGACGCGCGCGGACTGCGCCAGCTTCCACGCCAGCGCGTGCTCGCGTCCCCCCGAACCAATCACCAGCAATTTCATGCCGCCATCCTCAATCAACGAAAGCGCCGATTTTAGAGCATCGACCCGCCCCCGGCAGGAGGCGCGGCACTCGGACGATGACTGGCGGGCGGGTATTCCAGCGCTTCGGGCGCGCTCAGCCAGCGCCGGGTGCTGCGCTGGAAAAACAGGCTGTTGGGAATGCGCAGATGGCTTTCGCCACCTTTGGGGTGGGTTTCCAGCAAGGTCACATAAATCAGGTTCATGTCCACCACCTTGCCGCGCAGACCGGGGCGGTCGCCGCCTTCCATCAATTCGATATGGTCATGCAGACGGAATGGCCGGGTCATCAGCAAGAGCAGTGCACAGAAGATGTTGGTCAGCACGCTCCAGGCGGCAAAAAACGCCACCGCCGCCACGGCGGTGAAGCCGGTGAAGGCCGTCCACAGCACGCCACCGGAAACCCCCAGGCGCTCCAGCATCAACAGCAGGGTGCCAAAGCCCAGCAGCACGTTCAGGATGCGCCGCGTTCCCACGCGCACTTCCACCGGCAGGTCGTAGCGCTGCGAGAGTTTTTTCAGCAGCTTGTCGAATACCCAGCGCAGCAGCAGGGCGACGACCAGAATCAGCACAATTTGGGCAATCAGCAGAAATTCGCCATACCAGGCTTGCAGCCACGGCGGCAGCTTGCTTTTCCAGTCCATCTCTTTCTCTAGTACGCGTGTGGCCGCGCATTGTAACGACGCGTGAAATCTCGACTGCACGTGGCGGCATGGAATGGGACAATAGCGCCCCATGCACACGCCCCGGCTCATCTTGAATCCGCATCCGACCACGCCCTGCCCGGCAGTGCAGGCTTTGGCCGTGGACTGCGGTTGGGCAGAGGCCGACACCCTGCGGCTGGATTACCGGCTACAGGGCAATCTTGCCGCATTGCGCATCCCGCCGCGCACGGCGACACCCACCGCCGTGGATGGCCTGTGGCAGCACACCTGTTTCGAGGCGTTTATCGGGGCGCTGGATGGCTCCGGCTATCACGAGTTCAATGCGTCGCCCTCCGGGGATTTTGCCGCGTATGTGTTTACCGATGAACGGCAGCGGCAGACCACGGCAAGCTTGCCGGCACTGCGGGTAGATTCGCGGGTGGACGCGCATGGCTTGCAGTTGCGATTGGAAATCCCAAGCGCCGCCCTGCCTGTGGGCAGCGCCTGGCAGTTGGGATTGAGTGCAGTGATTGAATCGGCAACCGGCCAATGCAGTTATTTCGCGCTGGCGCATCCCAAGCCCACGCCGGATTTCCATGCGCGCGCGGGCTGGACTGCGCGGCTTTTTTTGACTTCTCCACACGACAAACATCATGCAATTTGGTCTTGAACGCTTTATCCAGGATGCCGCGCTGCGTGCGCCATTGGCTGGTCGCCGGGTCGCATTATTGGCGCATCCGGCATCCGTCACCCGAGATTTAACCCATGCGCTGGATGCGCTCGCCGGGCTGCCCGACGTGCGCCTGACCGCCGCCTTCGGCCCGCAGCACGGCCTGCGCGGCGACAAGCAGGACAACATGATCGAGTCGCCCGACTACACCGACCCGCGCCTCGGGATTCCGGTGTTCAGCCTCTACGGCGAAGTGCGCCGCCCCACCGAGGAGATGTTGGCGAGCTTCGACGTGCTGCTGGTCGATCTGCAAGACCTGGGCTGCCGCATCTACACCTTCATCACCACCTTGCTGTATGTGCTCGAAGCCGCCGCGCAGCATGGCAAGGCCGTGTGGGTGCTCGACCGCCCCAACCCCGCCGGCCGGCCGGTGGAAGGGCTGACTTTGCGCCCGGGTTGGGAGAGCTTTGTCGGCGCCGGCCCCTTGCCCATGCGCCACGGCCTGACCCTGGGCGAGCTGGGGCATTGGTTCATTGCTCATTTCGGCCTGCAACTGGAATACCGTGTGATTGAAATGCAGGGCTGGCAGCCCGAGGCCGCGCCCGGTTACGGCTGGCCGCAGGGCCCGCAGGAATGGCGCAGCTGGGTCAACCCCAGCCCCAACGCCGCATCTTTAAGCATGGCCCGCGCCTATGCCGGCACGGTGATGCTGGAGGGCACCACGCTCAGCGAAGGCCGTGGCACCACGCGCGCGCTGGAGCTGTTTGGCGCGCCCGATATCGACACGCGCCGCCTGCTGGCCGACATGCGCGAGCTGGCACCCGACTGGCTGCAAGGCTGCGTGCTGCGCGAATGCTGGTTCGAGCCCACCTTCCACAAACATGCCGGGCAACTGTGCGCCGGGGTGCAAATCCATGTGGAAGACCCGGCGCACTACGACCACGCGGCCTTCAAGCCCTGGCGCCTGCAAGCCCTGGCCTTCAAGGCCCTGCGCCGGCAGGCGCCGGACTATCCGCTGTGGCGCGACTTTCCCTACGAATACGAGCTGGGCAAGCTGCCCATCGACGTGATCAACGGCAGCCCGCTGCTGCGCGAGTGGGTAGATGACCCACAAGCCTCGCCTGCCGAGCTGGACGCGCTGGCTCGTGCCGACGAGACTGCGTGGGAGAAGGCGCGGGCGGCGTTTTTGCTGTATTGAGCCATCGGGCAAAGCCCGGATTGCGGCTTGCCTCTTGTCCGGGCATGAAGAAAGCGGGTACGGTGGCCGGCCAAATCACTGTCATGCTTTTGCCTCATGAATGAAGAAATCAAAATCGTGCGTCTGGCCGATACCGAGCGTCAGCGCTGGCGCAATGATGGCGGCTGGACACGGGAAATCGCCCGTCATGGCACAGGCGAAGATTGGCAGTGGCGGCTGTCGCTGGCAGAGGTGGAAAGCGATGGGCCGTTTTCGGCTTTTCCCGGGATTGAGCGCGAAATCGTATTGCTTTCAGGGGCGGGGATGGCCTTCGATTTTGCCGATGGCGAGCATTTTGAGCTCACCCCGGAAAACCCGCGGCTGCGCTTTTCGGGCGCGCGTGACCTGCACAGCCGTTTGCTGGATGGGCCGACCCGCGACTTCAATCTGATGTGGTCGCCTGTCCACTATCAGGCGGATTTGTGGCTGCGGCCACTGGTGGGGGCGTCCACATTGTTTGCCGATCCGGGCGAGGTTTGGGTATTGCACATGATGGCCGGTACGGCGCAATTGCAAGACCTAGCGGATGTCGATCTTGAGGCTGGAGACACACTTGTGATGCGTGCGCAAGACGGACGCTGCCGACAGCGTTTCGAGGCTGCCGGCAGTGCCATCGTGATTCGCTTGCAAAGGCTGTAATCAGCCTGCGCGCACGTCGTGCAGTTGCCACTGGCTGCCTGCCAAGAGGCGCATGCGGTGTTTGAAAACATCGCCGGGTAGGCCGGTCAGGACTTCAAGGTCGATATGTAAATCGTCCATCTTGCCGCTGACCTGGGCGCTCGGGTCGGTGGCCGCCAGCGCCGGGTCGATGGCATCGGGGTCTTCCTGGGTGGCGAGCCAGCGCTGGAACAGTGTGTCGTTGCGCAGCGCGTTTTGCAGCTCCTCGGCGAAGCCTTCGGGGCTGTGCGATTGGAAGTTCCACGGGGCGGTGCCGCGTGCTTTTTCCGGTTCCGGCAGGGTGATGAAATAACGAGTGCTCATATTGGCTCCGTAAGCGATGGGATGGTCTTAAGCGATGCTGATAGCCACCTGCCCCCGGCAGTTACCAGGAGCAGGACGGGATTGGGTTTAGCGTGTGTAGGCCGGTGGCAGCGGGCGGCTGCCTTGGTGTAGATAGCGATCACGCAGTTCGGTTTGGCGCGACTTCATGTGGGTGGCTTGGCCGCCCATCCATACCTGCGTGGCGGTATGCGCCACATCCAGCGGGTCGCCACTCCATAGCACCAGATCCGCGCGCTGGCCGGGTGCGATGCTGCCCAGCTCGTTGCCCAGGCCAAAGGCTTCGGCAGGAATCCGGGTCAGCCCGGCCAGTGCGTCCTCCCAAGGCAGGCCGTGGGCAACGGCATTGCCGGCCAGTTGCCGCTGTTTGCGTGCCGAGTGCGAGGCATCATTGCCTTGCGAGAAGGCTACTTTGACTCCGGCCTGCCGCATTCTTGCGGCGTTTTCCAAGGTTGCGCCGATTTGGTCGAAATCCGCCGGCAGATTGGCCAGCACATCCACAAATACCGGCACACGCGCTGCGGCGATTTCGCGGGCGACCTTCCAGCCTTCGCTGGCGCCTACCAGCACGATATTGAGCTTGCGGCTTTCCGCCCAGCGCAAGGTGCGGCGGATGTCGGCGGCGCGATGCACGCTGATGACGATGCGCTCGCCATTGAAATAGCGCGACATGGTGGCGCGGCCTGCCGGGGTCAGCAGGGCAAAGTGGGAATCGGGCGCGATGCGGCCACGGGCTTCGTCCAGCATCTGGTCAAGCAGCATCCATTGCGCCGCGCGCGAGCCGCCGCCCAATTGCGCGCCTTCGCTGCCCAGCTGCATGAACAGCACGCGCTTGCCGATGGGGTCGAGACTGCCATCAAAGCGGAAGGCGCCGCCTTGGCCGCCAATGAACGAGCCGCCGCTGGTGGGACTGGCAGCGACCATGCTCCAGCCAAAGCCTTCCACGCGCGCTACTGGAATCAGAACCGATTCGGGGTTGTAGGCCAGGGTGACATCGAACTCCGGGCGGATATGCAGGTCTTTGGCGTTCTGTCCCAAGGCCACATGACTGTCCACGGTCTGCGATTCGCCGCTGACTTCTTCCACGCCAATATCAGTAATGCCGGCAAAGAACGCCGGGGTCAGCGGGCGGCCTGCCGCATCAATCACCTCCACGCCTTGGGCGGCAAGGTTTTGCCCGACGGCGCTGATGCGGCCATTTTTGACCAGTACATCGGTATGGTTAAGCGTGCCCCGGCTGCTGGCGGTATGCACGGTGGCGTTGCGAATCAAAAGGTTCTGCGCTTCTGCGGCGAAGGCCAGCGAGGACAGCACGGCCGCGACCAGCAGGGTTTTGACGGGATGGCGGCTCATCGGGCTTCTCCTTGCATCAGGTCCTGTCCCAGCAGGAAATCGGATTGCGGTTGCAGGCGCGCATCGGCGCGGTCATACAGTTTGGCGCCGTCGATATAGACCTGCTCGGCCAAGGCATAGCTGGAGAACGGATTGCCGTTCCACAGCACCACATCGGCCATCTTGCCCGGCGCCAACGAGCCGGTGAGGTGGTCGATGCCCATGGACTTGGCGGCATTGCTGGTCAGCCAGCGGATGGCATGTTCGGGCGGGGTGTCGATGCCGATGCGGCGGCCATTGGCGATGATTTTGGCAGCCTCCTGATTCAGCCGCTGGATGCCTTCTGCCGAATCACTGTGCACGATGGCGCAGCCACCGGGGGCACGATCCACCAGCAACAGGTTCTCTTGAATGCCATCGAAGGACTCCATCTTGAAGCCCCACCAGTCGGCCCAGAGCGCGGCGCATACGCCTTCGGCGGCCAGACGGTCGGCCAGCTTGTAGGCTTCCACGCCGTGATGGAAGGCACTGATGCGGAAGCCGAACTCACGCGCCAAATCCAGCATGATGGCCATTTCATCGGCGCGATAGCAGTGGTTGTGCACCAGAATGTCGCCGTTGATGGTGGCCGCCAGCGTTTCCTGTTTCAGATCGCGCTTGCCGGCATCTTTGCTGCTTTCCCCGGCAGTATGGTGTTTTTTCAGGTATTCGGCTGCCTCGATGAAGGCGGCGCGAAAACCGGCGATATTGCCCATCCGGGTGGACGGCCCTCCGCGGCTGCCATATACCCGCTTGGGGTTTTCGCCACAGGCCATTTTCAGACCCCACGGTGCACCGGGAAACTTCATCCCCTGATAAGTGGTGCTGTAAACATTCTTCAAAGTTACCCCCCGGCCACCAATCAAGTTGGCAGAGCCCGGCAGGATTTGCAGGCTGGTAACGCCACCGGCGAGCGCAGTGGCAAAGCCGGGGTCCTGCGGCCAGATGGAATGCTCGGCCCAGACCTGTGCAGTTACCGGCGCAGTCATTTCATTGCCATCGCTGTGCGCGGATACGGTCGGGCTTGGATACACCCCCAGATGCGAGTGCACGTCGATCAGGCCAGGCGTAACCCATTTGCCGCGCGCATCTACCCGGATGGCGTTTTCCGGCGCGCTGATACCCGAGCCGATGGCGACAATTTTGCCCTCGGCCATCAGCACATCGGCGCTTTCCAGACGCTTGCCAAGACCATCGAGCACAGTGGCACCAGAAAGCAGCACCGGCGCCGAAGGTACCGGCTTGTAGGTGCTGGGATAGGCATCTGCGGTCAGCGCGGCGGGCTTTTTGTCGCCACTGGCAGGGGCGGCCGTGGCCGGTTTGCTGGGTTTGGACGAAGTGCTGGCACAGGCGGTCAGCAACAGGGCTGTGCAAGCTGCGGCAAGTGCAGTTTTGTGCATGAGTGAACTCCCGGTGGAACGTGCAAACTAGCCGCTTGCTGCGCCGTTGCCAAGCCCGCACAATGCGGAACCTTTCAAAGAGTGACGAGCCATGCAGAATGTGACGGCGCAACAAGTGGTGGATTTCTGGCGGGAAGCCGGGCGGGAAAAATGGTTCAACGGCGGCGCTGCCTTTGATGCCGAATGCCGCGAAAAGTTTGAGGCTGTGCATCTGGCGGCGGCGCGTGGCGAGCTTGAAAGCTGGCTGGAAAACGCCGAATCGGCGCTTGCGGTACTGATTTTGCTCGACCAGATGCCGCGCAATATCTGGCGTGGCAGCGGCCATGCGTTCGCTGCCGATGGCCTTGCGCGCCAATATGCACTGCGGGCAATCAAGGCCGGTCTGGATGCCCAGGTGGATGCCGAGCTACGCGGCTTTTTCTATCTGCCGCTGGAGCATTCGGAAGCCATCGACGATCAGAAAAAATCGGTGGAATTGTTTGCCGCGCTCGGCAACCCGGTGATGCACGACTATGCCATCAAGCATCTGGAAGTCATCGAGCGCTTTGGCCGCTTCCCGCACCGCAATGCCGCGCTTGGCCGGGAAAGCAGCGCAGAAGAGTTGGCATGGCTGGCCGCCGGCGGCGGCTTTTGAGATGAAATGACCGCAGAACAGTTCTGAATGCCCCCGGCCAGATAGCGAGCCGGGGGCTTGAGGCGCTGCTCAGTAACGCGGGATTTCCGGGTGGAGGGTGGCCCAGGCGTCGATGCCGCCTTCAATGTTGTAAACCTCGGCAAACCCCTGGCGGCGGTAATGCTCGGCGGCTTGGCGGCTGCGTCCGCCGTGGTGGCAGAGGAAGGCGATTGGCGTGGATTTGTCCAGTGCTGCAAGCACGCCCTCGCCATCATCAAAATGCAGATAGGCCACCGGGGCGGCAGCCAGCGCACGTTCGGCACGCGGGCGCACATCAATCAGGGTCAACGTGCCTTGGGCGATGCGTTCGGCAGCTTCCTGCACGCTGATGTCGCGCACCGGCTTCGGGGCATTCGGGTTTTCGATTACCAGCCCTTTGCCGCGTGCGTCGTCGGCAAAATCCAGCCGGATGCCATCGGCGCGGCGGGCATCATTCAGCGGGAATTGCAGCGGCACGCCATCCACGGTTACGGCGATGGCATGCGGGTTGGGGCTGACCAGATGCAGGCGGGTGCGGAATTGCCGGTCAACGGCGATTTCCACCACCATGTCGCCACCGGCATCGGCAATTGCCTGCTTCAGCATCGCCTGTGCGGCGGGGGTCAGGGTGATGGCAGGCGGGGTGCGGTCGGGCTCGGGCAGTCCCAGTGCGGTTTGCAACTCGCCACTGGCAGCCATCTGGGTGATGATGTCGCTGCCGCCGACCAGTTCGCCATCGATATAGAGCTGCGGAATGGTCGGCCAGTCGCCATAGAGTTTGATGCCTTCACGGATTTCCGGATCGCTCAGGACATCGACATGGGCAAAGGCCACATCCAAGTCGCGCAGCGTGCCGGCCGCTTGTGCGGAAAAGCCGCATTGTGGCGCATCGGGTACGCCTTTCATGAACAGTACGACGCGCTGGGCGGCAAGAATGTCGCTGATGCGCTGGCGCAGGGCGGGGTCAAGGGACATGCGGTTTCTCCGAAATTGAAGCGGCAATTCTACGCCGTGGCATGATGCGCGACATGAAAAACGCTGCCCTTCATCGCCCGCCCCGTTATCCGCAGATGTGGTTGTTCTGGTGCGTGCTTGTTCACGCACTGGTGGCCGGGTTGTTCTGGCTTGGAGGCATGTGGGTTGGGCTTGTCGCCTTGTTGGCGGGGCATTTGTTTTTGCTTTGGGGCGTGCTGTGGCCGTATTCATCGCTTTATGGGCCGGTGCTGACCCATCTGCTCGGCGATGCGCCAAGGGTATGGCTGACGATTGATGACGGGCCATCCCATGACACGCGGGCTTTGCTGGACGTTCTCGATGCCCATCGGGCGCGGGCGACATTTTTTTTGGTGGCCGAGCGCGCCCGCCAGCATCCGGAATTGGTGCAGGAAATCATCCGGCGCGGGCATCAGATCGGCAATCACAGCTTGAGCCATCCGGCGGCCTGGTTCTGGGCGTTGGGGCCTTGGCGGATGCACGATGAAATCCATCAGGCGCAGCAGATTCTGGGCGAAATTGCCGGTCAGCCGCCACGCTGGTTTCGTGCCGTGGTGGGCATGGCCAACCCGTTTGTACATGCGCCGCTGAAGGCGTTGGGGCTTGCGCGGGTGGCCTGGAGTGCGCGCGGTTTTGACGGGGTGAGCCGCAGTGTCGAAGAGGTGCTGGCAACGCTGGAAAAAGACCTACGCCCAGGGGCAATCGTGTTGCTGCATGAAGGCGGCGATGGCCGCCATGTGGAAATTTTGCGGCGTGTCTTGCAGCGTTTGGATGCGCTCGGCTTGCGTGCAGAGCTGCCGGATTGAGGCCGGTCGGGGCGGGGATTCAGTCTTTCGGTTTTTGCGCCACCACCAGCCAGTTGTTGAACGGGGTTTTGCCGTAGAACGGGGTGAACTCGGTGGTGAGCCGGTGTTCGGCAAACTTGGCTTCAAGCTGGGCAAGTTCCGGGTAGTGTTGCGGCAGGGCGCGCATCCAGCCCCAGAGTTTGGAGAGCCGATCCACGGTAACGGTGATTTTGGCGCGACTGCTGCCATCGTTGAGGCCGGTGCGGATGATGAGTTTTCCACCCGGTGCCAGGCGTTCAATCATCTGGTCAAGCAGCGCATTTTGTGCGGCTGCGTCGGGTAGAAACTGCAACACATCCAGAATGCAGACATGGCCTGAATGCGGCGGTAGGCCGCGTGCGGCATCGCCCACTTCAAAGCGGGCATTGGCAAGGCCGCTGCGGGCGAGCGCCTGTTGTGCCTGTTCGATTTTGCGGGCATCGAAATCGGTGCCGATATAGGCGGCATCATGGTGCTGCGCGCGCAGCCAGTGCAGCAGGATGCCGATGCCGCAGCCAATATCGAGAATCGGCAAGTTGGGGCCATCGGCCAGTGCGCGGCTGACCCCGCCATATAACGGATCGGTCGCCAGTTTGCTGCGGGCGTAGTAGTAGTACTGGCGGTCGAAGCGTCGCTCGGGATTCAGAAAGCGCAGCGCAAGTTCACGGGTATCGGGCGTCATCAGCGGTGTTCCAGGATTTTTCTAGCTTCCGGCAGCGTCTGTTCACACCACTGCCGGTATTGCGCGGCGGAGGGGTGCAGGCCATCTGCCACCAAGGCATTGGTATCGGCGCCCAGGCGGCGGCTGATGCCGGTAACATCCACCAGCGCTACCTGTTGCGCAGCGCAGGCGGTGCGGATATGGGCATTGAAGCGGTCGATTTCACTGGCCACTTGTGCCGCATCGCGGCTTTCGTTCCGGGCATATGGGGTCATGCCCCAGTCGGGAATGGTCAGCACCATCACGCCCCGTGTGCCATGTCTGGCAAGCGCGATGGCGCGTTGCAGCAGGTGGTCGAAGCCGCTTGCGAACTGCGCAAGCGGCCGCTGGCGGTATTGGTCGTTGACCCCCACCAGCAGGGTGACCAGATGGTATGCGCCGTTGGTCAGCGCAGTCTCAGCCATTGCCTGCGCTAGCTCGTCGGTGCTCCAGCCGGTGCGGGCGATGGTTTGTACGTCCAGCTCTAGGCCGTGGCTGCGCAGCGCACGCGCCAGTTGTTGCGGCCAGCGTTCGGCCTCGGCGACGCCTTCACCGATGGTGTAGCTGTCGCCGAGTGCAAGACAGGAAAGTTTCATGCGAACCAATCAGCAGTAGCGCGCCAGCACCCGGTCGATGCGGCCAAAGACTTCGCGCAGGACATCGGCTTCGGGCAGCAGGGTGACGCGGAAGTGATCACGATAGGGCACGTTGAAGCTGGAGCCGGGCACGATCAGCACGTCCTCGGTTTCCAGAAGCTCCAGTGCAAAGCGGTGGTCGTCGAAGTTTTCCGCAGCCTTGCCAACCACGCGCGGAAAGCCGTACAGCGCGCCCTGCGGGGTTACCAGTTGCAGATGCGGGCTGGCCTGGCAGCATTCGACAAGGGCGCGGCGGGTTTCATACAGCCGTCCACCGGGTGAGGTCAGGGCGCTGATGGTGTCGCCGCCATGCAGCGCCGCCTGGATGGCGAATTGTCCCGGTACGTTGGCGCACAGCCGCAATGCACTCAGCAAATCCAGCGCGTGCTGATACGGCGCGATTTGTTCGGCATCGCCGGAGAGCACGGCCCAGCCCACGCGCCAGCCGCAGGCGCGGTGCACTTTCGACAAGCCACCAAACGACAGGCAGGGCAGGTCGTCGGCCAGCGGTGCCAGCGGCTCGAAGCGGGCATCGTCGTACAGAATCTGATCGTAGATTTCGTCGGCCATCAGCAGCAGACGGTATTTGCGTGCCATGGCAACGATGCGCTCGAGTAGCTCGCGTGGGTAGCTGGCGCCGGTCGGGTTGTTGGGGTTGATGAGCACCAGTGCGCGCGTGCGGCTGGAAATGAGTTTTTCGATTTCCTCGGGGGCGGGCAGAAAATCGTTTTCCGGTCGGCAAGGGTAATACACCGGGCGACCATCATTGAGGATGGTCGAGGCCGACCACAGCGGATAGTCGGGCGAAGGCAGCAGCACTTCGTCACCGGGGTTGAGCAGGGCGCGCAATGCGATGTCGATCAGCTCGCTGACGCCATTGCCGACATATACCCGTTCGCTCGCCGCATCGGGAGTGCCGCGTTGGCGGTGAAACAGCGCAATCGCCTCGCGTGCTTCAGGCAGACCCTGCTGGTGGGTATAGGGGTCGGTATCGTGGATATGGTCGGCAATCGCCCGTTGCAGATGTTCCGGGGCACGAAAGCCGAACGCGCCGGGGTTGCCGATATTGAGCTTGATTTGCTGCCGTCCCTGCGCGGCCAGCTCATGGGCGCGACGGGCCAGTTCCCCGCGGATTTCATAACGGACTTCGGCAAGGCGGTGGCGGGGGATAAGGGCGGGCGGATTCATGGCAGGCTCGGCAAACAAAGCCGCAAGCGTATAGGAATCACTTGCTGCTGTGAAATGGCGCAATCGGAGACAATTCAGGCATGAATCCGTTTTTTGCCTTCATTGACCAGGCGCTTGATCGCGCCGACCTGCTGCGCCGCGATAGTGCGCGACTGGATGGCTTGCGCCGCACGGCGCATTGCCTTTGGCTGGATACGCACGGCAGGGTTGCCATCCGTGCCGATGGTCTGCCGCAAATTGCGCGGGGCGCACCCGATGATGCGGTGTTTCTGGGTTGCGCCGAAAACGGCGAAGCCTGGTTTGCCGCCCGGTACGATGCGCCTTTTGCCGATGACCGTGCGCATATCGACTTGCGTCGGGCAGCGCTGCAATGGCCGGCGTTTTTGTCCACCGTGTACGCCCAGGCCAGCGCTGTGCTGCATTGGCAAACATCGCATCGCTTCTGCCCGGCCTGCGGCACGCGGCTTGATTACCGCAATGCTGGCTGGCAGGGCGATTGTGCTGCCTGCGGACGGGTGGAATATCCACGCAGCGACCCGGCGGTGATCGTGGCGGTCAGCGATGGCGAGCGACTGTTGCTGGGCAGGCAGTCTGGCTGGCCGGCGCGGCGTTATTCCACCTTGGCAGGTTTTGTCGAGCCGGGCGAGTCTTTGGAGCAGGCCATCGTCCGTGAAGTCTGGGAGGAGTCGCGGGTACGGGTGCTGCGCAGCCGTTATCTGGCCTCGCAGCCCTGGCCGTTTCCCGGCGCGCTGATGCTGGGCTTTATCGCCCATGCGGAGGCGGATGCGCCGCAAACCGAACAGGACGAGCTGGAAGACGCGCGCTGGTTCAGTGCGGCCCAGGTGCAGGCGGCGCTGGCCGCGGATGATGACGAAAACGCACCGCTTAAGCTCTCGCCGCCGATTTCCATTTCCCGCTGGTTGATAACGCAATGGCTTGCCGGGGTGCGCGCCTGATGTTTGCGCCTGCCACACTGCGCTTAAATATGCGTGGCCATCATCTTTTTTAGTTGTTCGGCCACGCGGGCGGTTTCGCGCAGTGGGCTGACCTCGAAGTGCTCAAGTGTGCCGACAAAGTTGCGGATACGCCCTTGTGCCTGCAAGTGGTGGACGAACTGTGCCGGGCGACCGTGCAGATATTCGCTGCCGATCACATACAGCGGTGCGCAGGTCGCGGCCGCTTCGGACAGCATATTGACCGAGTCGGCGCTGCAAACGATGACATCGGCCAGCGCCAGTAGGCCGGGATAGGGATTGCGGCCATCCTGTGCATCGCGCCAGAGCAGTGCCGGTTGTAGCCTCGGCAGATATTGCCGCCAGGCATCGGGCGTGCGTCTTGAGGCGCTGATCAGCAGTGAGCCTTGTTGTGCGGCCACGCGCTGCGCAAGTTGATGGAGTGCGGCAAACAGCGTCTTCTCCGCTATCGGCCAATGCTTGCTGGCGCCGCCAAGCAGCAATGCCACGCGCGGGCCGGGCAGATTGGTCAGCGCGGCAAAGTCCTGTCGCGCCGCCGCCAGTGATGCTGCATCGACAGCATGCAGACTGCCATCCATTGAAATGACGTTGGCTGCGGTAAGACCGTCATGGCGCGGCGCAATCACCACATCCCAGTGGCGCGGATTCAGGCGTGGGTCGAGAATCTGCACCGCAAAGCTGCCGCACATGCGCAGCAGCCGGGTGGCAAGGGCGGCTTGTCGGCCGCAGCCAATCACTTGCGCCGGCGGGTGTTGCAGCACGTGCTGAAAGGGTGCGCCAAGCGCGCGCCGGGCACCTGGAAGAACCCGTGGCGCGAAAAGTCTGGCGCATGCTGTGGCGGTTACGGTGAGGTGCGGTGCATCGGCATGCCCCAATGCGCGAGCCAGCGCCTCTGCCTGCCGCCTGTTTCCGGCGTGGCCGTCACTGAGCAACAGCAGGGGGGGCGCGACAGACTGTTGCAAAGATGATGAGTGCCTAGACATGTCGGCACTTTACACTGTGCATTCTGATAGCCAACAAGGACTGACATGTTTGCCGCACTCGATGATGTTTCCCTAGATCAGCTGTTTCGCACCGCGCGCAGCTACAACGCCTTTTCTGGCGAAATTGATGATGCCACCTTGCATCGCCTTTATGACTTGCTGAAGTTCGGCCCTACCGCGGCCAACAGCAGCCCGGCGCGGTTTTTGTTCTTGCGTAGCCAGGAAGCCAAGCAGCGTCTGGCACCGGCACTTGCCGAGGGCAATCTGGCCAAAACCCTGTCGGCGCCGGTCACGGTGGTGGTGGCGCATGATCTGGACTTCCACGAAAAACTGCCGGTGCTGTTTCCGCATGCCGATGCCAAGAGCTGGTTTGAAGGCCCGCGTGAAGGCCGCCATTATCCGGCGCTGCTGAACGGTAGCCTGCAAGGGGCGTATCTGATTCTGGCTGCGCGGGCACTGGGTCTGGATACCGGCCCGATGACCGGCTTCGACAGCGCCAAGGTGGATGCCGAGTTCTTTGCCGGCACGCAATGGAAGTCCAGCCTGCTGGTCAATCTGGGCAAGGGCGATGAGGGCAGCATTTTCCCGCGCAGCCCGCGCCTGCCGTTTGCTGAAGCCTGCCAAATTCTTTGATAGAGAGGAAAACCCATGAAAATCAAACACGCGCTACTGACCGCCCTGCTCGCCGTTGCCTGCGGCAATGCGTTTGCCGAAAAAACCGAGTACCAAATCGACCCCACGCACACCATGGTGATTGCCAGCTGGAGCCATATGGGTTTTTCTAACCCGATGGCGAACTTTGCCGATGCCACCGGCAAGCTGGTGTACGACCGCGAAAACCCGGCGGCTTCTACCGTGCAGGTGGAAATCCCGATGCAGTCGCTGACCAGCTTCGTGCCGGCACTGGATACGGAGCTGAAGGGCAAGGATTATTTCAATGTCGAACAGTTCCCGAAGGCCGTTTTCACCAGCACCGCAGTCAAGGCCGTCGGTGAGAGCCGTCTTGAAGTACAGGGTAATCTGCAACTGCGCGGCGTAACCCGTCCGGTTACGCTGAATGTGGTGTTGAACGGCCAGGGCGAGCACCCGATGAAGAAAGTGCCGGCCATTGGCTTTGATGCTACCGGCAGCTTCAAGCGCAGTGAGTTCGGCATCGACAAATACATTCCGGCGATCAGCGATGACATCCAGCTGCGCATCACCGTGGAAGCGCACGCCGACAAAAAATGATGTTGGAATACCCGAGACCGACTTGGGGGCATAGCGAGCATGGCGGCGAAACCAGCCGCCATGCTTTTTGTTTTGGCAGCTACTTTGCTCCGGAAAAACAGGGCTTTGGCGCATTGCGGGTCATGAACCAGACCCGGCTTGCGGCAGGCGAGGCATGGCAGCCACTGCGGCGGGCGAATATGGAAATCATCACCTGGGTGGTGGCTGGTAGCCTGTTGCAGCAGCATGCCGATGGCAGCCAAACCCGGATCGACGCCGGGCAGCTGCAATGCCTTTCGGCCGGGCGCGGCATCGAATACCGGCAGCGTGCCGCAGCCGATGCGCATTTCTGGCAGTTCTGGATTCGGCCGGCGCATGTCAACGCCGAGCCGGGCATCGACACGGTGCCACTGTCTTTGTCCGGCAGCGATTGGTTGTCTCCGGCCTTGCCGCGATTGACCGGGGCGGCCAGCCTGCGCTTTGCGCAGCTTGACAACGGACAAAGCCTGAAAGCCATATTGCAGGCCGAGCGGCGCTATTGGCTGCAAATCATTCAGGGCGAAGTGAGCGTGGCCGGAAAGCACCGCAAAAGCGGCGATGCACTGGCCTGGCAAGGCGAGTGCGGCGAGCTTGAAATCAGCGGCTCTGGCATGGAAAGCGCGCAACTGCTGTTGATTGAATTGCTAAAGTGAAAAACGCCGCCAATGGGCGGCGTTTTGTATGAGAGCCAAAATTATCTCTTCTTGATTTCAAGAATGGTGACTTCCTTGCCAGGATGCTTATTTCTAGCTTGCTCTCTTGCCAATTCCAATAATCAGTGGCCCTAAAAAATCGGGCGGGTCAGGGGTACTTAATATGGATGGCTCCCTAAATAAGAGCAAAATAGAAAAAGCAAAAAATAGAATTGGCCCATTAAAATAGAAGGAAATTGAAATATGAATATCTTGGAGAAGCAAAAAAATGATGAAATCGAAGGGACATTTTGCTATGAACTTTTCGAAAATTCATTTTTTGATGTTAACTTATGCCAAAACTTACTATCAGAACTGCCAAATATTCCCAAAACGCAAGCATCATCAGAAATATTAAAATGGATTATTTCTTGCGCGGATATGTGTTTTGCTGGCCATCATGATAAAAATGATCTGTATAAAATAAAAAATTATACTCAACGAATTGAAGCCAATTGGAGAGAATATAAACTAGTTTTAGAACAATATATTCTTTGAGTCTCGATGATATGCCCGATTTTTTAGGGGCACTGATTATTGGAATTGGCCTCGGTAGATGCGTAAGCTTCCCCGTCAAGCATACATTTCAAAAGTAGAACTTTCGGCGAGGTGATTACGGTATTCGGCGGGGGTCAGATGGCCGAGTGCGTCGTGGGTGTATTCGGTGCCGTCGTATGCTTTGAGGCGGTTGCCTGCGCCGATATTGCGGCCTTTGCGGTTTGTGTCGCTGTTCGGGCTGTCTGAAAGGATGTTGTGCGCGGGGTCGAAGGCAAGCTTTTCGGTTTGCCTTGTTTACAGGCTAACTATACCTTTGATGTAGCTAATACTGGATTGTTAAAGAATAGTTTTCAGGTAGCCTTTTTAAAGTTACAAGTTACCTGAAAAAATGTTGGGTTTGGCAACCCAACCTGCGCTTGTTTGTTTTATCCATACATTTTGATTATTCATATTCTAAAAAAGCATCATGCTCCCAGTAATATAAAACAGCTTCAATAATATCTTTTGTGGTCGGATTATCCATATATTCTTCTACTGTTTTTACTATACCTAAAAACATCGGCGCCTCCAACCAAGATAAAAAATTTTTATCATTTTCTAATGCAAGCTCCTCAGCTTCATCTTCTGAAAATAAAAATTCGCAATGAAGCAGTCCTGTTTCAGTTTCAACATCTGCATCCACAGGAATATAGAGAAAATTATATTTTGGGAGTGTTTTTTTATTTTCTATTAATTCATTTATTCCATTAAATTTTTTCATAATTTCCACCTAAAAAGATTATCTACATTTATTCCTACATTTCTTCCCACCACCCCATTTATTTCGTCCTCCTTCTCCATCTGGGTGATAGATTTTGTTGTAATAACGATGATCCTCAAAATCTACTAACTCTGACCTGCCCCCGCCAGCCGTACCAATCGAAACTAGCAAAGTCCGGGGTTGAAGGTTACCGCATTTGTGGGTTGTGTTTCGGTTTGATGCTGGGCTGCAAAGCGGGCAGGCGGGATACGGCCACAGCTACTGTGTGGGCGCACTTCGTTGTAGTCCTGCCGCCACAGGGCAATGATTTGTCGTGCTTGCTGTAGCGATGTGAACCATTGCTCATTCAGGCATTCATCGCGGAATTTCCCGTTAAAGCTTTCGATATAGCCGTTTTGCATGGGTTTCCCGGGTTCGATAAGCAAGTGCTGGATGTGGTGCTTCTGTGTCCATGCCTGGAAGGCATGGGAGATGAACTCTGGATCATTGTCCGTGCGAACGGCTGCCGGATAACCGCGTGAGCGAGCCGCCTCGTCCAGCAATCGAATGACGTAAGCACTGTTGATGCCGTGGTCTGTGGCCATCTGTACACACTCACGGGTGAAGTCATCGACCACGGTCAGGCACTTCAGGCGACGGCCATTGGCCAGCGCGTCGCTGACGAAGTCCATACTCCATACCGCGTTGGGGCGCTGTGCCTGCGCCATTGGTAAAAGCTGGCAGGGCTAAAGCCATGCTGCCGCCCCAAATCAGCGACTGCCATACCTGCTTCGGCTCGCTTCAAGAAGCCGATGATTTGTTCGGGGGTGAAACGACTCTTCTTCATGTCCATCCTCGTGTTTGATGGACTTTACAGGATCAAGTGGTACGCCTATGAGGGGGCAGGTCATCTGCAATCGCGCGTATGCGGGCGCGGCGGATAGCTTCGCCCACGGCGGGGCCTTGGAGGTGGGCGGCAACCTCTTGGGCTTTTACTTTGCAGGCAGCGTCAAAGGCATCAAGCAGCAGCGTGGCCTCGGGATAGGCAGATTCGGCCGCGCCGCCACGGCCGCGTGCATCGGCTTCGCAGACCTTCGCCAGTTGCCGGATGCGTTCGGGTTTGCGGAAGCCGTCGGCAGCTTCGATGAGTTTCAGCACGGTAGCCGGTTTCAGTTGTGCGATGCGGTGTACGTTCAGATGCTGGCGGCAGGCCAGCTTGGCCAGAGCTAAGTGTGCGTTCGGTACTTTCAGGCGGGCGGCGAGCTTTTCCAGCGGGGCGATGCCGCGCTGCTCGTGCATGATGTGGCGCGGCAGTTCGGCGGCCGGGGTGAGTGCTTTGCCAAGGTCGTGAGTCAGGGCAGCAAAGCCGATTAGGTCATCGCCGGGGGCGAGCCGGGCGGCCATGTCGCAGACCATCTCGGTATGCAGGCCGGTATCGACTTCCGGGTGATATTCGGCGCGCTGCGGGATGCCGTAGAGGGCGTCCACTTCCGGCATCAGCGCTGCCAAGGCGCCGCAGTCGTGCAGACAGCGGAAAAAGGCCGAGGGTTTGCTGCTGCGCAGTGCCTTTAGCATTTCTTGCCAGATGCGCTCGGCGGGCAGGCTGGCCAGTTCGCCACTGCGGCTCATCGTTTGCATCAGGCGCTGGGTTTCTTCGGCGAGGACAAAGCCGAACGGTGCAAGCTGTGCCAGAAAGCGCGCCGCACGCAGTACCCGCAGCGGGTCTTCGACAAAGGCCGGGCCGACATGGCGCAGTACGCGGGCGTTGAGGTCGGCCACGCCATTGAATGGATCAACCAGCGCGCCGCTGTCCAGGTCGCGGGCGATCGCATTCAGGGTGAAGTCGCGCCGCGCCAGGTCTTGCTCTAGGGTTACGTCTGCGGCGGCGTGCACTACAAACCCCAGATGGCCGTTGCCGCTTTTGCGCTCGGTGCGCGCCAGTGCATATTCTTCGTGGGTCTGCGGGTGCAGGAATACCGGGAAATCGCGTCCCACCTGGGTGTAGCCGGCAGCCAGCATCTGCGCCGGGGTGGCGCCGACCACCACATAATCGCGGTCGCCCGCGCTTTTTTGCAAAAGCGCATCGCGCACGGCACCGCCGACCAGAAAAATCTGCACGGCCTGTTTACCTCGGGGCGTGTTGTGCCAGCAGGGCGACCAGTCGGGTGGCGGCCTTGCCGCGCCCCAGTTTCAGGCTGATTGGCTCGGCCTGGCCGGAGAGCCAGAGTTTGAGATCCGAGTCCAGATCAAAATGTCCGGCGGTTTCCAGCGCGTGCATGATGATGCTGCGATAGGGAATGCTGCGGTATTCCACTTTTTTGGCCGTTGCGCCCTGTTTGTTCACCAAAATCAGGCGCAGATTGGTAAAGGCGATGACATCGCGCACAAACGCGAACGCGCATTCCACGCGCTCGCCATCGGCCAGCAGCGGTTGCAGTTCTTTTTCGATGCGCTCTGCCGGTGCTTCTCCGGCGTGTCCTAGCAATGTGTCGATAATGCCCATGAAAACCTCGTATCGGGGATGAAGCGGCTTATTCGGGACAGCGGAATCCGACCCGCTGCCCCGAGTTGTTGCCGGCGATGCGCTCGCTGATACGCAAGGCATCGCCGTGCATGTGCCAGTCGTAAATCACGCTGAAGCTCAATACCCGCGGGACGTATTCGCGGGTTTCGCGGTAGCTGATGGTTTCAATCCAGAAATCGGCGGCAAAGTCGGGGCGCTGGGTTTGCCAGCGACCGGTGGGGCCGGGGCCGGCATTGTAGGCGGCGATGGCTGCGGGCAGGCTGTTCCAGCGGTTTTTCATTTCGGCAAGATAGGCGCTACCGATGGCGATATTCGATTCGGGCTGATACAGGGTTTGCGTACCCTGCCAAGGAATGCCAAGGCGCTTGGCGACGGCTTCGCCGGTGCTGGGCAATACCTGCATCAGGCCGATGGCATTGGCCGGTGAACGGGCTGCGGGGTCGAACAGGCTTTCGGCGCGGATTTCGGCGGCAATCCAGCTCGGGTCAAGGGCGTGTTTTTCGGCTTCGCGCTTGATCGTATCCAGGTAATGCAGCGGGAAGCGCAGCGAATACAGGCGCAGTTCGTCACGGTTTTCACGCGCCAGCGAAAACACCGCACGGTCGAACCAGCCATGTTGCTGGGCCTGTGCCACGGCGATGCGGCGCTCGGCATCATTCAGGCTTTTCAGGGTGTGGTTCCACTCGGCGCTTGCCCATTCGCGGCGCCCCATCCGATACAGCGCAAAGGCGCTTTGCAGGCCGGGATTTTCCGCCACGGATTTTTCAAGCGCAGGTTGCGCGTTGGCTGTCCACGGGCATAGCGGATAGGGCGCTTGCAAACGGTCGGCAGCCAGAAAGCCGTGAAACTCTGGGTGGCGGGCGGCTTGTCGGTACAGTGCTTGGGCACCATTTTGGCCGGTCATTTCCAGTAGTCGGGCACGGAAGTAGAGGTTCTGCGGCTTGTCGCGCAGCGCCGCTGGAAAGCCCTCGACGATTTGCAGGGCTTCTGCCCAAGCGCGGCGTGCCAGCGCCTCGCGCAGCATCAGTTGATGTAGGCGCTCATCGCGGCTTGCCGCAGGCACGGCGGCCAGGCGTCGGGCGGATTCGGGTAGATAGGAAGCTGCCGTTTGCAGGGCGATTTCATACAGCACGCGGCCACGTTCTGCCGTATTCAAGCGCGCTAGGTAGCCGGGCAGGGCGGCTTCGGCGGCATCGGGCGATTTTTTCGCCAGCGCCACCAGCGCCGCGGTAATCACTTGCGCGCTACGCGCATCCTGCGGCCAGCGCGCGGCATCATCGAGCTTGCCGCTTGTCAGTGCCGAGGCATAGCTGCGCGCCAGTGTGGCAGCGGCAGGCGGCAGACCTGCCGCGACTTCGTTGAGGATGTCTGGCTGATTGGCGGCGATGGCCAGATCAATGCGTTGCCAGCGCAGCGCCTCATCCAGCCCGCCCTGCTGCTGCCAGTAGGCGATCGGGCTTTGGCAGGTGGCGGGCAGGGGCTTGTCGCTTAGCCAGAGTGCGCGCGCTTCCTGCATCCAAGCGCTGTCGGCTTGGCCTTGCTGTCTGCGTGCTTCAAGCCAGATGCAGCGCAGCGCGGGGCGTTCGATGCCGGTCTGCCAGGCTCGGCCAACTGCTGCCCAGTCGGCACGCTTGCCAAGAGCCGCCAGCCATTCATTGCGAAAGCGCACGCCCACCGCAGTTTGCCCCTGACGAGCCAGAAAATCCTCGGCGCGGCGGCTGTCTAGGGTGTCGAGACTGCGGCGCAGGTGGGCATATTCCAACCAGCCATAGGCCGGATGCCGGGCGAATGCGGTCGCGTAATCGCTCTGCCACTGGCCGTTTTCGGCGGCAGCCAGTGCGGCGGCGAAGTCTGCATCATCCTGGGCGCGCAACGGGGGGACGCTCGCCGGTTGCGATGGGGCAATCGGCTGGGTATCGCGCTGGCCGGCGCAGGCGGTCAGGGCAAGCAGCAATAACAAGCAGGTGGGGCGGATATTCATGGGACAAGACTATAGAGCCTGTCGATGGCCTTTTCCTGTACCCCTTGCAAAGCCGGGGGCGCGGCAAGGCGATAATGGCGGCCATTGCGTACCCGATGACGGACAATCCATGAACTTTTTCATTGATCCATTGGCCTTTGCGAGTTTTCTTGCGCTGGGGGCGATTGCCGGGATTCTGGCTGGCCTCTTGGGTGTGGGCGGCGGCCTGGTGCTGGTCGCGGCGCTGGCCTGGCTGCTGCCGGCGCAAGGCGTGGTGCCGGCCGAGCAGGCGATGCACGCGGCATTGGCGACTTCGCTGGCCAGCATCGTATTCACCGCGACTGCCTCGGCACGCGCCCATGCCAAGCGTGGCAGCGTGATGTGGCCGACGGTGTTGTGGATGATGCCGGGGGTCGTGCTCGGCGGCTGGCTGGGCAGTCAATTGGCGGTGGGCGTGGATGGGCGCTGGCTGCGTTATGGGGTGGCCGGGTATTGCCTGATTGCGGCGGCGCAAAT
The DNA here is from genome assembly GCA_002798275.1 of Lysobacteraceae bacterium NML08-0793. Classification (GTDB taxonomy): domain Bacteria; phylum Pseudomonadota; class Gammaproteobacteria; order Xanthomonadales; family Xanthomonadaceae; genus Solilutibacter. Next base: position 586,549 of record NWQR01000001.1, on the reverse strand, counting down.
GCTGCTGTCCAAGCCGAAGGCGGCGGGCGATCCGGCGCGTCAGCCCAAGGGCGCGGGGATGACCTTGGCCGGGGGCGGCATCGGCATAGTGTCGGCCTTTGTCGGCATTGGCGGTGGCAGCATGACTGTGCCGCTACTCACCTGGCTTGGGGTTGCGCCGGTACGCGCAGTGGGCAGCTCATCCGCACTTGGCGTATTCATCGGCCTTGCCAGTGCGCTGGGCTATGCGCTGAATGCCCCGGCGGGCGCCTTGCCGCAACACGCTGTGGGCTATGTCTATCTGCCGGCGGCCGTGGGGGTGGCCTTGGCTTCGGTATTGATTGCGCCGCTGGGCGCACGTATCGCGCATGCCATCAGCGGTGCGGCGCTGAAGCAGGTATTTGCTCTGTTTTTGCTGATGGTCGGCGCAAGCCTGCTGTGGTGAATCAGGCGCTTTTCAGCGCCACTTCCGGGATATCCAATTCTGCCGACAGTGCAAGGTGGTCGGAGGCAGCCGCCGGAACGGCCTTGCGCTCGTGGCTCTGGATATTCGGCGTGGTGAGGATGTGGTCGATGGCGCGGTCGGGTTTCCAGGCCGGGAAGGTGTGAACATCGCCATCGGGCGGCTCCAGCCGGGTGCGATGGAACAGCACATCCATTTCCGGCTGATTGATGCGGCAGTTGAAATCGCCCATCAATACGGCGGTCTTGGCGCTGCCCAGAACCTCGGCAATAAAGGCCAGTTGCGACAGACGAGACTGCGTGCTAAGCGACAGATGTGCGACTGCCACCACCAGCCCGTCCTCGCCTTCGCCAAAGCGCGAGAGCAAAAGCCCGCGGCCTTTCATCAGGCCGGGGAGGGGATGGGTTTCGATGGCGGTGGGCTTGAGGCGGCTGAGCAGACCATTGGCGCTGGAGGCCAGCCCACCGACATTGCGATTGGGCTGATGGCTCCAGTGCTCGAAACCGGCACGGATGGCCAAGTAATGGGTCTGGTTGGTGAAGCCGGAGCGAAAACTGCCCGGATCGGCTTCTTGCAGGCCGACGATATCGTGCTGCCCGGCAAGCTCGGCGATGGTATCCAGCGCCGAGCGTTTGCCGCCGATGGGCAGGACATGCGACCAGCTGCGGGTGGCGTAGTCGCTGTAGCGACGGGTGCTGGAGCCGGCCTGGATATTGGCCGACAATAGCTTCAGTCGTCTGCTTTTCATGGCAAGGGCAAGCTGCCGGGCATTACGGCGCGGCAGCTGCGTTGCGTTCCTGGGCAATCAGGGTGTTGACCACTTGCAGTTGGTCTTCATGAGTGCGGCCAAGCACGCGGTATTTGCCGTTGACAATCAGCGTGGGCGTGCCTTCCACGCCGCTGCGGTTGGCAAACTGCAAGCCCTGCGACAGACGCGAACTCATCGAGAAGCTGGACATGGCCGCCGACATCGCCTGGGTATCCACGCCTTTCTTGCCCAGATAGTCGAGGATTTGCTCCTGGCTTGCGTTCGGCGTCAGGCTGCGGCTGTTATGCATTGCGTCAAAAACCGTGGCCTGCACTTTGTCGAGCTGATGGGTGGTTTCGGCGGCGTAATAAATACGCGCCCAGACATCGGCTTGGCCGCCACCGGAGAGCGGAACCTGGGTAAAGCGCACATCGGCCGGCAACTTGGCTTGCCAGGCGTGCAGCAGCGGCTCCATCGCGGCGCAGTGGCCGCACCAGTAGGCGAATACTTCCACGACTTCAACCTTGCCATCCAGCGGTTGCAGCGGCTGGCCATTGGCAATCACCAGATAATCAACGCCTTCGGTCAGGCTTTGCTTGACGCCGGTTTCGGCTGCGACGCTCGGGGTGGCTTCCGGTGCGGTGGCGCTGTTGTCGCTGGCTTCGGCCTGCGCGCTGGTCGGCGGGGCGGCGGTATCGGCGGCCGGGGCTTCAGCCGGCTTGTTGCAGGCGGCCAGAGCCAGGGCAAGCGGCAAGGTCAGAGGCAGTGCGTATTTCATGGGGTCTCCTGTTTACTGGGGCTGCGACGACGCTCGGCGCGCAGCTGTTCAATGAGTTGGTTGGCGATGCGAATATTGTCGTGATGGCTGCGGCCGGTAACGCGGTATTTGCCATCAATGATGAGTGTGGGGGTGCCCATCACGCCATTGGCCTCGATGAAGGCGCGTGATTTTTGCAATAGCGCCGTGGTTTCCGGCGAGTTCATGGCGGCCAGGAAACGGGTTCGGTCGGCGCCGTGGCGGATATGGAAGGCGGTCAATTCCTCGACACTGGGATTGCCGGGAAAGTTGCGGTCGGTATGGATGGCGCGAAACAGCGCGGCATGGCTGGTAGCGGTCAGGCCAGCTTTTTCGGCAACGAAATAGGCGCGGGCAAAAGGATCGCGGATATCGAAAGTGGCCGGTACATGCACATAGTTCACATCGGCAGGCAGACGTTTGCGCCAAGCATCGGAAATCGGCTGGAACATCGAGCAGTGATGGCAGCGATAGCTGAATACTTCGGCGACTTCGATTTTTTCCTTGTTGTCAGAAAAGGTCTGGCCAGCGCTGATGAGTTGGTAGTCCACACCGGCCTCAAGTGGCTTGGGCGTTTGCTGGGCACGGGCGTGTCCGGCCATCAGCAAAATGGCGAACGCGGCGGTGAGAAGAAAAAGGTGACGGATGTTTTGCATGACATGACCACCATGATGGAAGGGTGCAAGCCCCGGTTATGGAAACGCCAGCCCGGAAGCTGGGCTGGCGTCAAGATTACTGCAATACAGTCACTTCAAGTTTGCCGTTTGTCCGGCCAATCAGGGGCTCGGTGCCGCTTCGCTGGCCGGATTGGCGGCGGGGGCTTCTGCCGGGGCAGAGGCCGGAGCCGGAGCGGCTTCGGTTGCGGCGGTTTCGTCGGCGCGGTTGTGCAGCCCTTGCAGATAGCTGGCAAGCGATGCGATTTCTTCGTCGGTCAGGTTTTTGGCCACTTTTGCCATGATGTTGAAGTGGTTGCGGTTGACCTCGGTGGTTTCGCCGCTGCGGTACTCCTGTAGGCGGCGGGCGACATACCAGCTTTGCTGGCCGCCGATTTGCGGGTAGGACGCGCCGGGGTTGCCGGTGCCGGTCGGGCCGTGGCAGGCAAAACAGGCGGGAATGCCGCGGCTGGCGTCACCGGATTGATACAGATGCTGGCCGGGCTCGTAGAACTTCATGCCGTTGTAGGGACTGTTGGCATCGGCAATCACGGTGTCATCGGCACTGCCTGCGCCCGAGCGCTTGCTGGTGAAGTAGGCGGCGACATCGCGCATGTCCTGCGCCGAAAGCGTGTCGGCAAACGGCTTCATGATGGCATTGACGCGCTGGCCACTCTTGAACAGCGCCAGTTGCCGGGCGATATAGCGCTCGCCCTGACCAGCCAGGTTCGGATAGAGCGTCGGGTCAACGCTGTTGCCATCCAGGCCGTGGCAGGCGGCGCAGGCACCGGCCTTGATGGCACCGGCCTGTGGATCGCCCCAATGGGTGCTGGCGAGGGCTTCGACCGGATCCATTGTGGCGGCTGCATCAATGGGGGTGGTTTGGGCTGGCTGATCTTCGGGCAGCGGATTGACGGTGGTTTGGGCAAGAACCACCGTGGCAGCCAAGGCGGCCAAACCGGCGATGCCGATGAGACGGGCGTTGCGCATGAAAAACTCCGGGAATCTACGTAGCGGTTGCTGCGTGTAAGCCGGGAAATTATCCTCCCGCAGATGGTGCACGGTCAAACACTGCTTTGCCTGATGTGAAGCCGGTGCGCTTTGGCTATCATCGCGGCGATGAACAATCCTTTTGCTAGGGCGCGCTATCTGCTTTCCGCGCACACACCACGCCAACTCCCGCCTGATAACGGACATGAGGTGGCCTTTGCTGGGCGCTCCAATGCCGGCAAGTCCAGCGCACTCAATGCCATCTGCCAGCAAAATGCGCTGGCGCGAGTATCGAAAACGCCAGGACGCACCCAGCAGTTGGTGTATTTCGAGCTGCCGCCGCATGCCGATACTCATTTGGTGGATTTGCCAGGCTATGGCTATGCCAAGGTGCCGAAGGAAATGCAGGTGCATTGGCAGGCATTCATCGCCCGCTATTTTGAAACCCGCAATGCGCTTTCCGGCTTGGTGGTGGTGATGGATATCCGTCACCCGCTGAAAGACTACGACCGACAGATGCTGGGTTATGCCGCCAGTCGCGGCCTGCCTGCTCATGCCTTGCTGACCAAGGCTGATAAGCTTTCCCGCAGTGCGGCCGGCAATACCCTGCAAATGGTGCGTGGCGAAATCGCCCGAAGCTGGCCGGAGGCGGCAATCAGCGCGCAGGTATTTTCCGGCGAATCCAAACAAGGCGTGGATGAAGCCCGTGCTGTGCTGGCCAACTGGCTGGCGCTTTGAACCCCAAACCTCGAACAACCTGTCAGAAACCCGAAGGAGCTTGCGATGACCATCAATGATTACAGCGAAAACTTTTTTGGCCGCAAGGTCGTCAATTTTTCTGTCGGCGATACGCCGCAGCCTGCCGATGACAATGTGGTTTACCGACTGGTACAGGACTGGGAGGCGGAAGAAACCCAGGCCGAACTTTTGCAGGACTTCTTTTCCAAGGTGCCGCCCGGACAGGTGGAGGCGCTGGTCATCGGCGCATGGGGAGAATCGCAAGAAAACTCGCCGCAGGAATATCTGGACGGCCTGATTGCCCGCCGTGCGGAACTGCCCAATCTCAAGGCATTGTTCGTGGGCGATATGACCTATGAGGACTGCGAGATTTCCTGGATTGTGCAGACTGGCTACAACGCGCTGCTGGAGGCTTTTCCGCAACTGGAAGTGCTGCGCGTGCGCGGCACCACCGAAGGGTTGGAACTCAAACCCTTCAAACATGGCGCATTGCGCAAGCTGGTGATTGAAGGCGGCGGCCTTGGCAATGATATTGTCGAGGCCATTGCCGCTTCCGAGCTGCCCGCCCTTGAGCATCTGGAACTGTGGCTTGGCAGCGAAGACTACGGTTTTGACGGCGATCTGGACACTTATGTCAAGGCGGTTACCGCGCTGCGCCCGGAGCGTCTCAAGGTATTGGCGCTGCGCAACGCGGAAATCGCCGATGAACTGGCCAAGTGGCTGGCGGAACAGCCCTGGATAGCGCAGCTTGAGCTGCTGGATTTATCCAAGGGCACATTGGGCGATGCCGGGGCGCAGGCCTTGCTGGAGAGCTCGCATCTGGCCGGGCTGGGCAAGCTCGACCTCTCCCACCACTACATCAGCGCGCCGATGCAGGAAAAACTGCGCGCCCTGCCGTTTGACGTGGTGCTGGCTGATGCGCAAGAAGAAGACGAATACGGCCGCTTTGTCGAAGTGGGCGAATAAGTCCGCACGGTGAGCGGAATGTTGTTGCTGGCGCCCGCCGGTTCAAGGCGGGTGGCGCTGATGCAATCGGCACTGGCTAAGGCCGGGCGCAAGCCTGCCACGGTGCTGGACTATCAGGCGCTGTTGGCAAGTCCCGCATTGCTGGCCGAGGAGCTTGCCGCGCATCCGGAGGTGTTCATCAAGCTCGAATCGCCCGGCGAAAATCCGCAGCTGGAAGCCGCCTTGATTGCCCACGGCTGGCAGCTTGCCGGTGGCGCCGGCATCCCGCCCGCACCCGTGCAGCATGGCGAGCTGGCCTGGCGCAGGTATTGGTTCTGCGGTTTTGCCGCGCTCTTGCACTCGCTTGAAGAAGCAACCGCCAGGATGCGGCCAAACTGGGTCAATCCACCTGCCGAGGTGCTGGCAATGGGCGACAAGCTGGCCTGCCGTGCGCGGCTGGCTTTGGCCGGGATAGCCCAGCCCGAAGGCTTGGGCGAGACAGAATTGCAAGGCTTTGATGACCTTGTGGCGCGCAGCCGCGCGATGGGGATTGATCGGGTATTTCTGAAAGCCCGTTATGGCTCCAGTGCCGCAGGTGTCGTGGCCTGCCGCTTTCATCGTGATGGCCGCTTGCAACTGGAATCGGCCACGCGGCTTGTATCCGGGCGGCTGGTGAATTGCCTGAAACCGCAGCGACTGGCAGATGCCAAGGCCGCGCGCGCTTTGATTGATGCACTTTGCCGCGAGTCGGCCTATGCCGAACACTGGATAGCCAAGCCACGCGCCGGCAGTCTCGGGCAGTTCGATGTGCGTCTGGTCATGCTGCGTGGCGAGCCGCGACAGCAGTTGGCGCGGATTTCCAGTGGTGCATTGACCAATCTGCATCTGGGTAACCGGCGTGCGGATGTGGCGCAGTTGCTTGAGCCAGCTGACAGGCAGCGGCTTGAGCGCACTGGCAGGCAAGTGGCGCAGGCATTGGCACCGGCGCAGCTGATGGGGATTGATGTGATTGTCGGAAAAAACCGTGTCGATGTACTGGAAGCCAATGCCTTTGGCGACTTGCTGCTAGGTGTGGCGCATGATGGCCGCCTGACCCATCAAGACCAGGTAGAACGGTTTGGGCAGGCTGCATGAAACTCGATCCCGCAACCCCCGTGCCCGTCGATGCACGCGCACTGGCAGGTAGCCATGATGTGCTGTTCATCACCCTCGATACGCTGCGCTTTGATGCCGCGCAGTTGTGCTTTGAGGCGGGGCGCTTGCCGGTCTTGAGCCGCTATTTGCCTGCCGGTGGCTGGCAGCGCAGGCATACCCCGGCCAGTTTCACCTTTGCCGCGCATCAAGCGTTTTTTGCCGGCTTTCTGCCGACCCCGGCGTATCCGGGGCCGCATCCTCGACTGTTTGCGCTGGCCTTTGCCGGCAGCGAAACCATCGACGCAAATACTTGGGTATTCACTGATGCGGCGCATCTGCCCGAAGGCTTTGCCAAGGCTGGCTATCGCACCCTGTGTATTGGCGGGGTGGGTTTTTTCAACCCGGCCACGGCGCTGGGGCGGGTATTGCCGGGGATGTTCGAGCAAGCCTTTTGGCAGCCGGAGTTTGCCGTGACGGCGCACGACTCTGCCGAACGGCAAGTGGCGCTGGCCTGCCGCCTGATGCGGGATGGCGATACCCGCAAGCAATTTTTGTTCATCAATATCTCGGCGCTGCATCAGCCCAACTGCCACTATCTGCCGGGGGCGGTGCAGGACAGCTTTGAAAGCCATTGCGCCGCGCTTTGCCATGTCGATGCCGCGCTTGCGCCGCTGTTTGCCGCGCAGGCAGAACGCGGCCCGGCGCTGGTCATCCTTTGTGGCGACCACGGCACCAGCTATGGTGAGGCGGGCTGGCAGGGGCATCGCCATCCGCATCCCACGGTCATGACCGTGCCTTACAGTCATTTTCTGTTGCCATGAATCTTTCCCAAGCCCGTGCCGAGCTGCTGGCGCGTCTGCGTCAGCCTCCCTATCAGTCCTATTCCTACGCCTACCCGCACAAGAGCGCCTATCGCCCCTTGCAACCAGCGCGGCGATTGGAGGAGGTCTGGGCCGATGAGCCGCGCGATGCGCTGTTTTTGTATATCCATATCCCGTTTTGTTCTTACCGCTGCGGCTTTTGCAATCTGTTCGCGCTGGCCTCGCCCGGTGGCGATGTAGTCAGTCAGTATCTGGCGCAGTTGCAGCGGCAGTGGCGGCAGGTGCGTGCGGCATTGGGGACGCATCGTTTCGTGCGCTTTGCCTTGGGGGGCGGCACACCCAGCTATCTGCACCATGACGAATTGGCGCGGCTGTTTGCCATGCTGCATGACGATGGCGTGGCGGTGGCCGATATGCCGGCCGGGATGGAGGTTTCGCCCGAAACCGTGGATCTGGCGAAGATGCGTCTGGCCGCTGATGCCGGCATCCAGCGCATCAGCATGGGGGTGCAGAGTTTTTCCGCCAGCGAAGTCAAACGTCTGGTGCGCCCGCAGCAAAACGTGGTGGTGAATGCCGCCATCGAGGCGATTCGCGCGGCGGATTTTCCGCTGCTAAATCTTGACCTCATTTACGGCATCGAAGGTCAGAGCGTGGCCAGCTTCCTAGCCTCGATTGAATCGGCGCTGGCGTATCGACCGGAGGAGATTTATCTGTATCCGCTGTATGTGCGCCCGCGTACCGGGCTTGGCCGCATCAGCGAGCGGCGCGCAGATGTAGGCGATGCGCCGGATATACGGCTTGAGATGTATCGCGCCGGACGCGACTTATTGCGAGCTGCTGGCTACCGACAGGTGTCGATGCGGATGTTCCGCGCCGCGCATGCGCCCGACCCGGATGCTCCGGCCTACAGCTGCCAGCGTGATGGCATGGTGGGCTTGGGTTGCGGCGCAAGGTCTTATACCGCGCAGCTGCATTATTCCAGCGAATATGCTGTGGCGCGCAAGGGTGTGCACGGCATCCTGCAACACTGGCTAGAACGCCCGGCGGAAGACTTTGCCGTGGCCGATTACGGCTTTGTGCTGGACGAAGAAGAGCGCCGCCGCCGTCATGTGATTCAGTCATTGCTGATGTTTCCGGGGCTTGACCGGGCTGATTACCGCGCCCGGTTTGGGGCGGACTGTCTTGAGCACCTGCCGGAGCTGGCACTGCTGCCCGAGCTGGGGCTTGCCACGCTCGATGACACGCATCTGCTGCTGGGCGATGAAGGCATGGCGCATGCCGATGTCATCGGCCCTTGGTTGGTGTCGCCTGCGGTCAGGCAGTTGATGGACGGGTTCGAGCTGCGATGAGCCGCGCGCTTTCGGTGCTGTATCGCGGCAGTCTTAGCAGTTGCAGCTATGCCTGTGATTACTGCCCGTTTGCCAAGACCGATAACAGCGCGGCTGAACTGGCGCGCGATGCGGCGGAACTTGCCCGCTTTGTGGATTGGTGCGCGCATTGGCCGGGGCCGCTGCGGGTGTTGTTCACCCCTTGGGGCGAGGCGCTGGTACAGCCGCATTACCGCGAGGCGATGATTCGCCTAAGCCAGCTTGCCCATGTACGCCGGGTGGCTGCGCAGACCCATTTGGGCATCCCGGTGCGCTGGCTGGATGAGGTCAATCCGGCAAGTTTCGCGCTGTGGTGTACCTGGCATCCCTCGCAAGCGCCCCTGCATGCCTTTCTGCGCCGCTGCGATGCGCTGTTGCAACGCGGCTTGCGATTTTCCGTCGGCATGGTGGCGATGCCCGAGCATTACCCGGCACTGACTGCGCTGCGGACGGCACTGCCTGCCGAAGTGCCGGTTTGGCTGAACGCTTACGACCAGCGCGATGCCAATTACTACCGCGCCGATGAAGTGCGCTGGCTCAGCGGTATCGACGCCGATTTCGAGTACAGCCTGAACCCGCCGCCGAGCCGGGGGGCGCCCTGTCATGCGGGCCAGGAAGTCATCAGCGTCGATGGTGCCGGCAATGCCCGTCGTTGCCATTTCGTGCCGGCTTCCATCGGCAATCTGTACGACGGCAGCCTGCGGCTTGCCGATGCGCCCGAAGCCTGCCCCAATGCTTGCTGCGATTGTTTCATCGGCTATGTGCACCGTGCCGATTTGCCGCTGGCCGCGCGCTATGGTGAAGGCCGCCTTGAACGCATAAGCGCTATAGTGCCGCTTTAGATTTCAGGCACCCCCATGTCCGGTCCTTCCGCATCCAACGACACTCTCATCACCGACCGCCGCCAGCTACTGGAAGTCATTGCCTCCGGCGAAAAGCCGCGCAGCGCTTGGCGGATCGGCACCGAGCATGAAAAGTTCGGCTTCCGTCTGGATGATTTGCGCCCGCCGGAATACGACGGCGAACGCGGCATCCGCGCACTTTTGACCGGCCTAAAGCGCTTTGGCTGGGCAGGCTATGAAGAGGATGGCCAGTTGATTGCGCTGCTGCGCGATGGCGCTTCGGTGACGCTGGAGCCGGCCGGGCAATTGGAGCTTTCCGGCGCACCGCTGGAATCCATCCACCAAACCTGCCGTGAAGTTGGCGGGCATCTGCGTGAAGTGCGCGAAGTGGCCGATGAGCTTGGGCTCGGCTTTCTTGGCATGGGCTTTCAACCCAAATGGCGGCGCGAAGACATGCCGTGGATGCCTAAGGGACGCTACAAAATCATGCGCCAGTACATGCCCAAGGTCGGCACGCTGGGGCTGGATATGATGACCCGTACCTGCACCGTGCAGGTCAATCTTGATTACGCCGATGAAGCGGACATGGTGAAAAAGTTCCGTGTCTCGCTGGCCTTGCAGCCGATTGCCACTGCCTTGTTTGCTGATTCGCCGTTTACCGACGGCAAGCCGAACGGATACCTCAGCTACCGCTCGCATATCTGGACCGATACCGACCCCAATCGCACCGGCATGCTGGACTTCGTGTTCGAGGACGGCTTCGGCTACGAGCGTTATGTGGATTACCTTCTGGATGTGCCGATGTATTTCAGCTATCGCGGTGGCGAATATCTGGATTTGGCCGGCAAGTCCTTCCGTGACTTCTTGCAAGGCAAGCTGGAGGCGCTGCCGGGTGAGCTTCCCACCCTGCGCGACTGGAACGATCATATGACCACCGCCTTCCCGGAAGTGCGGCTGAAAAAATATCTGGAAATGCGTGGCGCCGACAGTGGCCCGTGGGGACGCATTTGCGCTCTGCCGGCATTCTGGGTCGGGCTGTTGTACGACGATGCCGCGCTCGATGCCGCCTGGGATCTGGTCAAAGACTTTACCCTGGAAGAGCGCAACTTCTTGCGCGATGGCGTGCCCAAACACGCCCTGGGTCTGCCGTTCCGCAATGGGACGGTGCGCGATTTGGCTGTGGAAGCCCTGAAAATCTCCGCTGCTGGCTTGCAACGCCGTGCCATGCGCAATACCGCCGGACAGGACGAGTCGGCTTTCCTCGCCACCCTGATTGACATTGCCGAAGCCGGGCAGACCGCAGCCGAGCGCAAGCTGGCGCTGTTCCACGGCGAATGGGCAGGTCAAATTGACCCGCTTTTCCGCCAGTTTGCCTATTGAGGCAGCTGTATGGGAATGGGCGCCTGGGTGTGTTTTGAGTGCCGCATCGCCGTGCGGCGCAATACTCAATATCGCGGCCAGGTGCCCTGCCCAGAATGCGGCAAGCGCTGCGCTTATCTGGGTTACAAGATTCCTGTCCCACCCAAGAGCAAACCGCGCCTTTGGCAGCAGCTACAAGTGCAGCTTGCCCGGGAACGGGCTGAGGCTCATCAGCAAGCTGTGCTAAACAACACCCGCCTGCGGCATGAACTCGAGCGGGAAATCGCCCGCATCGAGCGACTGCCAACCAATCCCGGTCGGCGAAGCCTGCTGCGGCAGTTGCAAAACCGGCTGAGCTATCTATAACGCCCACACATGCCCCATATGCCATCACTGCTCCACCGCATTGCCCGGCATGTTCTGCCTGCGTCGTTGGCCTGCGCGCTGCTTGGTGCCTGCGCGGACAAGCAGCAAAACACAGAGCCGGTGAGCATCAAGCTGGGCGAATCATTCGAGTCTTTTCAGGCGCGCTACAGCAACCGGGTTGAAGCGCATCAGCCGATGGGCGCGAACTTTGCAAAAATCCATTGGCCTGCCAAGGCAATGGGTGTGGTGCGCTTTGAGCATGGCGGCCATTCGTTTGAAATCCCGCATGTGCAGTATGTAGGCGGTAGGGAAGAATCTGCAGCGTTCAAAAGCGATGGCTTGAGTCGTTTCACCGTCAGCGCCGCGGCAAGCGCCAAAGGCCGGGTCTCTCCCAGCGAGGCGCAGCAGGCTTTTTACGCGCTGCTGCGAGGACTGCAAGAGGCAGGCTGGCAGCGTGTCAACGGCTTTTCCGTCCCACGCCTCAAGGGCAAGGACAGCTACGACTACATGCGTCAAACGCTGGAGGGGAGCCTGGATGCCGATTACATGCCGCCGGTGGATGAGTGGCTGAAATTTACCGAAGCCCCTTACGGTTTTTATGCCGACGGCGTTTTTCTGGAGGTGCGTTTTGATTTTCTGGACTTTGAAACCAAGTCCGATGCTTTTCGTGCCTATGTTTTCATCTTCAATTTTGAAGGCAGCCACACCCACTTCAGAAGCCATCTTGAAGACAAGGATCGGCCCGAATGGCGCAGCAAAATCCGTGAGGCCATTGCAGGCTCTCTGGCTGACCGGCAGGTGGAAGAAGCCAAGTTGCGTGCCCGTGGTATAGCCATTGACGAGAGCTGCCAAGACCCGCCGTTCCCGGAAGGCATTTGAATCAGGGGCAGCCCGAAAACCGGCTGTCATGCGGCAAACCAATCGGCTTTTCTGTCTGTATTCAGCTACCTGCATGGTAATCTGGCGGGCGTCTTCAGCTTTGTTCAGGATCGGCATGAGCCGCCAACGCACACTGCAAAATATCGTTCGTGCCACTGGCGTGGGGCTGCACAGTGGCGAAAAGGTTTTTCTGACCCTGCGCCCGGCGCCGGTGGATACTGGCATCGTGTTCCGCCGGGTCGATCTTGACCCGGTGGTGGAAATCCCTGCCCGTGGTGATTTGGTTAGCGAAACCACCTTGTGCACCGGGCTTTCCTGCGGCGCGGCCAAAGTGCAAACCGTTGAGCATCTGCTTTCGGCATTGGCGGGGCTTGGGGTGGACAATGCCTGGATTGAATTGTCGGCAGCCGAAGTGCCGATCATGGATGGCTCGGCCGGGCCGTTCGTATTCCTGCTGCAATCGGCGGGTGTAGTCGAGCAAGACGCGCCCAAGCGCTTCATCCGCATCAAGCGCGAGATGGAAGTGCGCGAGGGCGACAAGTTGGCGCGTTTCCGCCCGCATGATGGCTTCCGGCTGGATTTCACCGTCGAATTCAACCATCCGGCGATTCCGGTTTCGCAATCCAGTGCGCGACTGGAGTTCAGCACCGAAAACTATATCCAGGAAATCAGTCGCGCGCGTACTTTTGGTTTCATGCGCGATCTGGAATACATGCGCGAACGCAATCTGGGCCTCGGTGGCTCGATGGACAATGCCATCGTGCTCGATGAGTTCCGGGTGCTGAACGAGGACGGCTTGCGCTACCCGGACGAATTTGTCCGGCACAAAATTCTCGATGCCGTGGGCGATCTGTATTTGGTCGGCCACCCGATTCTCGGTGCTTACCAAGGCCATAAGTCCGGCCATGCACTCAATAACCAGTTGGTGCGGGCGCTGTTGAGCGAGGCTGATGCTTGGGAACTGGTGAGCTTTACCGAAGACCCGGCGCAGGCTGCTCCGATGTATGGCCAAGTGCCGGGCTTGGCGAGCGTTTAATCGGCCGTTTCGTCCTGCTGCAAAATCGCCATGATCTGTTTGACTGCGGCCACGCTGGCGGCGGTGGGCGGCTTTTCCAGAGTGTATTGCGGCAGTGGCTGCGGCTTGGCGACTCGCACTTTGATTTTGTGTGCGATAAGGCCGCTGGCACGGGCGGCATTTAGCAAGTCCAGACTGGCGAGCCGAGCACGCTCGGCCCAAGCCGGGGTATCGGCCAATGTCCAGAGACAGCCATCGTCATCAAGGTTGCCAAGGCGCAAATGGCCGCGCAAATGCGCCGGCAGGTGCGCACGCCAGGCGCGATTGGCCGCATCCAGCCACAGGGCATGGCGCAGGAGCGAGCCGCTGTCGCCCTTCATTGCAGCATCCAGGGCGAGCGTGGGGGTGCCTTGCGGGCGGGAAGATTCGGGGCTGGACATGGCAACAGCATACGCAAGCCGACGTATTTTTGCCGGGCGTATTGCAGTATTGGGTTGCAGCCCCTTGATACATCGACCGGCAGCCTCCACTACAATGGCGCGTTGCCTGTAGTGGCCGTGGGTCGCTGCGGGCTTGAAACCGTGTCCGCGCATGATGCGCGCAAGAGAAATGATTTCGCATGTTCAACAGTCTGCTTACCCGTGTATTTGGCAGCCGCAATGACCGCCTTCTGACCCAGCTCAACAAGATTGTCGTCAAAATCAATGCGCTAGAGCCGCAGATGCAGGCGCTTTCGGACGATGCACTGAAAGCCAAGACCCAGGAGTTCCGCGAGCGTATCGCCGCGGGTGAATCGCTCGACAAGCTGCTACCCGAAGCGTTTGCCGTTTGTCGTGAAGCCAGCGTGCGCGTGCTGGGCATGCGTCATTACGACGTGCAAATGGTCGGTGGCATGGTGCTGCACATGGGCAAGATTGCCGAAATGCGCACCGGCGAAGGCAAAACCCTGGTCGGTACGCTGCCGGTGTATCTGAATGCGCTGGAAGGCAAGGGCGTGCATGTGGTAACGGTGAACGACTACCTGGCTCGCCGCGATGCTGCGCAAATGGGCAAGCTGTACAACTGGCTTGGTTTGTCGGTGGGGGTGGTGTATCCGGGCATGCCGCATGGCGACAAGCATCAGGCTTATGCCGCGGATATCACCTATGGCACCAATAACGAGTTCGGCTTTGACTATCTGCGCGACAACATGGCGCTTTCTGCCACCGACCGCTTCCAGCGCGGGCTGAACTTCGCCATCGTGGACGAAGTGGACTCGATTTTGATCGACGAGGCGCGCACGCCGCTGATTATTTCCGGGCCGACCGACGATACCCCGGAGCTGTATCTGAAGGTGGATCAGATTGTGCCGCGCTTCGAGCGCCAGGCCGATGAAAAAGGCGAGGGCGATTACTGGGTGGACGAAAAAGGCAAGCAGGTGCATCTGTCCGAAGCTGGCATGGAGCGCGCCGAAAGCCTGTTGCGCGAAATCGGTGTGCTGGGCGCGGACGATTCGCTGTATGCCGCACACAATATCCATGTGGTGCACCACCTGAATGCCGCGATGCGCGCCCATGCGTTGTATCAGCGCGATGTGGATTACATCGTCAAAGATGGCGAGGTGGTGATTGTCGATGAGTTCACCGGACGCACGCTGCCTGGGCGACGTTGGTCGGAAGGGCTGCATCAGGCGGTGGAAGCCAAGGAGCGCGTCGCCGTGCAGCGCGAGAACCAAACGCTGGCTTCGGTGACCTTTCAAAACTTGTTCCGCATGTACAAGAAGCTCGGCGGCATGACCGGCACCGCGGACACCGAAGCCTACGAGTTCCAGAGCATTTACGGGCTGGAAGTGGTGGTCATCCCGACCCATCGCCCGATGATTCGCAAAGACCATGCGGATTTGGTGTTCCTCAATCGCGCTGGCAAATTCCGCGCCGTGGCGCGCGACATCAAGGAGTGCCATGCCAAGGGGCAGCCAGTGCTGGTGGGCACCACCTCGATTGAAGTTTCCGAACTGCTGTCCAATTACCTCAACCAAGATGGTATCGGCCACGAAGTGCTGAATGCCAAGCAGCACGAGCGCGAAGCGCATATCGTGGCGCAGGCTGGGCGTCCGGGGGCGGTGACCATCGCCACCAATATGGCTGGCCGTGGTACCGATATCGTGTTGGGTGGCTCGCTGGAAACCGAGCTGGCCCAGCTTGAAGCCGAAACCGGCCAGCCGGTGGATGAGGCCACCCGCGCCGAGCGCAAAGCCGCTTGGCAGGCGCGCCATGATGCCGTCAAGGCCGCTGGCGGTCTGCACATCATCGGCACCGAACGCCACGAATCCCGCCGTATCGACAACCAGCTGCGTGGCCGTTCCGGCCGTCAGGGCGACCCCGGCTCCAGCCGCTTCTATCTGTCGCTGGAAGACAATCTGATGCGTATTTTCGCTGCCGACTGGGTGCAGAAGATGATGGAGCGCATGGGGCTGAAAGAAGACGACATCATCGAGTCGCCGCTGGTCACCAAACAGATTGCCAATGCCCAGCGCAAGGTCGAGGCGCACAACTTTGATATCCGTAAAAACCTGCTGGATTACGATGATGTCAACAACGACCAGCGCAAGGTGATTTACAGCCAGCGCGATGAACTGCTTGAAGCTGAAAGCATCAAGGACAATATCGACGGCATTCGCGGCGATGTGATTGCCGATCTGGTTGATCGCTTCGTGCCGCCGAACTCGATTGACGAGCAATGGGATCTGCCCGGCCTTGAGGCCGAGTTGCTGGCGCAGTACGGCGTGGCGCTGCCGCTGGCTGGGATGAACGCCGAGCGTGAGGAATGGGATGCCGAAGGCGTGGCCGAAGAAGTGCATCGCGCCGTGGATGCAGCTTTTGCCGAAAAAGAAGCCCAGCTCGGCACGGAAAACATGCGCATGCTGGAAAAACACTTCATGTTGAGCGTGCTTGACCAGAACTGGAAAGAACATCTGGCGCGCATGGACTATCTGCGTCAGGGCATTCACCTGCGCGGTTATGCACAGAAGCAGCCCAAGCAGGAATACAAAAAGGAAGCTTTCGAGCTGTTCAGCGAAATGCTGGAAACGGTCAAGCGAGAAGTGGTCGGCATGCTGGCTCGGGTGCGCTTGCGCAGTCAGGAAGAAATCGAAGCGATTGAGGCGGAAGAGCGCCGTCAGGCAGAACTGGCGCAGCAGCGTATGCAGTTCCGCCACCCGGATATGGGCGGCTATGGCGCCGATGAAGAAGCTGCCGATCGCCTTGGTGCCACCGATTTTGAAAATGCCCAGGCGGCCTTGCCGAAAGTCGGGCGCAACGATCCTTGCCCCTGTGGCTCGGGCAAGCGCTACAAACACTGCCACGGGCAGTTGGATTGATTTTGTTGTGAAACATGATGGCCGGGGAAACCCGGCCATTTTCTCTGTTACGGGGACGCAAAATGAAAAAATGCATTCGCATGGTTGGCTTCGATGCCGATGACACGCTCTGGAAGAGCGAGGATTATTACCGTGCAGCGGAGGCCGATTTTCGTGCCATCGTCGCTCGCTATGTCAATCTCGACAATATGGGCGAGCGCTTGTATGCGGTGGAAAAACGCAATCTGGCGCTGTTTGGCTATGGCGCCAAGGGTATGACGCTTTCGATGATCGAGGCGGCCATCGAAATCACCGAAGGCCGCATCAGTGCACAAGATATCCATCAGATTGTGGCGCTGGGCAAACGGATATTGCAGCATCCGGTGGAACTTTTACCCGGCATCCTAGAGGCGGTCGAAGCCGTGGCCGCGCAATACGACATCGTGTTGATTACCAAGGGCGACTTGTTCCATCAAGAAGCCAAGGTGCGTGAATCCGGGCTTGCCCACTGGTTTGGGCGGATTGAAATCGTCAGCGAAAAAGATCTGCCCACTTACCGCCGCTTGCTGGAGGAGTTTGGCGTCGCCCCAGAGGCGTTTGTGATGGTTGGCAATTCATTGCGCTCGGATATTGCGCCGCCACTGGCACTGGGTGCTTGGGGGCTGCATATACCCTATCCCCTGACTTGGGCGCATGAGAACGACGCCGATATTGACCTGCAACATCCCAGATTGCGGGTATTGCAGCAGGCTAGGGAAATCCCTGCGGCGATTGCGGCGCTGGTCGGGTAGCGTTCATGCGGGCGGTGGCAATGTGGCAGGCAGGTCGCATCGTGCGGCCTGTCAAAGAATCAGGAGAGCGTCTGATGAATATGGGGAATCGCCGGATTGTTGCTGCCGTCTTGTTCATGGTGGCCGCTTTTGCGCTGCCGCAGGCGGTCATGGCGCAAAGTGGCAATGAACGTGAATATGTGGAGGCTGCCGATGTTGTGATGCGTGGCGGGCAGCCTTACTACCGTCATGGCAATTTTGATGCCGATGACAGGCTGTATATCGAATATGACCGCAGTGGTCGTTCGCTGTATTACCGCCAGGGCAGCCGTCATGCCGGGCGCTATCGCGATGATTACCGCGATGGTTACTACCGTTCCGGCTATGGTGATAGTTACAGGCGTTGCGATAGTCGCGGTCGCTGCCGGGTGGAATACTACGACCCGCGTTATGACCGCCGGGGCGAATACCGGGTTTATGACGACTATGCGCGCCGCTATGTGCGCGGTCAGCTCTGATACCCGTCTGGTTGCCATTGTCGAAGCCGGCAACTAGCCAATTGTGACGCGGCTTCCGGTTTTGCATATCGGCTTGCCCAAGGCGAGCCTTTCCCTCTAGGCTTGCCTGTCTTTCGCCTGCGCCGCATCGTTTGGAGTTGCATGTCAGTCCTTCAGCCCCGCCAGATTTTGCCTATGGCCTGTTTGCTGGCGGTCGGGCTGTTGGCGATGCCGGTGCGGGCGGAGGATGGGCTTCTGGAGTGTCGGCTTGAATACACCATGGAAGGCTGGTCGGCGTTTTACAAAACCGCCGAGGGGCAGGGCACGGTGATTTGCAATGATGACAGCCGGATGCGGGTCTTGATTACCTCACGCGGTGGCGGCATCACTTTTGGCAAATCACGCATAGACGAGGGGCGCGGCGAGTTCTACGGCATTTACCGCATCCGTGATGTGCTGGGACGTTATGCCGCAGCCGAAGCCCATGCGGGTGCCGGGCGCTCCACCAAGGCTCAGGTCGTTACCAAGGGCAGCGTGTCATTGGCGCTGACCGGCAAGGGGTCGGGCTGGGATATTGGCGTGTCCATCGGCAGTTTCATGTTGACCGAATACTGAGCGCTTGTTCAACGCTGCCGCTGCGCCGACAGTTAGCGCATTCGCTCGCGCAGTTTTTGTACTTCATCGCGCAGTCTGGCGGCTTCTTCAAACTCCAGGTCGCGGGCGTGCTGGTACATCTTGGCCTCCATTTGTTCGATACGCTTACCAAGCTCGGCCGGTGACAGGCGATTGAGGTCGGTAAGTCCCTCGCGTCCCTGTCCGCGCCCTTTGCCCTTGCGCATCTCGGTGCTTTCCTCGCGCGCGCCTTCCATGATGTCGTCAATGGCGCGTACCACCGACTGCGGGGTAATGCCGTGGCGGGCATTGTGTTCCAGCTGTTTTTCGCGGCGGCGGCTGGTTTCATCCAGTGCGGCCTGCATTGAACGGGTAATGCGGTCGGCGTAGAGGATGGCCTTGCCGCGCACATTGCGGGCGGCGCGGCCGATGGTCTGAATCAGCGAGCCGGTGCTGCGCAGAAAGCCTTCTTTGTCGGCATCGAGAATCGCCACCAGCGAAACTTCCGGCATGTCCAGCCCTTCGCGTAGCAGGTTGATGCCGACCAAGACATCGAACTTGCCAAGCCGCAGGTCGCGGATGATTTCCACCCGTTCTACTGTGTCGATATCGCTGTGCAGATAGCGCACCCGCACATCATGTTCGTCGAGATATTCGGTCAGGTTTTCTGCCATGCGTTTGGTGAGCGTGGTAACCAATACGCGGTCGCCCATCGCTACGCGCTCGCGGATTTCCGAAAGCAAATCGTCCACTTGGGTGGCGACCGGGCGGATTTCCACGGGGGGATCGACCAGACCCGTAGGCCGTACCACCAGCTCCACCACTTCGCCTTGCGATTTTTCCAGTTCGTATTTGCCGGGCGTTGCGGAAACGAAGATGGTGCGCGGTGAGCGCGCCTCCCATTCTTCAAATTGCAGCGGCCGGTTGTCCAGCGCCGAAGGTAGGCGAAAGCCGAAGTTCACCAGCGTTTCCTTGCGGGCACGGTCGCCACGGAACATGGCTCCAATCTGTGGCACGGTAACGTGCGATTCGTCCACCACCAGAAGGGCATCGGGCGGCAGATAGTCAAACAGTGTCGGTGGCGGCTCGCCCGGTGCGCGTCGGGTGAGATGGCGCGAATAATTTTCGATGCCGGTACAAAAGCCGACTTCGGCCATCATCTCCAGGTCGTATTGGGTGCGCTGTTGCAGGCGCTGAGCCTCCACCAACTTGTTTTGTGCGTACAGCGCTTCCAGACGCTCGGCCAGCTCCAGTTTGATGGTGTCGATTGCGTTCAGCACGCTTTCGCGGGTGCTGGCGTAATGGGTTTTGGGATACACGGTATAGCGCGGAATGCGCTTGATGATGTTGCCGGTCAGCGGGTCGAACAGCGCCAGTTGCTCGATTTCACCATCGAATAGTTCAATGCGCAGGGCTTCTATTTCCGATTCCGCCGGATGCACGTCGATGACTTCGCCGCGTACCCGGTAAGTGCCGCGTCTTAGTTCGGTATCGTTACGGGTGTATTGCAGTTCGGTGAGGTGGCGAATCAAATCGCGCTGCTCGATGCGTTCGCCGCGAGCTAGAATCAGCCGCAGCTTCAGATAGTCTTCCGGGTCGCCCAGGCCGTAAATGGCCGATACCGTGCCAACGATGATTGCATCGCGGCGCGACAGCAGCGCCTTGGTGGCGGACAGTCGCATCTGCTCGATATGTTCGTTGGTGGAGCTGTCCTTCTCGATATAGGTATCGGAGGCCGGCACATAGGCTTCAGGCTGGTAATAGTCGTAATAGCTGACGAAATATTCCACCGCATTGTGCGGAAAGAAGTTCTTGAACTCGCCGTACAACTGGGCCGCCAGCGTTTTGTTGTGCGCCATCACCAGTGTCGGGCGCTGTACCTGCGCGATGACATTGGCGATGGTGTAGGTCTTGCCGGAGCCGGTTACGCCCAGCAAGGTCTGCTGGGCGAGGCCGGCGTTGAAACCGGCGACCAGTTTTTCAATCGCCTGCGGCTGGTCACCGGCAGGCGCATAGGGGGAAATCAGCCTGAAACCGGCATCTTGGTCATGATCATGCATCAGCCAATGATACGGAGCCGCGCCGGGTTTCGCGCAGCCTGATTGCGGATTTTTCCGAAGTCGAATCTTGAACCGGGCTGATGGCGCAATGGTTGTGCGCGGGCGAGTCTGTATCCGAGCCATCCACAGGAGTGCTGTCATGAATCGTCAATATTTTCAAACCGGCATGACCTTGATTGAGCTGATGATTGTGCTGGTATTGCTGGGCATCATCATGGGTGTGGCTACACCCGGCATGAAACAGTTGCTGGCCATGCAGCAGGTGCGCGCCAGCGTGCATGATTTGAGTGCGGACTTTGCTCTGGCGCGGACACTGGCGGTCAGCAGGCGGCAGGTGATGGTGGTCTGTCCGGCGGCGGACGGGCAGTGCGTCGATGGCAGTGAATGGAGCCGGGGCTGGATGGTGTTTACCGATGCCGATGGCAATAATCAACCCGAGCATGCTGGGGAAATCATCGCCATCCGTCAGCCGGGCAAAGATAGTTTGTCCATCCGCAGCAACAACGGTCGGCCAAGACTGCGCTATCTGCCAACCGGCACGAGTCATGGCAGCAATCTCACAGTCAATGTCTGTTTCGACGGGCAGCTCAAGGCACAGGTGGTGGTGAACAATGCAGGGCGAGCTAGGGTGGAGCGGCATGGTCAAGGAAATACCTGCCCCATGTAAAAATTATGAGGAAAGACTATTGACCTTTGAAAAAGAGCGGTCTAAGATGCGCCTCCTTCGCCCGAATAGCTCAGCCGGTTAGAGCACTTGACTGTTAATCAGGGGGTCGTTGGTTCGAGTCCAACTTCGGGCGCCATATAGCGAAATCAAGGCCGCGCATTGTCGCGGCCTTGATTTTTTCTGTGCCGGAGAAAGCCCATGACCCTGCCTGCGTTGCAGCTTTCCATCGCGCCGATGATGGACTGGACCGATACCCATTGCCGCGTTTTTCATCGCACCCTGACACCTTCTGCCCGGCTTTATACCGAGATGGTGCATGCCAATGCGGTGATTCATGGCGAGCGCCAGAGTTTGCTGGCCAAGGATGACATCGAGCATCCGGTGGCGCTGCAATTGGGCGGCAGTGATCCGGCGCTGCTTGCCGAGGCGACAAGCATCTCGGTTGAAGCCGGTTTTGATGAAATCAACCTCAACTGTGGCTGCCCGTCCGATCGGGTGCAGGCCGGGCGCTTTGGTGCCTGCCTGATGCGCGAGCCGAACTTGGTGGCCGACTGCGTGGCCGCGATGCGCGATGCCGCAGGCCAGGTGCCGGTAACGGTGAAATGTCGCCTGGGGGTGGATGATGACCATGAATATGGCAAGTTCCGCGACTTTATCGACCGGGTGGCCGATGCTGGCTGTACGCATTTCATCGTGCATGCGCGCAATGCCTGGCTCAAGGGGCTTTCTCCCAAGGAGAACCGCGAGGTGCCGCCGCTGCGTTATGACTGGGCTTGGCGACTGAAGCAGGAGCGCCCGACGCTGTGCATCGAGCTCAATGGCGGCCTTGCCGATATCGCCACCATCGAAGCGCAACGCGGTCGCGTCGATGGCGTGATGCTGGGGCGGGCGGCTTATCACACGCCTTATCTGCTGCATCAGATTGAAGCGCACTGGACGAACACGGCGCCGCTGCCGCGTGCCGAGTTGTTGCAACGCCTGCGTCCATATGTGGAGCGTCAATTAGCACAAGGCGTGGCACTCAAGCACATTGCCCGGCACCTTTTGGGGCTGTTTCATGGCGAGCCGGGCGGACGCCTGTTCCGCCAGGTGCTCAGCGAAGGTGCGCACCAGCCCGGTGCCGACTGGGGGCTTCTTGAAGAAGCCCTGAGCCGACAGGCCGCATTTGCGGCGGGTTAAGGGCAAGTTCAAAGCCCGCTGTTCAGACTGGCATTCCCGAATCTCCTGACCGAGCCTTTGTGCGCAGCCTGTCGATTTCCCTGATGCCCCTGCTTGCCCTGATGCCGTTGCTGGCGTCGGCTCAGCAAGGGCGTGAATGGGGGCGCATGGAAGGGCGCGAGCTGCAAAACGAGCGCCAAATGCGCCAGCCGATGCCCCATCCACGCGATCCCGGCAGCATGTCTGCTGCGGTGCGGCGGGTGGAACGTGCCACGGGTGGCCAGGTATTAGGGGTGGAAACTCTGCGGTTCGAGGGGCGGGAGATTCATCGGATCAAGGTGTTGGTGCCGGGTGGGCGAGTGATGGTGGTGGTCGATGATCCGGCCAATCTGCGATCATCGCCAAGGTTGCCGGCGTTCTCACCTGCACATCGCGATGACATCGACCGGCCTTAAGCTTTGCCAAATACATTGTTGAGGGCGGCCAGTCCGGCATGCTCATGGAGTTAAGTCATGCGAATTTTGCTTGTCGAAGATGAAGCCCCCCTGCGGGAAACCTTGGCCGCCCGCCTGATGCGCGAAGGCTATGCCGTGGACGCGGCGCAGGATGGCGAGGAAGGGCTGTACATGGGGCGCGAAGTCCCGTTTGACATCGCCATCATTGACCTTGGGCTGCCCAAGATGAGTGGCATGGAACTCATCAAGGCGCTGCGTGATGAGGGCAAGAAGTTTCCAATTTTGATCTTGACTGCGCGCTCAAGCTGGCAGGACAAGGTCGATGGACTGAAGCAGGGTGCGGACGACTATCTGGTTAAGCCGTTCCATGTCGAAGAATTGCTCGCCCGTATCAATGCGCTGGTGCGCCGCGCGGCCGGTTGGAGCAAGCCTTCGCTCGAATGCGGGCCGGTGGTGCTGGACCTGGCCGCACAAACGGTTACGGTGCATGGTCAGAATGTCGATCTCACCAGCTATGAATACAAAGTGCTGGAATATCTGATGATGCACGCCGGTGAGCTGGTATCCAAGGCTGACCTCACCGAGCATATCTATCAGCAGGATTTTGACCGCGACTCCAATGTGCTGGAAGTGTTCATTGGCCGCCTGCGCCGCAAGCTCGATCCCGATGGCGAACTCAAGCCGATTGAAACCGTGCGTGGCCGTGGTTATCGCTTTGCCATCCCACGCAGTGGCGAAAACTGATTTGCGCCTTTCGCCGATACGCTGATGGCCGGTTATTTCTGGCGCCCGCGCTCGCTTGCCAGCCGTCAATTGCTGGCATCGGGTATTGGTTTGATTGCATTCTTGGCGGTGGTCGGGGTGGCGCTTGACCGTGCCTTCATCGACACCGCTGAGCGCAATATGCGTGATCGGTTGATGAACTACACGCTGGCCTATACCGCCGGTACCGAGTTCGATGTCGATGGCTATCTGATTCCGCCTTACCGCGCGCCGGATCCGCGTCTTGATCGCCCTGGCAGTGGTTTGTATGCGGAGCTTTCCGTCCCAAGCGGGCATTGGCATTCCACCTCCTCCGAAGGGCCGATACTGCCCGAAGGGCAAATGTTGAGCGATGGCGAGGAGCGCTTCGAGGGGCCGTTGCCGATGCGCAATATCAATGGCAGTCCAGGCGAGGTGTATCGCTATTCGCGCAGCTTCATTGCCCCTGGTGCGCGTGGCGACGATATCAATTACACCATTCATGTCATGGAGGACACGCGCCTTCTGGAAGCGCAAATCAATGTGTTCCGCAGTGCCTTGTGGACGTATCTGGGCGCGGCGGCGGTTTTTCTGCTGCTGTTGCAGATGCTGACGCTGCGCTGGAGCCTGCGCCCGTTGCGTCATGTGATTGCCGAGCTTGATCGGGTGAAACTTGGCAAGGCGGTGCGGATGAGCGATCACCATCCGCGCGAGCTGGCGCCACTGACCGACAGCATCAATGCCTTCATCGAAAGCGAGCGCACCCATCTGGAGCGCCAGCGCAATACGTTGGCCGACTTGGCGCATAGCCTGAAAACGCCGCTGGCGGTACTGCGCGCCCGGCTGGACAGTGATGTGGGCGAAATGGAGCTGCGCGAGGAGCTCGATACCCAGCTTGAACGGATGAACAGCTTGGTGTCCTACCAGCTTTCGCGGGCGGCATCGGGCGGGCATAAATTGTTCTCCACGCCGGTGGAAATCTTGCCGCAGGCCGAACAAATCGTGGTCGGGCTGGAAAAAATCCACGCGAGCAAAGGCGTGTTGTGCGAGTTTGAACTGGATGAAGCCGCTTGCTTCCACGGTGAGCTGGGCGATTTGCAGGAGCTGCTCGGCAACCTGCTGGAAAATGCCTTCAAATGGGCAAAGTCACGGGTTTTGCTAACCGTGGCGAAGGACGGCAAGGGTGTGATGCTGGCGGTGGATGATGATGGCCCCGGCATCCCGGAAGAAAAAATCGAGAAAGTCTTGCAACGCGGCGTGCGCGGTGATGAGCGCGTGCAAGGCCATGGCATCGGCCTGTCCATCGTGCAGGACATCATCCATGGCTATGGTGGCCAGTTGCAGGTGGGTGTTTCGCAGGAACTGGGCGGCGCAAGATTTGAAGTGAAGCTGCCAGGGCCGCGTTGATGCGCTGAATCGTTTGCCGCTGGGTTACGAGTTAACGGAACATGCCGGGCAAAAAGCCATGCCAGCGTTGTGCGGTGCGACCATTGCCCGGCTGCGAATGCCCGGACTGCTGTTCGCCTGTGGGGACTTCACGGTGATTTTCGCCGTTGCTGCGCGTAGCTTGCGTACGGGTTTCGACGCTTTCCTGCGAGGCATCGGCGCTGCCGCTAGCCTGCGCCTGGATGGCGGGACTGGGCAAGAGCATCGACAGGATGAGAGCAAGCAGGTGCGACATGATTCCCCGGTGCGGTGATGCACAAACAGGTCGCACTATAACGCGGCTTCAAAGCGGATGGATGAATGCGCAAGGCCGATGCGGTGATAATGCGCCGATGATTGACTTTCCTGCCGACTGCCCGGAGCGTGAGTTGCTGCAAGCCTTGCTGAGAGCACCCGTGGATGCCGCAGCGTTTGCGGCGCATTTTGCGCTTTCACAGGATGCGCTAGGTCGGCATATCGAGGCATTGCGCCAGTCGGGGATTGCAATCGTGATGCCCCGCATAGGCGAATATGCGCTGGCACAGCCGCTGGAATTGCTGGACGCTGCTGCCATTCTTGCGCAACTTTCGGCCAGGGCACAGGCAGGACTTGCGTCTTTGCAGGTGGCTTGGCAAATCACTTCTACCAATGATGCCTTGTTGCAACAGCCGCCCCCGACGCAGGGGGCTCGGGTCTTGCTGGCCGAGCAGCAAACCGCCGGGCGGGGGCGGCGCGGGCGGCATTGGGCTTCGCCCTTGGCGGCGAATCTGTATTTGTCGCTGGATCGGCGCTTTAGCGCCGGATTGGCGCGACTTTCTGGTTTGAGCCTAGTGGCCGGTATCGCCGTGGCCGAAGCGCTGCGCACGCATACCGGCTTGGATGTGCGGCTGAAGTGGCCGAACGATTTATGGCTGGCCGAGCACAAGCTGGGCGGACTGCTGGTTGAGGGCGGCAGCGAGCCGGGCGGCGCGGCGCGCGCGGTGATTGGCGTGGGGGTGAATGTGCGCATGCCGCCGCTTTTTGCCCCGCATATCGAGCAAGCCTGGGCGGATTTGGCCGGAGCGCTGGGGGATATGCCTTCGCGCAATGCCTTGGTGGCCGTAGTGCTTGAGCATTTACTGCCTGCGCTGGATGTGTTCGATGCGCAGGGATTGACACCGTTTCTTGCGCGCTGGCAGGCGCTGGATGGGCTTGCCGGGCGCAATGTGCAGGTCAAGACGGCAGGAGGCGATTTCAATGCGCAAGTTGTCGGGCTGGCCGAAAACGGCGGGTTGCGGGTGCAGACCGAAAACGGCGAGCAAGTGTTGCATTCAGGAGAAGTCAGTGTGAGGCCGGAAAATGGCTGAGTGGCTGTTTGATTTGGGCAATACCCGGCTCAAGTACGCGCAAAGCCTGGATGATGTGCGCTATCTGCCGCATCAGCAACAGGATTGGCTGGCGGCATTGCCCGATGAGGTACAGGGTGAAACCGCCTGGGTAGCGTCGGTGGCATCGCCGGCTTTGCGGTTGCAGCTTGCCAAGGTGCTTTGCCAGCGTTTTGCGCGGCTCTCGTTTGCATCCAGCCGTGCCACTGCTGGACGTTTGCGCATTGCCTATCCCCACCCGGAAAAACTGGGCGTTGACCGCTTTCTGGCATTGCTTGCCGCAAGCGCACAGGCAGAAGCGATGCTGATTGTGGGCGTGGGCACGGCGCTGACGGTGGATTTGCTGGCTGCCGACGGGCGGCATCTGGGCGGAAAAATCGCGCCCTCACCCAGCCTGATGCGCGAGAGCCTGTATGCGCGCGCCGCCCAATTGCCACCGACCGGCGGGCTGGACAACGGCTTTGCCGACAACACCGTAGATGCTCTTGCCGCAGGCTGCCAGGGTGCGGCGTTGGCGTTGATTGAAACGAGCCATCAGCAGGCAGCACAGCGATTGGGCGAGAGGCCGGTTTTGTGTCTGCATGGCGGCGGTGCGCAAGCCCTTTTGCCGGGGCTGCCCGATGCTCTGCATCGCCCGCATTGGGTACTGCAAGGCTTGGCTCGCTGGGCAGGCATCGGCAATCAGGCATAATTTGCCGATGTTTGCGCGAATGTTGCTGGTTTGGTTATTGGTCATGAATCTGGGCGTACTCGCCTGGTGGGGCTTACATCGTCCGGCCGCTGCCGAATCCGGGGCGGTGCTGGATCCGGCGATTCCACGGCTTGAATTGCTGGAAGAATCCGGCCCCTTGCCGCAATCTGCGCCTGTGCAGGAGGCGCAAATGCCGCAGGACTTGCCGTTGCCGGAAATCCCGACGCCACTGCCGGAGGTGGCCGAGGCGGCGTCCGCTACCCAAGGCAAGCGGGTTTGCGCAAGTTTTGGCCCGTTCAGCGAAGCGCCGGACAGTGCCGCAGCCAGTCTGCGCGCGGCAGGCGCCACCGTGAAGCTGCGTCAGGAAAGCGGCGGTAGCCGTGGCTACAACGTGCAATTGCCGCCGCTTGCCAGCGCCGAAGAAGCCAATGCCATGGCGGCTCGGCTACGCGCGGCGGGCTTTGGCGACTTGATTGTCATCAAACAGGGCGAGCAGCAAAACGGCATCGCCTTGGGGCGCTTTGGCAGCGAAGAAAACGCCCGGCGGCATCAGGCCGCATTGCGTGCCAAAGGCTTTCAGGCACAAATCCTGCAAAGCGTCGGCAGTGGCCGTTTCTGGCTGGATGTGGAGGCGCCAGCAGGCTTCGATCGCGCTGCCCAGCGCCGCGCCATCAAGGCACCCAGAGTGCAAAACATGCGCTGTTGATAGGCTAGAATACGCGCCCCATCAGCCGGCTTAGCTCAGTTGGTAGAGCAACCGCCTTGTAAGCGGTAGGTCGTCAGTTCGAGTCTGACAGCCGGCACCATGAGGGTTGCGATACCGGCGTTTTCCAGATGCCGTTTTTTTTGTGTCTGCTCTGCCGGGTTAACATGCGCGCTGTCATTTTTCCCGATAAGAGCATTGTCATGGTTCGCAATTACCCGCCTGTCTCGATTTTTGGTGTACCTACCGATGTCGGCGCCGCGCATCGCGGTGCTTCGATGGGGCCAGAAGCCTTGCGGGTGGCGAAGCTCGCCAATGCGATTGCCCGTCGCGGGGTGGACGTGCGCGACATGGGCGATGTTGCCGGCCCGCGCAACCCGGAGGCCGCACCAGTGCAGGGGTATCGGCATTTGCAGGAAGTCATCGCTTGGAATCAGGCGGTCTTTGACATGAGCGCGCAGGAGTTGGCCGCTGGCCGGATGCCGATCATGCTGGGCGGCGACCATTGCCTAGCCATCGGCTCGATTGCCGCAGTCGCTGCACATGTGCGCAAAACCGGCAAAAAGCTGCGGGTGTTGTGGCTGGATGCGCATGCCGACTTCAATACCAGCGAGGTAACGCCCTCGGGCAATATCCACGGCATGCCGGTTGCCTGCCTGTGCGGTCTGGGGCCGGATGTGCTGGTCAATCTGGGGGCACCGGGGCCTGCAATCCAGCCGGAAGAAGTCCGGCAGATTGGTATTCGCTCGGTGGATCGGGAAGAAAAACGGCTGGTCAAGGAGCATGGGCTGGATATCTATGACATGCGTTATATCGACGAAATCGGCATGCGCCGGGTGATGGAAGAAGCGCTGGAGGGTGTGGATGCCGATACCCATCTGCATGTCAGTTTCGATGTGGACATGCTCGACCCGAGTATCGCGCCGGGGACCGGCACACGCGTGCCGGGTGGGGTGAATTACCGCGAAGCACAGTTGATGATGGAGATGATTGCCGATACCGGCGCGCTGGCATCGCTGGATCTGGTCGAGGTGAACCCGGCGCTGGACAAGCGCAATGCCACTGCGCGCCTTGCGGTGGAGTTGGTGGAAAGCCTGTTCGGCAAATCCACGCTGATGCGCGATTGATGCGGCCAAGCTGAACGCTGAGTGGACAGTACACGGCAAGTTCACATGATTTGCGCTTTCATGTCGCCACGCAGCTTGCGCTGCTTTTCCTCCCAACCAAAATCAGGAGATGTTTCATGAAGCGTTTGATGAGCATTGCTTTGCTGGCCCTGTTTGCCATGGGTCTGACCGCCTGTAACACCATGGCCGGTGCTGGCAAGGACATCCAAAAGGCCGGTGAAAAAATCGAAGACAAGGCCGAAGGCAAGTGATTTACGGCATTGCTTGATTTTTAGCTGTCGGCTACAGCAAACCCCGCGTCATTGGCGCGGGGTTTTTCAATGGCAGATGAACCGTGCCGCCGCTTTAAGTCCTGCCTAAGTCTTGGCGATGAAACTGTCCCTGTCCCGACAGACATCTCTCAAACCGACAGGAGCACAATCATGAAAACCCGCAAAAAAGTTTTTTCCGCACTGGCACTTGGCTTGGCGCTGGCCGCAGGTGTTTCGGTCGCCGCACCGCAGCGCGCCGCAATGCCGACCATGCAGCACGAGGCAGTCAGGGATTTGGCTGCTGCCAAAATCAGCCTCGTGCGCGCCATCGAGATTGCCGAGCGCCAAGTCGGCGGCCGCGCTACCTCTGCCGATCTTGACCGCGAGCTTGGTCGCGTCGTGTTCGAGGTGGAAGTGGTGGCGCGCGACAACACCGTGCACGAAGTGAAGGTGGATGGCGTCAGCGGCGCAGTGATTTCCAGCCGCGTGGACAATGACTGATATTCTGGCGTTCACTTGACCTAGGGCGGCGCATGCCGCCCTTTCGTCATGCCGAAAATGACCGGCCATCAAAACGGAGGGGAGAAATGCGGCTTTTGCTGGTGGAAGATGACCCGATGATTGGCGAGGTGCTGCTCAAGCTGCTGACGCGGGCGCATTATGTGGTGGACTGGGCAAAAGATGGCATCGAGGCCGATACCGCGCTTTGCAGCACGGCCTATGACTTGGTATTGCTGGATCTTGGCTTGCCGCGTTTGGACGGCTTGGCGGTATTGCGTCGTCTGCGCGCAAGGGGCGATACCACGCCGGTGTTGGTCGCTACTGCCCGTGATGCGGTGCCAGACCGGATAGCCGGGCTGGATGCCGGGGCGGACGACTATGTGCTGAAGCCGTTTGATTTCGACGAGTTGCTGGCGCGTTTGCGCGCACTCAGGCGACGGGCAATGGACAGAGCCGAGCCGGGCTATCGGCATGGCGAGGTTTGGCTGGATACGGCCGCGCGCAAGGCGCAGCTGGCCGACAAGGAGGTGCTGCTTTCCGCCCGCGAATGGGCAGTGCTGGAGCCGTTGCTTCTGCGGCCTGGGCAAGTGTTGAGCCGCGCCCAGCTGGAAGAAAAACTCTACGGCTGGCGCGATGAAATCAACAGCAATGCCGTGGAGGTGTATATCCACGGCATTCGTCGCAAATTGGGCAGCGGCATCATCCAGAACGTGCGCGGGCTGGGATATCGGGTTCCCACCAACCAAGGTGAAAAATGAAATCTGGCGCTTATTCATTGCGGCTGCGCCTTTTGATCTTGCTCGGCGCGCTGCTCACTCTGGGGCTTGGGGTGCAGGCGGCTTTGAGCTACAAGGTGCTGCTGGACGAATCCGAAGAAATTTTCGACTACCAGATGGTCCAGGTGGCGCAGATTCTGGCGCGCGGCGATGACCTTGCGGAAACCTTGCCGCGTACCCGCGAGGATGGCGAGGACTTGCAGTTTTATCTACAAGTCTGGGACGCGGGCGAGCTGGAATACGCCTCCGACCGGCGCAATTTGATGCCGCGCCAGGCGCAGGCGGGCTTTGCTGACACCCTGCTGGCGGGCGACCGGCTGCGCATCTATACCGAAATCGACGGTGATATGCAGGTGCAGGTGGGGCAAGACCTAGGGGAGCGTTACGAGGTCGCACGGGAAGTGGCGTTGGAAAGCGCCTGGCCGATGCTGCTGGTGGCCTTCAGCATCGTGTTGGCAACGGCGCTGATCGTTACTTTGGCCTTGCGTCCACTCACACGCCTGCAAGCCGAGCTGGCACTGCGCAAGCCGGGCGAAATGATGCCGCTGGAAATGCGCGGGATGCCGGCCGAAATCGTGCCATTGGCTGAAGCAACCAATGCGTTGATGGCGCGCATGGAACGCGCCTACGAGCAGCAGCGGCAGTTTGTCTCCGATGCCGCGCATGAATTGCGCACGCCGCTGACGGCATTGCTGTTGCAGAACGAGGCCATCCGGCAGGCCGATGAACCGACCGCCTTGCACGAGGCGATTGCCGAGCAGCGGCAAGGCATACAGCGCGCTGCGCGGCTGGTGGAGCAATTGCTGCTGCTGGCAAGACAGGAAGCGACTGGCGAGGATGGTGCCGATTTTGATGCTGGCAAAACGCTCAAGCCCTTGCTGGAAGAATACGCACCGCTGGCGGCCAAGGCCGGTATCCGGCTGGCGCTTGTCGAACAGCAGCCCTTGCGCGTGCGGGGCAGTCTTGCGGCATTTGCCGCAGTGATGCGCAATCTGCTGGACAACGCCATCAAATACACACCGGCAGGCGGTGTGGTGGAGGTACACATTGCCGCTGACATTCGTGTTGAAGACAGCGGCCCCGGCATTCCCGAGACCGAGCGTGCGCGGGTATTCGACCGCTTTTACCGGATGCCCGGAAGCCCGGGGCAGGGCAGTGGCCTTGGGCTGGCCATCGCGCAGACGGCAGCCGCTTCACTGGGGGCGCAACTGCATTTGCAGTCCAGTGCGCTGGGCGGACTGGCAGCGATTTTGAAGTGGTGATGGCGGCTGCCAGCCATGCAATTGGCCGCCCGTAGGCGGCCAATCATCACGGCGATACGGTTGGGGTTTAGTCGTGGTCGCTTTCAAGCATCTTTTCAAAGGCGTTCAGCTCGTCTTCGACGCGCTCCTTGGCCCAGCCGTATTTTTCTTGAAGTTTGCCGACCAGATATTCGCGGTTGCCTTCGGCCACGTCGAACACGTCGTCGGTCAAGTCACCCCATTTGGCTTGTGCCTTGCCTTTGAGCTGCTTCCACTTGCCGGCGATGATGTCTTTGTTCATTGATTTTCTCCTGATTGGGGGCGACGGTCTTGGCCGTCGAAGACCACCATACAAGTGCGCACGTCAAGACAATGTGTCGGATTTGTGCAGGCCGCGTGAGGGTGCGCGTAGAATCTGCGCCTTCGCGTTTTGGAGCTTCCCCATGTCTTCTGCCCGCACTCGTATCTTGACCGGCATCAAACCTTCCGGCATGCCGCATCTTGGCAATTATGCCGGTGCTATCCGTCCTGCACTTGCCAGCGCACAGGCAGCAGATGCCGAAAATTTTTACTTCCTTGCTGACCTGCACAGCCTGATCAATACTCATGATCCGGCCAGAGTGCATCGCTCCACGCTGGAAATTGCCGCTACCTGGCTGGCCTGTGGGCTGGATGTCGAGAAAAATTGGTTCTACCGGCAAAGCGATATTCCGGAGATCACCGAGCTCACTTGGCTCTTGACCTGCATGGCCGGCAAGGGACAGCTCAACCGCGCGCATGCCTACAAGGCTGCCGTGGACAAGAATCGCGCCGAAGGCGAAGACGATGATGCCGGGGTCAGCGCCGGGCTGTTCATGTATCCGGTGCTAATGGCCGCCGATATTTTGATATTCAATGCCGAGCGCGTGCCGGTGGGGCGCGACCAAGTGCAACATATCGAGATGGCGCGCGATTTTGCCCAACGCTTCAATCATGTGTACGGCGGTGATTATTTCGTGCTGCCCGAAGCGGTGATTGATGAAAACGTCGCCACTTTGCCGGGGCTGGATGGGCGCAAGATGTCCAAGAGCTACGACAACACTATTCCGCTGTTTTGCCGCTCGGCCGAACTTGAAAAACACGTCATGGCCATCGTGACCGATTCGCGCGCGCCGGGCGAGCCGAAAGATACCGAAGGCTCGGCACTGTTCCAGCTGTATCAGGCATTTGCCTCAAGCGATGAAACCACGCAGATGCGCGCGGCATTTGCCGAAGGCATTGGCTGGGGCGATGCCAAAAAGCGCCTGTATCAGCGCATGGAGTCGGAAATCGCGCCATTGCGCGAGCGTTATGACGCACTGATTGCTCGTCCGGACGAGATTGAGGCCATCCTGCAGGACAACGCCCATCGTCTGCGCGAGCGTTATGCCAAGCCGTTGCTGGCCAAACTGCGTGATGCCGTGGGATTGCGCAATTTGAATGCTGTACCGCGCCCTGCGACTGAAAAAACACGGGAAAAAACCAATGCCGCGCCGATCTTCAAGCAGTACCGCGAGCAGGACGGCAAGTTCTATTTCAAGCTGACCCTGGGCGATGTATTGCTGCTGCAAAGCCGTGGCTTTGACTCCCCCAAAGAGGCCGGGCAGTGTGTGGCGGCACTCAAAGCAGGCAACACCCAGGGTTTGGGCCAAGATTTCATGTTGACGGATGAGCAAGGCCATGAAGCGCTGGCCGGGGTGTTGGCGCACTTCTCCGAAGACAAGTAATGCGATAAGCGTCGAATAAAAACGCCGTGTCCTTGTGGACACGGCGTTTTGTTTTGTGACCTCTTCCGGGGCTCAGTTCGGCAGTGCCAAATCGTCGAGCAGGGCTTTCAGGAAGCGGGCGGCTTCACCGCCGGTGGCGGCGCGGTGGTCAAAGGTCAGCGAAATGGGCAGGCGGCGGTGCACTTCGATGCCGCCCATCACCGCAACCACATCGTGAGAGAGCTTGCCGGCGCCGATGATGGCCACGCACGGTGGTACCACCACCGGGGTAGCGTAGCGGCCGGCGAACATGCCGAAATTGCTGAGACTGATGGTATAGCCGGTGAGCTCACTGGCGGGAATGCTACGGCTTTCCACTTGGGCGCGCAGTCGCTGGATACCGGCGCGCACGCCCTGGGCATCGAGCATGTCGGCATTGCGCAGGGCAGGGACAAACAGGCCGTCCTCGGTATCCACGGCGATGCCGATGTCCACATGCGGGTGCAGTGTGCGGCTGAGTTTCTCGCCATCGAACCAGGCATTGAGTGCCGGCACTGCCTTGCAGGCTGCAACGATGGCGCGAATCAGGCGTGCGGTAATGTCCTGCTTGCCAATCCAGGCATGCAGATCAGCATCGTCCACCAGGGTGGTGGGCACGACTTGGGCATGGGCATCGGCCATGACACGCGCCATGTTGCGGCGCACGCCCTTGAGTTGTTCTGGCTGGCCGCTGGCTGCGACGCTTGGCGGTTGGGTGCGCATCGGTTTGCCGCTTTGTGACAGGGGGCTGCGCTGAGTGGCTGCCGGGGCGGGTGCGGCAGCAGGTGCGGCGTTTGCCGTTTGCAGTAGCGCCGGGTTGGCCGCAGCCGCCTTCACATCCTGCATGGTGACGGTGCCATCCACGCCGGTCGGGCGCACCCGGCTCAAGTCCACGCCCAGTTTGCGCGCCGTGGCTCGCACGGCGGGCACGGCTTTCACGCCGCCCGAGGCCACGGCGGCCTCGGTAATCACGGCATCCCCCACCTGCATGGCACCGACCACGGTGCCGGCATCGGCTTTTTCGGCGTTTTCGGGCTTTGCCGCAGGCGCTGCGGTCTCGGCTGCCGCAGGCGGCGGTGGTGCGCTGCCGCCGTGATGGTGGCCGGTGTCTTGGCCTTCGGCGCGCTGTGGCATGGACAGATCCATTTCAAACTCGGCCAGCCAATGTCCGGTGACGATCACATCACCGGCCCCCCCGGCAAGACGCAGCACCTTGCCGCTGACCGGCGAGGGCACATCGACCACCGCCTTGGCGGTTTCCATCGACACCAGATTGTCGTCCAGACGAATGCTGTCGCCTTCCTTGACATGCCATTCGACGATGGTGGCATCGGGCAGGCCTTCGCCAAGGTCGGGCAGGTTGAAGATTTTTTTGCTCATGATGTTTTCCGGGAAAGAAACTGGGTTTTAGCGATATTCCATGCAGCCCTTGGCGGCTTCGACGATTTTGTCCACGCTCACCAGGAACTTCATTTCCAGTCGGAACAACGGGATATGGGTGTCGTAGCCGGTAACGCGCGCCACCGGCGCCAGCAGGTCGAACAGGCATTCTTCCGCCACGCGCGCGGCGATTTCCGCGCCAAAGCCGGCCGTTTTGGCCGCCTCGTGCACAATCACGCAGCGGCCGGTTTTGGCAACCGATTCGGCGATGGTGTCAAAGTCCAGCGGGGTCAGCGTGGCCACATCAATGACTTCGGCGCTGATGCCTTGTTCGGCCAGTTTTTCCGCCGCTTCTAGGGTTTCTTTGACTTGCGCCCCCCAGGTGACCAAGGTGATGTCGCTGCCATCGCGCAGCACGAAGCACACATCCAGCGGCAGCGCCTCGCCATCGTCCGGCACATGCTCTTTGTACTGGCGATAGATGCGCTTGGGCTCCATGTAAATCACCGGGTCGGGGTCGCGGATGGCCGCCAGCAGCAGACCGTAGGCGCGTTGCGGGCTGGAGGGCATCACCACGCGCAGGCCGGGCACATTGGTGAAGATGGCTTCGTTGGCTTCGCTGTGATGCTCTGGTGCACGGATGCCGCCGCCCCAGGGCACGCGCAGTACCATCGGGCAGTGCAGGCGGCCGCGGGTGCGGTAGCGCATGCGCGCGGCATGGCAGACGATGAAATCCACCATCGGATAGACAAAACCGTCGAACTGCGCTTCGGCCACCGGCTTCATGCCCTGCGAGGCCATGCCTACGGTGAGTCCGGCAATCGTGGTTTCATCCAGTGGCGTGTCCAGTACCCGGTCGGCGCCAAAGGTTTGCAGCAAACCCGCGGTGGCGCGGAATACGCCGCCATTGATGCCGACATCTTCACCCAGCACCACCACCGAGGCATCGTGGCGCATTTCGTAGGCCAATGCCTGGGTGATGGCTTCAATCAGGGTAATCGGGGCGGCTGTGGTAGGGGTAGTGCTCATGCGTTTTTCTCCCGGGCAAGGGCGGCTGCACGTTGCCGTTGGAGATCCACCGGCATATCGGCGTAGAGGTAGTCGAACATCGCTTCCACCGGCTGCACCGGGGTTTCCAGATAGGCGTTGATTTCGCTGTCCACCCGTGCCGTGCATTCTTCCAGCCAAGCTTTTTCTTGCGCCTCGTCCCACAGGCCAAGATTGGTCAGGTAATGGCGCAGCCGGATGAACGGCTCGCGCGTCCAAGCTGCTTTGACTTCTTCTTCGCCGCGATAGCGACGGGCATCGTCGGCGGTGGTGTGGTCATGCAGGCGGTAGGTCAAAAACTCGATGACGCTGGCGCCTTTGCCGCTGCGGGCGCGCTCGTTGGCACGGCGCATGGCTTCGAGCACGGCAATCAGATCATTGCCATCGGCTTGCAGGCAGTAAAGCCCGCTGGCGATACCTTTTTGCGCCAAGGTTTCTGCGCCGGTCTGCGCTTTGCGCGGCACGGAAATCGCCCAGCCATTGTTGATGACGCACAAAATCAGCGGCAATTCGAACGCACCACCGGAGTTCACTGCCGCATAAAAATCGGTCTTGGATGAGCCGCCATCGCCACAGCAGGCCACGGCCACACGGTCTTCGCCGCGCAGCTTGAAGGCCAGCGCTGCGCCTGCGGCCATCAGCATCTGCGTGGAAATCGGTACGCACCAAGGGTAGTCATGGCGTGCAGCTTCGAAATCATTGCCGCGCTCGTCACCCCCCCAGTACAGCAGCACTTCGCGAGGTTTTACGCCACGGGCAAACTGGGTTCCGTATTCGCGGTAACTGGGGGCGAACACGTCTTCTGGCCGCATCGACGCACCGATGCCTACATGGGTGGCCTCATGCCCCAGACAGGCGGCATAAGTGCCGAGCTTTCCGGTGCGTTGCAGGGCGATGGCCTTGCCGTCGAAAGTCCGCAGAAACAGCATCTGCTTGAACAGTGGCAGCAATTGTGCCGGGTCTTTGACCGCTTCGGGCAGCGGTGCCAGCAGTTGTCCATCGGGAGAAAGATATTGCAGATGCTCGATTTGAAACTGTGCTGTGATGGTCATTGGCGCATCCATTGTGAGAAGCGCGGGGGATGATAACGAGCCGCGCGTAAAGTTCCGTTGCGCAGTGCCGCATCGGGGGCAGAGGCACAAACAGCACGGCGAGTGTCGTGGGTGGAAAGTAGGGTGTTTTTACGCAGATTGTCTGGCCGACGCTGGGTAGGGCGCTATTCAGGTTTCAGGTGGAAAAGCTGAATACGTTTTAAAATCAAGGTTTTTTAAATAATCCATAAATAATTTACAAATCTTGTTCAAGTTGCGTTAACGTCGAACCCGGCTTCAGGCCAAACACATCAAACACAACCTATCAAGATGGATTTCCGCATGAACCTGAAAACCAACCCATTGCGTGACGCGGTGCTTCTTGCTCTCCTGACCGGCGGTATTGCGGGGGGGGGGGGAGTAGCTTTTGCCCAAGACGCGCCGCAGCAAGATGCCAAGACCCTTGACACCATTCAGGTGACCGGCACCCGCATTCAAAGCCAGACCATGACAGCGTCCAGCCCGGTTTCGGAAATCGAGCAGGAGGCCTTTGCCCAGACGGGTGCCACGCGTGCCGAAGATCTGGTTAACCAGTATCCGCAGATGAGTCTTAGCTTTGACTCGTTCGACAACAACGGGGCGACTGGCTATCCCACGGTTGACCTGCGCTCGTTGGGAGCGGGGCGCACCTTGACCTTGGTCAATAGCCAGCGTCTGCCTCCGGGAACTAATGAAGACCGGGATATTTCCATCGTGCCTGCGGCGCTGATCAAGCGGGTGGATTTGCTTTCCGGCGGCGCTTCGGCAGTGTATGGCTCCGATGCCATTGCCGGGGTGGTCAACTTCATTTTGGATACCAATTTTGAAGGTGTCAGCTTGGGGGCTGGCATGTCGGCCTATCAGCACAAAAACGATAACAGCTATATCCAAGGGCTGATGGACAAGCGTGGCTTCGAGTATCCCAAGGGCGGCTCGGGGTTTGATGGCTTCTCGCGCAATATCGACGTCGCCTTGGGGGGCAAGTTCGGTGATGGGCGTGGTCATGCTATGGCGTGGCTTTCCTGGCGCAAGAACGAGGCGCTGATGCAGGGAGAGCGTGATTATTCTTCCTGTGCCTTGAATGCCTCGGGCCAGGCCTGCGGTGGCTCGGCAACAGCGGGCAGCCCCAACTTCTTCATTTATGATGCAGCTGATACGCTGGCCAGCTCGGGCTATGCGGCACATTATGATCCGACAAGTGGAACGTGGTCGGCGGGGATTGGCGAGTATTACAACTATGCGCCAATCAACTACTACCAGCGCCCGGATACCCGTTACAACTTCGGTGCGGCTGTGCGCTATGAAGTGAATGATCATTTCCGTCCGTATGCGGAAATGATGTATATCAACCGTAAGAGCAGCATTCAGGTGGCCGAATCCGGCACGTTCTTCGGTCAGGCATTGAACTTAGATTGCAGCAATCCCTTGCTCAATACCATGTGCGCCGATCTTGGCTTGGATGCCTCGGCACCCGTTGAAGTCTATGTCGGCAAGCGTAATGTGGAGGGCGGTGCTCGCAATTTTGCCCACAGCACCAGCTCTTGGCGCATCGTTGGTGGGGTAGAAGGCGATATCAACGAAGACTGGAGCTATAACGCTGCCTATGTCTTTGGTCGTACCGAAAATACCGAAACCGCGCGCGGTGATTTCCTGAGCGACCGGGTAGAGGCGGCGCTTCTGGGGTGCCCGACGGGCTCCTTCAGTGGCTGTATCCCTTATAACGTCTGGCAGCCGGGTATGGTCACGGTAGAGGCCGCCAAGGCATTGGAAGGTGTCGGTATGTCACGCACCAGTACCTCGATGGCGGTGTTGAACGGTTATGTTAGTGGCAACCTAGGCTTTGGCTTTGCCAGCGCCCAGCATGACCCGATCAAACTGGTGGTTGGCTATGAGTGGCGTAAGGAAGACTATGACTATGCGGCCGACAGCAATATGGCCGCAGGCAACTTCACTGGCTCCGGTGGTCCTAGCGTACCGCTTTCGGGTGAAATCAGCGTGCGTGAGCTGTTCATGGAATCGGCAATACCGCTGGTGGTCAGTGAAGATGGTTTCTTGAAGAATCTGACACTGGATTTGGGGTATCGCCTGTCCGATTACAGCCATGCCAAGCGTCGTGCAGATACTTGGAAGATTGGCGCCAATGCCGACTTTGGCATGTTCCGCTTGCGTGGTGGTTACAACAAGGCCATCCGTGCCCCCAGTATTGGCGAGCTGTATGCCAGCAACCGCATTGCCTTGTTTGACGGTGAAGATCCCTGCTCCGGTACAAGTCCCGACTTGTCGCAAGCACAGTGTGCATTGATGGGCGTGAGTGCTTCGCAGTATGGCAATATCAGCGCCAGCCCGGCAGGTCAGTACAACCAGTTTATTGGTGGCAATCTCAACCTCACTCCGGAGCAGGCCAATACCTGGACTTTTGGTGTGGCGGCCTCGCCACTGGAAAACCTGGACATCAGCCTAGACGTGTATGACATCAAGATGGAAGACCGCATCAGCACGGTAGGTGCGCAGACCATCGTTGATTTGTGCGGCAAGACGGGCAACCCCACGCTCTGTGGCTTTATCCGCCGCAGTAGCCGGGGCGACCTGTGGCTGGGCTCTGACCCGTCCAGTTCGGGATATGTGTTGAACATGGCGGGCAACTTCGGCAAGTCGCATCACCGTGGCCTTGATTTCAGCCTTGCCTATGGCTGGAATGTCTTGGGTGGCCGCCTGTCTGCCAGCTTCACGGGTAGCCGGGTATTGAAGGCCGAATACGACAATCTGCCGGAAATCCCCGACACCAAGTACGACTGCGCCGGCAAGGTCAATGCTTCCTGTCAGATGCCG
Source organism: Lysobacteraceae bacterium NML08-0793 (assembly GCA_002798275.1). Taxonomy (GTDB): domain Bacteria; phylum Pseudomonadota; class Gammaproteobacteria; order Xanthomonadales; family Xanthomonadaceae; genus Solilutibacter. The sequence continues at coordinate 546,989 of NWQR01000001.1, read as the reverse complement.
AAGTGGCGGCATATCGCCAATATTGGTTTCTCGCTGGATCGCTATCGCGTCGGTTTGCGCTGGCGGCACATCGGTGCAATGGATTATGTGGATGCGGTCACTGGTGCCAAGCTGAGTTCTGACAAGTTGGTAGTGAACAATGGCAACAAGTTGTCTTCGGCCAATTATCTTGACCTTTCCGGCAGTGTTTCTCTGGGGCCGGTGGACTGGACGATTGGCGTGAACAATATCGCCGACAAGGCACCGCCGATGGTGGGCAATACGCTCTCCAACAATGGCAATGCGCCGGGCGGTTACGATCAGGCTGGCCGTTATTTCTTCACCGGCATCAGCATGAAGTTCTGATCTCGACCTCAATGGCAGTCATGAAAACGGCGGGCATGTCCCGCCGTTTTCATTGCACACGACTTTGGGGCGGAGTGGCGACGTGCTGCGGGGGGCGGGCTTACAATCGCGTCCATGAGCAAGCAAACCAACGAGCGCGCGCTGGAGTCCGGGATTCATGTGAACCTGTCCGGGCGCATGACCTATGGGGGTTATCTGGGACTGGATGCATTGCTGTCGGCACAGCATCCACTTTCCAGCCCGCCGCATCATGATGAAATGTTGTTCATCATCCAGCACCAGACTTCGGAGCTGTGGATGAAGCTCTTGATTCATGAATTGAGTGCGGCGCTGGGACATTTGCGCAATGATTGGGTTTGGCAATTCGGCAAGGTGGCTGCGCGCTGCAAGCGGGTGCTGGAGCAATTGATTTCGCAGTGGTCGGTGCTGGAAACCCTGACCCCGTCCGAATACATGCAGTTTCGCGATGTTTTGGGCCCTTCCAGCGGTTTTCAGTCGCTGCAATACCGACAAATCGAGTTTTTGCTGGGCAACAAGAATGCTGCGATGCTGAAGGTGTTTGCCCATGATGAGGCCGCGCAGGCACGGCTTTCCGAGGTGCTGAACGCCCCCAGCCTGTATGACGAGTTTTTGCGTTATCTGGCGCGCTGGGGACATGCGGTGCCCGCGGCGCTGCTGAATCGGGACTGCTCAAGGGCGCATGTGTTCGATGCCGAGCTTTTGCCGGTGTTTGCCCATATCTATCAGGATACCGATCGCTATTGGCGCGAATATGCGCTGTGCGAGGACTTGGTGGATTTGGAAACCCAGTTCCAGATTTGGCGTTTCCGGCATATGCGCACGGTGATGCGAGTCATCGGTTTCAAGCCCGGCACGGGCGGCTCATCTGGCGTGGATTTTTTGCAGCGTGCGCTGGATCTGGTGTTTTTCCCGGAGCTTTTTGAGGCGCGCACCGGTATTGGCTTGGCTGATGGTCGGCCGCTGTGAAGCTGCCCGCAACTTTGTCCGTGTCGGCGGAATTGCATGCTTTCAGCATCGGGGTTGCGGTGCTGGTATTGCTGTGGGCAGCATGGCGCTTGCCGTGGGAGAAGGTGCGCGGCGATAACGAGGCACAGCGGATTTTTGCCATCTTCATCGCGGTGATGATTGTGATGCGCGGCCTGGGCACGCAGTCGGTGCTGGGGGTGAATCTGCATTTTTTGGGCGCCTCCATCGCCACCTTGATGTTCGGTGCGCGCTTTGCACTGCTGGCGCTGGCCTGCATCAGTGGTGCCTGGGTATTGCTGGGGCAGGTATGGCTGGGCTGGGGCGCGGACTTTCTGATCAATGGTGCCCTGCCGGTTGCGGTAACCGTGGGCATTGGCCTGCTGATGCGTAAGCTGCCTGCGCATATCCTGATTTATGTGCTCGGCAATGGCTTTTTCGCCGCAATCATGGCGATGTCGGTTTCGATATTCGCCAAGGCGCTTACCACCCATCTTTTGGGGGGCAATGCCATGCCTTATATCGCGGCGGCGATTCCGCTGTCGTTTGCCGAGGGTTTTTTCACCGGCGGGGTAATGGCGCTGGTGGTGGCCTATCGCCCGCAATGGTGTGCCAGTTTTGATGATGATGTTTACCTCGCCAAGCGCGATTGAACCCTAGGATTGATGACATGGATTCTTTGACCCAAATCGTGTTGGGCGGTGCAGTGGCTGCCAGCATCGCCCCGGCCAAACATCGGCGTGCGGCACTTCTGGCCGGTGCCGCGCTTGGCACATTGCCTGATCTTGATGTGCTGCCTGTCAATCTGTTGCTTGCCGATCCAATCGACCGGATGAGTTGGCATCGCGGGCCATCGCATTCGTTGTTTGTGTTGCCGTTTGTTGCCTGGGCAATCTGGGCATTCTGCAAACGGCGTAGTGGCCGGGTGGCAGAAGCGCCGGTACGTTGGGGATGGGCGATATTGCTTGCGCTCATCACCCATCCCTTGCTGGATGCCTTCACCGTATATGGCACACAACTGCTGTGGCCGCTGGCCGCGCCGCCGGTGATGTGGTCGAGTGTGTTCATCATCGACCCGCTTTATACCGTCTGGCTGCTGGCCGCCTGCATCATTGCCTGGTGCTGGCCGACTGGCGTGCGCGCGCAGTATGCGCTTGTTGCCGGGTTGGCATTGAGTAGCGCCTATTTGGGCTGGTCGCTGGCGGCCAAGCAGATGATTGAACAGCGTGCGGCAGAGGGGCTGGCGGCTATCGGCCACGCCGATGCACCACGGGTTTCGGTGCCCATGCCACTCAACACCTTGCTGTGGCAGGTGGTGGCGATAACCCCTGATGGCTATCTGGAAGGCGAGTATTCATTGCCGGCAGACCGGGGCGCGATGCGCTTTCGGCATTATCCTTCCGACCGCGAGGCGCTGTTGGCGGTGCAGGATTTTGCTGCCGTGCGGCGTATCAGCTGGTTCAATCATGGCTTTCAGCGCGCGCGGCAAATGGAGGACAAGCTGGTGTTGACCGACCTGCGCATGGGGAGCGAGCCGGATTATTTCTTCAACTTTGCCGTTGCCTATCAGGATGCCAACGGGCAGTGGCAGCCATTGCTGCCTGCCGAGCAAATCCCGCTGCCCCGGGAGCGGGTGAACATGCAGCAATTGCACAGGCTGTGGCAGCGTATTTGGCAGGCGCAGCCTGCTGAAAGTTTTTATGCGCATTAAGGCGCCAAGGCGCTGAATTGCCCGAGCCACTGGGTAGCGATGCCAGTGGCCTGTGCTGTTGCTTTGCGCATATCTCGGTATCCACTGCACAACGCCAGCCGTTTGGTTTTATTGCTCAATGATTCTGCGGCAAATCCAGCAGACTGTCGAAGTATTCGCGGGTTAGCCGCTGCTGGGTATGGGCATCCGTGGCTTGGTTCACCACGGCGCGGAAGGCGGCATTTTCTGGGCGATCCTTGGCATACCAGCCCAAGTGCTTGCGGGCGATGCGCACGCCCATTTCTTCGCCGTAAAAGCTGTGCAGCGCATCCAGATGCCCCAGCAGCACATCGCGTACTTCAAGCAGGGACGGCTCCGGCAGGCATTCGCCGTTGGCAAGAAAATGGGCAATCTCGCGGAAAATCCACGGTCTGCCCTGTGCCGCACGCCCGACCATCACCGCATCGCAGCCGGTTTTTTGCAGCACTTCGTGTGCTTTTTGTGGCGAATCAATATCGCCATTGGCAATCACCGGGATACGGATTTGCGCCTTGATGGCGGCCACGGTTTCGTGCTCGGCTAGGCCATTGTAGTGCTGCTCGCGGGTGCGGCCATGCACGGTCAGCGCCTGGATGCCGCAATCCTCGGCCAATTGCGCGATGCGCGGCGCATTGCGGTTTTCGGCATTCCAGCCGGTGCGGATTTTCAGCGTAACTGGCACCGGCACTGCGGCCACCACTGCCATCAGGATTTGCGCTACCAGTTTTTCATCGCGCATCAGCGCCGAGCCTGCCCAGACATTGCAGACCTTCTTGGCCGGACAGCCCATGTTGATGTCGATGATTTGCGCGCCGTGCTCGACATTGTGGCGCGCCGCATGGGCAAGCTGGGTCGGGTCGGTGCCGGCAATCTGCACACTGATGGGCGCAGGCTCGCCGTCGTGGTTCATGCGGTGCCGAGACTTGGCGGTATCCCAGAAGCGCGGGTCGCTGATGGTCATTTCCGATACCGCAAGTCCCGCCCCCATGCGCTTACACAATTGTCGGAATGGCTTGTCCGTCACCCCGGCCATTGGCGCAAGAATGACAGGGGTTTCAATGTTGTGCGGGCCGATTTGCATGGGGATGGAGAGCTTTGGGCTGCGCTATTTTGCGTCATTCATCCTGCGGCTTGGAATCGTAGAATTTGCCAGTGCTAACATCAGTTATTACAAGCAGCCTGCTTATCGGGGGTCATATGGCGTTTGAGCACCAGACCGAGTTGCTGGTCATCCGCGAGGGCAACCGCATCATCATCGAGCCACAGGCTCAGACGCTGGAAGATGTACCGGCACTTTTGGCAAAAATCGGCCAGCGCCATAGCCGCCAGCGCCCCGAGTTTGTTGAGAGCGAGCGCCAGAACATACGCAAGCCGAAGAAGTAAGTCATGCTGCAGCTCCAGTATCTTTTGGATACCAATATCTGTATCCACTTGATGGATGAGCAGCCGCCTCCGGTTGTGCAGCGATTTGCAGCCTGCAGGCGCGGGCAAATCGCCATCAGCGCCATCACCTGGGCGGAACTGTGTTGCGGCATGGGCAAATACCAGTCGGAAATGGAAATGCAGCAACTGTTTTCCATGCTGAACCCGCAGCCTTTTGACCTGAAAGCGGCAGAAATGTTTGGTGAGCGGACGCGACGTTTCCCGGCAGGGAAAAGCAGTTTCGACCGCATGATTGCGGCTCATGCCCTAGCGCTGGATGTGGTTTTGGTCAGCAACAATGTGGATGACTTCAAGATTTACCAAAAGGCCGGCCTGAAGATTGAGAGCTGGATAAGTTGATTCTCAGGCTCAATTGGCATAAGTATCGCGCGTGCCGGAGGTGGTATGGCACGCTTCTCAATGACGCAGCTTTTTCAGCTGCAGGGGCTCACGGCAGGGTGTGGCAATGAGAAGAGAAGTTGAGTTGGATGTGTTGAAAGAGGCGCTGCAAATTGCTGTCGCCGAAGATCGGTCGGCAGAAGAAGTTCTGCAGCGGATGACGCTATTGGTTGACTTCATCTTTGAGCAGTTTCAGGAGGATGAAACTGGCAATAGCGCCGAGTATTTTTCTAGGAAATTTGAGCTGCATCTGACCCGAATTGTACACTTTTTATTATGGGTTTGTGACCGCGGAATCAATCCGAAATACAGCAAATCAAAGGCGATACGGGAGTACATCCTGAGTCTGGCTTTTGATGCCAAGTACAACAATGCCCGACTCGAGTTTATTCGTGCCATTGGCATCAACTGGCCGAAAGAGTTTGTCCAGCTGGCGCTTGAGATGAGGCCTTGGCAAGACGAAATGTACAAGCTGGAGTTTCTGGCGGGGCTGAATCAGAAACGAATCGGTGGCTTTGAACGGGAGGCCGAGGCCGCCCTGAAAGACGCTGAAAGCCCAAAATCAGAACTTGCCAAGATTGCGCAGCGCTATTTGAAGAACAGCCCAAAGTTCAAGCATTACCAAGAAAAGTTCAAGGACTTGGAGCCGCTGAGAAATTAGGCAGCTTCTACGGCGCTCATGCGCGGCATCGCCAGTGCAGCACCGAAGTTTTCGCAGGCGCGGGCGGCGTAGCGGCTGGCAAAGGTCAGGTGTTCGGCGAGTGCGCGTGCCGGTTGCTGTGCCCAGGCGGCGCACAGGGCGCCATTGAACGCATCGCCTGCGCCGGTGGTATCAACCACGCGCGCCGGTTGTGCAGGCAGGCGGTAGTGGCTGGCGCTATCGCCGTGCAGGTTTTCGCCATGCGAAACAAAACATCCGGCAGCTCCTAGGGTAATCACCACCGTGCCGCCTGGGTGCAGTGCGCGGCAGGCCAGATGCAGGGCTTCATCGCTGGCGGTGGCCACCCTATCGGCAGGCATCGCCAGTGTGGTGTGGCGGTGAAGCAGGGCGGAAAACTCGGTTTCGTTCGGGGTGATGACATCGGCCAGTGCCAGGAGTGCTGCCGAAGTCTCGGCATTTGCCGGAGCCGGGTTCAACACGGTGCGCGCACCGTCGGCGCGTGCCAGTGTCAGGGCATGCTGCACGCTGGCGCTGGAGATTTCCAGTTGCGTCAAGAGCACTTGCGCATGGCGTAGATGGCTGTCTGCGCCGTCCAGATGGGCGGGACGGAGTTCGGCATTGGCACCTGGGCCAATCACGATGCTGTTGCGGCCATCGGCGCCGACGAAAATCCCGGCGGTGCCGGTGGGGATGTTGTCGCAGCAATGTGCGAGCAGTTGCAGGCCGTCGGTTTCGGCCAGATTGCGGGCAATATGTGCACCGGCATCATTGCCCAGGGCGCAGATGAATGTGGCTTGCGCACCGGCGCGGCGGGCGGCGATGGCCTGGTTGAAGCCTTTGCCGCCGGGGCCGGTGTGATAGCGCCCGGTCAAGGTGGCGCCGGGGGCAGGCAGGGTATCGGACTGCCAGACATGGTCGATATTGAACGAGCCGACGACGACGACAGACATCGCGCTTACCCCGCCAGGCTATACAGCACACCGGCGATGGTGGCGGTCATCATGGTGGCGATGGTGCCGCCAAATACGGCCTTCAGCCCTAGGCGAGCGAGATCCTGGCGGCGCTCCGGTGCTAGGCCGCCGATGCCGCCAATTTGGATGGCAATCGAGGAGAAATTGGCAAACCCGCACAGTGCATAGGTGGCGACAAGCTGGCCTTGGGCGGTGAGTGGCGCCACGCCGGGCACTTGTCCGGCATTGATCTGCGAAAGCGTCTGGTAAGCAAGAAATTCATTGATGACGACTTTGGTGCCGATTAGGCTGCCCACCGCGGCAGCATCCTGCCAGGGCACGCCAATCACCCAGGCTAGTGGCGCCAGCAGTTTGCCAAGCAGATTGGCAAGGCTGGTGGGTTGACCTAGGGCTTCGGCAAGGCCGGTAACTTCGCCCAACCAAATCAGCGGGGCATTCAGCAGCGCGATAAGCGCGGTGAAGGCCAGCAGCATCGCGCCGACATTCAGCGCCAGCTTCAGGCCATCGGAGGCGCCGGCCGCAGCGGCATCAATCACATTGCTGGTGGTGCGCTCGACTTTGACTTCCACCTTGCCCATGGTGTCGGAGTGCTCGGTTTCGGGCATCAGAACTTTGGCAATCACCAGGGTCGCAGGTGCCGCCATGATGCTGGCGGTGAGCAGGTGTTTGGCAAAAAACGCTTGTTGAGCCGGGTCATTGCCGCCCAACATGGTGACATAGGCCGCCAGCACGCCGCCGGCGATGGTGGCCATGCCACCCAGCATCAGGGTGAGCAGTTCCGATTGGGTCATGCGGGCGATATAGGGCTTGACCACTAGGGGTGCCTCGGTCTGGCCGACAAAGGCATTGGCGCAGACCGAAAGCGTTTCCGCACCCGAGACCGGCATGACTTTGGTGATGGCCATTGCCATCAGCTGCACCACTTTCTGGATAAGTCCCAGGTGATACAGCACGCTCATCAGGCTGGCAAAAAAGATGATGGTGGGCAGTACCTGGAAGGCGAACACGAAGCCGAACTTGTCTGGCCGGGTAAAGTCGCCGAATACTACTTTCGCGCCCTCGGTAGTGAAGCTCAAGAGCTTCACAAAGCCGCTGGAAATCGCATCGAACACGCTGGCGCCCCAGGGGGTAAGCAGCACGAAGCAGGCCAATACGATTTGCAGAAGTAGCCCGGTGCCGACCAATTTCCAGTTCACCCGACGGCGATTGTTGGAAAACAGCCAAGTGATGCCAATCAGAACCGCAAGGCCAAACAGGCCAAAGCCGATGCGCGCGAGTGCGTCCATAAATGAATGCCACAACTGAAACAGCCGCCATTATCGGCTAATCAGGCCGCCTCGCGCAGTGCTACCAGTGGCGTGTCGCATCCATGGCCGCTTGCAGCGCATCTGCGGGTTGGCTTTGGCAAAAGCGTGCAAATCCCAAACCTGGTCTTTGGCGTAGATCTCGTCGGCATAGGTTTCACGCTTTTCCACCAGCATCTCCTCTGGCGTCCAGAACGGAAGGTTCATGTCGCCGCCGCCGTGGGATATGGCCTGCCCTTGGGTCAATGGCGGGCGCTGGGCAATCAGCACATGGTCGGGTGGGATGTGCCCATGCACATTGCGTACGTCAATTGAGTCTGGCTTGGGTACATGGATAGTGGCTGGCGCCAGGGTATCCGGGTCAATGTCCTGAGGGCTTTCAAACCAGCCTACAAAGGGCACGAATTCGGTCTGGGGCAGCTTGTCAGCCTTGGTAATTTTGTGGCGCAGGTACTGGTAGGCGCGCCAGCGGCGCGCTTCGGGCACGAAAGCTGCGTAAATGTCACCGGGGTGGGGGTATTCATCAGGCGCTCCTGACGGGAATGGCCGCACTCTAGCTACTCACGCCACGCAGTGCCACCCACAGGCCGAGGCCGAGGAACAGCAGGGCAGCGGTGAAGCGGGCGGCTTTCAGCGGCAGGCGTTGCGCAAAATGGCTGCCCAGCAGCACCACCGGGACATTGGCCAGCAGCATGCCAAGCGTGGTGCCGGTAACGACTTGCCAGAGCGTGTCGTATTTGGCACCGAGCAGCACCGTGGCGACTTGGGTTTTGTCGCCGATTTCGGCTAGGAAGAATGCGATGGTGGTGGCGATAAAAGCGCCGCGTGCGGGAAGTTTTGTGTCTTCTTCCAGCGTATCGGGCTTCAGCGTCCACAGCGCGATGGCGATGAAGCTGGCGGCAACCACCCAGCGCAGTATCTCGGGAGTGAGCCAGGCCGAGAGCCATTGACCAAGCCAGGCGGCTAGGGCGTGATTCAATACGGTGGCGAGCACGATGCCGAAGACAATCGGCCAAGGCTTTTGAAAGCGCGCGGCCAAAAGCAGCGCCAGCAATTGGGTTTTGTCGCCGATTTCGGCCACCGCAACGGCGCCGGTGGAAATCCACAAGGCAGAGAGGTCAAAGAGAAACTGGCTCATGTTCATGGGCTTGCCCGTGTCATCAGAAGCCGGGCGATACGCACGAAAGCACGCATGCCACGCCCGGCTGGACGACATGCGCACCTTCGGTCTTGCCCCTGACAGCCAGGGCGGTCATTCCCGCGCCATGGTTTTTGACCAAGTGTGTTGACGCGGGTGCTGGCAGCGTGGTGGGCTGTGCCAGCGGGCTACTCCCCGAGGAGGCGCGCAGTGTAAACGAGGGGCTTGCAATTCTAAAAAATGATAATTATTCTCATTACACCCAAGCCAGTGGAGCACTCTCATGTTCGACCAAGCCCAGTCTTCAATCGCGATTGACTGCGACAACTTCAGCAGCCCCGGATTTGAATCCCCGGTTCGCCCGCGTCAACCCGGCGCAATCGAAATCAGCAGCGCCGCCTTGCTGCAAGGCGAGCGTGAAATCGTAATCCGTCACGGCAACGAGTTCTATCGTTTGCGTCATACCCGCAACGACAAGCTGATTCTCACCAAATAAGCCCTTGCCAAGCGACCTGAAAACCCGCACTGCCTCTGGTGGTGCGGGTGTTGCTTTTTATTCAACCGACAACCACCAAGGTGTTTTGATGCAACCCAATCCACTTTATTGCGCATTGCTGCGGGTATTGCCGCTGCTGTTGCTGGTACCGGCCAGCGCCTTTGCCGAAACCGACCGGAATGCTGAGCGCAATGACGCCACGCTGGACAAAATCGTGGTGACGGCCACGCGCAGCGAGCGCGCATTGAAGGACGTGCCGGCCAGCGTGGATGCGATTGACCGCGAGCAGATGGATCGCCATCTGGTACGCGATATCCGCGACCTGGTGCGTTACGAGCCAGGGGTATCGGTAACTTCCAGCGCCGGGCGCTTTGGATTGGGCGGGTTCCGCATTCGTGGCCTAGATGGCAATCGGGTGCTGATGCAGACCGATGGCATTGATGTCGGTAGCGCGTTTTCGATTGGCAGTTTTTCCAATGCCAATCGCAATTTTGTGGATCTGGATACCTTGAAGTCGGTGGAAGTCGTGCGCGGGCCGGCCAGTGCGCTGTATGGTTCAGATGCGCTGGGCGGGGTGGTGGCATTCACCAGCAAAGACCCGGAGGACTTCTTGCGTGCAGGTGAGCGCACGCATTTTGGCTACAAGCTGGGTTTTGACGGCAGTTGGGATGGCTTGTTTGCCGGGGTTTCCGGTGCATTCGCCGGTGAGCGCTGGCGTGGCCTTGTCGCCATTTCGCATCGTCAGGGCAAGGCGACCGAAAACATGGGCGAGCGCGATGTCGATGGCGCGCTGCGCACGGTGCCTGAGCCGCAGCGTCGCGCCGGTCGCAGCCTGCTTGCCAAGCTCGGTTTTGCGCCGAGCCCAACTCAGCGGCTGATGCTGACGGTGGAAGGCAATGAAGATGAAATCCGTACCGATGTGCGCAGCGCGCGTGGCTACTCGGCCATGACCCGCTGGACGGTGGACTCGCAGCACGCGCGCGATAAGCAAAGCCGTGCGCGCCTATCGCTCTCGCACGAGCTGCTCGGGCTGGATACGGCATTGATGGATTCATTGTTTTGGCAGCTGTATCGCCAGGACAGCCAGACGCTCCAGCACACCAGCGAAACGCGCCACAACGCGGCCGGACAACAACAGCAGCGGGTGCGCATTTTTGACTTTGACCAGCGGGTTGTCGGCCTGCAATTGCGTGCACGCAAAAACATCGAGCGCAGTTGGGGCGAGCATCGCATCAGTTGGGGGCTGGAGGCCAAGCAAAGCCGTATCCAGCAAAAACGCGATGGCATGTTGACCGATCTTCTGACCGGCAGAACCAGCAATGTGGTGTACCCGGATGTATTCCCGGTGCGCGATTTTCCGATCAGCGATGTGCGCGAAATCGGCTTGTATTTTCAGGATGAAATCGAGGCGATGGACGGGCGGCTGAGCCTGATTCCCGGTCTGCGCGTGGATCATTATCGGTTGCGCCCGAAGCAGGATGCGATTTTTGCTGAGGACAATCCGGGCATCGCCATCGTCGGCATCAGCGATACCCATGTATCGCCCAAGTTGGGCGGCATCTGGCGCTTCAGCCCACACTGGTCGGTGTACGGCAATTATGCGCAGGGCTTCCGTGCGCCGCCGTTCAATGATGTCAATCTGGGCTTTACCAATGTGCAAAGCGGCTATGCGGCGCTACCCAACCCGGATTTGCGGCCGGAAACCAGCCGCGGGCTGGAGCTTGGCCTGCGCCATACCGGACAGGCGTTCTGGTTTAGCCTCGCAGGTTATCAAAACAGCTACAAGGACTTCATCGAATCGCAGATTTACATCGGGCGCAGCCCCGAAGGCTGGCTGCTGTTCCAGTCGCGCAATGTCAGCGATGCAGTAATTCGTGGCGCAGAACTCAAGGCCGGGCTTGAGCTGGGCGAGTTGAACCCGGCGCTGGCCGGATGGCGACTGCGCGGTGCCATCGCTCATGCGCGCGGCACCAACCGCACCGAAGATGCGCCGCTGTCGAGCATCGACCCACTGCGGGCAAGCCTTGGCCTTGCCTATCAGGCAGAAAAATGGGGCGTCGAGCTGGCTGTCAGTGGTGCCGAACGCAAGCGTCATCTGCCGGTCAGTACGGCTTTGCCAAACCCCTGGCAGCCACCCGGCTATGCGGTGCTGGACTTGTTTTTCAATATCGAATTCGCACCCGGTGCACGGCTTGATGCAGGCATCTTCAATCTGGCAGACCGCCGCTATGCCGACTGGGCAGGCGTGCCGGGCGTGGCGGCCAACAGCCCGACACGGGATCGCTACACCATGCCCGGCAGGCATCTGGGCATGAGCCTGTCCTTCAACTGGTAAACCGCCGCGTCCTGATGTGGCCGATTGCGCGCCTCATCACGCCATGCCAGACAACGCCGGGGCTGCTCGGCGTTGTTTTTTTCGCCTCATCAACGCGCGGCTTGGTGCGATAATTCGCGCTTTCCATTTCGAGAATCCACCCATGACCCAGAAGACCATTCTCAACGAAACACACCGTGCCATGGGCGCGAAAATGGTGGACTTTGGTGGCTGGGACATGCCCATCCATTACGGCTCGCAGATTGACGAGCACCATCAGGTACGGCGCGATGTCGGCATGTTCGATGTCTCGCACATGACCGTGGTCGATCTGGAAGGCGCAGGCGTGCGCGAGTTCCTGCGACGTCTGGTGGCGAACTCCGTGGACAAGCTGCAAAAGCCCGGCAAGGCGCTGTACACCTGCATGCTGAACCCCGAAGGCGGGGTGATTGACGATCTCATCATTTACTTCATGCGTGAGGACTGGTTCCGTCTGGTGGTGAATGCCGCAACCCGCGAAAAAGACCTAGCATGGATTACGGCTCAAGCGGCGGGCTTCGATGTGCAAGTCAGGGCGCGCCCGGAGTTCGGCATGATCGCCGTGCAAGGCCCGAATGCACGCGCCAAGGTGATTGCGCTGCTGCGCGAGGCCGACCGCGAAGCGGCCGAAAAACTGGCGCGTTTTGCCGCGCTGCAAGCGCAAACCGTTGAGGGCGTGGAGGTCTTTCTGGCTCGCACCGGCTATACCGGCGAAGACGGTTTTGAAATCATCGTCCCAGAAAAGCACACCGTGGATTTTTGGAATGCGCTGGCCGCAGCTGGTGTGAAGCCGGCTGGTCTTGGCGCACGCGATACCTTGCGGCTTGAGGCCGGCATGAATCTCTACGGTCAGGACATGGACGAAACCGTATCGCCCTATGAGGCCGCGCTGGGCTGGACGGTGGCGCTGGATGAAGGCCGCGATTTCAATGGCCGCAGCGCGTTGGAAAAGCAAAAAGCCGAAGGCGTGCCGCGGCAGATGCTGGGCATCGTCATGGACGAAAAAGGCGTGCTGCGCCACGGCCAGAAAGTGTTGAGCGCCAATGGCGAGGGCGAAGTGCTTTCCGGTACTTTCTCGCCGACCTTGGGCAAGGCCATCGCCCTAGTGCGCGTACCGGCCGGTGAGCCGGGCGCATTGCGGGTGGATATTCGCGGCCGGGAAGTGCCGGTGCGCCAGGTCAAGTTCCCGTTTGTGCGCGAAGGCAAGGTGCAGGAAGGCATCTGAAGCCGAAGCCATTTCAGTGGTGACGCAGGCGGACTGCGGCGCTACGATTCACGCTGTTTCATCCCATTGCAAAAATTACGGAGTTTTCATGCTCAAGTTTCTTGAATCCCACGAATGGCTGCGCGTCGAAGGCAACCGTGCGGTAGTCGGCATTTCCGACCATGCACAAGGTCTGCTGGGCGACTTGGTCTATGTCGAACTGCCCGCTGTGGGCGATGAAGTGGAAGCGGGCAATGCCTGCGCGGTGGTCGAATCGGTCAAGGCCGCTTCCGACGTATATGCGCCGGTCAGCGGCAAGGTGGTGGCAGTCAACGAAACCCTCGCCGACAAGCCGGAAACCATCAACGAAGACGCCTTTGGCGAAGGCTGGTTGTTCGCCATCGAAATGAACAACCCGGCCGATGCCGACGGCCTGTTGAGCGAAGACGCCTACAAGGCAAAAATTGCAGAAGAACACTGATTCAACGCCGCAAGCTTCTGCCTGACGACGGCCACCTTTGGGTGGCCGTTTCGGTGTGTGTCGCCTGTTGGGCACGGCAAAAGTTTTGCGCAAACAGGCGCGCGCTGCGGGGTAAAGCCTCGATGGCTTTAAAAATTTCAGGCGACTGTGCGCGGGTGGTAAGCAGCGCAGAAAGCGGCCATCGGGGCTGCCTTTCAGCGTGCATCGTGAAAGCCGTCATGCGCCTTGGTTTGTCGGTATCCGGGCAATAAAGCGGATGATTTACGGGCGCAATCTGGGGACGGGTTTGCAACTTTTGGGGTGATGTTGGTCACGAAAAAATGCGGGTTTGCAGTGAAAAACACCCAGTAATGTGTTGACAGTCACGGAAACGGTGATTAGGTTTCGCCGAAGTGACAGGAGTCATGCCCTTGCAATCACAGCACCTCCCAATCAAGCCCATGCCCCGATCGGCTCTGGAAACAGAGGATGGAAGGCTTGTATTTGTATCGGGCGCTCCTGTTGAGACAAGACCTGCGGCACGGGTGGCTGCGGGTCTTTTGTTATCCGTTGCACGATGTTTGTGTATCGAGGCGGGTGTGCGCCGGGCTCGGGGCTTGGCGCAAATGCAGTTTGGGTAATCCAGACCTATCCATTGAACAAGGAGCCCTCATGGCCACGAAAAAAGCGACCAAGAAAACTTCAGCCGGGATGGACACAAAGAAAGCTGCGGTCAAGGCAGCCGCCAAGCCTGCGGTGAAGTCTGCTGCGAAGAAAGCGCCAGTGAAAAAAGCCGCGACCAAGACAGCCGCGAAACCTGCGGTGAAGTCTGCTGCGAAGAAAGCGCCAGTGAAGAAAGCCGCGGCCAAGACAGCCGCCAAGCCTGCGGTGAAGTCTGCGGCGAAGAAAGCGCCAGTGAAGAAAGCTGCGGCCAAGACAGCCGCGAAGCCTGCGGTGAAGTCTGCGGCGAAGAAGGCGCCGGTGAAGAAAGCCGCGACCAAAACAGCCGCGAAGCCTGCGGTGAAGTCTGCTGCGAAGAAAGCGCCGGTGAAGAAAGCCGCGGCCAAGACAGCCGCGAAGCCTGCGGTGAAGTCTGCTGCGAAGAAAGCGCCGGTGAAGAAAGCCGCCGCCAAGGCAGCCGCGAAGCCTGCGGTGAAGTCTGCGGCGAAGAAGGCGCCGGTGAAGAAAGCCGCCGCCAAGGCAGCCGCCAAGCCTGCGGTGAAGTCTGCTGCGAAGAAAGCGCCGGTGAAGAAAGCTGCGGCCAAGGCAGCCACGCAGGCCGTGGTCAGCAAGCCCGCTTCGCAAAAGCCCACGGCCAGAAAGGCGAGCAAAAAGAAAGCCCCGACCGTCATGCCACCGATGCCCAAACCGATCATCTGACAGTCCGGTGGCTTGAGTCTGCCTTTCCGACCCAAATTTTTGCTGCTTTTTTCAGCAAAAAACCGGAGCCACTGGCTCCGGTTTTGGTGTGCGACTTTTGCCGGGTCTTAGGCGGCGGCGTCCTTGAGCTTCTTCAGCGGTTGCAGCTTGACCTTGACCGAGGCGGGTTTGGCGGCGAATACCTGTTCTTCCTTGGTGAACGGGTTGATGCCCTTGCGCTTGGGCTTGGCCGGCACTTTGACCACCTTGATTTTGAAAAGCCCCGGCAGGTTGAAGGCACCGGCGCCTTTTTTGTGTACTGAGGCATGGATGGTGGATTCCAGCGCGGCCAGCACGGCTTTGACATCCTTGCTGGCGACTTCGGCGTGTTCGGCCAGATGAGCCACCAAGGCCGATTTGGTCAGCACTTCGGCAATCGGCTTCATGGTCTTGGCGGCGGGCTTTTTCGGAGCAGCCTTGGCGGCAGCGGATTTTTGCGGTGCGGCGGCCTTTTTCGGCGCAGCAGCTTTCTTCGTGGCCATGGGTGTCATGTTCCTCTGAATGAATTGATTGATGCGCGGTATCGACCGGCACCTCAATGTAGAACAAGCGCAAGCGCCCGCCAAGCGGTTTACATGGGTTTTTGCCGGGGCTTTGCTCAAAAGTACCGGCTGGATGCGCGTTTTCCGGTGCTACCAGGAGATTTGTCCGTCAATCACGCGGCAGACTTGGCCGCCCGACCAGACATCGCCGGCCTCATCCACCGACAGCGCCAGCAATGCGTCATAGCCGATTTCCCGCCCCTGACTGACGCGATAGTCGCGCTGTCCGTCCGGCAGGGCATCGCGCAAGTTGAGCCAGGCGGCGAGCGTGGCATTGGCAGCGCCGGAGGCGGCATCTTCAAACGGGGTGCCGCTGCCGACCCAGGCGCGTACCGCCAGCGCATAGTCCGTATTGCTGCTGCGTGCATAGGCGCAGATGCCCATGCTTTCGGTGGTCTGTGCCAGGGCGGCAATCGCGTCCCAGTTGGGGGCGGCGGCGCGCAGGCTGGCTTCGTCGGCGACTTCCACCAGCCACCAGCGGCGGCCGCCATCCATCAATGCCGGAGGCAGGCTACCCAGCGGCAGGTCGGCCAGCGCGCAGCCAAAGCGCGAGTCGTTGGCCGTTGTCGTTTCCAGAAGATGCGCGCGTGGGGCGCGAATGGCGATGGAAAGCGTCTCGCCCTCGCCCTGAACTTTCAGCGGCAGTTTGCCGGCAATGCCGTGTTGTACCAACAGGCCATCACGCGGGGTAGCAAGCCCAGCCAGCAATACGGCGTAGGCGGTGCCGACACTTGGATGGCCTGCAAACGGTACTTCCCGGCGTGGGCTGAACATGCGCAGCCGGTAGCTGCTGTGGGTATCGCTTGGCGGAAGTACGAAGGTGGTTTCCGGCAGGCGCGTCCAGCGGGCGATGGCCTGCATGTCCTGCTCACTCAAGCCTTCGGCATCCAGCACCACGGCCAGCGGGTTGCCCATGCCGGGGCGGCGAGTGAAAACATCCAGCTGCATGAAAGGGCGCGGACGCGGGCGGTGTGTGCTCATGGATGGGGGCTTTCCAGAATCCGGGAATCGGCGGGCATTTTAAGGAGCCGCGGCGGATATGCCGAATGCGCGCGCATCAGTGTATAAACTGCGCCTTCCGTGCGCAGGTCGGTATGACTGGCCGGTTGTTTGCCAAGTCTTGAGGCTCGTCCATGTCATTCATTTCCCATACCGCCCAATGGCGGGTACTGAAGTTCGGTGGCACCAGCGTTTCGCAGCGGGTGCGTTGGGACAATATCGGCCGGATTGCCCGTGCGCGGGCAGAAAACGCCCGGGTGCTGGTGGTGGTATCGGCGCTGTCCGGGGTAACCAACCAGTTGCAGGCGATTGCGCAGGGCGAAAACATCGCAGGCCATATCGCCGCGCTTATCGAGCGGCATATGCAGTTTGCAAAAATCTTGGCGCTGGATGCCGAGGCAGTGCTGGGCGAGCGCCTTGCCGCCTTGCAGGCACTGGGCAGCGATGCGCGGGCGGCGACCCAGGCGCTGGATTGGCAGGCCGAAGTTCTGGCGCAGGGGGAGCTGCTTTCTTCCACGCTGGGCGCGGCCTATCTGCGCAGTCAGGGGCTGGATTTTGGCTGGTGCGATGCGCGCGACTGGCTGCATGCGGTGCAATTGCCGAATCAGAGTGATTGGGCCGGGCGGCTGTCGGTGAACTGTCATCGTCAGGCGGATGAAGCCTGGCAGGCGCGTTTTGCCGCGCAACCTGCGCGGATGCTGATTACCCAGGGCTTCATCGCCCGCCATCCGGACGGGGGCACGGCCATCCTGGGGCGTGGCGGCTCGGATACCTCGGCGGCCTGTTTCGGTGCCTTGCTTGGCGCAAGCGCGGTGGAAATCTGGACCGATGTGCCGGGCATGTTCAGTGCCAATCCACGCGAGGTGCCCGATGCCCGCCTGCTGGCACGGCTCGATTATGCCGAGGCGCAGGAAATTGCCACCACCGGCGCGAAAGTGCTGCATCCACGCGCCATCGGCCCGTGCCGCGAGGCGCATGTGCCGATGGCCATTTTGGATACCTCAAGGCCGGAGTTTCCCGGTACGCGGATTGATGTCAGCGCCGCTACCGTACCGGGGGTCAAGGCCATCAGCCGCCGCGACGGCATCGTGCTGGTGTCGATGGAATCCATCGGCATGTGGCAGCAGGTGGGATTTTTGGCCGATATCTTCGAGCGCTTCAAGCGCCATGGCCTGTCGGTGGACTTGATTGGCTCGTCCGAAACCAATGTCACGGTATCGCTGGACCCGAGCGAAAACCTGATGACGACCGATGTACTCTCGCGCCTGTCCGAAGACCTAGCTCGGGTATGCCGGGTGAAGGTGATTACCTCCTGTGCGGCGATTACCTTGGTGGGGCGCGGCATGCGCTCGCTGCTGCACAAGCTCTCCAATGTCTGGGCAAGGTTTGGGCGCGAGCGGGTGCATCTGATTTCGCAATCCTCCAACGATCTCAATCTGACTTTCGTCATTGACGAAATGGATGCCGATGGCCTAGTCGCCCAACTGCATGCCGAGTTGATGAAAAGCGGCGCGATGCCGGTGCGCGAGAAAGACGTGTTCGGGCCGAGCTGGCGCAAATTGAACGAGACGCAAGCCGCCCCGCCGCCGAAATGGTGGCAGACCCGACGCGCTGCGCTGCTCGATTGTGCCGCTGCCGGTACGCCGCGTTATGTGTATGACATGCCGACGCTGCGCGCCCAGGCGGCGCGACTGAAGGCGGTGGATGCGGTGGATCTGCGCTATTTCGCCATCAAGGCCAATTCCCATCCGGCCATTTTGCGCACATTGCATGGCGAAGGTTTCGGGTTGGAATGCGTATCGCTGGCTGAAATTGAGCACGCCTTCGCCCACGTGCCCGGGCTGCAACCGGCGCAGGTGCTGTTCACCCCGAGCTTTGCGCCACGCGCTGAATACCAGGCCGCGCTTGAGCGAGGGGTGCGGTTGACGCTGGACAATCTGGAGGCGCTACAAAACTGGCCGGAGATTTTCCGTGGGCGCGAGATTTGGTTGCGGGTGGACTTGGGGCGCGGCGATGGTCATCACGCCAAAGTGGTTACCGGCGGCAATGCCTCCAAGTTCGGCCTGCCACTCTCGCGCCTGTCGGCCTTCATCGAGGCCGCGCAGGCCATTGGTGTGCAAGTAACCGGCCTGCATGCGCATCTGGGCAGCGGGATTGAATCCCCGGCGCACTGGGCGGGCGTACATGCCGAGCTTGCCACGCTGGCCGATGGCATCGGCACCATTGAAACCCTGAATCTGGGCGGCGGATTGCCGATTCCCTATCAGCCGGAAGATGAAGCCTTCGATCTAGCTGGCTGGGCAAGCGCGGTGGCGGAAGTCAAGGCCGCATTTCCGCGCTATCGCATCGCCATCGAGCCGGGGCGCTTTCTGGTGGCGCAGTGCGGCGTGCTGCTTGCCCATGTTACCCAAGTGGTGGAAAAAGAAGGCGTGCGCCGTATCGGGCTGGATGCGGGCATGAATGCGCTGGTGCGCCCCACGCTGTATGACGCTTGGCATGACATCCGCAATCTATCGCGTCTGGATGACAGCCGCGGCTTGGCCTTCGATGTGGTCGGCCCCATCTGCGAAAGCGGTGATGTGCTGGGGCTGGGGCGCGAGCTACCGGCCGCTACGGCGGAGGGCGATGTGGTGCTGATTGCCGATGCCGGTGCCTATGGCTATGTGATGGCAAGCCATTACAACCTGCGGGCGCTGCCGGGCGAAGACGTATTGGAACAAGAGAGGTAAGCCATGAGTAGTTTTCAGCGCGACCAGGTGCGCGCGTTTAGTTTTGTGCGTCGCGATATCGACCTTGCCAGTGGCCAGATTGCGCTGGTGTATGCCTTCGATGATGGCGAAGAACTGGTGGAAACCATCACCATCCCCGGTGCGCCTTTCACGCTTTCGGCCTTGCATACAGCCGCGCTGGACAAGGCGCTGACCCTGCTGCACCTGATTGCCGGAGTGAGCTATTACAAGGCCGCCGTGCCGGGTGAAATCCGCGTGGAATACACGCAGCTGGACGAGGCCACCGCGGCGCTGCTGGAGAGCATCTATTTGCAGGGGCTGGGCGAGTTTGCCTATCGCAACGGGCTGGATTTGCGCACGCGCATCCGCTTTCCGCGTGGTGGCGAGCGCTTGCCCGCAGCGCCTGCGCTTGGCCTGCGCCAGCAGGCGCTGGTGGCGATTGGCGGCGGCAAGGATTCGCTGGTTTCGATTGAAACCCTGCGCCGCGCTGGGGTGGCGCAGACCGTTACCTGGATTGGCAATTCGCAATTGATTCGCGCCTGCGCCGAGCATACCGGGCTTGCCACGCTGAATATCGACCGCCAGCTTGCGCCGGCGCTGTTCGAGATGAATCGCCAGGGAGCTTGGAACGGGCATATCCCGGTTACCGCCATCAATTCCGCGATCATGGCGGTGGCGGCACTGCTTGTCGATGCCGATCAAGTGGTGTTTTCCAATGAGCGCTCGGCCAGCTACGGTAGCCTGATTGAAGGCACCGGCGAGGTGAATCACCAGTGGTCGAAGGGATGGGATTTTGAACGCCGCTTTGGCGAGTATCTTCAGCAGCATGTCGCCGCCGATTTGCATTACTACTCGCTGTTGCGGCCGTTGAGCGAGCTGGCTGTGGCGCGGCAGTTTGCCAAAAGCAGCCATTACGATGCGCATTTTTCCAGCTGCAATCGCAATTTTCATATTCTCGGTGAGCGACCGACCGCGCGCTGGTGCGGGGTTTGCCCGAAATGTCATTTCGTGTTTCTGGCGCTAGCGCCGTTCATGAGCAAGCCGCGTTTGACCGGGATTTTCGGCCGCAATCTGCTGGATGCCGAAAGCGAAGTGGCCGGCTTCGATGCGCTGATGGAATACCACGACCACAAACCGTTTGAATGCGTCGGCGAAGCCCGTGAATCGCGCGCGGCGATGGCGCAACTGGCGGCGCGGCCGGAGTGGCGCGAGGATCACATTGTGCGGCGTTTTGCCCGTGAAATCGCCCCGCAACTGCCGGGCGTGGAGATATCGCTGGATGCTTTGCTGCGCCCCGATGGCGAGCACCGCATTCCAGCCCGATTGTGGGAGCGCATTCGTGCAGATTTCGCAGCTTGACGGTCAGCGCGTTGCACTGTGGGGCTGGGGACGAGAAGGGCGTGCGGCTTGGAAAGCATTGCGCAGCCGTCTGCCGCATCTGCCACTGGTGTTGTTTTGTAGCCCGGCAGAAGCGGCCGAGGCCGAAAAGCTCGGCGATGCGCAGCTTTCCTGCCAGTTTGAGGCCAGTGGCGAACACTTGGCGCGCTTTGACTGGATTGTGAAATCACCTGGCATTAGCCCGTATGGCGAGGCCGCCCGTTTTGCCCGTGCCCGAGGCACGCGCTTTATCGGCGGCACCAGCCTTTGGTTTGCCGAGCGCGGCGCGACCGAATCCATCTGCTGCGTTACTGGCACCAAGGGCAAGAGCACCACCAGCGCATTGCTGGCGCATCTTCTGCGCGCGGCCGGGCAACGCACCGCGCTGGCGGGCAATATCGGCCTGCCGCTACTGGAGCTGCTTGAAACGCAGGCCGAACGCTGGGTGGTGGAGCTGTCCAGCTACCAGACCCGCGATGTGGCCGAAAGCGGCGTCCGCCCGCAGTTGGCGATTGTCACCAATTTGTTTCCCGAACATCTGGACTGGCATGGCAGCGAAGCCGGTTATGTCGAAGACAAGCTGGCGCTGCTGACTGACGCGCGGCCACGGCATGCGGTGCTGAATGGCAACGATGCCCGGCTTCTGGCACTGGACTTGCCTGATACCCGTATCCATTGGTACGGCAAGCCCGATGGCTGGCATCTGCGCGGCGATATGCTGTATCGCGGCGCGCAGGCGGTGCTGGATACCCATCATCTGCCACTGCCGGGGCGGCATAATCGCGGCAATCTGTGTGCTGTGTTGACCGCGCTGGAAGTCCTCGGGCTGGATGCGGCCGCCCTGGCCGTGCAGGCCGAAACGTTCAAGCCACTGCCCAACCGCCTGCAATTGCTTGGGCGTGTCGATGGCCTAGCTTGGGTGAATGATTCCATCAGCACCACGCCGCATGCCACGCTGGCCGCATTGGACGTGTTTGCTGATGAAAAAACCGTGGTACTGGTCGGCGGTCATGACCGTGGCCTTGACTGGCAGGACTTTGCCGATGCACTGCAAACCCGCGCCCCGCACGGCATCGTTACCATGGGCGGCAATGGTGCACGCATCCATGCATTGCTGGCACCACTGGCGGCCAAACAGGGCTTTCAACTGGCTGCGGCACAAGACCTGCCCGACGCGGTAAGCCAAGCAAAACAAATGCTCACTGATGGCGGCGTCCTGCTGCTGTCTCCCGGTGCGCCCAGCTTTGGTAGCTACCGCGACTATGTGGAACGCGGCAAACATTTCGCCCGTCTTGGCGGCTTTGACCCGGCACTTATCGCCACCATCAGCGGGCTTGGGGTGGCTTGAATAGTTGCCCTGCTCTGGTGCGCCGAGTACCGCAGCGACCAATGGAAACAAGGCAGGGCATGTTTGAGCGTCAGCGAGTTTGCCCTGTCGCCATTGGGCGCGAGGAACGCAGGGAGCCTTGTGAAGCAAGGCGCGGCAGCTAGGGCTGGTTTCTTTGCCCACTTTCTTTGCCAGCAAAGAAAGTGGGGGGCGCTGCCGGGCGCATATCCCGGCATTGAGAAGTTGCTATTGGCCGCAGCATCCGAAGCAAGCAAGCGGCTCAATTTCAATCGGTCATGGCGATCTTGTTTCAACGCCCGCTTTGACGTTGGCGGATAAACTCGCGCACATGGGTTGACAGCTTCACAAGCTCGGGCTCGTTGACGTACATCATGTGCCCGGCATCGTAGTAATGCCATTGGATGCGGTCAGCCGGGATGCCGGGGCGGCTCAGGGAATATTCCGCGCCCAGTAGTGGGGTGGCATGGTCATACCAGCCTTGCAGGGCGAGGATGCGCAGGCCGCTGTTTTGTCGCAGCAGGCGCCCCACATATGGAGCGACGCTGATATAGGCGGTGCGGCCGCCGCTGCTGCTGCCGTTTGGGTTCCAGTCCCAGGGGCCGACTGCGCCGATGACGTTGTATTGGTTATCCGGTGAATATTTCAATGTTTCGCGGGCATAGCTGTTCATCGCGGCGGTGTAGGCGGCGTCGATGCCATAGAAGCTTGGGTCGTTTTCGCCAAACTCGCCGGCGCTGTCGGCATCGCGGCCGGTGTAGCGGCCATCGAGCCGCCCCACCACTAGGCCTTGTTCGCGCAGCAGTTCTTTGTAGAAGCGTGCTGGCAGTACGCGCAGCTCGGCGCGCTCCAGATAGGCTTCCGACAGGCCGGTAAAACGCGCCAGTTGCGTGCGTATCTGCTGGCGCTCGTCGGCTGGCAGGGCGTTGCCCTTGGCCAGTGCGTTCAGATACGGGCCGATGGCAAAGCGGCGTGCTTGATCGACAAAATCGGCCACCTGCGCTGGCGGGTTCGGCACCTTGTGGTGATACCAAGCGGTGGCGGCAAAGGTGGGCAGGTTCACCACATGCGCCATTTCGTTGCCGGGCACTTCTGCGGACAGGCCAAAATCCAGAATGGTGGAAATCAGCACGATGCCGTTCAAGGCGACATCGTTGTAGCCGCCTTCCAGTTCATTGGCCACGGCAATCGAACGGGTGGTGCCGTAGCTTTCGCCGCCGATGTATTTGGGTGAGTTCCAGCGCTGGTATTTGCCGAGCCAAAGGCGGATGAAGTCGGCGATGGAAACGGCATCGGATTTGATGCCCCAGTATTCTTTGGGGTCGGTGCCGGGCAGGGCGCGGCTGAAGCCGGTGCCTACCGGGTCGATGAAGACCAGATCAGCCACATCCAACAGGGCATGCGGGTTGTCCAGCAGCGGGTAGGGCGGTGCGCCATCATCGCGTGCGTTGGACGGCACGGCCACACGTTTGGGGCCGAAGGCGCCCATATGCAGCCAGAGCGAGCCGGAGCCGGGGCCGCCATTGAACAGGAACAGCACCGGACGGGTGGCATCGCGCGGGGTTTTCAGATAGCTGGTGGAATAAATCGCCGCCTTGGGCTTGCCGTCCTTGTCGGTCAGGAAAATCTCGCCGGCAATCGCCTCGTATGCCATCTTGCTGCCGCCAAACTGGCCGCTGTGGCGGGTGATGGATTCCAGTGGCGCGCGGACTTCCTGCGTGGCCTCATCCTTGTTGTTTTCTGCCGACAGCGCGGGGGAGGCGGCCAGCAGCAGCGATGTGGCAAGGGCGGCAAGATGATGGCGAGGGTTCATGGCAGGCTCCCGATTTTCTCAAGCGCCTAGCTTGCCTGCCGATGCCGCAGATGGCATCGGTCAAAGGTCATGGCGGGGGATTTATTTTTCGCGGGTCAGGGCGTAATGGGCAAGCCCGCGCAGGGCGGCAGTGGCATCGTTGTCCGGTAGGGCGGCCAAGGCGGCTTCGGCACGCTGGGCAAAGGTTTCCGCGCGTGCGCGGCTGTAGCCTAGCGAGTCATGTTGGTTGATGGCGGCAATCACTTCCGGCAGGGCGCTGACATCGCCGTTTTCCACAATCTGTCGCAGGCGCTCGCGGCTGGGCGCATCGGCATGTTGCATGGCGTGAATCAGTGGCAGGGTCATCTTGCCTTCGGCCAAGTCATCGCCAAGATTCTTGCCCAGCGTCTGCGCATCCGAGGCGTAGTCCAGCACGTCGTCGGCAATCTGAAAGGCGTAACCCAGCGCCAGGCCGTAATCGTGCATCGCCGCTTGGGTGGCGGCATCGGCACCGGCAAGGAAGGCGCCCAGCCGGGTGGCGGCGGCAAACAAAATTGCGGTTTTGCGCTCAATCACGCGCAGATAGGCGGCTTCGTCGGTATCGGGATTGCGTACATGCAAAAGTTGCAGCACTTCGCCTTCGGCAATCTGGTTGGTGGTGTCGGCCAGAATCTGCTGCACCGGCATCGACTCAAGCTCGACCATCAGCTGGAAGCTGCGCGAATACAAAAAATCACCGACCAGCACGCTGGCCGCATTGCCCCAGACAGCATTGGCGGTTTTGCGGCCACGGCGCAGGTCGGACTCGTCCACCACATCATCGTGCAACAGAGTGGAGGTGTGGATGAATTCCACCACGGCAGCCAGTTGATGGGCATCCGCGCCCTGATGTCCCAGCGCACGCGCGGCCAGCAGCAGCAGCATTGGCCGCAGCCGCTTACCACCGGCACTGATGATGTATTCGGAAATCTGGTTGATAAGCACCACATCCGATGCCAGACGGCGACGAATCAGCGCATCCACCGCCGCCATGTCGGGCGCGGCAAGTGCCTGGATGGCAGGCAGGTCAAGACGGTTCGGGCGGGCTTGGGCGGCAGTGATATTGTGCATTGCGCCATTATAGGCGGGCAGCATTGCGCGGTATCATCCTTGCCCCCGCAGCGGCACGCTGCTGCGACACACCAGCAGAACACAATCGAGAAGGACAAAGACATGGCGCGTGGCATCAACAAGGTGATTCTGGTCGGCAACCTCGGCAATGACCCGGAAACCTCATACACCCAGGGCGGGATGGCGATTACCAAAGTCAGCCTAGCCACCACCACGGTGCGCAAGGATCGTGATGGCATGCAGCAAGAAAAAACCGAATGGCATCGCGTAACCTTCTTCGGCAAACTCGCGGAAATCGCCGCCGAATACCTGCGCAAAGGCCGCCAAGTGTATGTGGAAGGGCGGCTTAGCTACGGCAGCTATGAAAAAGACGGCGTGCGCCATTACACCACCGACATCATTGCCGACGATATGCAGATGCTGGGCGGTGGGGCGCGCGGGGATGATGGCGGCTATGGCGGCGGCGGTGGCTACGAGCAGCGCGGCCCGCGCCAGCAGCCAGCGCAGCGTCGTGAGCCGCAGCAACAGGGCGGCTATGGCGATGATGGCTATGGCGGCGGCTACGGCAATAACTATGGCAACAACCAAGGCGGCAACCGCGCGCCGCAACGTCAGTCCAGCCCGCCACCAGCAGCCGACTTTGGCGGCAGCGATGGCTTTGATGATGACGATATTCCGTTTTAAACGCCCAAGCCCCACGAAGTGGCCGCGCATCATCTTGCCGCTTCCAGCAGTCCCCGGCTTTTGCCATAACCGTTTTCAATCCAATCCCCTGTTTTGAGGAGTCTTTCGATGAAACTTCGTCATGCTCTTTTGCCGCTTGCGCTTGTCTGTGCGCTGCCGGCGTTTGCCGAGGCCAACCGTGGTTTTACTGTTGAGGACATGGTGCGGCTTGACCGCTACAGCGCGCCGCAGATTTCTCCCGATGGCCGCACGGTGATTTACCTGCGCCGTACGGTGGATGCCAATCTCAAGGCTGCCACGGCATTGTGGGCGGTGCCTGCCAATGGTGGTGCGGCGCGGCAAGTCAGCCCGGCGGGCTGGAGCATTGGCAGTCCGTCGTTTTCTGCCGATGGCAAGACGGTGTATTTCCTGAGCAGTAAGCAGGGCAGTTCGCAGTTGTATGCGCTGCCGCTGGCCGGGGGCACGCCGCGTGCGCTGACCGATTTGCCGCTGGATGTGGATGCCTACAAGTTTTCGCCTACGGGGGATGAGGTGGCGCTTGGCCTTGCCGTGTACCCGGATTGCGGCGCGGATTTGGCATGCAGCAAGCAGCGCTTGGATGAGGTCGGCAAGCAGAAAACCACCGGGGTTTTGTACCAGTCGCTGTTCGTGCGCCACTGGGATACTTGGGCGGATGGCCGTCTGAACCGGGCTTTCGTGGCGCGCGTGGGAGAGGCTGCCGCCAAGGACGCGGTGCTGGTCAGTGGTCAGGTGGCCGGGGATATTCCTTCCAAGCCGTTCGGTGACTTCTCCGACTTGAGCTTTTCGCCCGACGGCAAGCAATTGGTGATGAGTATCCGCGAAGGAGGGCGCACCGAGGCGTGGAGCACCAATTTCGACCTGTATCTGGTCAATGCCGATGGCAGCGGCCAGGCGCGCAATTTGACCCAGGGCAATCCGGCTTGGGACGGTGGTCCGGTGTTTTCTGCCGATGGCAAAAAGCTCTATTACTGGGCGATGAAACGGCCCAAGTTTGAAGCCGACCGCCATGCGTTGACCGAGATGGATCTTGAAACTGGAAAGCTGCGTGAAATCGCGCCGGATTGGGACAGGTCGCCGAATGGCATTACTTTGTCGGAGGATGGCAAGACCATTTACGCCAGCGCCGATGACATGGGGCAGCGGCCATTGTTTGCCATCGACATCGCCACCGGGCGGGTGCGCAAGCTGGCCGAAGGCGGCAGCACCGGCAATATCTCGGTGGGCGGCGGCAAGCTGGTGTTCACCCGTAACAGTTTGAAGTCCGGCGACCAGATTTTCGTGATGCCTGCTGCGGGCGGCAATGCCCGTGCCCTTAGCCCTTCGGCCAGTGAGCAACAAGCGATGGTGCGCTTTGGCGATTTCGAGCAGTTCAGCTTCAAGGGCTGGAATGGCGAAACCGTGTACGGCTATGTGGTCAAACCGTGGAATTACCAAGAAGGCCAGCGCTATCCGGTGGCTTTCCTGATTCACGGCGGCCCGCAGGGCAGCTTCGGCAATGGTTGGAGTTATCGCTGGAATCCGCAGACTTACGCCGGACAGGGTTATGCGGTGGTGATGGTGGATTTCCACGGCTCCACCGGCTACGGCCAGGCGTTTACCGATGCCATCAGCGGCCATTGGGGCGATCGCCCGCTGGAAGACCTGCAAAAAGGCTGGGCGGCGGCGCAGCAGCAATATCCGTGGCTTGATGGCGGACGCGCCTGTGCGCTGGGGGCGAGCTATGGCGGCTTCATGACCAACTGGATTGCCGGCAACTGGTTCAATGCCGATGGCAGTGCGCCGTTCCGTTGTCTGGTAACTCACAACGGCGTGTTCGATACCCGTTCGATGGGACTGGTTACCGAGGAGCTGTGGTTCACCGAATGGGAAATGGGTGGCACGGTTTGGGAAAAGCCCGAAAGCTATGAGCGCTTCAACCCGGCGCGCCATATCGACAAATGGCAAACTCCGACGCTGATTGTGGGTGGCAATCTGGACTTCCGTGTGCCGATTGATCAGAGTATTTCCGCTTTCACCGCCTTGCAGCGCCGTGGTATCGACTCGCAATTTTTGTATTTTCCGGATGAAAACCACTGGGTGCTGAAGTCGCACAACAGCGTGCAGTGGCATAACACCGTCAACGCCTGGCTTGCCAAGCACTTTGGCAAGTGATTCATCAAGCTCGACCCCTGCCTGTTACCGGGCAGGGGTTTGTTTTGTCTGTCGAATTGGAGAACCCCCATGGCGCTGCCTGCCGATTCCAATACTGTCTCCCCGCTGATTACCGATGATGTGGTGGTATTTGGCCTGATTGCCGCCACGCTGGGTTTGATTTTCTGGCTGGCCAGCGGCCCTACACCGTTCTGGAAAAAATTCTTCTCTTGGGTGCCAGCCCTGTTGCTGTGCTATTTCATCCCGGCGCTGTACAACACCTATGGCCTGATTGATGGCACCAGCAGCGCCATCTACAACCCGATTGCCAGCCGCATCCTGCTGCCCGCTGCCTTGGTGTTGCTGACCCTTTCGGTGGATTTGAAAGGCATCCTGAAACTTGGCCCGCGGCTGCTGTTCGTGTTCTGCGCCGGTACTTTCGGCATCGTGCTGGGCGGCATCGTTAGCTTCATATTGCTGGAATGGCTCTGGCCTGCGGCTGTTGCCGGAGATACCTGGAAAGGTATGGCCGCACTGGCTGGGAGCTGGATTGGTGGTGGCGCCAACATGGTGGCAGCGCGTGAAATCTTTGCAGTGGATCCTACCTTGTTTGGCCAGTTCTCGGTGGTGGATGTGGCCATTGCCAATATCTGGATGGCGACTTTGCTGTTTCTGGCCGGGCGTTCGGCACAAATCGACCAGGCCAGCCGCGCCGATACCCGCGCCATCGACGAAATGAAAGCGCGCGTGGCCGCCTATGAAGCGGCCAATGCGCGTATCGCCAGCCTGACGGATTTGATGGTCATCATTGCCGTTGCCTTCGGCGTGGTGGGGCTGGCGCATGCCATCGCCAAACCGGCGGCAGCCTGGGCCGCTGCCCATGTGCCCTACGCCGCGCGTTTGAGTCTGGATACGCCATTTGTGTGGATTGTCATGCTCTCCACTTTTACCGGCCTTGCGCTCAGTTTTACCAAGGCGCGCAAGTTGGAGGACGTGGGCGCTTCCAAGCTGGGTGCCTTGTTCTTGTACTTTTTGATTGCCAGCATCGGCATGCAGATGAACTTCAAGCAACTGGCCGACCGCCCGGAACTCTTGGTCATCGGCGTGCTCTGGATGCTGGTGCATATCGGTGTGCTTTGGGTAGCGGCCCGCATGGTGAAAGCGCCTCTGTTCTATTTCGCCATGGGCTCACAGGGCAATATCGGTGCGGCGGCTTCTGCCCCGGTGGTGGCGGCGGCCTTCCATCCCTCACTGGCGCCGGTGGGCGTACTGCTTGGCACCGTCGGCTATGCCACCGGCACCGTGGTTGCCTATGGCCTTGGACTGGTGCTGAAGTGGCTTGCCAACAACTGATGCTTCAGCGCAAATAGAAGCAGTCTGAAACGGGCAGCCAGCGCTGCCCGTTTTCATTGCCACCCAGCGATTCAATTGCGGGTGGATATTTCACCGCCTGTGGTTCAGATCGGCTATGGCAAGCTGCGTGTCTTGCCATTGTTTACGGAAAGCCGATGAAAACCTCTGAAACCCAAGCGATTTTGCATATCGCCCTGATGGCAGGTTTTGCCGATGGCGCCAAGCATGAGCGCGAGCGCGAGGCGGTGCGCAGCATTGCCGAAAGTCTGGGCAATGACCCAGCGGTGAACCTGCCCTCGCTGTATCAGGACGTGCTGCTGGGGCGCGTCAGCCTGGCTCGTGCAGTAGCCGCGCTGGAAAGCGAAGAAACCCGGCAGTTGGCCTATGAAATGGCCGTATGTCTATGCGATGCCGATGGCGTGCACAGCAGCGCCGAACGCGCCTTTTTGCAGGGTTTGCAGCAGCAGCTTGGGCTTGCGGCAGCGCCCAGCGACAGCTTTGTGCAGCAGGCCGACAGCCTAGCCGCTGCGGCTGTGCCGGGTATGGCAAACCCGGTGGCGGCCGATGCCACGCCGCCGCCGTTGACAGTGATTGACCGTGACCTGCTCGAAGCGCAAATCCGCAGCGCCGCCATCACCAATGGTGCGCTGGAATTGCTGCCGGAAACCTTGTCCACCATGGCCATCATTCCGTTGCAAATGCGTTTGGTCTATCGCATTGGCAAGGCGCATGGCTATACGCTGGACAGCGGCCATATCAAGGATTTCCTAGCTACGCTGGGGGTGGGGCTGACCTCGCAATATCTGGAAAACGCCGGGCGCAAGCTGTTGGGTGGTCTGCTGAAGAAGGCCGGTGGCCGCATGCTAGGTGGCGTATTGGGCGGCCTTGGCAAGCAGGCCATCAGCTCCGGCATGAGTTTTGCCAGCACCTATGCGCTGGGGCATGTGGCGTTGGCGTATTACGCCGGTGGCCGCAAACTCTCCACCGATGTTTTGAAAAGCAGCTACCAGCATCTGCTCGATAAGGGGCAGCAGTTGCAGGCACAACTGCGACCACAAATCGAGCAGCGCGCGCAAACCTTCGATATGGGCGAAATCATGCAACTGGTACGCGGCCAGGGGATGTAAGCGGCTGCTCCAAGTCTTGCGCCGACGGCATTGTGCCTGTCAGCGCTGCGCGCTTGTCGCTGGTCTTGTCATGAAGCAAAGTCGCTCAAGGTGATCTTGCCGATGCTCTGGCCGCTTTCAAGCAGCGCATGTGCTTGGCGCAGGTTGGCTGCATTGATAAGACCCAGCGAGCGCGTGCGCGTTGTGGTGAGCTTGCCTGCGTCGGCAAGCGCAGCCACGTTGCGCAGAATGTCTTGCTGGCACTGCATGTCGGCTGTGCCCATCAGCGGGCGGGTGAACATGAACTCCCAATGCAGCGACAGGCTTTTGCGCTTCAGCAGCGCGATATCCAGCGATTTTGGGTCGTCAATCAATGCGATGCGTCCCTGCGCTGCGATCAACTCGACGATATCGGCCAGATAGTCGTCCGTGTGCGTGGTCGAGAATACGAAGGCGGGTGCGCCCAAGCCAAGCGCGTCGATCTGCGCGGCCAGCGGCTGGCGATGGTCGATGACATGATGCGCGCCGCATTGTTTGACCCATTGCGCCGTTTCCGGGCGCGAGGCGGTGGCGATAAGTGTCAGGTCGGTCAGGGCGCGCGCCAGTTGCAAGGTAATGGAGCCGACGCCGCCTGCGCCGCCAATCACCACGAGGGCAGGGGCGGCGCCCGCGACGGGTTTGTTCACGTCCAGCCGGTCGAATAAGGTTTCCCAAGCGGTCAGTGCGGTCAATGGCAGGGCGGCAGCGGCTTCATCATCGAGTGTGGCAGGCGCATGCGCCACGATGCGCGCATCCACCGCCTGCAATTCGGCGTAGCAACCGGGCCGGTCGATTGCCCCGGCGTAGAACACCCGGTCGCCCGGCTTGAAACCCGCCACGCGGGCGCCAACAGCCTGCACGCGGCCTACGGCATCCCAGCCCAGGATGCGCCAAGTACCCGCGCTCGGCCGTGCGGATGCGCGCACCTTGGTGTCCGCCGGATTGACGGCGATGGCCTGCACTTCGACCAGCAAATCATGCTCGCCGTATTCGGGGGCGGGAAGGTCGAGATCGACCAGGGATTGGGAATCGGAAATCGGCAGGGGTTGGTTGAAACCGATGGCTTTCATGGCGCATTTCTTTCAGTGAGTGATTCACGCCATTCTTGCTGCTATTGTCGATTTAGATAAGAACGCACATATTCTGCATATAGTGTAGAAAAAGGTACTGTCATGGCTCGCATCCCGCATGAAACCTTCACCTGCGCCGCCGGTTGCACGGTTGAGGCCACGCTCAACCTGATCGGCGGCAAGTGGAAGGGCGTCATCCTCTATCGCCTGCTCACCGAAGAGGTGCTGCGCTTCAACGAGCTGCGCCGTCTATTGCCCAACATCACCCAGCGCATGCTGACCAATCAGCTCCGCGAATTGGAGGGCGACGGGCTGATTGCCCGCAAGGTCTATCCCGAGGTGCCGCCTAAGGTGGAGTATCGGCTGACGGACTATGGCCAGACGCTGGCGCCCGTCATCCATGCCTTGAAGGCGTGGGGCGATGCCCATGTCGGGCGGGCAAACGCGGCTCAGGTGAATGGCGATTGATTAATGCCGGTGCTGGCGCTTGGGGTCGTGCGCTTCGACCCAAGCCTCGCGCTGGGCGGGGCTCATCTTGCGCCATTGCTGTTGCAGGGCATCGCGCTCATTGGCGCTCATGCGGCGCATGGCGTGGTACAGCACCACGGCGTGATGGCGCTCGGTTTCGTTCATGTGTCGGGTGCGCTGGTAGAGCGCACGCATTTGCTGCTGTTCTTCGGCAGACAGGCGTTCAAAGTGTTCGCGGCCACGGCGCGCGCGGGCGCGTTCTTCCGGGTTCATTTCCTGCCAGCGCCGGGCGCGTTGCAGCATGTGCTGGCGCTGTTCCGGGCTGGCATTGTCCCAACGGTCGCGGGTGGGCTGTATCAATAGTTCCTGCTGTGCGCTGGGCAGTTGTTCCCAGCGCAGCTGGGTGTTGTCGGCAGACTGTGCCATCGCCGGGGTGGCGACAAACAGCAGGGCGGCAAGAAGCGGGAGAGCAGGGCGTTTGCGGATCATCATCAGGGGCTCATTTCGCGGCTAGGGTGCGGATTTCGTCCGAATCCAGCCAGGCATAAAAGTCCGGGGTAACAGAGAGCAGGCCATCGTCGCTGTCGATATCGCCCGTCTGGGGGACGGGCTGGGTCGCCACGGTTTGCAGTGCCGGGGACGGGCTGGAGGGCGAGTTTTGCCAAAGCGGCAGAAACAGCACGGCGAGCATGGCGATACTGGCAAAAGCTGTGCCAATGCCGAACGCTCGCCAGTGCGAACAGGCAGGGGGATGCGGTTTGCGCTGTGCGGCAATCGCGGGGGAAAGTTGCAGCCGCAGCGATCCTGGCAGATGCGCGGCGGCAGTCTGCCATTGCTGGCGCATTTTTTCGTCGAATTGTTCTGCCTGACGGTTCATCGCCAGTCCTCCAGTTGTGCTTGTAATGCAGCGCGGGCGCGGGAAAGATGGGTTTTGACCGAGCCTTCGCTGCACCCCATGATGTGTGCGGTTTGTGCCACGTCGAACTCCTCCAGCACACGCAAGGTGAAGGCTTCACGCTGGCGTGCGGGCAGGGCGCGCATCGCCTCGCGCATCCGCAGCCAGGCCTCGTGGCTGTCATGCTGGCGTGCGGGGTCGGGCGTGGCCTCGTCCATCCAGTCGATGGGCTGGCCATCATCATGATTTGATGAAGTCAGCCAGCCCAGCCGGAACCGCCGCCTGCGCTGGCTGTCGATGATGCGGGTGCGCAGGATGCGCCAGAACAGCGGCGGCCATTCGTCTGCCGGGCGGTCGCGGTAGGCCAGCATTTTCATCATCGCCTCCTGCACCGCATCCAAGGCGTCTTCACGATGACGCAGGCTGGCCTCGGCAAAACGGAAGGCGCGTGCGCTGGTATCGGCCAAAAATGCTTCGAGCGTCGGCAGCGCCACGGCAGGCGCTGCACGATCAAGAAGGGGAGGGCCGGCATCGGGACACACGGGAGCGCTGTTCATGGGGGTGGGTTCGTGATGGAAAACGCACAACCACGGGCGTGGTTGACATCAGCGGCCAAACAGCAGCGCCAGCACGATGGCGGCGGCGTACAGGCACATATCGAATGGCGTGAGCCAGAAGCCGGAAAGTGTCCAGGCAAATCCGAGGCTCATCTTGGGAATCGACTCGGCGGGCAGCAAGCCCAGTTGCAGTCCGGTGCGAATCCCCATCAGGCACCACTGCGCTAGGGCAATGGCGAACACGGTGCCAAGGCTTGCTTGCATGCCACGCCAGAAGCCGGGGGCAAGCCGCGCCAAGCGCATCATCAAAATCAGATCCAACGCGGCCAGAAATGCCAATAGCGACGAGGATAGATTGAAGCCTAGGGCGATCAGCACCCACAGTGCGGCAGCGCCGGTAGCGCCAAGACACAGCAGCAACAGGCCGGTCAGCGAGAATTGCGGGGCAGATGAAGCATTCATCGCTACAGCATAGAGCCTGCGGCGCTACAATGCGCCTCTTTCGTGTTTTCGCCATTTCCGGCCATGTATTCCCGCAGCAGTGAACCCGTGCGCTTCGAGCGCGATTGCCCCGTTGTCCTAGTTCCGTCCGGCGAAGAAGTTACCTTGCCGGCAGGAAGTGTGGGCTATATCACCCAGGCGTTGGGCGGCAGTTTCACGGTATTTGTCGAAGGCAATCTGATGCGGGTGGCCGGCAAGGATGCCGATGCGATCGGCAAGGAGCCGCCGCCGCCGATCGAGCTGCCCGATAACGCCAGCGACGAGGATGTCGAGCAACTGGTCTGGCGACAGTTGCGCACCATTTTTGACCCGGAAATCCCGATCAATGTGGTCGAGCTGGGGTTGGTGTACGAGGCCAGCCTGCATACCCGAGAGGACGGCCAGCGCCGGGTGGACATCAAAATGACCCTGACTGCTCCCGGCTGCGGCATGGGCGATATTCTGGTGGCCGATGTGCGCGACAAGCTGGAGATGATTCCGACCGTGGCCGAAGCCGATGTGGAGCTGGTATTTGACCCGCCGTGGAATCGCAGCATGATGAGTGAAGCGGCGCGGCTTGAAACCGGGATGCTTTGATCGCTGCGCCGGGCGGGCATGTGCGCCCGCCCTTGATTGGCATTTGTTTACAGGCTTGGTTGCGATAGTGTTTTCGGTCAAGCCCCGTGTTTGCTTGCGGTGTTGAAAAGCAACGGCACAAGACGCGCGACTTGATTCAGTCCAGTGCCTCGAAGCGGTTGGCATCGACATTCTTGCGCACCTTGTCCGGATGCCAGATGCGGCCATTCATGGCAATCCAGGCCCCCGGTGGCAGTGCTTGCACCGCGCCAACGGCGCAGCCGATATTGAATTCGGCATCGCTGCCGGCAAACCGTGCCGGGTTGAGCGCGCCGGTCAGTACGATGGTTTTGTCGGGAATGCTGGCCAGCACCTTGGCGGTTTCCACCATCGAATCGGTGCCGTGCGTAACCAGCACATGACGCTCTTTCTGCGCGGCGATGCTGGCGCGCATCAGCTCGCGGTCGGCTTGGTCGATGAACAGCGAGTCCTTGCGCAGCAGCGGAATGACGTGAAAGCGGAAAGCCACGCCGAGGTCGGCGAGAATCTTGCCGATTTGCGGCTCGCCGACTTGATAGTCGGACTTGGCATCGAAATACACTTTGTCGATGGTGCCGCCGGTGGTGATGATGAGTAGATCGTCCATTGGGGTGGGGGTATTGGGTAGGAAAAAACATATTGTAGGCTGCGATGCTTGCCCATAGCGGGCATAATGTTGTCATGACCATTGCCTCGGCCGCCCTGCTGCTTTTCATCATTCTCGACCCACTGGGCAACGTCCCGGTGGTGCTTAGCCTGCTGCGCTCGTTGCCGCCCAAACGGCAGCTGATTGTCATCGCCCGCGAGGTCTTGATCGCGCTGGTGGTGCTGATGCTGTTCCTGTGGTTCGGCAAATATGCGCTGGATGCCATGCATCTGCGTCAAGAATCGGTTTCGATTGCTGGCGGCATCGTGCTGTTCCTGATCGGCATCCGCATGATTTTTCCGCCGGCCGAAGGCATCATGGGCGACGGGCATGGCGGCGAGCCGTTTATCGTGCCATTGGCCATCCCGATGATTGCCGGGCCTTCCGGCATGGCCGCAGTCATGCTGATGGGCACGCAATATCCCGACCGCATGTGGGAATGGAGCCTAGCCCTGATGATTGCCTGGGGCGCGACC
Source organism: Lysobacteraceae bacterium NML08-0793 (assembly GCA_002798275.1). Lineage (GTDB taxonomy): Bacteria > Pseudomonadota > Gammaproteobacteria > Xanthomonadales > Xanthomonadaceae > Solilutibacter. Next base: position 511,670 of record NWQR01000001.1, on the reverse strand, counting down.
GCCGCCATTTTGCTGATGTCGCCGCTGCTCTACAAATGGCTGGGACATCGCGTGCTGACCGCCGTAGAACGGCTGATGGGGATGCTGCTGGTGGCCATTTCCATCCAGATGTTCTTGGATGGGCTGGGCGCATACTTCGATATGCCGATGCCCTGATGTCGATTTTGTGATTGATGCCGGGATTTACCCGGCATCCGGCGGCCACAAAGTAGGCGCGTGCTGTTAAACTAGTGTTAACCATTCGACCCGGTATCTCATTATCCGGGTCGTTTTCGTTGCAACCCCCCACTTCATTTCATGTTTGAGACAAATGCGATGAACCGCACGCAGACCCTTCGTCGTTCCAAGCTTGCGCTTGGCCTTGTCGCCGCCCTGGCTGCGGCGCCTATTTTCGCCCAGAGCACCTCCTCCGGTGTGGGCGGCCTGGTAACCGATGCCAGCGGGCAGCCGGTTGCCGGCGCAGAAATCACCATCACCCACGTTGAGTCGGGCACCATCAGCCGCGTTACCACCGATGCCCAGGGGCGCTACAACGCCCGCGGCCTGCGCGTGGGCGGCCCCTACACCATCGTGGTGAGCAAGGCCGGTGTTCGCAATACCGAAGAAAACATCTACCTGCCGCTGAACCAGATCGCCACCGTGAATGCTCACTTGGCCGCTGCTGCTGCCACTGCCGATCTTGATCGCGTGGTGGTAACTGGTGTTGCTGGCGGGCCTGAGATTTTCAGCCAGAACCGTATGGGGACAGCGACCAACGTTACCCGCGACACTTTGGATGCACTGCCTTCGGCCAACCGCAATATTCAGGATTTCATTCGCCTTGATCCGCGTATCTCGCAGGTCAGCAAGGCCGATGGCGCGATTTCCGCCGGGGGTCAGAACAGCCGTTACAACGCCATCAAGATTGATGGTGTGAGCGCCAGTGACCCGTTCGGCCTGGAATCGAACAACCTGCCGACCGAGCGCCAGCCTGTGTCGATGGATGCCATCCAAGAAATCAATATCGACCTTGCTAACTATGACACCACCATTTTTGGTGGTACCGGCGCGGTCATCAATGCTGTGACCAAATCCGGCACCAACAAGTTCTCCGGCAGCGTGTACGGCAGCTACCGTGATGGCGATTGGGTGCGCAGCAATTTGCGTGGCGTTCCGTTTGCCGGTTTCAATGATGAACGAACCTTGGGGGCGACCTTTGGTGGCCCGATTGTCAAGGACAAGCTGTTTTTCTTCGTCAACTACGAAAAGTTCGTGCGCAATGCGCCGGGCATCAGCTTGTCGGACACGCCGTATGGCAGGAACATCACCGACGCAGACATCAGCGCAGTACAAAATGCTGCCCGTGTATGGGGGCTTGAAGCTGGCAGCATCAGTGCGCCAGCCAACAAGACTGAAATCGAAGAATACGCTGCCAAAATTGACTGGAACATCAGCGATAACCATCGTCTTGCAGTGCGCTACAGCAATATGGAGCAGACCGTGGCGCGCTTCCCAGGGCTTGGCAGCAGCACGCTCTCGCTCAGCAGTTATTGGTATGACCAGCCCAAGACCTTCAAGAGCCTGACGGGTGAGCTGTTCTCTGATTGGAATGAAAACTTCACCAGCGAGCTCAAGGTCAGCCGTCGCGATTATCGTGCCGAGCGTGTGCCTTACAGCCATTTGCCCACCATCCGCATCAACGGCTTTGGCAGCAATAATTCCGCTGTACTCATCGGTACCGAGCAGAATACCCACGTCAATATTGTGGATACCGAGGAGCTGACGGCATTTGCTTCTGGTACTTTCTATGCCGGTGATCACACCATCAAGTTTGGTGCTGATTACAGCAAGAACGATGTGCTGAACTTCTATGGTCGCAATCTGAATGGTGTTTATGCCTTTGCCGATCTTGATGCGTTTGTCGCGGGCACGCCAACCAGCTATCAACTGCGCGCTCCGCGCGCCAATGGCAGCATTGACGACATCCCGGCGCGTTACACGCTGAAGAACTTGGGCTTGTTCCTGCAAGATACTTGGGCGATTACCCCGGACTTCACTCTGATGTACGGCGTGCGTGTGGACAAGCCGGACTTCAGCGACCAGCGCCTGTACAACGCCCGTATCCAGGAAGCATTTGGCTACGACAATACCAATACCGTCAGCAAGCAATTGGTGCAGCCGCGTATTGGTTTCAATTGGTCGCCGCTGGCTGACCTGCGCGCCCAGTTGCGCGGTGGTGTGGGTCTGTTCAGCGGTGCTGCGCCGAACGTCTGGCTCTCGGGTACCTATTCCAATACCGGCCTCAACTACGTTGAATACGACTTGCGTGGTGCCGCTGCTGCTGCGCATGGCTTCAACCCACAAGTGCCGCCGCCCACCGCAGGTCTGAACCCGACCGCCGGCCGCCACAATGTGGATATCGTCGCGCCGGGCACGCGCCTGCCGTCGGTCTGGAAAGCCAACCTTGCCTGGGAGCAGGAGCTGGGCTGGAAAGACTTGGTGTTTTCGGTGGAGCTGCTGGCCACCAAGGTCAAGGATGGCATCTATTTTGAGCGTCTGGACGTGATGGATCCGACCACCTATGGTCAGGACGGTCGAGCGATCTATTGGAATGCCGCGGGTCAGAACCCCAATAATTTCGATACCCGCAGCCGTGGTATTGCTGATGGTCGCAACAATGCGTTGGCCAAGGCCAATCGCCCGGGGGATATCGGTGATGTGATGCTGATGCGCAATACCAGCAAGGGGCGTAGCCATCAGTTCACCATCGGCCTGCAAAAACCGCTGACCGAAACTTGGGGCTGGAGCGCGTTCTATACCCGCACCAATGCTTGGGAAGTCAGCCCGTTGAGCAGTTCGCAGAACACTTCCAACTGGAACAATACGCTGATCTTCAACGCTAATGAAAACGAGGCCAAACGCTCGCGCTATGCGATGCGCGATCGCGTCAGCGCCACGCTGGAGTTCAAGAAAGCGTTCTTTGGTAATTACAACACCCGCGCTGGTCTGTTCTATGAAGGCCGTACTGGCCGGCCGTTCAGCTATATCTTCTACAACGATGTCAATGGTGATGGAGCAACCACCAATGACCTGTTCTACGTGCCGACAGGCCCGGGGGATGTGATCTTCCGTGGTGGTGCCGACATGGAGCAGGCGTTCTTCGCATGGCTTGAGCAGAACCCGGAACTGGGTCGGTATCGTGGCCAGGTTGCCCCGGCCAATGCTTTCACTGCCAAGTGGGTGAATAGCTTTGACCTGCGCATCTCGCAAGAGCTGCCGGGCTTCTGGCAAGGTCACAAGTCGGAGATTTCGCTGGACATCATGAATATCGGCAACTTGCTGAACAAGAAGTGGGGGCTGATTGATGACTACGGTTTCTACTCCACTCGCCGTGTCGTCAACTATGCCGGTATCGACCCTGCCACCGGCAAGTATGTCTACAACTTCACCGGCAGCACCGATAACCCACAGATCCAGGAAAACAACAACGACAAGGGCAATACCGGCGTTTCGCGCTGGTCGGTCATGGTCGGTTTCCGTTACAAGTTCTGATCGCGGTAGTGTCAAGACTGAAACGGCCGGGGCAACCCGGCCGTTTTTCATGCGGGTTTTTCGGCGATGTTTGTGTCGCTGCGGCCTGCATGCGCTAAAGTCGGCGCATGCATACACAAATCAATCCAGAAAAAACCCCTTCCCGTTCCACCCTGCCAACCGTTTGCGCCAATATCTATCCCAAGGGCGGGCTGGATATCCTCTCGCGTGAAGAAGTCGCCCGCCTCACGGATGCGTCCACCGGCGGCATGCATGAGTTGCTACGGCGCTGTGCACTGGCGGTATTGACCACCGGCAATGCTTCGGATGACCCCAGCGCGGCAAGCGAGCAGTACCCGGATTTCGATATCCATGTGACCCAGCAGGATCGCGGCATCTGCATCGAATTGCAGCATGCCCCGGCGATGGCCTTTGTCGATGGTCGCATCATCCGTGGCGTGGCCGATCTGCTGTTTGCCACGGTGCGCGATCTGGCCTATGCCGCGATCGAGCTCGGCCCCGAATATGCCAGCGAGCTCGAAAGCAGTAGCGGCATCACCGATGCGGTTTTCCGCGTGTTGCGCAATGCCCGCGTGCTGCATCCGGGAGAGCCCAATCTGGTGGTGTGCTGGGGCGGGCATTCCATTAGCCGCGAAGAATATCTCTATACCAAGGAAGTTGGCTATCAGCTGGGCTTGCGCGGTATCGACATTTGCACCGGCTGCGGCCCTGGCGCGATGAAGGGGCCGATGAAGGGCGCCACCATCGCCCACGCCAAGCAGCGGCAACGTCGCTCGCGCTATATCGGCATCACCGAGCCGGGCATCATCGCGGCCGAATCGCCCAATCCGATCGTCAACCATCTGGTCATCATGCCGGATATCGAAAAGCGCCTTGAAGCTTTCGTGCGCATGGCGCATGGCATCATCGTGTTTCCCGGTGGGGTCGGCACGGCAGAAGAAATCCTCTATTTGCTGGGCATTTTGCTGCGCGAGGAAAATCAGTCTATCGAGCTGCCGCTGGTATTCACTGGCCCCGCATCCGCGGCGAGCTACTTTGAGCAAATCGACAAGTTCATCCGTCTGACGCTGGGCGAGGCGGCCACAAAGCATTACCGCATCATCATCGCTGATCCGACAGAAGTGGCGCGGCACATGATTGAGGGCATTCGCCGGGTACGCGAGCAGCGCGTGGCACAGAAAGATTCGTTCTTCTTCAACTGGCGGCTGAATATCCCGCTGGATTTCCAGCAGCCCTTCGATCCCACCCATGCGGCGATGGCGGGGCTGGATCTCAATCATGGACGCAAGCCGCATGCCCTTGCCGCTGACCTGCGCCGGGCGTTTTCCGGCATCGTTGCGGGTAATGTCAAGGAAAGCGGTGTGCGCCGGATTGCCGAGCAAGGCCCGTTCCAAATCAACGGCGCGCCAGACATGATGGCTTCGCTCGATGCCCTGCTGCGCGCCTTCGTGGCGCAGCGCCGGATGAAGATTTCCGGCGAGTACAAGCCGGTGTACCAGGTGATGACCTGAGCGCCTGCCGGCAATCTGCGTTGCGGCCGTGCTTTCGGCCAAAAACCGCGTTGGCGTTGAAAAGCAACAAGGCCGGGATTTCCCGGCCTTGTTGTTTTGGAGGTTGCGCTCTGCTTATTACTTCAGGTTCTTGGCAACGAAGTCCCAGTTCACTAGGCTCCAGAAGTGTTCCAGATAGCTCGGGCGGGCGTTGCGGTAGTCGATGTAATAGGCGTGCTCCCACACATCGCAGGTCAAAAGCGGCTTGTCTTCGCCGGTCAGCGGGGTGGCGGCATTGGAGGTGCTGGCCAGTGCCAGGCTGCCGTCCGGGCGTTGCACCAGCCAAGCCCAGCCGGAGCCGAAGGTGCCGATGGCGGTCTTGGTGAATTCTTCTTTGAACTTGGCAAAATCGCCAAAAGCGGCGTTGATGGCCTCCAGCAGTTTGCCGGTCGGCTCGCCGCCGCCGTTCGGCGAGAGGCAGTTCCAGTAGAAGGTGTGGTTCCAGACTTGAGCGGCGTTGTTGAACATCCCGCCTTGGGACTTCTTGATGATGTCTTCCAGCGGCATGTCGGCAAATTCGGTGCCTTCAATCATCTTGTTCAGATTGTCCACATAGGCTTTGTGGTGCTTGCCGTAGTGGAAGTCGATGGTTTCACCGGAAATATGCGGCTCCAGTGCGGTGCGGTCATACGGAAGGGCTGGCAGCTCGATGGCCATGGCTTGCTCCTTTGGGTGGGATGAGGCCGCGGCAGGTGTGCCACGGCAGGGTAGAATGCGACATTCTAAATCCACACCGTGTTATCTGCCCGTGAGGCAGGCCGAGGAGTCCCCCATGTCCGTGATGGAACGTATCAAGACCGAAGTTGAATCCCACCCGATTGTGCTGTTTATGAAAGGTACGGCGCAGTTTCCGATGTGCGGCTTTTCCAGCCGAACCGTGCAGGCGCTGAAGGCCGCGGGTGCGACCCAGTTGCACACCATCAATGTGCTGGAAGACCCGGAAGTACGCGCCAATCTGCCGCGGTATTCCAACTGGCCGACCTTTCCGCAGTTGTTCATCAATGGCGAGCTGATTGGCGGCTGCGATATCACCTTGGAGCTGTACGAATCCGGTGAGCTGGCACGCATCGTTGCCGAAGCTGGTCAGGCGTGAGCGCGGATGCCATGCCGCGCCTTGACGGGCGCATCATTCTTGTGACCGGCGCAACCGGTGGGCTGGGGCAGGCGGCCGCAAAGGCGATGGCGCGCGCTGGTGCCACCGTGGTGCTGTCCGGGCGCAATATGCGCGTTCTGAACCGGCTTTACGACGTGCTCAAAGACATCGGCCCCGAGCCGCTGCTGTATCCAATGGATCTGGAGGGGGCTGCCCCAGACGACCATCTGGAGCTGGCGCAGCGCATCCAGGATGCGTTTGGTCGGCTCGATGGTCTGCTGCATTGTGCGGCCGAGTTTCGTGCCCTGACGCCGTTGGAATACACCGACCCGGCGCATGTGGCTCGCGCCATGCACATCAATGTCACCGCCCCGATGTGGTTGACCGCCGCATTGATGCCAGTCTTGAAGGCATCTGCGGATGCCGCGGTTTTGTGGGTCGTGGACGATGCCGAACATGCCGGCAAGCCGTTTTGGGGGCCGTATGCCATCAGCCAGCAGGCACGCGCCGCGCTGGTGGCGCAGTGGGCAGCCGAAATGGCCGGCTCCAGCGTGCGTATCTGCGGCCTGCAACCAGGCCCCATGCGCACCCCGCTGCGCGGGCGCGCCACAGTGGAGGATGTGGATCCAAATCTGCGCAACCCGGAAAGCTATGCCGCCGACTGCGTGCGCCTGCTGTCTGCCCAAGGGGCGGCCTGGAATGGCCGCATCGACCGGGTGATGGCCGAACACGACCTGCCCACCGAGCCCTTGCCTGCTGTGGTCAAAGCCAAACCCGCCGCAATTGGCCTGCCGACGCTGGACTGACTGCGGCTTTATCGCGGCGCGCGGGCGCATATTCGGCTTGGCGATATGGGGCGGGGCATGTGGGACGCCATGCCATTGAAACTTTGCTGGATCTGGATGGCTCAATCCTTGAGCAAACTTTAAGCTTGGCCGGTCAAGCTATCAGAGCCGTACGCCTGATTGCCAAGGCTGCCGAACCTCGCATCATTGCGGCATAGGGGCTGGGGCTAGGGGCGTGCTCATTCCTGCGGCTTTTTGCCAAAACGTGCGAGTAGTCCAGCCCAGCTTCCGGCCACAATCACCAGAACGGATAGGACGGTGATACCCAGCGCGTGGAGGCGGGTGCTGCCTTGAAAGGTCCAAGCATCCATCACCCCGTAGGAAAACCAGAACAGCGCCATGATGCTGGCCCAGAAGGTGGCCGTGCGCACGCGCAGGGCAATGGCGGTGGCAAACAGCAGCGGCGGCAGGGCATTGAAGATGGCGGTTTGCCACTGTGTCCGAAAGCCGAGCATGAACAGCGCGGCGATGCCCAGCAGCGCGAAAAATACGGTTTTGTGTGCACCACTGAGCCGATTCATGCCGCAAGCCTCTTGGCCAGTTGTGCCAGACGGCGGCCGAAGGCGCGTGCAAGCTCGGCTTCTTCGCTGCTGAGCGTGGCATCGGCAGTTGCGCCTGCCACATGGGTCGGGCCATAGGGTGTGCCACCGCTGCGTGTGGAGGACAGTGCCGCCTCGCTGAACGGAATCCCGGCAATCACGCAGCCGTGGTGCAGCAGCGGCAACATCATCGACAGCAGGGTGGATTCTTGTCCGCCGTGCATGCTGGCGCTGGAGGTAAATACCCCGGCGGGTTTGCCGATCAGCGTGCCATTGGCCCATTCGCCACCCAAGGTGTCGAGAAAGTGCTTTACCGCAGCGGCCATGTTGCCAAAGCGCGTGGGGCTGCCAAGCGCAAGCCCGACGCATTCGCGCAGGTCATTGATGGCGACATAGGGGGCGCCGGTTTCGGGCACCGGCGGTAGTGCGGTTTCGGTTTGCGGCGCGACCGGCGGCACGCTGCGCAAGCGTGCAGACATGCCTTCCACTTCGCCCACGCCACGGGCGATTTGTCGTGCCAATGCGGCCACCGAGCCGTTGCGGCTGAAATAAAGCACCAAGATTTCCATTGTTCGGGTTGGGAGTTGCCAATCAGGATGCACAGTGTATGGGGTAGTCTTGTGCGATGAATCGACCGTCTTTGAATAAACGCATCCAGAACCGCATCCGCAAACTGTCTGAAGCGGCCACCGACCGTGGCCGCTTGCTGAGTTTTGCCCGCTTTGTGAGCCGTCGGGTGGTGGATGACCGCCTGTTCGAGGCGGCAGGCTCGCTGGCCTATATCAGCCTGTTTGCGCTGGTGCCGCTGGTTACGGTGATTTTCGGCACACTCTCGGCGTTCAAGGTGTTTACCGAAGGCCATTGGGCGGAAAAGCTGAGCGATTACATCTTCATGAACTTCGTGCCCTCCTCGGCGCGCGCGGTGGAGGAATATCTGCGGGAGTTTTCCGAAAACGCCAATGCCCTGACCGTGCTGGGGACGGTGGCATTGTTGATATCGCTGCTGATTACGCTCACCAGCGTCGAAGCCATCTTCAATCGTATCTGGCGGGTGCCGACTACGCGGCCGAAGTTGAGCCGCTTTCTGGTGTATTGGACGGTGCTGACCTTGGGGGCGGTGTTTGCGGTTGCCAGCATGGCGCTTTCAGCGCGGTTTTTTGCGCTGGCGATTTTCGATTCCGAGCCGGGGCAGTGGCTGGAGAGCCTGATGTTGCGAACCACGCCGATGCTGATCGAGTTGGTGGTGTTTACCGCCATCTACCGGGTGGTGCCGCATCGCACGGTGAAATGGCGGCATGCCTTGGCAGGGGCGATGTTGGGCGTGATCGGGTTTGAGTTGGTGAATTGGTGGCTCGGGTTTTTCCTTGGCAACTTCAATACCTACGAGCTTATCTACGGCTCGGTAGCGTTGTTGCCGGTGCTGCTGATGTGGATGTATTTCAGTTGGGTGACGGTATTGCTGGGGGCATCGTTTGCCTCCAGCCTGTCGGCCTTCCGCTATCAGCCCAAGAGCCAGCGCCTGCCCGAAGGGCATGAAATCTACGGCATGCTGCGCCTGCTGGGACGTTTGCGCAAGGCGCGCAGCCAAGGGCGCGGCCTGCATGGGGATGAATTGCGCCAACTCGAGCCGATGCTGACCGATACGCTGTTGCAGCAGATGCTTGGCCAGTTGGCGGGGGCGAATATCGTGGCGCGCGCTGAAACCGGCGACTGGCTGCTGGCACGCGACCTAGAAGAAGTCAGCATGGCCGAGCTTTACAACATTGCCCGCTTGCGTATCCCGATTTGCCAGACGGATTTGCCCGGCCAGCAGGATGCACTGGGCAGTACGGTGATGGCCGTGGTCGATGAACTGCGCCAGCCGCTTCAGGCGCTGCTAAAGCGCAGCGTGGCAAGCGTGTATCAGGACATGGCTATAGACGAGCCGCTTGGGGATTGCGTAGATGGGGGCGTGCCACGGTAAAGCGGGGTTTGGTCGGCATGCGTTCGGCAATGCGTGCGCGGTTGATCGCCAGTGCCTCGGGTGTGGGCTGGTAGTCGTGCCAAAGTGCCGGGGTATCGGGCAAGTCCTCGGGCCAGATATCGCTGACCTTGAAGCCGCGCAGCAGGCATTCTTGATGTAATGCCTGATAGCGGCGCTGTAAAAAGGTCAGCTTGTCGAAAAAGAACCGTACATGGCCTTCGCCCAGTTTGTATTGCGCAGGCTGCCCGACAAGGCTGAACTTGCCGCGTGCCACGGCATTGGGGATGCGGGTCAGCTCGCGGTGCTCGGCCAGCAGATGCTGGTCGCATAGTTCGCCGGGCGGCACTAGATTGATGCGGGTCATTCAGCGCGCCTGTAACGCCGTCGTCGCGGCATTCACAACTTCACCGAATACCACTGGGTGTCGTCTTCCTGCCAGCCGGAGGCACGGTACAGCGCGCGAGCGGCTTCGTTGCGGCGGCCGGTTTCCAGTTGTAGATGACTGGCGCCATCGGCACGGGCGTAATCGACCGCGGCTTTCAAAAGTGCCTTGGCAATGCCGCTGCGGCGCACTTCCGGTGGCACATAAATATCGTTCAGCACCCAGATGCGGGCGGTCTGCACCGAGGAATACATCGGGTAGAGCTGGGCGAAACCCAGCGCGTTTTCGCCTTGTTCGGCAATCAGTACGACCGATTCATTGTTGCCGATGCGCGCGCGCAGCCAGTTGCGGGCGCGGGTCAGGTCGCTGGGTTGGTCATAAAACTGGCGGTAAGCATCGAACAACGGGACGAGGGCATCCACATCTTCAAGCTCGGCTTGGCGTACTTGGGTTTTCATGTCAATCCTGTCAGGGGCGCGCCCTGTGCGGTGATGGGGGCATCTTGCCTGATTTTGCGCAAAAACAATGTGCGCGGGTTCAAGTTTCGGCCATCAACTGTGCCAGTGCGTCTGCTTGCGCTTCGTGCATCAGACGCTCAATCAGGGCATCAAGCTGGCCTTCGATGATGTTGGGTAGGTCATACAAGGTCAGCCCCTCGACGCGATGGTCGGTGATGCGCCCTTGCGGGTAGTTGTAGGTGCGGATGCGCTGGCTGCGGTCGCCGCTGCCCACTTGCAGTTTGCGTTCGGCAGCCTGTGCGGCCAGACGACGCTCGGCCTCGGCCTCGGCCAGCATCGCGGCCAGGCGTTTCATCGCCTTGTCGCGGTTGGCGTGCTGGCTGCGCTCGGTTTGCGATTCCACCACCACGCCGCTGGGCAGGTGGGTAATGCGGATTGCCGATTCGGTCTTGTTGACGTGCTGGCCGCCCGCGCCGCTGGAGCGGAAGGTGTCGATTTTGAGATCGGCGGGGTTGATCTGGATGTCGATATCGCCCGGTTCTTCGGCAATGATGGCAACCGTGGCGGCGGAGGTATGGATGCGGCCTTGCGATTCGGTGGCCGGCACGCGCTGTACGCGGTGGGTGCCGGATTCGTATTTCAATCGTGCATAGGCGCCTTCGCCTTCGATGCGGGCAACGATTTCCTTGAAGCCGCCATGCTCGCCGGGATTGGCCGATTCCACATCCACGCGCCAGCCCATGCGCTCGGCATAGCGCGCATACATGCGGTACAGATCGCCGGCAAAAATCGCTGCCTCATCGCCGCCGGTACCGGCGCGTACTTCCAGATAAAGGCTGCCGTCATCGCGGGCATCGCGCGGCAGAAGATGGGCCATCAGCTCGGTTTCAAGGGCGGCCAGCCGTTCGCGGGCGCTGTCGATTTCGTCAGCGGCAAGTTCTGCCAGTTCCGGGTCATGGCGCATTTCCTCGGCGGCGGCAAGATCGGCGCGCGCGCGCGCCTCATCGGCCAGTGCGCGTGCAAGCGGCGCCAGTCGGGCGAATTCGCGCGAGAGGCGGCGGAACTCGTTTTGATTGCCGATGACTGCGGGCTCGCCGAGCAGGCGTTCCAGCTCGTCGCGGCGCTCGGTCAGGGCTTCAAGTTTGCGGCGGAGCGTCGGCTGCATCGTCGTTGACATCGGCAAGGGCGGGGAACAGGCGGTCAATGGCGCGTGCTAGTTCGGCATCGCCATTGGCGGCGGCATCGCGCAGGGCGATGGTGGGGGCATGCAGCAGGCGATTGGTCAGGGTATGGGCGAGCAAGTCCAGGGCGGCCTGCGGGTCGGCGCCGGTTGCCAGAAGGCGCTGCGCTTTGCGCATGGCCTCATCGCGCGCCAGTTGGCCGTGGGCGCGCAGGCGGCGCACCGGGGCATCGTGGCGGGTCAGGCGCATGCGCTCCATGAAGCGTTCGGCATGCAGGGCGGCGATGGTTTCGGCTTCCGAGGCGGCTTCGCGGCGGCTGCGGCGGTTTTCTTCCACCGCACGCTCTAGGTCGTCCACGGTGTAGAGAAATACATCGGACAGCTCGGCAATATCAGGGGCGATGTCGCGCGGCACGGCCAAGTCCATCAGCAGCATCGGGCGGTGTTTGCGTGCCTTCAATGCAGCGGCAACCTGGGGCTTGAGCAGAATCGGGTCGCGCGCGGCGGTGGCGGAAAACACGATATCGGCTTCGGCCAAGTGGCGGTCAAGCTCGGTCAGGGGCAGGGCAAAGCCGCCATGGCGGCTGGCAATATCCTGTGCATGCGCCAGCGTGCGGTTGGCCACCATCAGTCGCTTGACCCGTCCTTCGGACAGGTGCTTGGCGGTCAATTCGATGGTTTCACCTGCACCAATCAGCAGTACATGAGCATCTTCCAGCCGGGCAAAGGTGTTTTGCGCCAGTCGTACGGCGGTGGAGGCCACCGATACCGGATGCTGGCCGATGCGGGTATGGGTGCGGGCATGCTTGGCCGTGCCAAATGCCTGCTGGAACAGGCGGTCAAGCTGGCTACCTAGGCTGCCGGCATCGCGCGCCTGGGTCCAGGCATCCTTCACTTGGCCGAGAATCTGCGGCTCGCCCAGTACCAGAGAGTCCAGCCCGGCGGCGACCCGGAACAGATGCCGGACGGCATCCACATCCTGATGGCGGTACAGATAGGCGTCCAGCGGCAGCTGCTCGCCGGGGCGATGCGCCAGCCACTCCTGCAAAACCGTGCCTTCGCCATCGGCCAGTGCATACAGCTCGGTGCGGTTGCAGGTGGAAAGAATCGCCGCCTCATGAACGCCCGGCATGGCCTTGAGCGCCGCCAGTGCTTCTGGCAAGGCGGCAGCATCAAACGCCAGACGCTCGCGCAGAGCAACTGGTGCGGTTTGATGGTTGACACCCAAGGCGTGGAAGGTAGGGCCGTTCGGCATATTCGGCGGCTTGCGTTTAAGCTGGCAGCAATCTGGAACCAACGCGCATTTTACGCTGCTGCCCATGTCTAACGAAGCTCATCGTGTTTCTACCCTGTTATTGCCGTTGTTGCTGGCGCTGGCGCCAGTAGCGCGGGCGCAATTGTCCGACGATCCGCCAGCGGCGGCGAGCGTTGCACTGGCGCCGGTCATGGCGGGGGAGTTTGCGATACAGGCCGGCCGACTTGAGGAAGCCGCCCGGCATTATTGGCAGGCTGCTCGGGACAGTGGCGATGGCGCACTGGCCGAGCGTGCCACCCGCATCGCATTACTGGCTGGCGACAAACAAGTGGCGGCCTCCGCACTCGCGCTCTGGCAGCGTCAGGGGGCGCTGTCGCCAGATCTGACCACCGCCACGGCGCTGCTGGCCTTGCAGCAGGGCAGACGCGCTAAGGCATTGGCGGCGCTGGAAAAATTGCTGGCATCCAATCCTGCTACTTGGCGCAATGTCTTGATGGTGCTGTCCTCGGTGGGGGCGGATAACCCCGATGCCGCCTGGCTGCTGGCGCGCCTGTATCGGCGTGGCCAACTGCCGCAGGATGAGTTGGCGGCAGTATTGCCTTTTGTGCAGCTGGCGCAGAGGCAGGGACAGATGGCCTTGATGGGGCGGATGGTCGAAGACGCGGCTACGGTTTTTCCCGAAGATGTGCGGATTCTGCTGTTGCAGGCGAGCTTGGCCGAGGCATCCGGTGATCCGCAAGCTGCCCGGCAAAAACTGGACGAGGCGCGCCACCGGGTGCAGGACGCCCCCATGCAGCGGATTGCGCTGGCCGAGGCCTACGAGCGACTGGGCGAGTTCGCTCAGGCCGAGCAGGTGCTGGCAGAAGGGCCGCAAAGCCTGCCCATCCAGGCGATGCGCGCAACCTTGCTGGAGCGATCCGGCGACTTTCAGCGGCTGGAGGTTTTATACCGGCAGATGCAGCCCCCCCCGCCCGAGGCCGAGCCGCGTTATCGGCTGCTGTTGGGGCAGATGGCGGAAATGCTGAAGCAATATCCGGCGGCGCTTGACTGGTATGACAGCATCAAGCGCCCGGCTCCGGAATTGGCGCATTGGCTGCGCTTGCGTCGCGCCGTGGTGCTGCATGCCCTGCAGCGCAAGGATGAAGCCTATGCCGAGCTGCGCCGTCTGCAAAACAGCAGCCCGGAAGCCGATGCGGCGGCGGAGTCGGTTCGTGATGCGCGCCGCGATGGCTTTCTGGCCGAGGCCGAATTGCGGCAAAAAGATGGCGACCGCGAAGGCGAATTGGATGCCTATGCACGCGGCCTGCTGGCCTTGCCCGATGACATGGCGATACTTTATTCGCAGGCGCTTGCTTGGGCGCGCTTTGACGATATCGACCGTGCCGAAGCTGGCCTTCGCAAGATGTTGCTGATTGAGCCGGACAATGTGGCCGCGCTCAATGCGCTGGGCTATACCTTGGCCGACCGCACCCAGCGCTATCAGGAAGCACTGGCTTTGATTGATCGGGCGCGTGTGGCTGAGCCGGACAACGGCGCGATCATCGACAGCCACGGCTGGGTGCTGTATCGACTGGGGCGCCATCAGGAGGCATTGGCGCAGTTAAAACGCGCTTTTTTGCTGCATCGTGATGTCGAAGTCGCCGCGCATCTGGCCGAAGTATTGTGGGTGATGGGGCGGCGTGATGAGGCGCGGCAGTATTTTGAGGAAGCACGCAAAATCGACCCGGAACACCAGGCACTGAAGCGTGCACTGCAAGTAACCGGAGCCGAGCCGTGAGGCAGGTGGCGCTGATCGCGGCGTTGCTGCTTGGGGTTGTCGCCTGTGCCGGTCGGCAAGCCCGCCCGGAAAAGCCTGCCCATGTCTGTGCCGCGGCGGGGCAGGACGAGATTTGTGCGCGTCTGGTTGCCGCCCTGCCAACTGGCGTGGATGGGGCGTGGCAAATGCTTGGGCGGGTAGCTGTGGCCAGTGGCAGCAACAGCGGCAATGCGCGGCTCGAATGGCAGCAGCAAGGGGCACGGGATTATCAGGTTGTGCTCTCCGCGCCGTTGACCCGGCAAAGTTGGCGGCTTGTGGTGCGGCCAGATGCGGCGGTCATTCATGGCTTGCCGGATGGCGCGCGGCAAGGGGGGGATGCGGCGCGCTTGCTGCATGAGGTCAGCGGCTGGCAGATTCCGCTGGAATCCTTGCCGTACTGGCTGCGTGGTCGTCCCGCACCGGAGCGCCTGCCCGAGCAATATCGCTTTGATGCCGAAGGCCGACTGATTGGTCTGCTACAAAATGGCTGGAACATCGAGTTCAGCCACGGCGCACAATGGCCTGCACGCATCAGCGCAAGCCGGGGCGAAAACCGCGTGCGGCTGGTCGTGGACACATGGAGTGAAGGCAATGAGTGAAAACGACTTCCCCCAAAGCGCTGGCTGGAGTGCTTGGCCTGCGCCTGCAAAACTCAATTTGATGCTGGAAATCACCGGCCGACGTGCGGATGGCTACCACCTGCTGCAAACCGTGTTTCGCCTGCTGGACTGGGGCGATACCGTGCATTTGAGGCTGCGCCAAGACGGTGCGATTCATCGCTTGGGCACCTCGGTAGCTGGCGTGGCCGAGGCCGATGATCTGGCCGTGCGTGCCGCGCGATTGTTGCAGGCGGCAAGCGGTATCCGGCAGGGCGTGGATATCGCCATTGAAAAACGTATTCCGGCAGGGGGCGGCTTTGGCGGCGGCTCCTCCGATGCAGCCACTGTCCTGCGCGCATTGAACCGGCTCTGGCGGCTGGATTTGTCCGTGGATGCACTGGCGCAACTGGGTTTGCGGCTGGGCGCAGATGTGCCGGTTTTCGTGCACGGACGCAATGCCTGGGCCGAAGGCGTGGGCGAGCGCATCACCCCGGTAGAACTGCCCGATGCCGCTTATTTGCTGGCGTTTCCCGGGGTGCATGTGCCCACCGCAGAACTTTTTCAGTCAAAAGATTTGACTCGCAACGCAAAGCCCGCCACAATACGGCACTTCCTCTCCGGGGAACGGGTCGGCAACGTGTTCGAGCCGGTGCTAAGAAAGCGCGAAGCTGCCGTTGCGGCAATGCTCGATACGCTTTCTGGCATAGGCAAGGCTAGGTTGACCGGCAGTGGTAGCGGTTGTTTCGTCGAATTTGCAACACGCGATGAAGCCGAAGCCGCCCGCACCCGCCTTCCGGCAGGTCTGGAGGTGCAGATAGCGGCAGGTGCCAAGCACTCGCCATTACTGGATGCACTGGAGAGAACAATTTAGGGGCGTCGCCAAGTGGTTAAGGCACCAGGTTTTGATCCTGGCATGCGTAGGTTCGAATCCTTCCGCCCCTGCCATATTCAACAGGACGAATGAGAAACCTCCCTATCCGGCTGGGCTTCGCATTCGTCCAATTTTCTTTCTTCCACTTGAATTTCCGAGTTGGCAATGGACGATCGCAATCTGCTGGTTTTCTCCGGTAACGCCAATCGCCCGCTGGCCAAGGCCGTGTGTGACGAGTTGGGCATCCGCATGGGCAAGGCACTGGTCGGTCGCTTCTCCGACGGCGAGGTGCAGGTGGAAATCGAAGAAAGCGTGCGCGGCAAGGATGTGTATGTCATCCAGCCGACCTGTGCCCCCAGCGCCGAAAACCTGATGGAGCTGCTGGTGCTGATTGACGCGCTGCGCCGTGCCTCGGCCTCGCGTGTTACCGCAGTGGTGCCGTATTTCGGTTATGCCCGTCAGGATCGCCGCCCGCGCTCGGCACGTGTGCCGATTACCGCGAAAGTCGCTGCCAGCATGTTCAGCGTGGTCAATACCGACCGTTTGCTGACGCTCGACCTGCATGCCGACCAAATCCAGGGTTTCTTCAACGTGCCGGTGGACAATGTTTACGCATCGCCACTGCTGCTTGCGGACATCTGGCGCGTGTACGGCACCGAAAACATGGTGGTGGTTTCGCCTGACGTGGGCGGTGTGGTGCGTGCCCGCGCCATCGCCAAACGTCTGGACGATGCCGATCTTGCCATCATCGACAAGCGTCGCCCGCGTGCCAACGTCGCCACGGTGATGAACATCATCGGTGATGTGGCCGGCAAGAACTGCGTGCTGGTGGACGATATCGTCGATACCGCCGGCACCTTGTGTGCGGCGGCTGCGGCGCTGAAAGAAAATGGTGCCGCGCGCGTGGCGGCCTACATTACCCATCCGGTGTTGTCCGGTCCTGCCATCGACAACATCACCCGCTCGGCACTGGATGAGCTGGTCGTAACCGACACCATTCCGTTGTCCGATGCGGCACGCACCTGTGACAAGATTCGCCAGATTTCCGTTGCCGAGATTCTGGCCGAAACCATCCGCCGTATCGCGTTTGGTGAGTCGGTCAGCTCTTTGTATGTGGATTGACCGGGCGCTGCCGAATCATTCGGCAGCGTCTTGACCTATTCGCGCGGCGCAAGCTGCGCAAATCGGCTCCTCTGGTCGCGGAGGAGTTGCCAGGCCGCAGCGATGCGGCTTTTCAACAACCTAGAGAGACAAATCATGTCGAACGAACACAAACTGACGGCGTATGTCCGCAAAGACGAGGGGAAAGGTGCGAGCCGCCGCCTGCGTCGTGCTGGCCAGCTTCCCGCCGTGATTTACGGCGGTGGCGAAGCCCCGCAGAGCATCACCCTGAACCAAGAGCCGGTGTGGCTGGCTCAACAGCATGACTGGTTCTATTCCTCGCTGATTAGCTTGGATATTGACGGCAAGGTTGAGCGCGTGCTGCTGCGCGATATGCAGCGCCATCCGTACAAGCAGATCATCATGCACCTGGACTTCCAGCGCATCCCGCAGGGTGTGGAAATCACCGTGCGTGTGCCGCTGCACTTCATCAATATCGAAACCTCGCCTGCGGGCAAGTCGGCCGAAGTGTCGGTAACCAGCGAGCTGAACGATGTTGAAGTGGTGATGTTGCCGCGCCATCTGCCGGAGTTCATCGAAGTGGATCTGGGCAGCATCAAGGCCGGTGATACCGTGCACCTGTCTGACGTCAAGTTGCCCGAAGGTGTGCGTCTTGCGCATGCCATCAGCGACGAGTTCAACCCGGCCGTGGCCGTGGCACGCTTCATTAAGGAAGATGCCGCCGATGCAGAAGAAGCACCGGCAGAAGGCGAAGGCGAGTAATTGCCATCGGGCGGCGCGGCAATCCCGCGCCGCCTTTGTCTTGTGAGTTATGAGTGAATTGCGTCTGATCGTCGGCCTTGGCAATCCCGGAGCCGAACACGCCGGAACCCGCCACAACGCGGGTTTTCGTTTTGTGGATACCCTGGCAGAAAATGGCGGTGCCCCTTGGCGGGTCGAAGGCAAGCTGTTTGGCAGCGTGGCGCGGGCAAACATTGCCGGGCAGGATGTGTGGCTGCTGAAGCCGTCCACCTTTATGAACCTGTCGGGCAAATCGGTACTGGCGGCGTTGCAGTTCTGGAAAATTGCACCGGAGCAAATGCTGGTTGCGCACGATGAGCTGGATCTTGCCGCAGGCGATATTCGCCTGAAGTTCGATGGCGGCCACGGCGGCCAGAACGGTCTGCGCGACATCATGCGCGTGCTGGGGCATGGCAAGTTTCACCGCCTGCGGGTGGGCATCGGCCATCCCGGCCACAAAGACCGGGTAGTTGGCTGGGTGCTGGGACGAGCCGGTGCCGAGGACGATGCCCTGACCGGACGCGCGATTGATGCCGCCTGCCAAGTGCTGCCGCTGGCGGTCGCGGGCAATTTCAACGAGGCGATGAAACGCCTGCATACTTCCCCTTCCCGTCGTGGCGAGGCTTGAGCCTTGCGCGACGCTTTGCTTTGAGGATTCTTCATGGCCATTCAATGCGGCATCGTGGGACTGCCGAATGTCGGTAAATCCACGCTTTTCAATGCCCTGACCCGCGCCGGTATCGCCGCGGCCAATTTCCCGTTCTGCACCATCGAGCCGAATGTCGGCGTGGTGCCGGTGCCCGACCCGCGTCTGGATGCGCTGTCCGAAATCGTCAAGCCCGAGCGTGTCATTCCCACCGCCGTGGAGTTTGTCGATATCGCTGGCCTGGTCGCCGGTGCCGCCAAAGGCGAGGGGCTGGGCAACAAGTTTCTTGCCAATATCCGCGAGGTGGATGCCATCGCCCATGTGGTGCGCTGCTTTGAACACCCGGATGTGATTCATGTCAGCAACAAGGTTGATCCGCTGGCCGATATCGAAACCATTGATACCGAGTTGGCGCTGGCCGATCTTGAATCGGTGGAAAAAGCCCTGCAAAGGGCCGAGCGCAATGCCAAAAGTGGCGACAAGGATGCCAAGCGACGCGTGGAAGTGCTTGCACGCGTGCGTGAGGGGCTGGATGCCGGACGCCCAGTACGCGCACTTGGGCTGTCAGACGACGAGCAGGCGGTCATCCGCGACTTGTTTTTGCTCACCATCAAGCCGGTGATGTATGTGGCGAATGTGCTTGAAGACGGCTTTGACAACAATCCGCATCTGGATGCGGTGCGCCGTCATGCCGAAGCCGAAGGCTCGCAAGTGGTGCCGGTTTCCGCCGCGATTGAAGAAGAACTCTCGCAACTGGACGATGCCGACCGCAATACCTTCCTTGCCGATCTGGGGCTTGAAGAGCCGGGCTTGAACCGCGTGATTCGTGCGGCCTATACCTTGCTGGGCTTGCAGACTTATTTCACCGCCGGGGTCAAGGAAGTGCGCGCTTGGACAGTCAAGAAAGGCGCCACCGCGCCGCAGGCCGCTGCGGTCATCCACACCGATTTTGAAAAAGGCTTCATTCGCGCTGAAACCATCGCGTTTGACGATTTCATCAAATACAAGGGCGAAGCCGGTGCCAAAGAGGCGGGCCGACTGCGGCTCGAAGGCAAGGAATACCGGGTGGCCGAAGGTGATGTACTGCACTTCCGTTTCAATGTGTAATGCGCAAAACCCGCCGTCATCGGCGGGTTTTTGCTGCGGCAGGGCGGCATGATGTTCGAGACGCAATGGCTGTGGCTGCTTGCCATCGGCTTTGCTGCGGGGCTTATGGACGCGGCGGTGGGCGGGGGCGGGCTGTTGCAGTTGCCCGGCCTTATCAACACATTGCCAGCCGATATTCGGGTGGCGCAGATTATGGGCATCAACAAGTTTGCCTCGTTCAATGGCACTTGGATGGCGACCAGCCAGTATCTGCGTCGTCTGCGCGTGCCGTGGCGGATGCTGTTGCCTGCGGCGGTGCTGGCATTCGTGTTTTCTTGGCTGGGCGCACGGCTGGTGGCGCATCTGCCGACCGCCTGGCTGAAGCCCGCCATCTTCGTGCTGTTGGTGGTGATGGCGTTTTATACCTTTTTGAAAAAAGACCTAGGGCAGATTGCACGCGAGCAGCAATTAAGCCGACGTGAGCATTGGCTTGGCCTGCTGCTGGGGGCGGCCATCGGCTTTTACGACGGTATTTTCGGCCCCGGCACCGGCAGCCTTCTGGCCTTTGTGTTCGTGCGGTTTTATTCCTTTGATTTCTTGACCGCCACCGCTTCTTCCAAGGTCATCAACCTCACTACCAATCTGGCAGCGCTGGTGTATTTCGTACCCAGCGGGCATGTGGTTTGGGCATGGGCGATACCGCTTGCCGCAGCCAATCTGTGCGGTGGCTTGCTTGGCGCGCGGCTGGCAATGCGCGGTGGCAGCCGCTGGTTGCGACGTGGCTTCATGCTGCTGCTTTGTTTGATGATTGGCCGCTTTGGCTGGGAATTGTTGCAGGGCTAAATGGCGCTTGTCTGCCCGGCTGGCCGGTAAAAATCTGACAGCTTCGATGCGCTTTGGCTGGCCGATGACAGCGGCGTTGGCTGATGGTGCCGGCAAGGCCAAAGCAGGACACTGAACCTGCCCGGAATGGCCGGGTATTCCCAACCAAGGAGTCCGCCATGAAAGCTGTGTTTTTCTCCGTCAAAGCCCTGCTGCTGTCGATGTTGCTGCTTGCCGGTAGCGCCTTTGCCAATGAAGTGGTCAATATCAATACCGCCGATGCCGAAGCCCTCAGCCGGGTACTGGTCAATGTCGGTCCGGCCAAGGCACAGGCGATTGTTGAATATCGCCAGCAAAACGGCCCGTTCAAGAGCGTGGAAGAACTGGTCAATGTGCGTGGCATCGGCCTTGCCACGGTGGAGCGCAATATCGACCGCATGAATGTCGGTTCTGCCGCCCCGGCGCAGCGCGCCGCAAGCCCGCAACCGCAGCGTGCGGCGCGGCCTGCCGAGCGACGTGTTGCCAGTAGTGAGGCTGGCAAGCAATAAGCGCCCCATCTGCCTGATGAGATAACGCCCGGCACATTTGCCGGGCGTTTGCTTTTTTAGGCCGTTCTTTGCTGGGTTTAGCGCATCAGATAGACGACGATGCCGAGCACGAGGATGGCTAGCAGCGAAGCGATGGAAATCTTGATCCAACTGTAAGGCCGTTCACCGGCAATCTGGCCGGTATAGCCATTGGCGACAATCTGGAAGGTTTTGCTGCCATAGGTATAGCTCACCAGCCAGACCGGAACCAGAATGTGTTTGAAAGTGCGTCCCTGATAGTGGGCGCTGATTTCAAGGTCGCGGTAGGTATCGCCGGGGATTTGCTCGATGCAGAGCGCTTCGAGCTTGGCATCCATTTGCTTGCGGCTTTGTGTGGCGGCGGTGGGCAAGTCGGTCTGGTAGCGCTCCACTGTCCAGCCGCGTACATATTCGGGCGAATAGGGCTTGAGATCGGTTCGGGTGGGGAAGGGCTCCACTTCCCGTAGCAGTTTTTGATGCACGCCATTGCTGCCTGGCACCAGCTCGTCGTCAAAAAAATGCTTCAGCCAGCCCGAGGCCGGTTCCCAGCGGGTATGCCGCACTTGCCGGGTTTGTTGCTCGCCTTTGCTGTCGCGGTAATGCTCGGTTTCGTAGTAGTAATAACCGGCATCCGCACGCCAGTGGGCATCGACATGGGCATCGAACGTCCAGTACGGCAGGTAGATGCCGTGCAGGGTGTCGGTCAATG
Source organism: Lysobacteraceae bacterium NML08-0793 (assembly GCA_002798275.1). Classification (GTDB taxonomy): domain Bacteria; phylum Pseudomonadota; class Gammaproteobacteria; order Xanthomonadales; family Xanthomonadaceae; genus Solilutibacter. Next base: position 489,878 of record NWQR01000001.1, on the reverse strand, counting down.
CCGCAGTTTTGAGGCGGTTGGGTGCAAACCAGCGGGTTCGATACCACTTGCGGATCAGGTCGCGGATTTGTCCATCGCTGACTTTGAACGGCAGGATGCTTTGCGGGGTGAGGGTGTCGCCGCTGTCCTGATGCGCGACGATGGCCGGTGAGCCGCAGAAATCGCAGCGTTGCGCCACGCGGTTGTCAACAAATATCGAAACCGCATGGCAGCTCTGGCACTTCACTTCCTTGCGCGCACCGCCCCAGTTTTTCGAGGCGATGGCGGGGTTTTGCAGGGCTTCTTCCAGGTCAAGTTCGACGATGCTTTGGCCAAGCTCGGCTTCGGCGTTCTGCCAGTCGGCCGTGGTGCCGCAATAGGGGCAAACCAATGCCTGTTTGCGGGCATTCCACTCCAGATTGCCGCCGCATTCAGGGCATGGGTGTTTGCCGATGGCCGTGCTTTGCGGCGGGGCTTGTGTTGGCAGTGGGGGTGGGGTGGCATTTTCCATTGCAATCATCCATTGCTGTTTCAGCCGTTGAGGAAAGCATCCAGTGCGCTGCGGGAAATGCGCCAAGCGCTGCCCAGCTTGCGTGCCTTGAGATCGCCGGCCTCGATGGCTGACATGACATCTTCAACGGCCACCCCTAGGGTCTGCGCGACTTGTTCCGGGGTCAGCACGTCGATGCCGGCCACCGGCGCGGCAGGTGTTGCGGGCGTGGCAGCAGCGCTCGGCGGCAGCGGCGGGGGCGCGGCTTGCGTAGTTTGCGACTGCATGCCTTTCATCATTTCTTGGGCAAGCCCGAAGCCCACGGCCATCTGGGCGGGTACCGCAGCGGCAGCAGCACCTTCGCCGCCCTGACCCATGGTCGCGCCCATCTGGTATTTGACGTATTCGTTGAGGTTGCCGATGGCGCCCATGCTGGAGCGTGCGTCGATGGCTTTTTCCACTTCCGGCGGCAGCGAGACGTTTTCCAGAATGAAGCTGGAAATCTCGAGCCCGTATTTTTCAATCATCGCCGGGTTGATGATCGGCAGCAGTGCCTCGCCCAGCTCGCTGTAGCGCTGGGCAATGTCGAGTGCCGGAACTTGTGCTTTGGCGAGCGCTTCGGAGAACACGCTGACAATGCGCGAACGCATGGTGTCGTTGAATTCGTCTAGGCGGAAGTTCTGGTCGGTACCGGCGACTTCCTTCAGGAACTTGGCGACATCCACCACGCGGAAATCGTAGGTGCCGAAGGCGCGCAGGCGCACTACGCCAAAATCGGCATCGCGCATCATCACCGGGTTGGAGGTGCCCCAGCGGTTGCCGGTGAACAGCCGGGTGTTGACGTAATAGACATCGCATTTGAACGGCGATTGAAAGCCGTATTTCCAGCCGTAGATGGTGGAAAGCACCGGGATGTTTTCAGTGCTGAGGGTGTGTTTGCCGGGGCCAAACAGGTCGGCAAATTGTCCGGCTGCCACAAACTGCACGGCCTGGGATTCGCGCACGATCAGTTGCGCGCCGTTTTTGATTTCCTTGTCATCGTCCGGCCAGCGGTAGGCAAGCGTGTCGCGCGAGTCGTCGGTCCACTCGATGATCTCGATAAGCTGCTTGCGAACCATGTTCATGATGTTCATAGGCATTCCTCCTGAATTGTGGTGCGTCGATGTTAGCAGCGTGCTGGCGGGCGTTTATTGACCGGATGCAAAAATCGCCGTGGCCGCTTCAGCGGGGCTGCGCACGCCGCATAGCACCATGCTGTGCTCCAGCTCGCGCAGCAAAAGATGCAGCACATGCGCCACGCCGGATGCGCCACCGACGGCAAGGCCATGCAGCGCCGGGCGGCCAATCAGCACCGCATCGGCGCCCAGTGCCAAGGCTTTCAGGATGTCGCTGCCACGACGGATGCCGCCATCCATCAGTACCGGCACGCGCCCGGCAACCGCCTGCACAACCGCGGGCAGGGCTTGGATGCTGGCCGGTACGGCATCGAGTGTGCGACCACCGTGGTTGGAGACGATAAGACCAGCCACGCCTGCGTCCAGTGCCGGGGGCACATCCAGCGGGTTCAAAAGACCCTTTAGCCAAATCGGCAACGAGGTTTGCGAGGCCAGCCAAGCGATATCTTCCCAGCTTGGCAGTTGCGCCATACGCGGGCTTTGCAGCAGCGACTGGCCGGCAGCCAGTGCGGTTTCGGCAGGCGCCGGGTAAGCGGCAAGATTGACTGCCGCTGCATGCGCGGGTGGCACAAAGCCTGCGCGTGCATCCTCGTTGCGCAGCCCTTGCAGCGGCGCATCCACGGTGATGACCAGCGCGGCAAAGTCGCAGCTTTGGGCGCGGCGCAGCAAGTCCAGCAGCGCCGCGCGCGGGTAATGCAGATATAGCTGCAACCAGCGCTCGCCCTGCGGCACGCGCGCGGCGATGTCCTCGATCAAGGTGCTGGCCTGACAGCTGACGATGTACGGGGTTTGCATCGCGGCGGCGGCCAGCGCGGTGGCGGTTTCGGCTTCCGGGTGCGCCAGTGCGTGCTGGGCGCTGGGTGCAATCAGCAAGGGGTGCGGATAGGGGCGCCCCAAGAGTTCGATACGGGTATGTGCCTGGTGCATCTGGCGCAGCATCCGTGGCAGCAGGGTGAGCTTGTCGAATGCTTCACGGTTGCGCCGCGCCACAAGACCATCGGCACTGCCGGCATTCAGATAGGCCCAGCGGTCGGCTGGCAGCACGCGGGCGGCGGCGGCCTCGTAATCGGCCAGACAAGTCAGGCGCGAGAGCTCGATGGCTTCAGACATCGCCAAAGCGCCGCAGCAGGTTGTGATAGACGCCGGTGAGGCGGGTGACTTCGGCCAGGTTTTCATCGCGCAGTGCCAGCTGCTGGATGCTTTGGTCAAGCTCAAACAGGGTGCTGCGCAGGCTGTCGTCTTGAATCATGCTCTGGCTCCAGAAGAACGAGGCCAGCCGTTCGCCGCGGGTAACCGGAGTAACTTGGTGCAGGCTGCTGCCGGGATAGACCACGGCATGTCCGGCCGGTAGTTTCACCTGCTGGCTGCCGTAGCTGTCTTGGATGATCAGCTCGCCGCCGTCGTAATCGTCCGGGTCGTTCAAGAACACCGTGGTGGAAATGTCGGTGCGGATACGCTCGCCGCTGATCGGGTCGATGCGCAGCGCATTGTCGATATGCAAGCCGTATTCGCCGCCACCGTGGTAGCGGTTGAACATCGGCGAGAGGGTTTTCAAGGGCAACGCGAAGGAGATGAACAGCGGCTGCTGCGAAAGTGCATCGAGAATCTGCCGCCCGAGGGTTTGCGCCAATGCGCTATCCGGCGCCAGTTGCTGATTGCGCTTTTGCCCACGGGCGATGTAACCGGCAGTGGCGCGGCCATCCTGCCAGGGGGCAGTGGCCAGCGCGGCGCGAAGCTGTGCGGTGGTCGCACGGTCGAGCAAATCGGGAATGACCAGCATCATGGGGTTGCGCCCTCATCAAAAAACAAAACCGACAGCCCAGTGCAGGGCTGTCGGCGAGTGTACCCAGTCGCAGTGGCGCTCAGAACCGATAGCTGGCGCTGAGGTTGTAGGCGCGACCCGGTGCGATGGTGGCAAACATGCCGACATGCGAAGCATCGTACAGCGGTTTGTTGCTCAGATTGCTGGCATTGAGCTGCAACGAGAAATGCTTGTTGAATTCATAGCGAGCCATCGCGTCATAGCGCAAATAGCTCGGCAGCACATGGGTATTGGCATCGTTGGCGAAGCGTTGCCCCATATAGGTGGCGCCCGCGCCAATGGTGAAGCCGGGCAGCACTTCGAAGGTGCTCCAAAGCGTGCCGCTTTGCTTGGCGATGAACTTCATCTGCATGCCGTCATATACCGAGTTGCCGCTGCGGTAATGGGTAACTTCCGGGTCCATCCAGGTATAGCCCGCCCAGATATGCCAGTGCTCGGTAATCGCGCCGTTGGCCGACAGCTCCACGCCGCGCACGCGGTTGTTGCCATTGAGCGTGACTTCGCCGGTAATGGGGTCGGTCGAGCGTGCATCGGTCTTTTTGGTTTCAAACACTGCTGCGGCCAGCGAGAGTTTGCCGTCGTTGAAGTCCCATTTGCTGCCCAACTCCATGCTGCGGCTCTTTTCCGGGGCGACATCGCGGATTTGCGCGCCACCGGCCACGCCATCGGCACCGCCGCCCTGACCCAGATTTTCACCGGCCGGGTTGGAGGAGGTGGAGTAATTGAAGTAAATGCTGGCGTTGGCCAGCGGCTTGTACACCAGGCCCGCCTGATAGTTCCAGAAGCTGTCCTTGCGGCTGGCGCTGGCATTGCTGACTTCAAAGCGGTCACGGCGCGCACCGAGATTAACGATGAACTGCTCGCCGATTTTCATCGTGTCGATGAGATAGAAGGCGCGGGTTTTGATTTCACCCGAAGCCTGGCGCTCGCCATAGGTCAGCGTGTAGTTGTAGCTGCGGTACGGGTTGGGCGCGTAGAGCGAGTCCAGATCGGTACGCGGGGTGCCCGAAACGCTGCGGGTGAAGATTTGCTCGCGGCCAGCCTCAAGCCCCACGCTGTAATCGTGCTGCACCGGGCCGGTGGCGAAATGCCCGTGCAGGTCGGTTTGGTGAATCATCGACTTGCTCTCACGCCACCAAGCACGGGATGCGCGCTGGAATTGCACATCGGCCGACTCGTCCGAGCACGGAACGCCGGCATTGGCCGCGCAATTGCTGAAGGTCGGGCGCGAAAGCAGATAGTGGTTCAGCGTGGTGCTGCCACGGCTGACATGACGCAGATGCACGGCTTCGTTGAAGTCATGCTCGAACATCAGCGTGGTGGCCTTGTTGTTGTTTTCCCGGAAATCGGTATAAGCGCGGCCATAGAAGTTTTCGCGGCGCACCTTGGGTGGGGTGGTGCGTTCTGGACGTGCGGCATTGCTGAACGGGATGCCTTGGTCGGGCATGTCATGGTTGCGCACCAGCATGTGCGAGAGCGTCAGCCGGGTGGGCAGGCCAAGGCCGAAGGTCAGCGACGGCGCAAAGCCGAAGCGGTCAACATCGACGGCATCGCGTCCGGCCACGCCGCCGCCCATGCGCATGGCATTGATGCGCATGGCGATGGCATCGGCCACATGCAGATTGGTGTCCAGCGTGGCACGCCACTGGCCTGCGGTGCCGTAGCTGCCGGTAACTTCGGCAAAGGTGCCGGCGCGCGGGCGCTTGGTTTGCATATGGATGCTGCCGCCGGTGCCGCCGCGGCCGGTGAAGGCCGAGCTTGCGCCCTTGATGACTTCGACTGCTTCCAGATTGAAGATTTCATGCGAGCTACGGGCATAGTCGCGCACGCCATCGACAAAGATATCGGTGCTGGCTTCGTAGCCGCGCACGAAAGGCCGGTCGCCATTGGGCGTGCCGCCTTCACCGGCGCCGAGCGTAACCCCGGGCGTGGTGCGCAGCACATCCTGCAATGAGGTTGCGCCGCGTTCGCGCATCAAAGTCTCGGTTACGAGGGTCATAGTGCGCGGCGTATCCACCGGCGGAGTGCTGATTTTCGGGTTTTCGCTGATGCGCGAGCCTTGGACTTCCACCCGGTCGATATCGTCTTTCCGACCGGCATTGGCATCATCGGCAAGTGCTGCGCCAGCACTCAAGCTGGCGGCGCTGCCAAGGGCGATGCCGGCCAGCACTTTCTTGTTGAAACTGGCTTGGAAAAGTTCAGGTGCAAGCAACGAAGGTAAGGTTTTCTTGTGTTTGGACATGACAGTTCAATTGCAGTGGGGGAAACAGGACGGCGCAGGCGCAGGCGGTAAAAGCCGATGTCCGCGCAGCAGGCAAACGGCGCGCAGCTTAAACGGGATTTTTACAAATAGCAATCATTCTTATCTGCATTTGCGGCTTGCTGTCCGGCATCAGCGTGGCTGGAAAGCCCGCTGCAACCGAAGTCAAAGATGCGCGATTGCAGCCGGGATTGGGCAGTGGTTTCGCAGGGGGCACGGCCATCGACAGGTGCTTTTGGAGGATAATGCCGTGGCGCAGAACGGGCGGTTTTCCGGCTGCGTCAAGGGTGTTGCAGGGCGCGGGTGCAGAACGCGCCAAATCGCCGCATCGTACCTCTGTATCTTGAGGGATTTTCATGAGCATTGACTTCGACGTCGTCACGCTTTCGCGCCTGCAATTTGCGCTGACGGCCATGTACCACTTCATCTTTGTGCCGCTGACGCTGGGGCTGTCCATCCTGATCGCCGTCATGGAAAGCGTGTACGTCATGACCGGGCGCGAGATCTGGCGGCGCATGACGCTGTTTTGGGGCACGCTGTTCGGCATCAACTTCGCGCTGGGCGTGGCCACGGGCATCGTGATGGAGTTTCAGTTCGGCATGAACTGGTCGTACTACAGCCATTACGTGGGCGACATCTTCGGCGCGCCGCTGGCGATTGAGGGGCTGATGGCCTTCTTCATGGAGGCGACCTTCATCGGCCTGTTCTTCTTCGGCTGGGAGCGCTTGAGTCGCGTCAAGCACCTGATGGTGACTTGGCTGATGGCCATCGGCACCAATTTTTCGGCGCTGTGGATTTTGATTGCCAATGGCTGGATGCAAAACCCGGTGGGCGCGGTGTTCAACCCCGACACCATGCGCATGGAGATGACGGACTTTTTCACCGTCATCTTCAACCCCGTGGCGCAGGCCAAGTTTGTGCACACGGTCAGCGCGGGCTACGTGGCCGGGGCCATGTTCGTGGCCGCCATCAGCGCCTGGTATTTGCTGCGCGGGCGGCACCTGGAGCTGGCCAAGCGCTCGCTGGTGGTGGCCTCCAGCTTTGGCCTGGCGGCGGCCCTGTCGGCCGTGGTGCTGGGCGATGAAAGCGGGTATCTGAGCACCGAGCACCAGCAGATGAAGCTGGCCGCGATGGAGGCGATGTGGGAAACCGAGCCCGCGCCCGCCAGCTTCAACGTGGTGGCCCTGCCCAACCAGGCCGAGCGCCGCAATACGTTTGCCGTGCACATTCCCTGGCTGATGGGGCTGATCGGCACGCGCTCCATTTCCACCGAGATGCCGGGCATCAACCCGCTGATCGAGCGCGCCGAGCAGCGCGTGCAAAACGGCGTGCTGGCCTATACCGCGCTGGAGCGGGTGCGCGCCGATGCCAGCGACGCGGCCGCGCGCCAGGCCTTTGCCCAGACGCAGCGCGATTTGGGCTACGGCCTGCTGCTCAAGCGCTACCGCGACGACGTGCAAAACGCCACGCCCGAGCAGATCCGCGCCGCCGCCATCGACACCGTGCCGCAGGTGCTGCCGCTGTTCGTTACCTTCCGCATCATGGCGGCGCTGGGCTTTTACTTCATCCTGTTCTTCGGCGCGGCGTTTTGGCTGGCCTCCACCCACCGGCTGGAAAAGAGCCGGCGCTTTCTCAAGCTGGCCGTGGCCAGCGCCGTGCTGCCCTGGGTGGCGATCGAGTGCGGCTGGTTCGTGGCCGAGTTTGGCCGCCAGCCCTGGGTGATCGAGGGCGTGCTGCCCACCTTCTACGCGGTGTCGGGCTTGTCGGTGAGCGATTTGCTCATCAGCCTGCTGATCTTCTTCGTGCTCTACACCACGCTGGCGGTGATCGGCTTCAAGCTGCTCATCAAAACCATACGCAAAGGCCCGGCCGAGCCGGATGCCGCCACCCCCGCGGCCAGCGTGGCCGCCGCTTGAGGCAGGAGACAGACGCACCATGGATACCACCTGGATTCCGTTGGACTACGGCACGCTGCGCATCATCTGGTGGGCGCTGCTGGGCGTGTTGCTGATCGGCTTTGCCGTGATGGACGGTTTTGACCTGGGCGTGGCCGCGCTCTTGCCCGTCGTGGCCAAAACCGATGAGGAGCGCCGCGTGCTGCTGAACCTGCTCGGCCCCGTGTGGGAGGGCAATCAGGTGTGGCTGATTACCGGCGGCGGGGCGATTTTTGCCGCCTGGCCGCTGCTGTATGCGGCCTCGTTTTCCGGCCTGTACTTGGCCATGATGCTGCTGCTGGTGGCGCTGATCGTGCGGCCGGTGGGTTTCAAGTTCCGCAGCAAACTGCCCGATGCCCGCTGGCGCGCCCGCTGGGACGCCACGCTGTGCGCCTCCGGCCTGATCGCCGCGCTGGTGTTCGGCGTGGCCATGGGCAACCTGCTGCTGGGGCTGCCCTTCGGGGTGGATGCGGGCAGCCTGCGCCCGCTCTACACCGGCAAGCTGTGGCAGCTGTTCAGCCCGTTTGCGCTGCTGGCCGGGCTGGTCAGCGTAGGCATGTTGCTGGCGCATGGCGCCGCTTTGCTCACCTGGCGCACCGAAGGCGCCGTGCCTGCGCGCGCGGCGCGCATCGGCCGCTGGCTGGCGCTGGCCACGGCGGCGCTGTTTGCGCTGGGCGGGGTGTGGGTGGCGGCGCTGCCCGGGCATGTGGTCACCAGCGCGGTGCAGCCCGATGCCCTCAGCAACCCCGCGGCCAAAACGGTGGAGCTGCTGGCCGGCGGCTGGCTGCACAACTTCCGGCAATGGCCGCTGATGTGGGCCGGCCCCGTGCTCGGCGTGGCAGGCAGCCTGCTGACGGCGTGGCTGCTGTGGCGCGGCGGCGGCATGAAGGCGTTTTTGGCCAGCAGCGCGGCCATCGTCGGCATCGTGCTGACCGCCGGTTTTGCCCTGTTCCCGTTCCTGATGCCCTCATCGCTGCAACCGCAACTGGGGCTGACGGTGTGGGACGCCTCCTCCAGCCACCTCACCCTGTGGGTGATGCTGCTGGTGGGCAGCTTTTTCCTGCCCCTCATCATCGGCTACACCAGCTGGGTGTACCGCGTGATGCGCGGCAAGGTCACGGCGCAAAGCCTGCAAGACAACCCCAACGCATATTGAGTGAGGCATCGAGCGATGTGGTACTTCTCCTGGATTCTGGGCCTGGGGCTGGCATGCAGCTTTGCCATCCTGAACGCGATGTGGTTCGAGCTGCGCGAGCATGATCGCGCCGGGGCGCCGCAAGACGGTGGCTGATGCCGCCGCGCAGGCCGAACGCCGTTGGCTGAGGCAAGTCGGCCAAGGTGCACCGCTTGCTGCCGCCATCGCCCTACCGCTCGTAGCCGGCAGTCTGCTGCTGCCGCAAAGCTTTGCGCTGGCGCGGGCGCTGGACCGGCTGGTGATCGAGCGGCAGTCCTTGCGTGAGGTGGCGCCCTGGCTGGCGCTGGCGGCCGTGCTGTTGCTGCTGCGGGCGCTGCTGGTTTGGACGGCAGAAATCAAAGCGCAAAACGCGGCCGAGCAGATCAAGCAAAACCTGCGCCGCGCGCTGATGCAGCGGCTGCTGGCCTCTGGCGTGCTGTGGTCGCGGGCGCGGTCTTCCGGCGCGCTGGCCGATGCCATCAGCACCCAGGTGGATTTGCTGGAGGGTTACTTCGCCCGCTACCTGCCGGCCACCGTGTCGGCGGCGTTTTTGCCGCTGCTGTTTTGCGCGGTGCTGGCGGCTTTTAATTGGGTGGCGGCGCTGATCTTGCTGCTCACCCTGCCGGTGATTCCGCTGTTCATGGCGCTGGTGGGCTGGGGCGCGGAGGCAGCCAGCCGCCGCCAGGCCACGGCGCTGACGCGCTTGTCGGGGCTGTTTGCCGATCGGGTGCGCGGGCTTTTGACTTTGAAACTGCATGGCCGCGCCGAGGCTGAAAGCCAGCGCGTGGCCGCCGCCAGCCACGAATTGGCCGAGCGCAGCATGAAGGTGCTGCGCATCGCGTTTATGTCCTCAGCAGTGCTGGAGTTTTTTGCGGCGCTGGGGCTGGCGGGCATGGCGCTGTACTTTGGCCTCAGCCTGCTGGGCTTTGTGCGCGTGGGAGGCAGCCCGACGCTGGAGGTGGCGCTGTTCGGCCTGTTGCTGGCGCCCGAGGCGTATTGGCCGTTGCGGCAAATGGCCGCGCACTACCACGACCGCGCCCATGCGCGTGCGGCGGTGGCTGAAATCGCCCGGCTGTTTGATGGCCTGCCGTCGGCAGAGGCCGCCGTCGCCCGCGATGCGGACGTGCCGCTGCATTTGCCGCTGGACTTGCGGCGGGGCTTTGTCATTCGCCAATTGCGCATGCCCATTCCCGGCCGGGCGGCGCTGTGCATGGCGGCGGGTGAGTTGCGCCCCGGCGACTGGGTGGCGCTGGCCGGCCGCAGCGGCAGCGGCAAAAGCACGCTGCTGGAAACGCTGGCCGGGCTGCGCCCTTTTGAGGGCGAGGTCTGCTTCGGCGGCCAGCCGCTCGGCACCATCGCGCAAGCCCAGCTGCGCCAGCAGGTGCTGCTGATTTCGCAACGCCCCTGGCTTGCACCCGGCAGCGTGGCCGACAACCTGCGCCTGATCGCGCCCGAGGCTCATGAAGCCGCGCTGATGCACGCGCTGACCCAGGTGGGTCTGGCGGACTGGGTGCGCAGCCTGCCGCAAGGTCTTGATACCCCCTTGGGTATGCGTGGGCAGGGCGCATCTGGCGGGCAGGCGCAGCGGCTGGCGCTGGCGCGGTTGTTTTTGTCGGACGCGCCGGTGCTGCTGCTGGACGAGCCCACCGCGCACCTGGACGCGGCCAGCCGCAACGCCCTGCTGGCCGCCCTGGCCGACTTTGCCCGGGGCCGCACCGTGCTGCTGGCCAGCCACGACCCCACGGCGCTGGCCTGGGCGCACACGCGCTGGCATATCGACGCCGATGGGCAGGTGCGCGCATGAGCGCCGACATGAATGCCGACACCCGCGCCGACACGAAGCCCGGCCTGCGCCGCCGCCTCGACACCCGCGCCCTGCGGCGGTTGCTAAAGCCCCTGTGGCAGCGCCAGCGCCGCGCGCTGCTGCTGGCCTGGCTGTTGGCGCTCATCACCGCGCTGGCGGCGGTGGGCTTGCTGGGGGTGGCGGGCGGCTTCATCACCGCCACGGCGCTGGTCACGGGCGCGCTGGCCAGCTTCAACCTGTTTGTGCCCTCGGCCTCGGTGCGGGCGCTGGCGTTTATCCGCATCCTCTCGCGCTATGGCGAGCGCGTCACGGGCCATGCCGCCACCTTGCGCGTACTTGCCGATTTGCGCCAGCAGGTGTTTGCCCGCCTGCTGCGGCAAAACGCAGCGCAACTGGCACGTTGGCGCGACGGCGATGTGGTGGCACGCCTGACGGGCGATATCGACGCGCTGGACAACGCCTTTTTGCTCATCGCCCTGCCGTGGCTGGTGGCCGCCCTGTGCGGGCTGGCGGTGGTGGCGGTGCTGGCGTTTTGGCTGCCGCTGGCGGCGCTGGCCGTGGCGGCGCTTTGGCTGGGGCTGTTGCTGCCCGTGCCCTGGCTTTTGGCGCAGCGCGTGGCCGCAAGTGGCCAGGCGCGCCAGCAACAGGCGGCCGAGCTGCGCCAGCAGGTGCTGCAAGCGGTGGATGGCCATGCCGATGTGCTGGCGCTGGGCGCCGATGCCCGCGCCCTGCACGCCGCCGCCGACACCGCCGCGCAACTGGCCGCGCACGCCCGGCAGGAGGCGCGGGTGCGCGGCCTGGGGCTGGCCTTGCTGTTGCTGCTGGCGGGGCTCTGCCTGTTGGCCGTGGCTGCGCTGGGCGCACCGGCGCTGGCGCAGGGGCGCATCAGCGGCGTGTGGCTGGTGGGGCTGGTGCTGGCCGTGGCCGCCTTGTTTGAAAGCCTAGCGCCCTTGCTGCGCGGCGCTTCACGCCTGGGGGCGACGGCGGCTGCGGCGCGGCGCATCGCCGCGCTGGATGCAAGCGCGCCGGACACCGCCGTCACGCACGCCCTGCCCGAAGCCGGGGCGCTGCACATCGAAAACCTGCGCTACCGCCACCATCCCACGCTGCCGCTGCTGGAAGGCATTGACCTGCACATCGCCCCTGGCGAGCGCGTGCGGATGGCGGGCGAAAGCGGCGGCGGCAAATCCACCCTGCTGGCGCTGCTGATGCGCCTGATCGCGCCGCAGGGCGGGCGCATCTGCTGGGGCGGCGTGGAAAGCCATGCGGCGAGTCTTGCCGACTGGCACCAACGCATCGCCTGGCTGCCGCAGCAGCCGGTGCTGTTCATGGGCAGCGTGCGCGACAACCTCTTGATCGGCCAGCCCGATGCCCATGACGACGCCTTGTGGCAAGCCCTGCAAGCCGTGGGCCTGGCCGACGAAGTGCGCGCCCTGCCCAAAGGTTTGGACGAATGGCTGGGCGAGGCCGGCCGCACCCTGTCCGCCGGCCAGGCGCGGCGGCTGGCGCTGGCGCGGGTGCTGCTCAGCCCCGCCGCGCTTGTGGTGCTGGACGAGCCCACCGAAGGGCTGGACGCGCAGGCCGAGCTCGACTTCTTCCTGCGCCTGCCGCAGCTGTTTGCAGAGCGCAGCCTGCTGCTGGTCACGCATGCCGAAGTGCCCGAGGGCGTGTGCCATCAACACTGGCTGCTGCGGGATGGGCGCTTGCAGCCGCATGAAACGACAGGCATGGGTATGCAGCATCATTTGCCGTAAAACATATGAGCAAGGCTATGTTCGATATCGTTCTTGAGCCGGATTCCATCCAGGTTTCACAGGGGGATTTCAGCCGGCAGGTGTTTGCCCGGATTTATTGCGTAACCGGAGATGCGTGCTTCCCGGAACAAGGCTGGGACGACTTCGCATTGATTGTGCTTGAGTGGTGGTCGCAGCAATGGTTCAACCTTGCCGAGGGCAGGGCGGCAGAGTTCCAGTTCATGGATGGGGCATTCCACTTCACAAGCCAGCCTGCTGCAAAGCCGGGCGAAGTGGCCGTGTCGTTTTACGAAAACAGGCAGCTTGTCAAAACCATGGAAATCCGGCAGCGGTTGCTGATGGAAAAGCTCCTCAAAGTGTTCAACCAGCTGCTGCGCCTACTTGCTGAGGCAGGTGAGACGGGTTCTGGTGAGTATCAGCGCCTTGCCGAGAACTTCATGCGGGCACAGCAGTTTGCTACCCGGCACAAAGCTGGGCAACCGGCCTGATATTTGCCACCTCCAAACAGACTTCTCCAATGCCGAGCTTTGGGCGAGCATGCGCCTGTTGAGGCAGTGCTCAACTCTCGCGTTCCACCACTTTCCGGGCCAGGAGTGCCAAGGGGCGGGTATCGGCATTGTCCAGTGCGGCAAGGGCGGTCAGAGCGTCGTGCATTTGCGTGGCGAGGCTGGCAAGACGCTGGCGCGAGGCGGCAATGCCGATCAGTGCCGGAAAGGTGGCTTTGTCCTGCGCCAGATCCTTGCCGGCGGTCTTGCCAAGCGTGGCGCTGTCGCCTTCGATATCCAGCAGGTCATCCTTGATTTGGAAGGCCAGGCCGAGAGCTTCGGCATATTGGTCAAGCTGGCGGTGCTGTTCTGTGCTTGCCGCAGCGGCGAGTGCCCCCATGCGCACGGCAGCGCGCAGCAGGGCGCCGGTTTTCATCGCATGCAGGCGCTCAAGCTGGGCGAGGCTGATTTTTTCGCCGGTGGCGTCCATATCCAGTGCCTGGCCGCCGCACATGCCGGGGGCGCCGGCGGCATCGGCCAGCTCGCGCAGCAGCTTGACGCGGGCTTCGGCCGACAGGGGCGCCTGGGCAAGACGGGCGAAGGCAAGGCTTTGCAGGGCATCCCCGGCGAGAATGGCATTGGCCTCGCCATAGGCGATATGCACGGTGGGCTGGCCACGGCGCAGGGCGTCATCGTCCATCGCCGGCAGGTCATCGTGTACCAGCGAATAGCAATGGACAAGCTCCACCGCGAGCGCAGCATCGTCCAGCGCGGCTTCATCGGCGCCAAGTGCGTGGCCGGTGGCATATACCAGCAAGGGGCGGATGCGCTTGCCGCCATTCAATACCGCGTGGCGCATCGCCTGATGCAGACCCTGGGGCGCTTGTTCGGCATCGGGCAGGACGCGCCGCAATGCCGCGTCGATACGCGCCTGCCAGTGGGCAAGCTGCGCCTTGGGCGAGTCGGTATCAGTCATGGTCGAAAGCGAAGTTTTCGCTGTTTTCGGGCTGCGTCGGATCGGAGAGTTGTCGCACGCGCAGCTCGGCTTGCTCCAGCGCGCCCTGACATTTGCGATACAGCCCGACCCCGCGCTCGTAGGCGCTGAGCGAGTCTTCCAGCGACATTTCGCCGCTTTCCATTTTTTCGACCAAAAGTTCCAGTTCTTCCAGCGAGTGCTCGAAGTCCGCAATCGGCGAAGGGGTCGGTTCGGGAGTGCTTTTGCGTGCCATGGGTGAAGTGTGCGGGCAGTCTCGGGATGGGTCAATCAATCGGTCTGGATATGCAGCTGGATGCCCAATGGCCGCTGGTCTTCGGGCTCGCCTTCCAGATCGGTTTTCAATAGCGGCCTGGCTGCCAGCCAGGCTTCGGGCAGGGTCAGGGTCAGTTGCGTGTCGCGGGCTTTGAGCCTGATTGCGGCAAGGTCGATGGCCTCGTGCGAGCGATGCAGCACCACTGCCAGCCGCAGCAGGGCGGCGATGCGCCGGGTGCGCAGCAGCAGGCGATCGGGAATCGCATTGAAAGCGTTTTTCGGGATGCTGCGGCGCTGGCAGCGCAGCAGCACCGAAAGCACTTGCTGTTGTTGCCGGGTAAAGCCGGAAATATCCGAATGCTCCAGCAAATACGCGCCATGCACATGGTGCTGGCTGTGCGCGATGGCAAGGCCAATTTCGTGCAACCAAGCTGCCCAGCCGAGTTTGGCGCGGTCTTCGGCCTCCAGTGCCCAGTTGGCCGCCACTTGGTCGAACAAGTGCATGGCGGTGGTTTCCACCCGTTCGGCCTGCGCCTCGTCCACCGCATAGCGTTCCATCATCAGGTCGATGGCGGCATCGCGCGGGTCATCGCCGCTGCCACGGCCAATCATGTCGTAGAGAATGCCCTCACGCATCGCCGCGCGGCTGACGGTCATGCGTTCGATGCCGAGCACCGAAAACGCCGCTTCCAGAATCAGGATGCCACCGGCAATTACCGGCTGGCGCTCACGCGAGAGGCCGGGCAGGTCGATATCGTCGATGGTTTGCGCTTGCAGCAATTGCTCGCGCACCCGTGGCAGCGCCTCGGCAGTAATCGCGCCCTTGGTGAGCTTCATCTCGGTGCAAATCTTGCCGATGGCCTTGATGGTGCCGGAGGAGCCGATCACGTCCTGCCAGCCGATACTGCGGTAGTGCAGTGCGAATTGCTGGAACTCGGCGGCGATTTCGCTCATCGCCTGCTGCCATTTTTTGCGGTTCAGTTTGCCGTTCGGGAAAAACCGACGGGTGGTGGCGACGCAGCCCATTTGCAGGCTTTCACGCTCGATTGCATCCAGACCGCTGCCGATGATGCATTCGGTGGAGCCGCCGCCAATATCCATCACCAGTCGCCGTTGTCCGGGTTCGGTAGGCTGAGCCTGCGCCACGCCCATATAGACCAGACGGGCTTCTTCACGACCGGAAACGATTTCGATGGGATGCCCGAGGGCGGCTTCGGCCGGTTGCAGGAATGCTTGCGGATCGCGCAACTGGCGCACGGTATTGGTGGCGATGGCACGCACGCGCCCGGCGGGGATGTCGCGGATGCGCTCGCCAAAACGCGATAGGCAGTGCAGGGCGCGCTCGCGCACCTGGGCAGACAGGCCGCCATGCGCATCCAGGCCATCGGCCATGCGCACCATTTCGCGGATTCGGTCCACCACGCGGATTTGCCCTTGGACATAACGGGCGACCACCATGTGAAAGCTGTTCGAGCCAAGGTCGATGGCAGCCATCAGGTCGCCATCTTCAAGGGGCAGGGGGGCGCTGAGTGCGGTACGACGGGTATTGTTCATCCGCAGATTTTCTCAAGCAAAGTGGCTTGGGCGGAATGGGGCGGGGCGTTTTCTGTTGCCGCCACCCGCAGATAGCTGCCATCGGCCTGTAATGCCCAGGCGTTTTGGGTATCGGCCAGATAGTTGTCCAGCGTTTCACTTTTCACCCGCTGCGCCAGTTTGTCATCGAGGATCGGGAAGCAGGTTTCCACCCGGCGCAGCAGGTTGCGCTCCAGCCAGTCGGCACTGGAGCAGAACAATTCCGGCTGGCCGTCATTGCCGAACCAGTACACCCGGTGATGCTCCAGAAACTGCCCGACGATCGAGCGCACGCGGATGTTCTCGGACACGCCGGGAATGCCGGGGCGCAGCGTGCAGGTGCCGCGCACGATTAGGTCGATTTGCACCCCGGCTTGGGAGGCTTGGTACAGGGCGCGAATCACGCGCGGCTCGTTCAGGGCATTCATCTTGGCGATGATGCGGCCGGGTTTGCCGGCGCGGGCATGGGCGGCCTCGCGCGCGATGCGATCGAGCATGCCGGTATGCAGGGTGAAGGGCGATTGCAGCAGTTGCTCCAGCTGCACTGCCGGTGCCAGCCCGGAAAGCTGCTGGAAGATTTGATGAACATCCGCGCCGATTGCCCGGTTGGCGGTCAAAAGACCGATGTCGGTATAAACCCGTGCCGTGCCGCTGTGATAGTTGCCGGTGCCAAGATGCACATAGCGGCGCAGCCCCTCGGCCTCGCGGCGCACAATCAGCAGCATCTTGGCATGGGTCTTGTAGCCGACCACGCCATACACCACCTGCACCCCGGCTTCTTGCAGCCGGTCGGCCAGGCCAAGATTGGCTTCTTCGTCAAAGCGCGCGCGCAGTTCCACCACCACGGTAACATCCTTGCCATTGCGGGCGGCCTGTACCAGATGCTCGACAATTGGCGAGTCCTTGCCGGTGCGGTACAGGGTTTGCTTGATGGCGAGCACATGCGGATCTTCGGCGGCCTCGCGGATCAGCTCCAGCACCGGGTTGAACGAATCGAACGGGTGGTGCAGCAAAACATCGCCGCGTGCGATGCGGCTGAACAGGGTTTCCGAATCCTCCAGTTGCCGGGGATGCAGCGGCGGAAACTTCAAATCCGGCCGACGTACCGCGTCATACACCTGTACCACGCGGTTGAGATTGACCGGGCCGTTGATGCGATATACCGCATCGGCGGTGAGTTCGAAGTTTTCCAGCAGCATCTGCACGATGTCGGGCGGGCAGTTTTCGGCGATTTCCAGCCGCATTGCGCGCAGATAGCCACGGCCAATCAGCTCGTCGCGCAGGGCCAGCGCCAAATTGTCCACATCTTCCTCGTCCACCATCAGCTCGGAATTGCGCGTTACGCGAAACTGGTAGGCGCCTTTGACCTGCATGCCGGGGAATAGCTCGTCCATGAAGGCCGACAGCAGCGAGGAGAGGAATACGAAGTCGTGGTAGCGCTCACCATCGCCGTCGCGGTCGGGCAGGCGGATGATGCGCGGCAGTGAGCGCGGCGCACGCACAATTGCCAGATGCGCCTGGCGGCCAAAGGCATCGCGGCCTTCCAGACGCACCACGATGTTCAGCGATTTGTTGAGAATCTGCGGAAACGGGTGCGCCGGGTCCAGCCCCAGCGGCGAGAGCACCGGCATGATTTCGTTGCGGAAATAATCGCGCAGCCAGCGGGTTTGTTCGGCATTCCATTCGCTGCGATCGAGCAGGCGGATGCCTTCGGCTTCCAGCGCCGGACGCAGCTCCTGATAGAAACAGCGGTATTGCGCAGCAACCAGCTCGCTGGCGCGCTCGTGAATGCGGGCAAGCAGACTGTGATGCGAAAGTCCGTCGGCACCTTGGGCAATGTTCAGTTCCGCCGCATGTCGTACGGCAGCGGCGCGGATTTCGAAAAACTCGTCCAGATTGGTGCAGGAAATGCACAGATAGCGCAGGCGCTCAAGCAGCGGTACATCGGTATTTTGTGCCTGTGCCAGCACCCGGAAATTGAAATCCAGTTGCGACAACTCGCGGTTGGCATACCACTTGGGGTCATCGAGGTCGGGGGTGGCGGAAGTATCCATCGGCAAATCGGCTCTGGGCGCTCAAGGTGGGTCAAGGGAGAGGCTGGGTGGCATCTGCCCGCGGCAGGCAGCGCGCAGCGGGAAAGATACAGCGGAATGTGCTGCCTTGGCCGAGGGTACTTTCGATTTCAAGATGGGCATCGTGCAGGCTCAGCACATGCTTGCAGATGGCAAGACCAAGGCCGGTACCGCCGGTTTCGCGGGTGCGGCTTTGCGAAACCCGGTAGAAGCGTTCAGTCAATCGCGGCAGGTGCTGGGCGGCGATGCCATAACCGTTGTCGGTAACGCAAAAGGTCGCGCCGCCTTGCGGCAGTGCCGCGAAACGGATGTCGATTTGCCCGCCTTCGGGGGTATAGCGCACGGCATTGCTGATGAGGTTGGAAAACGCGCTGTGCAGTTCTTTTTCCAGACCAAGTAAATCCAGCCCGCCCTGATCTTGCAGCCGGATGCGTTGGCGACCGCCGGAAAGCGCCTCGGCCTCGCGCAGCAGGTGTTGCAGCAGGGTTGCCACGGCCACGGGTTGCGCCGGGAGCGATTGGCCGGTATCCAGACGCGAAAGCGTCAACAGGTCATCGACCAGTTGTTTCATGCGCTGCGATTGTTTTTGCATCTGCGGCACGATCGCCTGCCATTCGGGGGGCGCATCCTCCTCCAGCATATCCAGATAGCCGTGCAGCACGGTCAGCGGGGTGCGCAATTCGTGCGAGACGGTGGCGACAAAATCGCGGCGCATGTCCTCAAGCCGCAACAGGCGGCTGACATCTTGCACCAGCAGCATCGGCTGTCCCTGCGATGTGCGCAGAAGCGCCAGCTTCAGCCGTTGCGAGGGGTCTTGTGGGGCGGCTTCGTTATCGCGCACCGGCGGGGCGGGAAGCGCCAGCCAGTCGGCCAGCGCCAGTGTGGGCAGGCGTTCGGCAAGCACGCAGCCGATATCCTCCGGGCTTGCCAGTCCCAGCAGACGCTGCGCGGCGGGATTGAACCAAAGCGCATGCCGACGGTTTTCATCCAGCAGCACGATGGCCTCGGGCAACGCATCCAGTGCGGCGCGCAGATGCCGCAACTGTCGCAGCAGGGCGCGGCTGCGGCGGCGCGCCTGGGGGGCGGTCGATGGCGCGCTGGTGGTTTTTTTTCGTCCGCGTAGCGCCAGCCAGAGCCAGAGCCCGGCGAGGATGAGCCAGAGCAGCGACAGTGCAACGACAGCGGAAAAATTCATGCGGTGGCGGAAAAACGATAGCCAGTGCCGCGCACAGTTTGCACCATCGCTTCCAGCCGGTACGGCTCCAACGCCCGACGCAGGCGACGGATATGCACATCCACGGTGCGCTCCTCGACCTCGCTTTCGCCGCCCCAAACCTGATCGAGCAATTGCGCGCGGGTATAGACGCGCTCGGGATGCGACATGAAGAAATGCAGCAGCCGGTATTCGCTTGGCCCTAGCGTAAGCGGGATGTCCTCATCGTTCAGCCGGACAAATACCCGGTGTGCGGCGCTGTCGATGCGCAAGGCGCCTTGTTTGAGCTGGCCGGCCTCGTCCTCGGCCTGGCTGCGACGGATCACTGCGCGGATGCGGGCGAGTAGCTCGCGGGTGGAAAACGGTTTGACGACATAATCATCCACGCCCGATTCTAGGCCGATGACGCGGTCGTCCTCCTCGCCACGCGCGGTCAGCATGATGATGGGAATCTCGCGTGCGCGGGCATCGCGTCGCCAGCGTCGCGCCAGCTCCAGCCCGCTGCCGCCGGGCAGCATCCAGTCCAGCAAAATCAAATCCGGGGCGCTGCGGTGGATGGCGGCCAGCGCCTCGGCAGCATCGGCGGCCTGCTGCACCTGATAATTTTCGCGCCGCAGGGCAAAGGCCAGCATGTCGCGGATGGCCGGCTCGTCATCGACAATCAGGATGGTTTTTTGCATGGCTCAACGCGGGGCAAGTTCGCTGCTGCGGTCGCGCTTTTCACGTGGCGACAGCGGTGTGGCGGGTCTGGCGCGATACCAGATGTGTTCGGCGATATTGGTGGCATGGTCGCCGATGCGCTCAAGATTTTTGGCCATGAACAAAAGATGTGTGCAAGGTTGGATGTGGCGCGCGTCTTGCGTCATGTATTGGGTAATTTCGTGAAACAGCCGGGTGTGCAGGGTGTCTATTTCCGCATCGCGCTCGCGCACCTGCTGGGCGGCCTCGGCATCCAGTGCGGCATAGGCGCGCAGCACATCGCGCATCTGCCCGGCCACGCGCAGACCAAGCTGGCGCAATGCCGGGATTTGCGGCATCGGCAGGTAGGTATTCAGAACCAGGGCGCGCTTAGCCAGATTGGCCGCGTAGTCGCCGGCGCGCTCGATGGCCGCGGCAATCCGCAGCGCCGCCAGAATCACCCGCAGGTCGCTGGCAAGCGGGCCGCGCAGCGCCAGCTTCATCACGCCTTGGCTGATGTCTTCTTCCAGTCGGTCGATGGCGGCATCGTTGGCGATCACATGACGGGCGAGTTGGTCGTCGCGGCGCTCCACTGCATCCAGCGCCGCTTCCAGCTGGGCAATCGCCATCGCGCCCATGCGCTGGATTTCTTCGCCAAGGCGTTGCTGTTCTTCGTCGTAGCTTTGCACGATGTGGTTGTGTTCTTGGTTCATATGCAATTCCGTCAGCCAAATCGGCCGGTGATGTAGTCCTCGGTCTGTTGTTTGGCAGGCGCGGAGAACAATTGCGTGGTGCTGGCGTGCTCGATGAGATTGCCCAGATACATGAAGGCGGTGTAGTCGGACACGCGCGCGGCCTGCTGCATATTGTGGGTAACGATGAGGATGGTGTACTGGCCTTTGAGCTCCTCGATCAACTGCTCGATGCGGCTGGTGGAAATCGGGTCGAGCGCAGAGGTCGGCTCATCCAGCAGCAGCACCTCCGGGCGCAGCGCCACCGCACGGGCGATGCACAGTCGCTGCTGTTGGCCGCCGGAAAGCCCGAGCGCGCTCTTGTGCAGCTTGTCCTTGACCTCGTCCCAGAGCGCGCCCTGGCGCAAGGCCTGCTCCACCCGGTCGTTCATTTCGGCTTTGCCGAGTTTTTCGTGATGGCCGATGCCATAGGCGATGTTTTCGTAAATGGTCATCGGAAACGGCACCGGCTTCTGGAACACCATGCCGACTTTGCTGCGCAGGCGGTTCATCGAATAGCGCGGATCGAGGATGTTTTCGCCATCGAGCAAAATCTCGCCGCTGGCCGCAAGCCCCGGATACAGCGCATAGATGCGGTTGTAGGTGCGCAGCAGGGTGGACTTGCCGCAGCCCGAAGGGCCAATCAGCGCGGTAACTTGATGCTCGGGAATATCAAGGTGAATGTCTTTCAGTACATGCGCATCGCCATAGTGGAAATTGAGCCCGCGGGTGGCGATTTTGATTTGGTGCGCTCTGGCATCCGGACGGTGCTGGACTTCAGTGGCAATCAGGGGCGTGTTCATGGTGTGTTTTTGCAATCAATCATGGCTTGGGCGTTTGCGCAGCAGTACGGTGCGTGCCAACAGGCTGACGCACAGCACGAACAGGGTGATGAGGAGCGCACCGGCCCAGGCGAGGTTTTCCCAGTTTGCAAAGCCCGAGCCGGCAAATTTGTACATTACCAACGGCACGGCGGCCATCGGGCCGGTCGGGTCGAGGCTGAAGAACTCGTTGCCGAAGGCGGTAAACAGCAGTGGCGCGGTTTCGCCGCTGATGCGCGCCAGCGCCAGCAGCACGCCGGTTAGGATGCCTGGCAGCGCCGAGCGATACAGCACCTGCAATGTCACCTTCCAGCGCGGGATACCCAGCGACAACGCCGCTTCGCGCATTTGCAGCGGCACTAGGGTCAGCATTTCGTCGGTGGTGCGCACCACCACTGGCAGCACGATGAAGGCCAGCGCGATGGCACCGGCGAGGGCGGAAAAATTGCCGCCGGTCTGCACTACGAACAGGGCATAGACAAACAGACCGAGCACGATAGACGGTGCCGAAAGCAGTAGGTCATTGACAAACCGCACCACGGCGGCGAGGCGACTGCCCTGGCCGTATTCGGCAAGCCAAGTGCCGGCGGCGATACCCAGCGGCGTGCCGATGCCGAGCGCCATTGCGCACATCATCAGACTGCCGATGATGGCATTGCGCAGGCCACCTTCGGCCATTGGCGGTGGCTGATCTTGGGTGAACAGCGACCATTGCAAATAGCCGATGCCCTTGCTGATGAGCGTCCACAAAATCCAGCCCAGAAAGAACAGGCCGATGGCGGTGGCCGCGCAGCAAAATGTTGTTGCCACCCAATTGATGATTTGACGGCGGCGATAAATCGTCTGGCTTGCGCGCTGCATCAGCGTCCCTCCTTGCGCGCCAGATGGCGCAGCATCAAACGCGCCAGTGCCAGCACCAGCAGCGTAACTACGAACAACATGAAGCCCAGCAGCAGCAAGGCCGAGCGATAGGTTTCACCGGCTTCGCCAAAATCATTGGCAATCAGTGCGGCGATGGTGGTGGAAGGCTCCAGCAGCGAGACGGTGAATAAGGTGCTGTTGCCGATGACGAAAGCCACCGCCATGGTCTCGCCTAGGGCGCGTCCTAGCCCCAGGAAAATCCCGCCCAGCACCGCCGTGCGGGTATAGGGCAGGACGATGTCCCAGCCGACCTCCCAGCGGGTAGCACCAAGCGCATAGGCCGATTCCTTCAGGCGCGCGGGCACGGTCAGGAACACTTCACGCATCACTGCGCTGATGAACGGCACCACCATCAGCGCCAGCACCAGCCCTGCGGTAAGCATCCCGGCGGCAATCGGTGGGCCTTGGAACAGCTTGCCGATCAGTGGCAGGGGCGCGAGATATTGCGTCAGCAGCGGAGTCAGGTGCTCACGCATTACCGGCATCAGCACGAAAAAGCCCCACATGCCGTAGATGATCGAGGGGATGGCGGCCAGCAGTTCGATGGCCGATCCGAGCACGGCGCGCAGGCGGCGCGGGGCGATTTCGGTCAGGAAAAACGCGATGCCAAAACTGATTGGCACGGCCAGCAACAGGGCGATTGCGGTGGTGACCAGCGTGCCGTAAATCGGCACCAGCGCGCCGTAGCGGTTTTCCACCGGATTCCACTGGCTGCCGGTAAAAAACGCCAGCCCTTGGCTTTGCAGCGCCTCGCGCCCCTGCCACAACATCGAGATTGCCGCCGCGCCCAGAATCATCAACACCAGCAGCGCCGCGCCGGTCAAACTCCAGCGGAACAGCCGGTCATTGCGTGCATCGCGCCGCGCCGGGGTTTGGGCAAGGCTGGGAGTGGGGGTGGCATTCATGGCGAAAAATCAGCGGATAAATCAGGCAGAGACGGGCATCCCTGCCCGACAGGTTC
Organism: Lysobacteraceae bacterium NML08-0793; assembly: GCA_002798275.1. GTDB lineage: Bacteria > Pseudomonadota > Gammaproteobacteria > Xanthomonadales > Xanthomonadaceae > Solilutibacter. The sequence goes on along the minus strand of NWQR01000001.1, from coordinate 466,783 downwards.
AGAGGCGTGATGCGTGCTCGGCTTCACTGCGACAGCGCGTTCCAATAGGTTTCGATTTGCGCAACCAGCTCCGGCGGCAGCGGCACATAGTCCAGCGACTGAGCTTGCGCCTGCCCTTGGCTGAAAGCCCAGCGGAAGAAGTCCAGCGTGGCGGCCTGTTTTTCGGGGTTTTTCGGCTGCCGGTAAATCAGCATGAAGTTGGTCGCGGTCATCGGCCAAGCCTCGGCGCCGGGGGCATTGGTGATGACCAGATTGAAGTCGGTCGCGCTTGCCCAGTCGGCGCTGGCGGCCGCGGCAGAGAAGCTCTCGGCGTTTGGTTGCACCCAGTTGCCGGCGGCGTTCTGCATTGCGGCATAGGGCATCTGGTTCTGCAAGGCGTAGGACAGTTCCACATAGCCGATGGCGCCCTTGATTTGCTTGACGTAGGCGGCTACGCCTTCATTGCCCTTGCCGCCCATGCCGACCGGGAAGTTCACCGACGTGCCTTCGCCGATTTTTTCCTTCCATTCCGGGCTGATTTTGGAAAGGTAATTGCTGAAGTTGAAAGTGGTGCCGGAGCCATCGGAGCGGCGCACTACATGGATTTTTTCATTCGGCAGGCGCACATCGGGGTTTTCGGCCACAAGACGGGCATCATTCCACTGCGTGATGTTGCCCAAGTAAATCCCGGCCAGCGTCGCGCCGGAGATGCGCAGCTTGCCCGGTGCGATGCCATCGAGATTGAACACCGGCACCACGCCGCCAATGGCGGAAGGGAACTGCGCCAGCCCGGCTTCGGCCAGCTCCTGCGAGGACAGGGGGCGGTCGGTCGAACCAAAATCGACCGTGCCAGCCTTGACCTGGGCAATGCCGCCGCCCGAGCCGATTGACTGGTAATTGACCTTGCTGCCGGTGGCCTTGTTGTAATCGGCCGACCAGCGCGACATCAACGGATAGACAAAACTTGCCCCGGCGCCGGTAATGCTGGCCGAAACCGGCGTTGCGGCCTGGGCGGCGCTGTCTGCCCCCTGTCCGGGCGCGTTGCTGGATGATTGGCCGCCACCGCAGGCGACCAAGGCGGCGGCAGAGAGGGCGGCGAGAGTGGCAAGACGCAAAGAAACGGTTTTCATTGGAGAGTCCTTGGGGCAAGAAACAGGCTTTGGGCGTGAGGCATATCAAAACGCAGCAACATGACAGGCGTATGACAGACAGATTTCGTCGGCATGAAAGCGGCTCTGGCGGGGCTCATGGTTTTTGTGGACGCCGTCTTTCGGCAGAAATCCTGCGTGCAGGACAGCGCCGACCGAAAAACCGGCCGCAATGACGCCTTCGAACAGGTGAGTGGGTGAACGGGGCTTAGAACACGAATTGCGTGCGCAGCGCGTACTGGCCGGTGTTGTCGCCGGTCAGTTGGTTCTTGCCACGGGTGTAATTGAGCATGAAGCGCAGCGCCGGATTGACGTAATAGCTGACGCCGAAGGTGGCACTGCGGGCTTCGTGGTCGTTGCGGTCGCGGTTGCGGATATGGTCATAGCGAGCCAGCAGCTCCCACTGCCCGCCGCTTTCCACAGGGCCGCTGCCAAATACGCCGGTGCCGGCCTTGTATGGTTTGTGGCCGCCGCCAAGCAGCCAGCTTCCTTGCAAATACCAAGTATCCACGCGCTCGCTGTCGCCGCCGGGCTGGCCAAAATGCGCCTGCATGTATTCGCTTTGCAACAAGGCCGAGCCGAATGCTGCAGCCGCTTCCAGCCCCACGGTATTGACCGATTGGCCGCTGCCTGCCGGTGTGCTGGCGATGGCCAGGGTCGGGCCGCGACGACCGGCGTAATGGGCGCGAGCTGCAAGTGCGGGGGTATCTTGATTGCTGTTTTCGTGGCTGAGCGACACCCCCAGATGCACGGTACGCTCGTCGCTACGCAGCGGTGCCCAGGTGGCGCGCACGGCCGCGCCGATGCCTTCATTGCGGTTGCCAGCGGCATGGCGCAGATTGAACACCGAAGCGCCCAAGGTGTAATCCTCGCCGCCGATCAGATAGCCCACGCCCTGCTGGAATTGGCGGCCATTGAACAGACCATTGGCAGAGGCGAAGGGGCGCTCCATCAATGGCAGTTCGTTGGAGCTGGTCAGCTCGGCCATCGAGCGATACGGCTTGAATTGGCCGATAAACAATTTGCCGGGGCCGACTCGGGTGGCGATATAGGCATCGCGCAGGCCATCGAGATTGCTGCCGCCGGCAAAATCCTGCTCCAGCTTGTATTCCCAGCCGTAGGCCTTGCCTTGGAATGTCAGGCGCGCGCGGCGCAGTTCGCTGCTGCTGGTGGCCGGGGCTTGGTCGCGGTCGAATACATAGGCATCCCAATGGATGCGCCCGCCCAGAGAAAACTCGAAATCCTTCTCGGCGGAGGTTACTTTCACCCCGCCCTTGGTGCTGGTCTGCACGGCGGTGGTTGGGCTGGCGGCGGTTGGCGGGCTTTGTTCGGCCTGTGCTTCCAGTGCTTGGATGCGTGCCTGCAATGCCGCCAGTTGCTGTTTCAGTTCGGCAAGCTCGGCCTCGGACACGGTCTGCGCCGCAAGGGGCTGGCTGATACCGGCGGCCACAATCAAGGACAGCGACAAACAGGAAAGACGCATGGGAAAACTCCGTCAGGCAAATCAATGGGTACAGATAGCGTGCCTGATTTGCATGACCGATTCATGACAGCGCAGGCGTGTTGTCAGCGCTCTAGGGTTTTGTCATTCATGCCAAGGCGGCGCAGTTCTTCCACCACCGGGGTGATGGCGATGATGCGGGCGTCGATGCGCGCGCGCGCGTAGTAATCCAGATCCGGGCGGCGCAGCAGGGTATTGAGTTGCAGCAGGGCGCGTTCGGGATTGCCGTTCAGATATTCGGCTTCGGCGTGTGCCTCACCTGCGCGCACCAGGTCGCCGGCGATTTCATTGGCGCGGGCAAAGATGCGTTGAAACGCCGGAGTTTGGGTGCTGTGCCCCAATAACGGACGTAGCATGGCGAGCGCCTTGCGCGCCGCTTCGGCATCGCCGCGTTCAACCAGAACCCGTGCTGCACTGATGGCAACCGCCGGGTCGTTGGGATAACGCGCGCGCAGACGCGCAAAGCGCTGTTCGCTGGCTGCGGTCTGGCCGCTGCGGGCTTCGGCCTCGGCCAATGCCAGTTGCAGCCAGCGATTACCAGGATGGCGGGCGGCAAGCGGTGTCAATTCGTCGCGGGCGCTGGCCGCCTGGCTGGCCTGAATCTTCGCCAACGCCAGCCCGTAGCGCGCGGCCTCGTCCAGCGGCTTGGCGCGCGCCATGCGCTCGTATTCGCCAATCGCTTCACGCGGGCTTGTGGCGCTCAATACCCGCAGGCGTTCGCGTGCCCAGACAAAATCGCCGCTATCGCCTTGGGGCTGTTCGATATTCAGCTTCAGGCTGCCTGGTAGCAGGGGATTGCTGCTGTTGTGCGCGTCGGCGGCAGCTAGCCGAGATGGGGGCGGCAGTCGTTCGGCGCGTGTTTTGGCCTCGGCAATGCGGGTGGTGGTAACCGGGTGGGTGCGCAGGTAATCGGGCAGGCGGCTTTCTTCGCTGCCAAGATTGGCGCGGCTGCTGGCCTGCATGCGCTCAAAAAACGCCGCCATCGCCGCCGGGTCGTAACCGCTGCGTGCTAGGGTGCGGATACCCAGCCGGTCGGCCTCGGATTCATTGCTGCGGGTGTAATCAATCTGGCGCTGAATCATCAGACCCTGTGCGCCCATCACCGCCGCCATCGCCGCATCACCGCTGTTGCTGCTGCTCGATTGCTGCGCCACCATGATGGCGGCCAGCATGCCCAGCAGAATCGGAATCTGATCGCGCTGGGCGCGCTCCACCGCACGCAGCACATGGGTTTGGGTAACGTGGGCGATTTCGTGGCCGAGCACCGCGGCCATTTCGTCTTCGCGCTCGGCTGCCAGAATCAGCCCGGCATTGGTGCCGATATAGCCGCCCAGCGTGGCGAATGCGTTGATTTGCCGGTCTTTGAGCAAAAAGAAGGTGAACGATTGCTCCGGCCGGTCGCTGGCGGCGGCTAGGCGCTGTCCCACCGCTTGTAGCCACTGATCGAGCAGCGGATCGTCCAAGGTATAGCCATAGTGGCGCAACTGCGCCAGCATCATCGCGCCGTATTCGCTTTGCTTGGCGGGAGAGAGAATCCGTCCGGCAGAAGACCCCATGTCGGGCAGACGCGACTCCTGTGCAGGCAGCGTAGCGGTCGCAAGGGTCAGTATGCAGGCAGCAGACAGCAGGGCAGGACGGAAAAAACGGCGTTTTGAAGTCATTTGCCAAGAATGCCTGTTGCCGCGCGGGTAGGCGTGAATTGCAGGTTAATCGTCGGCTCTTTATCGTATGCCGCAAACCGAAGGAGCCTTCCATGTCCCAGCCCGAAATCACCCTCTACAGCACCCTGGTCTGCCCTTATTGCGTGGCAGCGAAGAACTTTCTCAAAAGCAAGAATCTTGAGTGGACAGAAATCCGCATCGACCAGGATCCTGCCGAGCGCGAAAAGATGATTGCACGCGCCAAACGCACCAGTGTGCCGCAGATTTTTGTCGGCGACGTGCATGTGGGCGGCTATGACGACATGATGGCGCTGCACCGCGAAGGCAAATTCGAGCCGCTGCTGGCCGGTACGCTGGGCTGAATCGTCGGCTTTTGTCGCTCTGGCATAATGACCGGCTGAACCCCAACGCCGGGCAGGCGCTTGCCCGGCTCCAACAGCAGGAACTGACATGACTCAAACCATTACCGTGATTCGTGGCGACGGCATCGGCCCGGAAATCATGGACGCGACCTTGCACGTCCTTGACCAGATGAACCTTGGCCTTGGCTATGAAGAAGCCGATGCCGGTATGGTGGCGCTGGAAAAACACGGCGATTTGCTGCCGCAGGCCACCCTCGACTCCATCGCCCGCAACGGCGTGGCGCTGAAGTCGCCGCTGACCACCCCGGTGGGCGAGGGCTTCACTTCCATCAACGTGACCTTGCGCAAGAAGTTCGACCTGTATGCCAATGTGCGTCCAGCCAAGAGCTTCCCCAATACCAAGTCGCGCTTTGCCAGCGGTGTTGACCTCATCACCATCCGCGAAAACACCGAAGGCCTGTATATCGGCGAAGGCCAAACCGTTTCCGAAGACGGCGAGCTTGCCACCAGCGTTTCGCGCGTAACCCGCAAGGGCGCCGAGCGCATCGTCCGCTATGCCTTCGAGCTGGCGCAAAAGACCGGCCGCAAAAAAGTTACCGTGGTGCACAAGGCGAATATCCTGAAGTCCACCAGCGGCCTGTTTCTGAAAACCGCGCGCGAAGTCGCCAAAGATTTCCCCGGCATCGAATGCAATGAAATGATCGTGGATAACACCTGCATGCAGCTGGTGATGCGCCCGGAACAGTTCGATGTCATCGTTACCACCAATCTGTTTGGCGACATTCTTTCCGACCTTTGCGCAGGTCTGGTCGGTGGCTTGGGGTTGGCACCGGGCGCGAACATTGGTGAAAAAGCGGCGATTTTCGAAGCCGTGCACGGCTCCGCCCCGGATATCGCCGGCAAAGGCATCGCCAATCCCTGCGCCCTGCTGCTGGGGGCAGCGCAGATGCTCGATCACCTAGCCATGCCCGAACAGGCCGAACGCCTGCGCCGTGCCATCGTGGCTACGCTCGAAGCAAAGGACAACCTGACTCCGGATCTTGGTGGCACCGGCAGCACCATGAGCTTTGCCAAGGCGATTGCATCGCGCCTGTAATCTTGTGCATAAAGTCGGACGGCAAACGGGGCGCTTGCGCCCCGTTCGTTTCTCGGCATTATCTGGCAGCCGATGAGGGGGAACTATAGCTATTGCGTGCGGTATGGCAGGACGATTTCCGAAACATACTCGCCATTTTCGATGAAGGTCAACAGCCCTCCCTGCCCCTCGCTGATGGCCTCCACTCGCGCCTTGGTGGCTGCAATTCCGACCTTGTGCCCGGCAGTAGTTGGGCCGTTGGTACGCAGCGGGATGGCATTACTGACCCGTAGGCGTAGCTTGTAGGCATCCAACAACACGCTGATTTCTATCTTGCCGCCGCCTGGCATCTTTTCGATGCCGTGTCGCACCGCGTTTTCCACCAGCGTCTGCAATGTCAGTGCCGGGATTTGTCGGTGTGGCAGGGTTGGCGGCAAGCGCCAGCTCACGCGCAACCGCTCGCCCAAGCGTAACCGTTCGATTTCCAGATAACGCTGGGTCAGCTCGATTTCACGCTTGAGTGGATGCAGCTCATTGCCAGAGAGCGCAGCCCGGAACAGATCGGACAAGTCCAACAATACCTGCTCCGCCTCGTCTGGCTGGGTGTGCACCAGCGCTACGGCCGTGTTCAGGCTGTTGAACAGGAAGTGCGGATCCACCCGCGCCCGCAGCGCATCCAGCTCGGCTTGTTTGGCGCGGATTGCCAATAGTTTGGACTCCCAGTGGCGATGGAATGCAAACGCGCCCAGCGTTCCCAGTATCAATACCAATGCAGGAATTTGCAGCCAGCCGAGTCGGGCGATGCCTTCATCGGGGAGCAAAACGCCCGGAAACAATGCCTTCGCCAGTGCGGACATCAGTACGGCAGAAAGCGTCAACAGCAGTACGAGCACAGCCAATAGCCGGGAAGCCGATAGCTTGAGCAACCAAGGCATGATGGCGCGGGAAAGCAGCAAGGTGGACACCGTGATCCACTGCAACAGTACCGACATCAGGCCAAGATAAATCAATGGCTCCATCGCAAGACCGGGGCTGAGCGACAGGATGATGGCCACCGTTTCGGCCAGTAACATCGACAGCAATATGGATTGAGGGTGCCACAGCAAGGGGAGTGGGCTGGTGGCAGGGGAAAAAGCTTCTTTTGGCATCGCGGCAGCATAGCGCCGATGAGGTGGCCTTAGTGGCCGTTGGTCGGCTTCACAAATAATTGAGGAAAGTTTCAGACTAGACTCCCATCCAAATAGAAAGGGGGGACTATGTCCAGAGCCAAAACAAACCATACACCTGCTATCGGGCGACAGGGCGGCTTCAGCTTGGTGGAGCTAGTCGTAATTGTGGCGGTGCTCGCCATTGTGTCTTCGATTGCCTTGCCCAGTTTCCGCAACATGATGCGCAGTAACCGGCTGACTGCAACGAGCAATGAGCTGAATGCAGTTTTGCAAGGCGCGCGTATGGATGCGATCCGAATCAATGGTCGGGTAGATGTCTGTCCAAGTACCAGCGGCACAGGGTGTGATGGCGGCAATTGGCAACGACTGGTCGTCATATCAAGAAAAAACGGCGCGAATGAAGTATTGAGAGATGTCGCGCTGGGTGGCAATGACATCACGATTACCCCCAGTAGCAGCATCAGTAGCAGTAATGTGATTTGGTATCAGGCTGATGGTTTTGTTCGCACAGGTTCGGCCAGCTCCCCGACGCAAGTCGGAACCCTTTCTGTTTGTGCAAGTGGTTTGCCCGGAAATAACGCCAGAAATGTTCAAGTCAATATGGGGCGGGTCTCGATCAGTCGCGTAGCCAACGCTGCTTGCAATGCCCCAGGAGATAACGGATGAAAACAAAACATTACATGCAATATAGCTGCCCGCGTCAGCAGCAAGGTATGGGCATGATAGAAGTGCTGATTGCTGTGCTGATCATGGCGGTTGGTTTGCTGGGGGTGGCTGCACTGCAGGCAGTAGCTTTGCGCAATGTTGGCAGCTCGGCAGAGCGCACTCAGGCGGTGGCGCAGGCTTATACCGCACTGGATATGCTGCGCGCCAATCGTGATGGCGCCAAAGGCGGGGCGTATAACCGTAATTGGGCGCAAGGCACGGCAAGCGCCAGCCCGGATTTGAACACGACCGCAGGCTGGCTTTCCAACTTGGTAGCTACTGTGAGTCCCACTGCTGAAGGGCGTATCGAATGTGACAGCAATTCGGTATGCACGGTGGGTGTGCGTTGGGATGAGGCGCGTGCCACGGGTGGCAGTGCGGCGCAAATCTTTGAAATTACCAGCAGGCTTGAATGATGAAAAATAATTTCAAAAAAATACCTTCGGTACATGTGGCTTGGCAGCAGCAGGGCTTTACCCTGATTGAGCTGATGATTGCCTTGCTGATTGGTTTGATCGTGATTGCAGCAGCTGCTGGCATGTTTCTTTCCAATAGTCGGGTATATGGCACGACAGAATCGGTGGGGCGCATCCAAGAAAACACTCGTGCTGCGTTTGAAATAATGAGCCGAGATATCCGCGAGGCCGGGGTAACTGCCTGTGGCCGGTCAGATACTTTGATGGGGACACATGCGTTTTTGCCGGAAATCCAGGCAGGCGTTTGGGTCAATGGCAATGCGCTGGATATTTACCTCAGCAATAATGCAATTTCCAATGTGATCGAGCATATTGATCCCGCAGGTCCGCTCAGAATCGCGCCGGCAGCCGGTGCAGCCTATGCTGGAGATGAAATGATGGCCATCTGCAATAGCGATTTCAATGTGCTGTTCAGTGCGACTACAGCAGCTGGGGGGATTTTGACGCCGACCGTCCCTTTGTCAAACAGTCAGGGCGCTGAGCTGTGCTTCTTGAAGCCAGCAAGTGGCAGCTGGAGTTCGAGTTGTGATCTGACGGGAGCATCTTCTGCTTATGTTGGCAAAGTTTTACGCCATCGCTGGGAGGTGCGCAGCAATGGTCGGGGTGGCAGCTCCCTGTATCGTCAACTTTCTTATCCCAATACCGCCGGGAATATGCAAAGCCTGGGGGCAGCAGAAGAAATTGCCGAAAATGTCAATGAAATGCGCTTGGCATTCCGGCGAAGTGGTGATAGCGCTTTTCAGGATAACTTCAGCTCCTGGACTGCGGAGGACTGGAAAAAGGTCGTTTCAGTGCAGGTGACTTTGGTATTCCAGGGGGATGAAACGGGCAATGCGGCAGGCACCGATAACGCGCCACTGACCCGTACTATGGCGACTGCCACTGCGATGCGTAATCGGGAGGATCTATTGTGAATTTAAGTAAAAAAAATCAATCAGGTGTCGCCCTTGTGGTGGTGCTGATGCTGCTGTTGATTATCACCCTGCTTGGGGTTGCTAGTATGCGTGGCACTTTATTGCAGGAGCGCATGGCCGGTGCAAGCTACGCCCGTAGCGTGGCTTTCAATGCGGCTGAAACGGCATTGCGCTTTGGTGAGGCGCGCGCCAAGACCAAGCCTGTTTTGCCTGCTACTGGCTGCAATGCAGGTGTTTGTGCGCAGCCCGATCCGGCGGCATCGCCGGTATGGGAGGCCAATGGCTTTTGGGGCAGCGCTGCAACAACAGCAGTCAGTTTGGGCTCCGAATACAGTGGGGCAGATGCTGAATATATCGTTCAATTTATGGGTAAAACCAATGCATGCATGACGGTAGATCTGCGTGATGCAGAGGAAGGCGCTGGCTGTCCAGGCACAGAGCGGATTTATCGCATCGTGGCGCGCGCAGTATCACCCAGTGGTGCAGAAGTGGTTCTGCAGTCCACCTACAAAATTCAGTGAGGTAGATCATGGATATTCAAAAAATCAGCAAGCAGCAGATGTCGCGTAATGCACGTCGCTTCAAGCCCTCCCGGCTTTCTTTCGCGCTGGGGCTGGCTGTAGCCGTAGTCAGCGGGGTGGGTAATGCTGCAACCTCGTTTCCTGATTACCCGTTGCAAACCAATGTGGGCACGATTCCGCCCAATATTATGTTTATTTTGGATAATTCCGGGTCGATGAATGACTTGGCAATGCCGGATGGTTTGCATCATGCCGCAGACTTTACTTATGGGGGGCGTCGGTATGCAGCTAATGCGGATGATGAAAGGATTTATCTTTCGGGACTGAATCTGATTGCTTATGATCCAATGAAAAAGTACGAGCCTTGGCGCAATTACGATGGTAGCCGTAAAACGCTTGGTACTACACCTAAGGCGGTATTGCCTAACCCCAATCACTCGGTTGAGGGGGCTACGGGGCAGGAATATACGATTGATCTAACACGCCAAGATACTTCTCATCAGAATCAATATAGAGACAGAATAAGAAAATATACGACAGACTTTCTGGTTTTGCGTAATCATGGCCTGAACGTTTCGCGTTACGGCAGCTATTACCGTTATCGGTATGATTTTGCCAGAAAAACTTGGCGGCGTGCCGAGTGGATTGGAGGCTCAAATGACTGGAGCACGGGTTACCAGTGGATTAACAGTGCTATGCTCTGGGGTGAGGAGAATGGCCCTTATGCCTCTACTGTGTGGGGTAACTGGGTTGATGTTGCCACGCCTCTTGGGGTAGGGGGGGCAGTTCCTGATCATGGGCAGGATCAGTTGACCAACTATGTCATTTGGTATTCTTATCATCGCTTTCGCATGAGTGTTGCCAAAGCGGGTGCTAGTGAAGCGTTTTACCGATTAGGTGAAGATTATCGTGTGGGTTTTGATTTGATTGCCCAAAGCGGTACGCCGCGTTGGTACTGGCCCGGCATAACCTCAACGGTCAATGACTATACCGGAAAAGTTATGCTGCCTATCCCGGTGTCGCAGGATAGTGGCTTGTTTCGGGCAAGCAACAAGCAGAATTGGTTCAGATATCTGCACCATGCCCCAGCTTGGCAATGGACGCCATTGCGCCAGGCGCTTTACCGTACTGGCAATTATTACCACACCGACGACTCGGTTTGGACTACCAATGGCAGTGGTGCGAAGTATAGTTGTCGTCGCAGTTATGCGATTTTGACCACCGATGGTTATTGGAATGGTCCAGGTGGCTCCTCGGTGTTTGATGCCGCTTATGCTGTGGGCAATGCGGATGGAACGAATTCTGCTAACTACACGGCAGCGCGTCCATTTATGGATGGGAAATCCGATACATTGGCCGATATAGCCATGCATTTTTGGAAAACCGATCTTCGCGATGATCTTGTTAATGATGTAAGTGCGAGCATCAAAAATCCTGCAACTTGGCAGCATATGGTGACATTTGGTGTGTCTATCGGCCTTAAAGGGAATATGGAGCCGAATGATGTGACGTTGGCCGAATTGCGTAGCGGGACACGCCAGTGGACCGACCCGATTGCAAATGGTGGCGGGGCTCGAATTGATGATCTCTGGCACGCAGCAGTTAATAGCCGAGGTAGCTTTGTGGTGGCCTCGGATGCTGATGCTTTTGCTCAGGCATTGCAGGATGCGCTGGATGCCATTGCAGCAGAAAATGGCTCCGGTGGCGGCTTGGGCGACACCGGGCGCAAGGTTGGCGGTGGTAGCCGGATATATCAGGGGCATTATCAGTCCGGAACTTGGGAGGGGGATGTACAGGCATTCGACTTCAGTAGTGGCAATACTGATAGTGCGCCACGGTTGTGGTCGCTGGCAGAAAATTCGCTTAACCCAGACTTGTTCGGTTCGGGGCAGGGGTTTTCTAGCCGTCCGGTTTTTACTTGGAATCAAGCGGGTGGCGGCGGTGCGGTACTGTCCTTGGCTGCCTTGGGTAGCAAGGCATCGTTGTTGGCGCGTACCAGCGGGTCTGCTGCAGTGTCGGCGGCGGATAATCTGAAGTATTTGAAAGGCGATCGCAGCCTTGAAAAATCCAGCGGCGGGAATTTGCGTGACCGTCAAAGCTCATTGATTGGCGATGTGGTCAATTCGGTGCCCCATTATGTGAAAGAAAGCGATACCTTGTTTGTCGGCGCCAATGACGGCATGCTGCATGCTGTCAATGCAGCCGATGGCAAACCGCTATTCTCTTATATGCCGCGAGGTATCGACTATCAGGCATTGGCAGAGCTTAGTGACCCGCGTTACCAGCATCGGTTTTTTGTTGATGGTGAGCTGCGTGTCTCAAATCGGGCGACCACCAGTGGCAAGAATATTTTGATTTCTTCATTGGGGCGTGGTGGTAAGGGCTTGTTTGCGCTGGATGTTACCAACCCGGCAGGCTTTACGGCTGCCAATGTGCTTTGGGATGAGGACAGTACAGTCAATGCAGACTTGGGTTATATTCTTTCCCAGCCGTTGATTGTGCCGGGCAATAATGGTCGGGCGCTGGTGATTACTGCCAATGGCCTGGAAAGCCAGGGCGGCAATGCCAAGCTGTTGGTGTATGAGCTGAATGCTGCCGGTCAAGTGGCCGCGCGTCATGCCTTTGGACAGACCAGTGGCAGTGGCAATGGCATGACCGATTTTACTGCCTATGACAGAAATGCCGACGGCAAGGTGGATTTTGTCTATGCCGGTGATATCCAGGGTAATGTCTGGAAAATCGATCTTAGTGGCAGTAGTGCTGCAAGTTGGGGGGTATCCAATGGCGGCAGCCCGATGTTCACTGCTCGTGATCCGTCGGGGGCTGCTCAGCCGATTACCGGGGGGCTGGTGGTTACGGTGGAACGTAAAACCGGGCGTGTTTTCATTAGCTTTGGTACCGGTAAATATCTATCGGAACAAGACAAAGATGTTTCCGGTGTGCAGCAGACGCAAACCTTGTACGCATTGATTGATGGAAATGCCCCGATTACAGGGCGCTCGCAACTGCATCGGCGCACTTTCCCCCACCACGGTACGACCGCTGACGGCAAGGCGGTGCGTGCGGCGGAGGACTATTCCGAGCTGCCCAGTGGTGTGCGTGGCTGGTATCTGGATTTGGGGGTGCCGGTTGCCCTCAATCGCGGTGAGCGCATTGTGACCCGTCCGGAGGTTTCGGGTGAGATTTTGGCGGTTGCCTCCTTGGTGCCAGGGGCATCACAGGGCTGCTCGCCTGGGTTGGGGGGGTATCTGACGGCATTGAATGTCTTTACCGGCACCAATCCCAAGGAGGGGGGCTATTTCGACTTCAATGGCGATGGTGTGCCGGATCAGATGCCAGGAGGTGGTCAAAGCCATGTCAGCTCGGTTGACCTGGGCAGAGGTACCGGTGGTGTGCGGCTTTACAGGAATGAGGACGGCAGCTTGTCAGCGGTTACTCCGGGTCTGGATGGTAGTCGGGTGACTACTAGGCTTCTGGGGGGCGGTAGCAGAGGCGAGCGCGTCAACTGGCGTGAGCTGGTTAATACTCACTAAGTCGGCATTCAAACAAACGGGCGGGTTGCCCCGCCCGTTTGCCAACTTCGGTCATTTTTACCGGATAAAACGGAATCACTGTAATGAAACTTTCCAATCAACAAACCGGATTTACCTTGATAGAGCTGATGGTCGTGGTGGCTATCATCGCCATCTTGGCCGGTATTGCCTTGCCCTCGTACGATCGCTACTTGGTCAAGAGTCGTCGGGCGGCGGGCTCTGCCTGTTTGCTGGAGATGGCTCAGTTTGCCGAGCGTTACCACACGACCAATATGAGCTATGCCGGCATGGCGCCGCCTAATACCGCTTGTCGTACTGAATTGGCGCCCCATTATGCTTTCAGCTATTCGAATGTTACGGCCAACGCTTTCACCGCGCAGGCTGTACCGCAGGGTGCCCAGGCGACCAAGGATACCCAGTGCGGTACTTTGAGTGTGACCCAGACGGGAGCAAAAACTGCTAGCGGTGGCGGGGGGAATTGCTTCTAACCCCCGCTTTGAGCAAAGGCGGCTCTTGAGCCGCCTTTGTTTTTTGTGTGCATTGGTGGTGTGCCGCGCCAGAGGCGTCTCAAACTATGCGTATCAAATCCAGTGCTGATGGCGCGGGCACAAAAAAACCACAGCCGTGCTGTGGTTTGATCTTGCCACCTGTGAAGGTGGTGGGCGGTACAGGGTTCGAACCTGTGACCCCTACCATGTCAAGGTAGTGCTCTACCGCTGAGCTAACCGCCCGAAGGTTGCGCATCTTGAATGCTCGCGCGGCATATGTCAAGCCTGTAACGATAAATATCTTGTTAAGAGGTTGGCAACGCCCTAGAATCGGCGATTCCTTATCAAGAAAACCTGCAAGGTGGCCCGCGTGCAACGCCGGTCGAGTGTGTGACATGAGCACTACCATCCACGCCTGAATCCATCACCGGCAGCTATCGGGCTGCGGTATGCACTGCCCGTTTGCAGGCGGGCTTTATCCAATGACCAATGGCGGCTTTGCCGCAACAGCCTCCCGGCAAGGGGAGGGGAGAAAACCATGATCAAGATTACGCTTCCTGATGGCTCGCAGCGCGAGTTCGCCCAGCCTGTATCGGTGATGGAGGTCGCTGCTGATATCGGGGCAGGGCTTGCTAAGGCCACCATTGCTGGTGAGGTGGATGGTCGCCTTGTCGATGCCAGCGATGTGATTGAGCGTGATGCGTCCTTGCGCATCATCACCGCCAAAGACCCGGAGGGTGTGGAAATCATTCGCCATTCCTGCGCGCACTTGGTGGGACATGCGGTCAAGCAGCTCTATCCCGAGGTGAAGATGGTGATCGGCCCGGTGATCGAGGAGGGCTTCTACTACGACATTTATTCCGAGCGCCCGTTTACGCCGGAGGATTTGGCGGCGATTGAGGCGCGCATGGGCGAGCTGATTGCGCAGGATTACGATGTCATCAAGCGCATGACCCCGCGTGCGGAGGTGATCGAGGTGTTCAAGGCGCGCGGCGAGGATTACAAGCTGCGTCTGATTGATGACATGGGGCCGGAAGTGACCCAGATGGGGCTGTATTACCACCAGGAATATGTGGATATGTGCCGCGGCCCGCATGTGCCCAATACCCGTTTTTTGAAGGCGTTCAAGCTGACCCGCGTGTCCGGTGCCTATTGGCGCGGTGATTCACAAAACGAGCAGTTGCAGCGTATCTACGGTACGGCTTGGGCGGATGCCAAGCAGCTGAAAGCCTATATCCAGCGCATTGAAGAAGCCGAAAAGCGCGACCATCGCCGCATCGCCAAGGCGCAGGAGCTGTTCCACTTGCAAGAAGAGGGGCCTGGGCTGGTGTTCTGGCATCCCAAGGGCTGGAGCATCTGGCAGGTGGTCGAGCAGTACATGCGCGGCGTGTATCGAGCCACCGGCTATGGCGAGGTGCGCTGCCCGCAAATTCTGGATGTGACCTTGTGGAAGAAGTCCGGCCACTGGGACAACTATCAGGACAATATGTTCTTTACCGAATCGGAAAAGCGCACTTATGCCGTCAAGCCGATGAACTGTCCCGGTCATGTGCAGGTGTTCAATCAGGGCTTGCACAGCTACCGCGATTTGCCGATTCGGTATGGCGAGTTCGGCGCCTGCCATCGCAACGAGCCATCCGGCGCATTACATGGCATTTTGCGCGTGCGCGGCTTTACCCAGGACGATGGGCATATCTTCTGCACGGAATCGCAAATCGAATCGGAAGTGGCCGCGTTTCATCGGCAGGCGCTGAAGGTGTATGCCGATTTCGGCTTTGATGAGATTCAAATCAAAATCGCCCTGCGCCCGGAGTCGCGCTTGGGCGACGATGCCACTTGGGACAAAGCCGAAGAAGCCCTGCGTTCGGCGCTGCGTGGGGCGGGCGTGGAATGGGAGGAGCTGCCCGGTGAGGGGGCGTTCTACGGGCCGAAGATTGAGTACCACCTGAAAGATGCCATTGGTCGCACTTGGCAGCTTGGCACTATGCAGGTTGATTTCATGATGCCTGGGCGCCTTGGCGCCGAATATGTCGATGAGCACAGTCAGCGTCGTCATCCGGTGATGCTACATCGGGCGATTGTCGGCTCGATGGAGCGCTTCATCGGCATTCTCATCGAACATCATGCCGGCGTATTCCCGACTTGGCTGGCGCCGGTGCAGGCAGTGGTGCTGAACATCACCGATGCACAGGCCGATTATGTTGATGAAGTTCGCAAAACCCTTGCAGACCAAGGCTTCCGTGTAGCCTCGGATTTGCGGAACGAAAAAATCGGCTATAAGATTCGCGAGCACACCTTGCAGCGCGTGCCGTATCTTCTGGTCGTGGGGGACCGCGAAAAAGAAAATGGCCAAGTGGCAGTGCGTACCCGCAGTGGTGAGGACTTGGGCAGCATGCGCCTTGAAGACTTCATCGCGCGCTTGCGCATTGAGCACGTCCCGGCGGTGCAACACGCTGTGTAAAACCGCGGCTCGCCATGAAAAACGCGAGCCGCCCCTTACCCTCTTTGGAGATTGCAATATCAGTACGTTCGACTCGAAACAGAACCGCCGCAACCACGAAATCCGTGTTCCCCGCGTGCGGGTAATCGGCAGCGACGGGGAAATGATCGGCGTTCTTTCCCGTGATGAAGCCTTGGCGCGCGCCGAGGAAGAGGAACTTGACTTGGTGGAAATCCAGCCGAATGCGGATCCGCCGGTATGCAAGATCATGGACTTTGGCAAGTTCAAGTTCGAGCAGCAGAAAAAAGCCGCTGAAGCGAAGAAAAAGCAGAAGCAGGTCGAAATCAAGGAATTGAAGTTTCGCCCGGTAACCGATGAGGGCGACTATCAAATCAAGCTGCGCAATATGCGCCGCTTCCTTGAGGAAGGCGACAAGGTGAAGGTCAATATCCGCTTCCGTGGCCGCGAGATGAGCCATCAGGAGCTGGGTCGCGAGATGGCGGCACGCATCGAGGCTGATCTTGGCGAGGACGTGGTGATTGAATCGCGTCCGCGGCTTGAAGGTCGCCAGATGGTGATGATGATCGCGCCGAAGAAGAAGTAAGTTACCGCAGGGCGCTTGTCTGCAAAGGCAAGCGCCTTGTCATTTGTAGCGGCCATTGCGTTCAGCGGGTATTTGCGGCATACTGCGCGGCTTCCCGCCATGGCGGGAGATTGGACCCGCTTGCAGTCGCAGGCCACAAACCGTTCAGGGCAGGATGGAAAGAGCAATGTCATGCGTTGCCGCCTTGGATAGTCATACACACAGACAGGACATCAGCATGCCCAAGATTAAATCGCATCGTGCTGCCGGCAAGCGGTTCACCAAGACCGCCAGCGGCAAGTTCAAGCGTGGCAGCGCCAACCGCAGCCACATCCTCACCAAGAAGGCGACCAAGCGCAAGCGCAATCTGCGCCAGCCGCACTATGTGCGTGCTGAAGATTCCCGCCGGATTGCCCGTCAATTGCCCTACGCCTGAGGAGAGTTAAACCATGGCACGAGTCAAGCGCGGTGTTACCGCACGTCGTCGTCACAAGAAAATCATTGGCCAGGCCAAGGGTTACTACAATGCCCGCCGCAAGGTCTTCCGTGTTGCCAAGCAGGCGGTTACCAAGGCGCAGCAGTACGCCTATATCGGCCGCAAGCTGAAGAAGCGCCAGTTCCGCAGCCTGTGGATTGCCCGTATCAATGCCGGTGCGCGCGCCAACGGTCTGTCCTACAGCCGCTTCATGAACGGTCTACTGAAGGCCGGCATCACGCTGGATCGCAAAGTGCTAGCCGATATCGCCGTGCACGATGCAGCCGGTTTTGCTGCACTGGTGGAAAAGGCCAAGAGCGCCCTGTCCGCCTGATTGCGGCTCCGTGCCCCATGCGCGGACTGCCGACAAGTCGCAACCGACGGGGAAGGGCGCAAGTCCTTCCCCGTTTTCTTTTTGTCTTTTTGGTATGTGTCGATGAGTGAAATCCATACCCTGCAATCCGAAGCGCTGGCTGCGATTGATGCGGCGGCTGAACTTGACGCGCTGGAAGCCCTGCGGGTTTCGCTGCTGGGCAAATCCGGCAGCCTGACTGCGCAACTCAAAACGCTGGGCAGCCTGCCCCCGGAGGCGCGCAAATCGGCGGGCGAGGCCATCAATCGGGCGCGTGATGCCATCACTGCGGCGCTTGCGGCGCGTCGGCAAACGCTTGAGGCAGCGGCGCTGGATGCGCGGCTGGCGGCTGAATCCATCGACATCACTTTGCCGGGACGTGCCTCGGGCACCGGCACCCTGCATCCGGTTAGCCGCACGTTGGAGCGCATCAGCGATATTTTTGCGCGGTTGGGCTACGAGCTTGCCGAAGGCCCGGAAATCGAGGACGACTGGCACAACTTCGAGGCGCTGAACTTTCCGCCGCACCATCCGGCGCGCGCCATGCACGATACGTTCTACTTTGCCGATGGGCGGTTGCTGCGCACGCATACTTCGGGCGTGCAAATACGCTACATGCTGAAGCATTTGCAGGACGGCGGCACGCCGCCGCTGCGCATGATTGCCGCAGGCAAGGTGTATCGCAGCGATTCGGACCAAACCCATACGCCGATGTTTCACCAGGTCGAAGGTTTGCTGGTGGACGAGCACGCTAGCTTTGCCGACCTCAAGGGCACGCTGGCGGAGTTTGTCCGCGCATTTTTCGGGCGCGATTTTGCAATGCGTTTCCGTCCCAGCTATTTCCCGTTCACCGAGCCTTCGGCAGAAGTGGACATCGCTTGGCAGCAGGCCGATGGCAGCCAGCGCTGGTTGGAAGTGCTGGGCTGCGGCATGGTGCATCCAAATGTGCTGAAGAACGTCGGTATCGACCCGGAGCGTTACACCGGCTTTGCTTTCGGCCTTGGCGTGGAGCGCTTTGCCATGTTGCGCGAGGGGGTGGATGACCTGCGCAGCTTCTTTGAAAACGATGTGCGCTTTTTGCGCCGCTACGCCTAAAGACGAGAGGGCATCATGAAATTCTCTGAAAACTGGCTGCGTGAGCATATCCGCACCGATGCCGACCGTGAACAACTGGCCGCCGCCCTGACCGCGATTGGTCTGGAGGTGGAGGCGCTTACCGTGCTGGGCGATGGCCTAGATCATGTGGTGGTGGCGCAGATTGTCAGCGCCACCAAGCATCCGGAAGCTGATCGCCTGCAAGTATGCGAAGTCGATGCAGGAGCGCACGGAATGCTGCAAATCATCTGTGGTGCGCCGAATGCCCGTGCCGGGCTGAAAGCCCCGCTGGCGATGGTGGGTGCACAGCTTGGCGATATCAAAATCAAGGCGGCCAAACTGCGCGGGGTGGCGTCGAACGGTATGCTGTGCTCGGCCAAGGAGCTGGGGTTGGATACCGATGCCAGCGGCCTCTTGGAGCTACCCGAGGATGCGCCGGTTGGCCTGCCAATCGCCCAATATTTGGGGCTGCCCGACAGTACCATCG
The DNA here is from genome assembly GCA_002798275.1 of Lysobacteraceae bacterium NML08-0793. Taxonomy (GTDB): domain Bacteria; phylum Pseudomonadota; class Gammaproteobacteria; order Xanthomonadales; family Xanthomonadaceae; genus Solilutibacter. Next base: position 447,819 of record NWQR01000001.1, on the reverse strand, counting down.
AACTGAAGCTCACTCCGAACCGTGCTGATTGCTTCGGTATCCGCGGCATCGCTTTCGATGTGGCAGCGGCCACTGGCAGCGAGGTGGCCGCATTTGAAATCCCCGCCGTGCCGGCAGAGAGCAGCGCTACCCTCGCGGTAACGCTGGCCGCAGGCCAAGACGCGCCCCGTTATCTGGGGCGGGTGATTGAAGGCGTGAGGGCTGAAACCGCAACTCCGCTGTGGATGGCCGAGCGCCTGCGTCGCAGTGGCATCCGTCCCTTGAGCTTTCTGGTCGATGTTACCCAGTATGTGATGCTGGAGCTGGGGCAGCCGATGCACGCGTTTGACCGCGACCTGCTGCAAGGCCCGGTATCGGTGCGCCACGGGCGCAAGGGCGAAAGCCTGAAACTCTTGGATGGGCGCGAAGTTGCGCTTGATGAAGGTTTCCTGCTGATTGCCGATGCCGACCGGCCGGTGGCATTGGCGGGGGTGATGGGCGGTTTTGACAGCCGCGTTACCGAGGCGACCCGGAATGTGTTTCTGGAGGCGGCACATTTCGCGCCTTCGGCCATCATCGGGCGCAGCCGCAAGCTTGGTTTGCATACCGATGCTGCGCATCGCTTCGAGCGCGGGGTTGACCCGGAACTACCACGGGCGGCGATTGAGCGCGCCACGGCGTTGATTCTGGAGATTGCCGGGGGGCGCGCAGGCCCGGTGGTAGAGGCCGTGCATCAGGATGACTTGCCCACACCCCAAACCATCTTGCTGCGCCGCGCGCGTATTGCCCGCGTGCTGGGGATTACGGTGGAAGATGCCGAAGTGGCTCGCATCATGCGGGCACTGGGATTTGTCGTGGCAGATGCCGCCGATGGCTGGCAGGTTACTCCGCCGGCACGGCGCTTTGATATCGCGCTGGAAGAAGACCTGATTGAAGAAATCGCCCGCATCCACGGTTATGACCGCATTCCGGTGAAATTGCCCAGTGGTGCTGCGCGAGTGATGGCCGCCGATGCCACGCGCGTTGCCGATGCTGAACTGCGTCGGCAGCTGCTGGCGCGCGATTGTCAGGAAGCTATCAACTACGCCTTTGTCGATGCGGCGCTACTGGAAAAATGGGGTATCAAGGGCGGCCTTGCCCTGGCCAATCCGTTGAGTGCCGAGCTTGGCGTGATGCGACCGATGTTGCTACCGGGGCTGGTTGCCGCACTGGCGCGCAATGTGCAGCGTCAACAGAGCCGCGTGCGCCTGTTTGAGCTTGGCCGGGTGTTTGCCGATGCCGAGCAGCCGGGGGGGGCGCCGCTGGAAACGGCGCATATCGCCGCAGCCGTCTGCGGTAGCGCCGGTGCCGAGCAATGGGGGCTGGCAAGTCGCCCGGTGGATTTTCATGATTTGAAAGGCGATTTGGAGTCGCTGGCGGCGTTATCTGGCGCCAATCTTGAGTTTCGCCGCAGCACGCAAACCTTCGGTCATCCCGGACGCTCCGCCGATGTTTACCGCGACGGCGAACGGATTGGCTGGCTGGGCGAGCTGCATCCGGCACTGTTGGCTACCCTCGACTTGGATACCACGGTATTGGGCTTTGAGCTGAACTTGGCGGCCATCGCCCGGCGCGGCAAGGTGCAGGTCGAAAGTGCATCGCGCTTCCCGTCGGTGCGCCGCGACCTGGCACTGCTGGTGCCCGAGGCACTGGCGTGGCAACAGCTTGCCGATACCGTGCGGCAGGCCGCAGGGCCGCTGCTGCGTCAGTTGCGTCTGTTCGATATCTATCGCGGCAAAGGGGTTGAGCCTAGCTTCAAGAGTCTTGCCATAGGCTTGATTTTGCAGGAAGAATCGCGCACTCTCACCGAGTCGGACGTGGATGCGAGCATGGCAGCCGTGACCGAGGCACTGGCCAAACAACATCACGTCAAGATCAGAGAATAACCGTCATGGCATTGACCAAGGCAGAAATGGCCGAACAGCTTTTCGAGCAGGTGGGCTTCAACAAGCGCGAGGCAAAAGAGTTTGTCGATGCCTTTTTTGAAACCCTGAGCGAAGGGCTGGGGTCGGGGCGCCAAGTCAAACTTTCAGGCTTTGGCAACTTCGACCTGCGCCGCAAAAATCCACGGCCGGGGCGCAATCCGAAGACCGGGGAAGAAATCCCGATCAGCGCCCGTACCGTCGTGACATTCCGTCCCGGACAAAAACTGAAGGAGCGTGTGGAGGCTTATGCTGGATCCAGGCAGTAACAAAGAGCTTCCGCCGATTCCGGCCAAGCGCTACTTCACCATCGGTGAGGTCAGTGAGCTGTGCGATGTCAAGCCGCATGTGCTGCGCTATTGGGAAACCGAATTTCCTAGCCTCTCGCCGGTAAAGCGCCGTGGTAACCGTCGCTATTACCAGCGGCATGATGTGTTGATGGTGCGACAGATTCGCAGCCTGCTGTATGAGCAGGGCTATACCATTGGCGGCGCGCGTTTGCGGCTGGAGGGCGAGGATGGCAAGCAGGAGGCCGCCTTGTCCGTGCAGATCATCCGTCAGGTGCGGCTGGAGTTGGAAGAAGTTTTGCAATTGTTGAAGCGTTGAGCCGAACTTCGGCTATAATGCCTGACCTTATCCGGGGTATAGCGCAGCCTGGTAGCGCACTTGTCTGGGGGACAAGTGGTCGTCGGTTCGAATCCGGCTACCCCGACCAAAACAAAATAAATTAGCGGCTTGTGGTTCATCCCAAGTCGCTTTTTTATTGTCTTTCCACCTACTTGCCAGCGCCGCTGGAGGCTTGTCCGTAGCGTATCTGCGCCCTTGTTGGCCAGCTTTGCCTATCAGTGCACTTGTGCTGCGAATTGGAGCGGCAGCGGGCGAGGCATGAAAACGACAAACCCCGACCGGGGTCGGGGTTTGTCGGGGGGCGCTTTGCTGGTTACGGGGCGAATCAATCCTCGCGCGCGCCGGGCACATGCTCGCGGGCAAACGGGTTCAGTCGCTTGAAAACGGACGGATCCTTCGGCCAGCCACCGGCAAGCCAAGGATGCTGCGGGTCGTTCATCACCAGCACCTGCTTGGCATCGTCTGCCAGCGTCTGGTTGCCCAGGCGCGTATAGGTTTCGGCCATGATGGCGACGGCATCGTTTTGGTATTCGCTTTGCGGGTAGGTTTCTAGGATGTATTTCGCGCGATCGGCCGCAGCGACCCAAGCGCCGCGACGCAGGTAGTACACGGCGATATTCAATTCATGACGGGCGAACTGGTTGCGCAGGAATACCATCCGCTGGCGGGCATCTTCGGCGTAGCGGCTGTTGGCAAAGCGGCTGGTGACGATGCCGAAATCATCATAGGCCTGCATCGGGGCGGCTAGGTCGCGGCTGGCCATGTCCAGATTGAAAACGCGCTGCATGAACACGGTATTGCGTGCTTGGTTGGCTAGGCCGCGCAGGTAGTACATGTAGGGGACATGGCGGTTGGTGGGATAGGTGCGCAGGAAGCGGTCAATGGTGGACACCGCATCATCGTTCTTGCCACTCTTGTATTGGGCGTAGGCAGTTTCCATCAGTGCCTGTTCGGCATACGCACCGTAAGGATACTGGGCAATCAGGCGGCGGAAGGTTTCTTCGGCAGTGCCGTAATTGCCGCTGACCATCGAAGCATGCGCTTTGTCATACAGGGTTTCGACCGGCAGCCCTTCGGTTTTTTCGGCTTTCTTGTCCTTGAAGCGGGCGCAGCCGGAAAGCGAAAACAGCACCGCCAGCGATACGAGGCCGGCGCGAATCAGGGGACGAGAAGCATCAATGCGAAGTGACATGGATATGCAGGATGTCGAAACGGAAGCGGTGATAATAGCCTAGCCGGGGCACTTGCCGCCCATACAGAATGAACACAAGGGCAATAAGTCGCCCGGGAACCTTACGATGACAGATATGCACACCGCCGATATTCGCCAAGCCATTGTCCCTGCCAGCGCCGCCGGTCGCCGCTTTGATGCGGTACTGGCCGAACTTTTCCCGGAGTTTTCACGCTCGCGACTGGCCGAATGGGTAAAGTCTGGCGACGTGTTGCTCGATGGCCGCAACGCACGTCCACGCGACCTGCTGCATGGCGGCGAAACCGTCAGCCTGAACGCCCGGCTGGGCGTGGAGACGGCTGCTTGCCCGCAGGATATTCCGCTGGATGTGCTGTATGAGGATGAGCATCTTTTCATCCTCAATAAGCCTGCCGGGCTTGTGGTACATCCGGGCGCGGGCAACCCCGATGGCACCTTGGTCAATGCGCTGCTGCACCGCGACCCGGCGCTGGCGACATTGAACCGTGCCGGCATCGTGCATCGACTGGACAAGGACACCTCCGGCGTGATGGTGGTGGCGCGCAGCCTGCCTGCGCAAACCCGGCTGGTGGAAATGCTGGCCGCGCGCGAAGTGCATCGCCAGTATGTGGCCGTGGTGCTGGGCACGATGGTGGCTGGCGGCACGGCAGATTTTCCGATTGACCGCCATCCGCGCGACCGTCTGCGGATGTGCGTGCGTGAAGATGGCCGCGAAGCCATCACCCATTACCGCCTGCGCGAGCGCTTCCGTGCCCATACTGCGCTGGAATGCCGCCTTGAAACCGGCCGTACCCATCAGATTCGCGTGCATATGCAGCAAATCAGGCACCCCATCATCGGCGACCCGCTGTATGGCGGCGCGCTGAAACTGCCCAAGGGCGCCAGCGATGAACTGGTCGAACAACTGCGCGGCTTCAAACGTCAGGCGCTGCATGCCGAAGCGCTGGCATTTGACCACCCGATAAGCGGCGAGCCAGTGCGCGCCGAAGCGCCGATACCCGATGACATGCGCGCATTGCTGCGTGCGCTGCGCGAGGACACCCGCGCCTGGAACGAGGCGCAATACTGATGCAGCCGTGGATTTATGCCAGCTGGCCGGCGCCACCCGGGGCTATGGCAATCACGACCACGCGTGCAGGGGCGGGGATTTCGCAACCGCCGTTTGCCGCGTTCAACATGGGCAGCCGCAGTGGCGATGCGGCAGAAGCGGTGGCCGAGAACCGCCGCCAATTGCAGCAAATGCTTGCGCTTCCTAGCGCGCCGCACTGGCTGCATCAGGTGCATGGCGTGCAGGTCGCGCGCATCAGCGAGGCCGCAAGTAATGAGCCCGAAGCCGATGCTGCCGTAACCGCCGTGCGCGGGCAGGTGTTGGCCATCCTCACCGCCGATTGCCTGCCGGTGATATGGGTCGCCCGTGATGGCGGCGAAATTGGCGCCGCCCACGCAGGTTGGCGCGGACTTGCCGCCGGGGTGCTGGAGGCCACCATCGCCGCGATGCAGACCGCGCCGCATAATCTGCTGGCTTGGCTTGGGCCTGCGGCGGGCGCGCAACGCTATGAAATTGGCGCGGAAGTGCGCGATGCCTTTATCCGCCATGACCATGCGGCGGCGGCCTGCTTTTCGGCCACGGCGCCTGGTCATTGGAACGTGGACTTGTATGCCCTGGCGCGACAGCGTTTGATCGCCGCGGGCATGCGTGCCGAAGCCATTTACGGCGGCGAGCATTGCACCATTGGCGAGACGGAAAAGTTCTATTCCTACCGCCGCGATGGTCGCACTGGCCGCATGGCGACCTTGGTGTGGATGCAATGAGTACGACCTTGTTTCAACGGCTGCTGGGGGCGGAGTTCTATCACTTGGGTGAAGAAGTGCGGCATCTGCATGGCTTCATCGCGCCGCCGCACTGGCAGGGGCAGTGCACGGTACAGCGCGGCGAAGGCCGACTGGCGCGCTGGCTTTGCGCATTGGCAAAAATGCCGCCGTCGATGTGCGATGCACCCTTGCAGGTGCGCTTTCAGCGCAGCCCGGAAAAGGAAATCTGGCAACGCAGTTTTGCCGACCATCCCTTGAGTTCGACGCTGAAAGCCCGCCAAGGTCGTTTGCAAGAGCGCATTGGCCCGCTTAGCCTGCGCTTGCGCCTGTATCGCATCGACGCGGTATTGCACTGGATCGGCGAGGGTGCCCGTCTGTTTGGCGTGCTGCCGCTGCCAGCCGGTTGGTTTGAAGAAATCCGCTGCCGCGAATATGGCGAGGCAGGTCGCTACCACTTTGAAGTGGAGGTCAACCTGCCGCTGATTGGCCGCCTGATTCACTACCAAGGCTGGCTGGAGCCTGTGGGATGAAATATGCCGACGGGCGTGCGGTGAGGCTGGGTGACCGCGTCCGCATGGCGGATGACGATGAGGGTATTGTTGTTTTTTCCATTGATACAGACGAGTACAGCTGCGCCTATCCCAAGGAAGACTGGAGCTGTCTTGGGGAGGGGGTAATGATTGATTTCGCCAAATATGGGTTGATTCATTTCACCGAGACGACTCAAGACGACCTTGAGTTGATTGGACGCGCCAGCCAATTGAACACGGATTAAACCTGCGCTTTCACGCGTTGAATCCCGGCACTTTGTCCCCATTTTTGAGGTATCGCGGTTCGCCGCCCATGAACTTCAAATCACATGCGAATGGACAAACTCACTACGCGCTTCCAGCAGGCGATTGCCGATGCGCAATCGCTAGCTGTGGGGCGTGACAACAGCATTATCGAGCCGGTGCATTTGTTGCTGGCACTCATCGACCAGCAAGGCGGCAGCAGCCGGGCATTGCTGGCGCAAGCGGGCGCCAATGTGCAGGCATTGCGCAGCCGCTTGCTCGAGCAGGTGGATGCGCTCCCCAAGGTCAGCGGCCAGGCTGGGCAGATCAGCATCAGCAATGACCTGGCGCGGCTCTTCAATATCACCGACAAACTGGCGCAGCAGCGCGGCGATGCCTTTATCGCCAGCGAGCTGTTCCTGCTGGCAGCGCTGGACGACAGCGGCGAGGCCGGCCGTGCCCTGAAAGCCGCAGGTATCGACAAGCAAGCACTGGAAACGGCCATTGACCATATGCGAGGAGGGGAAAGCGTGCAAAACGAAAATGCCGAAGACCAGCGTCAAGCGCTGGAGAAATACTGTGTCGATCTCACTGCCCGTCACGAAAAGGGCAAGCTCGATCCGGTGATTGGCCGCGACGAAGAAATCCGCCGCTGCATCCAGGTGCTGCAACGGCGCACCAAAAACAACCCGGTGCTGATTGGCGAGCCGGGTGTGGGCAAGACCGCGATCGTCGAGGGTCTGGCGCAGCGCATCGTCAATGGTGAAGTGCCCGAAGGCTTGCGCGGCAAGCGCGTGCTCAGCCTGGACATGGGGGCGCTGATTGCCGGGGCGAAGTTCCGTGGCGAGTTCGAGGAGCGCCTGAAAGCCGTACTGAACGACCTTGCCAAGAGCGAGGGGCAAATCATCCTGTTCATCGACGAGCTGCATACCATGGTCGGCGCCGGCAAGGCCGATGGCGCGATGGATGCGGGCAATATGCTGAAGCCGGCGCTGGCGCGCGGCGAGCTGCACTGCATCGGCGCAACCACGCTAGATGAATACCGCCAGTACATCGAAAAAGATGCCGCGCTTGAGCGCCGTTTCCAGAAGGTGTTTGTCGGTGAGCCGAGCGTTGAGGACACTATCGCCATTTTGCGCGGCCTGAAAGAAAAATACGCCGTGCATCATGGGGTTGAAATCACCGACCCGGCCATCGTCGCCGCCGCCACGCTCTCCAACCGCTATATCAGCGACCGGCAATTGCCGGACAAGGCCATCGACCTGATGGACGAAGCCGCCAGCCGCATCCGCATGGAAATCGACTCCAAGCCCGAGGAACTTGACCGCAAGGAGCGTCGCCTGATTCAGCTGAAAATCCAGCGCGAAGCCTTGAAGAAGGAAAAGGATGCCGAAAGCCAGAAGCGACTTGCCGATTTGGAAGAACAAATCAGCATGCTGGAGCGCGAATATCAGGATCTGGAAGAAATCTGGAAGGCAGAAAAAGCCACCTTGCAGGGCGCAACCAGGATCAAGGAACAGATTGAACAGGCTCGTCTGCAACTGGAAGCGGCGCAGCGCGTGCAGGATTTTGCGCGGATGAGCGAAATCCAGTACGGCCAGCTGCCGGCGTTGGAAAAGCAGCTCAAGGCCGCACAGGAAGCCGAAACCAGTGGTTTCCAGCTATTGCAGGACAAGGTCACCGCCGAAGAAATCGCCGAAGTGGTCAGCCGCTGGACCGGTATTCCGGTGAGCAAAATGCTCGAAGGCGAGCGCGAAAAACTGCTGCGCATGGAAGCACATCTGCATGAGCGCGTGGTGGGGCAGGAAGAAGCCGTGAAAGTGGTTTCCGATGCGGTGCGCCGCTCGCGCGCCGGGCTGTCCGACCCGAACCGCCCGTCCGGCTCGTTCTTGTTCCTTGGGCCCACTGGCGTGGGCAAGACCGAGTTGACCAAGGCGCTGGCGGACTTTTTGTTCGATTCGCAGGACGCGATGGTGCGCATCGACATGAGCGAGTTCATGGAAAAGCACTCGGTCGCCCGTCTGATTGGCGCGCCGCCGGGCTATGTCGGCTACGAGGAAGGCGGCTATCTCACTGAGGCGGTGCGCCGTCGGCCATACAGCGTGATTTTGCTGGACGAGGTGGAAAAAGCCCACCCGGATGTGTTCAACATCCTGCTGCAAGTGCTGGATGATGGCCGCCTGACCGATGGTCAGGGGCGCACCGTGGACTTCCGCAATACCGTCATCGTGATGACCTCCAACCTTGGCAGCCACCAGATTCAGGAACTGGCCGGGGACAATTCGGCGGAAGGCTATACACAGATGAAGGCGGCGGTGATGGGCGTGGTGCAGGCGCATTTCCGTCCCGAGTTCATCAACCGTCTGGACGACATCGTGGTGTTCCACCCACTGGACAAGGCCGGCATCAAGGCCATCGCCCGCATCCAGATGCGCGGTCTGGAAAAGCGTCTGGCCGAGCGCAGCCTGGCCTTGCAGCTTTCCGATAATGCCTACGAGCTGCTTGGCAATATCGGCTTTGACCCGGTGTATGGCGCACGCCCGTTGAAGCGCGCCATCCAACAGCAACTGGAAAACCCATTGGCACAGCGTATCCTGGCCGGCGACTTCGCAAGTGGCGACACCATTGCTGTCGATGCCGAAGGCGGAAAGCTGGTGTTCCACAAGGCCGCCAGCGCCGCATAAGACATCCAGCGGGGCTTGAAACGTCAACGCCGTGGCGCAGCAATTGCGTCACGGCGTTTTGTTTTTGCGCGCTAGTGATGCTTGGTGGATGGGGTGAGGATGCAGCGGGCTGGCAGGCTTACTCAATCCCCAGTTTTTTCAATTTGTAGCGCAGGGCGCGGAAGGTGATGCCAAGCTGCGCGGCGGTCTTGGTTTTGTTGTAGCGGTTGGCGAGCAGCGCCTGCTCGATGGTGGCACGTTCCATCTGCTCCACGGCCTCCGGCAGTGCTAAGCCGTTTTCGCCGTCCATCACTTCGGACAGCGTGGTGGCCGCGGGCGCGGCGGGGGTAGGTGGATAGGCGGGTGTGGCAGGCGCCAGAGGTACCGCCGTGGGCGGAAAGCCTGGGGTTGGCGCTTCCAGCGGGCCGGTCGGGGCATTGCTGGGCAGGTGCAGGTCATCTGCCAGGATGCGGTCGCCATCGGACATGGTCATGGCGCGCTCCAGCAGGTTTTCCAGTTCGCGGATATTGCCGGGAAAGGGATATTGGTTGAGTGCGGCAAGTGCGCTTTCATCCAGTACCGGTGGGGTGATGCCATGCGATTGACCCAGACGCTGCAAGATGTCGTTGGCAAGCAGCGGCAGGTCACTGCGGCGCTCCCGCAGGGGCGGCACACGCAGCTCGATCACATTGATGCGGTAATACAGGTCGTGGCGGAACTTGCCTTCGTCCACCAGTCGGGCAAGGTCTTTGTGAGTGGCTGAAAGAATGCGCACATCGACCTTGATTTCGGCGGCCGCGCCTACGGGACGCACGGTTTTTTCCTGGATGGCGTGCAGCAGTTTGACCTGCATCGGCAGCGGCAGCTCGGCCACTTCGTCCAGAAACAGGGTGCCGCCGTGGGCGGCTTGGAACAGCCCTTCCTTGTCGGCATGGGCGCCGGTAAAGCTGCCTTTTTTGTGGCCGAAAAATTCGCTTTCCATGAGTTCGGCCGGAATCGCGCCGCAGTTGACCGGAATGAACGGGCCGGAGGCGCGCGGGCTTTCTTCGTGGATACTGCGCGCGGTGAGTTCTTTGCCGGTGCCGGATTCGCCCCAGATATATACCGGCGCCTGTGAGCGCGCGACTTTGGCGATGGTCTGGCGCAATTGTTCCATAGCCGGCGATTCGCCCCGCAGGCGCGGGCTGCATTGTCGCGCGGGTGCGGGCTTGGTGGCATCGGCCGTGGCGCCGTTGTGGCCGGACGCGGTGTTGGCTGGCTCGGCAAATGCCTGCGGGATGGATTCCGGGCTGGCGCTGCGCTCGGCACGCAATTTCAGTGCGTTGCGCACCAAGTCGCGCAATACGCCAAGATCCACCGGCTTGGCGACAAAATCGAAGGCGCCGGCCTTCAGCGCTTCCACCGCAGCTTCCATGTTGCCGAAGGCGGTAATCATCGCCGCCGGGGTCATCGGGTAGTGCTCGCTGATATGCGCGAGGATTTCCATGCCGCTGCCATCTGGCAGGCGCATGTCGGTGAGGCAGAAGTCGAATGTTTGGGCGGCCAGTTGCTGCTTGGCGGAAATCACCGTAGAGGCGGTTTCCACGCGCAATCCCATCCGGGTCAGGGTGACGACGAGCAGTTCGCGGATATCACGTTCATCATCGATGACCAAGGCGGTTTGGGTCTGCACGGCAAAGCTCCTGGTGGGGGAGGACGCATTTTAGCCCGGATGTTTCATTGCGCCGATGGCCTGGTGTTATTGCACGGCCTGTGGTGCGCTGCCCGGCATTTCCGGTTCGGCGCTTGCCAGCGGCATTGACAGCCGGAAACAGGAGCCGCTGCTGCGACGCAGATATTCCAAGTCGCCACGGTTGTTTTGTGCCAACTCGCGGGCGATGTAAAGGCCAAGCCCGGTGCCGTGGCTTGAGGTGGTGTAGAACGGCTTGAACAGGCTGCGGGCAGCGCCATCGGAAATGCCCGGCCCCCGGTCGATGACATCCACCATGCAGCGGTTGCCTTCCTGAGCCACGCGCAGGGTCATGTGCGCCGGTTCGTCGGGCATGCGGCCGTAATAACGGGCATTGCTGATTAGTACCATCAGGATTTGATGGACATGGTCGGGGTCGGCATTGGCCATCAGCGCCTCGTCGGGGATGCGCAGGGTCAGGGTGTCGTTGTCCAGCGGAAAGCCGATGCGGTATTCATCGGCAAAATTGCGCACCATTTGGCACAGGTCGAAGCGCTGCGGCTGAGCTGGGGCGCGCCTTGCAAGCCCCAGCACGCTGTTGATGATGCCATTGGTACGACGCACTTGCTGGCGGATGATGTCCAGCATCTTGCGATCCATGTAATCTAGGCTTTGCGATTCTTCCAGCAGCTGGGCGGCGTAATTGATCGCCGAAAGCGGATTGCGGATTTCGTGCGCCAGACTTGCCGAAAAGCGTCCCAAGGTCGCCAGCGTCATGGTTTCGGCGCGGCGTGCAGCTTGCGAGGTGTCGTTCAGGAAAATCAGGATTTCCTCGCCCTGCGGAATCAAGCGCAGGAATTGCGGCTCGATGCGCGCTTCGTGATGGCGGAAGGCCAGCAGCTCCTGATCCTGCGGCTTGCCCTCGATCCAGCGCTGTAGTTTGCGCGCCAGAGGTGGGGAGCGCAGATCGAGGATTTCTTCGTCGGGTAGGCTCGAATCCAGGCGCAACAGGTACTGGGCGACTTCGTTGGAAGTGCGGATGCGCCCCTTGCCATTGACCACCAGAACACCGACCGGCAGACGCTCCAGAATCAGCGAATTCATCCGTGACAATTCAGCAATTTCCAGGCTTTGCTGCTCGGTCACCTGGTCTGATTGGGAGATTTTCTGGCCAAGGCGGCTGGCGACCAGGGCAATGGCGATATAAATCAGTGCATAAGGCAGATGGTCGTTCCAGCCCCGGGGAGAGAGCAGCATTAGCCCCGTGCCAGCCACCACCGCGATGGACAAGCCAAATGGCAGTGATACCAGCAATGCGGCAGCTACCACATTCAGCATCAGCATCGGGCCGATGACGTCGGCAGCTTGCGGAATCAGCCAAGCCAGCAGTCCGGCGAAAATCAGGTCGAATACCGTGCCGAGCACGATCTGCCGACTGGCGGAAATCCGGGTGTACGCCAGTGCGATGAAGGTTGTGGCAACCAACAGATAGATCAGGCAGGCAGGCACGGCATACAGCAGCGTGCTGCGCATGACTTCTTCTGCCGAGGCATACAGGATGATCATCGCCAACAGCGTGACGGCTTCGAGCATGCGATAAAGCGCATACAGGCGGATTTCCGCGCGCAGGCTGTGGTCGTGAACGGTTTTGATCTGGCGAGTAGGCATGGCTCTGTCCTTGAAATGCGGCGCGATTATAGGGCTTGGCCGGATTGGTCATGGTGAAATGCACAAGGGTTTTGCCCCGAAAGCCCGCTTTGCGCGACAATAGGCGGCGCACTCCGGCGCATTGCTAGCCGGGGGCTGCCTTTCCACTTCCTTGGTGACTCAATGAACTTTCACGAATATCAGGCCAAAGCGCTGTTTGCCGATTACGGCATCGCCGTTCCCGCCGGGCAGGTTGCCCATTCCCCTGACGAAGCTGTTGCCGCTGCCAAAGCCATTGGCGGCGATTTCTGGGTGGTGAAAGCCCAGATTCACGCAGGCGGTCGCGGCAAGGCCGGTGGCGTCAAGCTGGCCAAAACCCTGGACGAAGTGCGTGAGCATGCCAAAGCCATGCTCGGCACCAAGATGGCTACCTACCAGACGGCGGGCGTTGAACTGCCGGTGGACAGCGTGCTGGTGACCCAGGCCACCAATATCGACAAGGAGCTGTATCTGTCGGTGCTGGTTGATCGCGCCACCCAGAGCGTAACTTTCATCGCTTCGGCCGAAGGCGGCATGGACATCGAACAGGTCGCTGCCGAAAAGCCCGACGCAATCAAAACCCTGCACGTCAACTTTGTTGAAGGCCTGCAAGGCTATCAGTGCCGCGATCTCGGCTTTGCGCTGGGGCTTTCCGCCAAGCAGGTCGGCCAGCTGTCGAAAATCATGCTGGGTCTGTACAAGCTGTTCAATGACAAGGATCTGGCGCTGGTGGAGCTGAACCCGCTGGCGATTCTCGACAACGGCGATCTGGCCGTGCTCGATGGCAAGATCAATTCCGACGACAACGCCAACTTCCGTCATCCGGAGCTGGTGGCCATGCGCGATGTGCGCCAGGAGGACGAAACCGAAGTGCTCGCCTCCAAGTACGACCTCAACTACGTCACCATGGACGGCAATATCGGCTGCATGGTGAACGGTGCCGGTCTTGCCATGGCGACCATGGACGTCATCAAATTGAATGGTGGCGAGCCGGCCAACTTCTTGGACGTAGGCGGCGGTGCCAACCGCGAAAAAGTGACCGAAGCCTTCAAGCTGATTCTTTCCAGCGACAAGGTGAAGGCGATTTTCGTCAATATCTTTGGCGGCATCGTCCGCTGCGACATGATTGCCGAAGGCATCATCGCCGCAGTGAAAGAGGTCGGTGTCAAGGTGCCGGTAATCGTGCGTCTTGAAGGCACCAACGTCGAGGCAGGCAAGGCGCTGTTGCAGAACTCCGGCCTTGCCATCACCCCGGCTGACGACATCAACGATGGCGCGAAGAAGGCGGTCGAAGCCGTCAAGAACGCCGCCTGATTACCGCAAGGATTTTTACTCATGGCAGTTTTGATCAACAAAAACACCAAGGTCATCGTGCAGGGCTTCACCGGCTCGCAAGGAACCTTCCACGCCCAGCAAATGCTTGACTACGGCACCCAGGTCGTTGGCGGCGTTACCCCCGGCAAGGGCGGCAGCCAGCACCTTGGCCTGCCGGTGTTCGACACCGTGGCCGAGGCCGTTGCCAAGACCGGCGCCGATGCTTCGGTCATCTATGTGCCGCCGCCGTTTGCCGCCGATGCGATTTTGGAAGCCGCTGCCGCCGGCATCAAGGTCATCGTCTGCATCACCGAAGGCATCCCGGTGCTGGACATGATGCGCGTCAAGAACGTGCTGAAGGGCTATCCCGAAGCCCGTCTGATCGGGCCGAACTGCCCCGGCGTGATTACGCCGGGCGAATGCAAGATCGGCATCATGCCCGGCCACATCCACATGCCGGGCAAGGTCGGCATCGTCAGCCGTTCGGGCACGCTCACCTATGAAGCAGTGAAGCAGACCACCGACGCTGGCCTTGGGCAGTCCACCTGCATCGGCATCGGCGGCGACCCAATCAACGGTACCAACTTCATCGATGCGCTGAAGCTGTTCCAAGAAGATCCGCAGACCGAAGGCATCATCATGGTGGGTGAAATCGGTGGCAGCGCAGAAGAAGAAGCCGCCGAATACATCGCCAAACACGTCACCAAGCCGGTGGTGGGCTTCATCGCCGGGGCTTCCGCGCCCAAGGGCAAGCGCATGGGACATGCCGGTGCGATTGCCTCTGGTGGCTCGGGCACGGCCGAAGGCAAGTTCGCCGCGATGGAAAAGGCCGGTGTTACCACGGTGAAATCGCCGGGTGACCTCGGTGCCGCCATCGCCAAGCGCCTCGCCAAGTAAGCGGGCAACAAGCGATGACAACGGGCTGCCGCGGGGCAGCCCGTTTTTTGTTGCCAAGCCGGGCAGGGCGGCTAAACTGCACACTTTTCCGGTAAAGGTGAAAGCGTGAGCGCAGCATTGGCATTTGTTTTTCCGGGGCAGGGTTCGCAGAGTGTCGGCATGTTGGCCGAGCTTTCCGAAGCCCATGCCGAGATTCGCCAGGCGTTTGATGAGGCCTCCGAAGGCGCTGGCGTCGATTTGTGGGCGCTGTCGCAGGCAGGTCCTGAGGAAATGTTGAACCGCACCGAGTTCACCCAACCGGCACTGCTGGCAGCGGGCATCGGCGTATGGCGGGCATGGGCGGCGGCCGGTGGCAGTGCGCCGGCATTGTTGGCCGGACACAGTCTGGGCGAATACACCGCGCTGGTGGCTGCCGGAGCGTTGAGTCTCAAGGACGGCGCACATCTGGTGCGCATCCGTGGCCAGTTGATGCAGGAGGCCGCACCCACAGGCACTGGCGCGATGGCGGCCGTGATTGGTGCGGAAGATGCGCTGGTGGCAGAGGTTTGTGAGGCGGCTTCTGATACCCGCGTGGTGGTGCCGGCCAATTACAACTCGCCCGGACAAATCGTGATTGGCGGCGATGCTGAAGCCGTGGACAGGGCGCTGGCGTTGCTGGCCGAGCGCGGGGTGAAAAAAGCCGTGAAACTTGCGGTGAGCGTGCCCTCGCATACCCCCTTGATGCGCGAGGCTGCCAACCGCCTTGCCGAAACCATGCGCGGGTTGCATTGGCATGTACCGGCGATTCCGGTGGTGCAGAACGTCGATGCGCGCATCCACGATGGTCTTGAGGATATCCGTGATGCCTTGGTGCGCCAGCTTTATCTGCCGGTGCGCTGGACCGAATGCGTCGAGACCCTGGCCGGGCGCGGCGTGACGCGGCTGGGCGAATGCGGCCCCGGCAAGGTGCTGACCGGGCTGGTACGCCGTATCGACAGGCAGCTGGACGGGCGCGCACTGGGGGATTTGCCGGGCTTTGCCGGGGCGCTGGAAGCATGGCGTTGAACTTTGCATTTTGAGGAAAAAAGATGAGCAAACCGCTTGAGAATGAAATCGCGCTGGTGACTGGCGCTTCCCGTGGCATTGGTGCGGCGATTGCCGATGAACTGGCCGCACGCGGCGCCAAGGTCATCGGTACGGCTACCAGCGAGTCCGGGGCAGCGGCCATCGGCGCACGTCTGGCGGCACTGGGCGGCGAAGGCCGGGTGCTGAATGTCAATGAGGCCGGTGCCATCGAAGCCTTGATTGAGGCCATCCAGAAAGACCACGGCGGGCTTTCGATTCTGGTCAACAATGCCGGCATCACCCGCGACAATCTGCTGATGCGCATGAAGGACGAGGACTGGCAGGCGATTTTGGATACCAATCTCACCAGCGTGTATCGGGCCAGCAAGGCTGTGATGCGCGGCATGATGAAGGCGCGCCATGGCCGCATCATCAACATCGCCTCGGTGATCGGCGTTACCGGCAATGCCGGTCAGGCCAATTACGCTGCGGCCAAGGCTGGCATCATCGCCTTCAGTAAATCGCTGGCAAAGGAAATCGGCAGCCGTGGCATCACCGTCAATGTGGTCGCTCCGGGCTTCATCGCCACCGACATGACCGCAGACCTGCCCGAAGACGCCAAGGCCGCGATGCAGACGCAAATCGCGCTCGGCCGCTTGGGTGAGCCTGCGGATATTGCCCGTGCGGTAGCGTTTTTGGCAGGCCCGGATGCAGCCTATATCACCGGCGAAACCCTGCATGTCAACGGCGGCATGTATATGCCGTGAGCACTGGGGCTTGCGATGGCAGCGCCGACCATACGCAGGTGTCGTGCGTCAGCCCGAGTTTCCCTTACACTACGCAACTCGTTTCACTTGAACCAATCCCCCGGAGGGGTCACACATGAGCAATATCGAAGAACGCGTCAAGAAGATCGTGGTTGAACAACTGGGTGCCAAGGAAGAGGACGTTGTAAACAGCGCATCCTTCGTGGACGACCTGGGCGCGGACTCGCTGGATACCGTTGAACTGGTGATGGCACTAGAAGAAGAATTCGAGTGCGAAATCCCGGACGAAGATGCTGAAAAAATCACCACCGTTCAGCAGGCCATCGATTACGTCAAGGCCAACGTCAAGGCCTGAGTCTGATTCATGGCGAATCAATGTCGGGGCCGCTTTGTGCGGCCCTTGGCATGTTGGAAGCAACGCAAACCCCATATCACGCAATAACGACACACCGGAGTCCGCATGTCTAATCGTCGCGTCGTCATCACCGGCCTTGGCATCCTTTCACCGCTGGGCAACGATCTGCAAAGCAACTGGGACGCTATCAAGGCCGGGCGCTCGGGCATTGGTCCCATCACCCATTTCGATGCCTCGGCATTCGCTACGCAGATTTCCGGCGAAGTGCGCGGTTTTGACCCGACCGCCTTCATCACGCCCAAGGACGTGAAGAAGATGGATCCGTTTGTGCATTACGGCGTGGCTGCCGGGCTCATGGCCATCGAAGATGCCGGTCTACTCATCGAGGGCGAAGCTGCCGAGCGCATCGGTGTGGCCATCGGTGCCGGTATTGGCGGCCTGTCGGGTATCGAGGACACCACGCTGAAGCTCGCCGCAGGCGGGCCGCGCAAGATTTCGCCGTTTTATATCCCCAGCACCATCGTCAATATGGTGTCTGGTCAGCTTTCCATCATGACCGGCGCCAAGGGGCCGAATATCGCGGCGGTAACCGCCTGTACCACGGCCACCCACAATATCGGCTTGGCCTATCGCATGATTCAGTACGGCGATGCCGATGCGATGATTTGCGGCGGCGCCGAGCATGCCACCACGCCGACGGCGGTGGGCGGCTTCTGCGCGATGAAGGCGATGTCCACCCGCAATGACGCTCCGGAGCGTGCCTCGCGTCCCTGGGATGCCGAGCGCGATGGTTTTGTGATGGGCGATGGTGCCGGTGTGCTGGTGCTGGAAGAATACGAACGCGCCAAGGCGCGCGGGGCGCGCATTTATGCCGAGCTGGTCGGCTTTGGCATGAGTGGCGATGCCTATCACATGACCGCCCCCAGCGAGAGTGGCGAAGGCGCGGCGCGCTGCATGCGCAATGCCCTGCGCGATGCGGCCATTGCGCCGGAGCAGGTTGGCTACATCAATGCGCATGGCACTTCCACCCCGGCCGGGGATTTGGCCGAAACCCTGGCCGTAAAAGCCGTGCTGGGGGATGCGGCGCGGAATGTCATGGTCAGCTCCACCAAGTCGATGACCGGGCATTTGTTGGGTGCCGCCGGGGGCGTGGAGGCGGTGTATTCGGTGATGGCATTGTTTGATGGCGTGATTCCGCCGACCATCAATCTCGATAACCCCTCCGAAGGTTGCGATCTGGATTACGTCGCGCATACCGCCCGCCAGCATCAGGTGGAAGTGGCGCTGTCCAATTCGTTCGGTTTTGGCGGCACCAACGGCACGCTGATTTTCAAGCGGGTCTAAGTGGTGCGTACAGCACTGGATGCCGGGCTTGACCTGGCGGCGCTGCGGCGCGTTTGTCCGCAGCGCTATCCCTTGCTGCTGACCTCGAGCGCGGCAGCACTGGATGCGTCCACCCGGCAACTAGCCGCTTGGGACATGTTGCTGGTTACCGATGGCCGCAAGCTGGTGCAGGCGCACGATGGCCGACTTGGCGATGAAACCGGCAAGCCATTGCCAGGCGGTTTTCTTGCCGCACTGGATGCGTGCTGGCAGGCCGAGCGCAGCGATATCGCGTCTGCCCTGCGGGATTTGCCGTTTCGTGGCGGCTGGGCGCTGTTTCTGGGTTATGAAGTCGCGGCGGAAATCGAGCCGCATCTGCAATTGCCTGCCCCACGGGGTCGTTTGCCGCGTGCGCAGGCTTGGCGTTGTCCGGTGGCGGTTTTGCGCCATCACCCAACCGGCGAGATCTGTCTTGTCGCAGAGCCGGGCGCGGAAAGTCTGCGCGATGCGGTGTTGGCCGATATTGCCGCCATCGCCGATTTGCCGGCGTTGCCCGACTGGCAGGTGCCGGAGGTGCTGCACGAAGATGCGCCCGAAGCCTTCATCGACGCTGTGCAAAAGGCGCAGGACTACCTTGCCGCAGGCGATGTGTTTCAGGTCAATCTCTCGCGCGGCTGGCAGGCTGGGTTTGCCGCGCCGCTGGACCCGGCGCAGCTTGCCCGGCAACTGGCCAGTGCAAACCCGGCACCGTTTGCCGGGGTGCTGGCCGATCAGGACTGGGCGGTGGTCAGCGCCTCTCCCGAGCGCTTGGTATCGGTGCGCGGCGAGATGCTGGATACCCGTCCGATTGCCGGGACGTGCCCGCGGCTGGCCGGAGATGATGAGGCAGCGCGGGTCAGAGAATTGGTCGGCCATCCCAAGGAGCGTGCCGAGCACATCATGCTGGTGGACTTGGCACGCAACGACCTCGGGCGCATCGCCCAGCCCGGCAGTGTAGAAGTCAGCGAATTGATGACGGTGGAAAGCTATGCGCATGTGCACCACATCGTTAGCAATGTGCGCGCACGACGGCAGGCCGGAATCAGCCCGGTCGAGGTGATTGGTGCGGTATTTCCTGGCGGCAGCATCACCGGCGCGCCGAAGGTGCGCTGCATGCAAATCATCGCCGGGCTGGAGCAGGTTGGGCGCTCGGCCTATACCGGCGCGATGGGCTGGTTGAATCGCGATGGCGACATGGATTTGAACATCCTGATTCGCAGCGCCGAACTGGAAGGCAGACAGCTGCGCTTTCGTACCGGCGCCGGCATCGTGATGGACTCGGTGCCGCAAAAAGAATTGCAGGAAACCCGGGCCAAGGCGCGCGGCATGTTGCGTGCACTGGGGCTTGCCGAATGAATTGGCGTATGTTTGCAGGCGAGCGCGAACTTGCGCAAATCCCCGCAGATGACCGTGGTCTGCATTACGGCGAATCGCTGTTTGAAACCCTGCGCAGCCATCAGGGACAGTTGCCGTGGTGGTCGCGGCATTGGGCACGATTGGTACGCGGAGCCAAGCGCCTTGGCCTGCCATTGCCCGATGAACAGCGGGTCAAGGCCGAGGCGCTGGATTTGCTCGCCGGGCAAAGCGCCGCACTGAAACTGCGGCTGGCGCGTTGTGGCGGACGCGGCTATGCCGCCCCGGATGCGGCCTTGCCGTTATGGATGCTGGCGGTGTATCCGTTGCCGGCAGCGCAGGCACCCCTGCACCTGGTGTGGTGCGAAACCCGGCTGGCGCAGCAGCCGCAACTGGCCGGCATCAAGCATGGCAATCGGCTGGAGCAAATCCTGGCGCGGCGCGAAGTGCAGCAACAGGGTGCGGACGAGGGATTGGTTTGCGATGCCGAGGGACAGGTCATCAGCGCCACCAGCGCCAATTTGTTTGTATTGCAAGACGGCCAGTGGCGCACACCATTGCTGGAAAACGCAGGCGTTGCCGGGGTTTGTCGGGAATATCTGCTGACGCAAACCGATGGACAAATCACGGCGCTGCATCCCGATGAAGTGGCGCAGGCCGAGGCGGTTTTCATCTGCAATGCGCTGCGCGGCATCTTGCCGGTTGCGCGTCTTGGTGCGCGACTTTGGCCGCAGGTTCATCCCGACATCGCTACATTGCAAGCCCGGCTTGCCAGCGCGCATCCGGGGTTTGCCACTTGCCTGGAGGCATCATGAAAAAAGGTTGCCGCAATATTTTCATCCTGTTCCTGCTGTTGCCGGTGCTGCTGGCGCTGCTGGGCGCGGCGGGGTATTACCGTCTGAACCAGTTTGCCGACAGCGCACTGCCGGGTCTTGGTGCAGACGTGCGGGTACAGGTGGCGCGGGGCGACTCATTCCGCAGCGTGTTGGGCAAACTGCGCGCCGCGGGCGTGGACAGCGGGCACGATTGGGAATGGATGCTGCTTGCCAAGCGCACTGGCGCTGTCGGCAAGATTCAGGTGGGCGAATACGCACTCACGCCGGGCATCAGCCCGCAGGCGCTGCTGATCAAGATGCGTGATGGCAAAGTGCTGCGCTATCAGTTCACCCTGGTTGAAGGCTGGAGCATGCGCGAGGTACGCCGCGCGCTCGCCCGCACTGCGCATTTGCAGCAAGAAACCGCGCAGATGAGCGATGCCGAATTGATGGCCGCCATTGGCAGACCGGGCGAGCATCCAGAAGGGCGCTTTTTGCCAGAAACCTATCAATACAACCGCGGCGACAGCGATCTTGGCGTGTTGAAGCGCGCTTATGAGGCGATGGAAAAAGAACTGCAAACGGTTTGGGCGGGGCGCAATCAGGCATTGCCGCTGAAAACCCCCTATGAGCTGTTGACGCTTGCGTCCATCGTCGAGAAAGAAACCGGCCTTGCCGAGGAGCGCGGCAAGATTGCCGGGGTGTTCGTGCGTCGGTTGAACATCGGCATGCGTCTGGAAACCGACCCCACCATCATCTATGGCTTGGGGGATGCTTGGGATGGCAAGTTCACCTGGGCGCATCTGCGCACCGATGGGCCTTATAACACCCGCACCCGCGCTGGACTTCCGCCAACCCCGATCGCCATGCCTGGACGTGCGGCCTTGCAGGCCACGGCGCACCCGGAAGATGGCGATGCGCTGTTTTTCGTCGCCGTGGGCGATGATTCTGGTCGTAGTCGTTTTGCCAAAACCTATGCCGAGCATCAGCGCAATGTGGCCGCCTATCTGGCCAACCGGCGCGCCGCCAATGCTGCCAGTAGTGCTGATGCCGCGACCCTGCCTGCACGCGGCACGGTCGGCACGGAAGATGTTTCCCCCACGCAGGAGAGCCCGCCATGAACACGGATATGACAAGCCATCGGCGCTTCATCAGCATTGAAGGCGGCGAGGGCGCAGGCAAAAGCACGGTGATTTCCGCACTGGCCGAAGCCTTGCGCGCACGCGGCGAGCCTGTGGTGCAAAGCCGCGAGCCGGGCGGCACCGCGCTTGCGGAAAAAATCCGCGAGCTGCTGTTGGACCCGGATCACGAGCCGGCCACGGTGCATACCGAGCTGTTGCTGATGTTTGCCGCCCGTAGCCAGCATGTGGCGCAGCGGATTGCCCCGGCGCTGGCATCTGGCGCCTGGGTGTTGTGCGATCGCTTCACCGATTCCAGCTATGCCTATCAGGGTGCAGGGCGGGGCGTGTCGCCGACATTGATCGAAACCCTAGAGCGCGAAGTGGTCGGCATCCAGCCTGCGCTGACCTTTTTATTGGATCTGGATGTGGCCGCCGGTCGCGCCCGAACCCGTCTGCGCGGTGGCGCACCCGATCGCATCGAGCGTGAGCAGGATGCTTTTTTCCAACGGGTGCGCGAGGGTTTTCTGGCACGCGCCCGCAGTCAGCCTGCCCGCTTTTGCGTGCTGGATGCCTCGCGCAGCGCGGCAGAAGTCGCCGCAGCGGCGGTCGCGGCATTGGAGGCGTATCAGGCATGAATCTTGCCCCCTGGCAGCAACGCATATACCAACAGGCGGCAGACGCGCTCGACCAAGATCGCCTGCCGCATGCCCTGCTGTTTGCCGGGCCTGCGCGGCTTGGCAAGCGGCAGGTGGCGGAAAAACTTGCCCGTCGGGTGCTGTGTAGCGCACGCGCAGCGGGTCAGGAAGCCTGCGGGCAATGCCGTAGCTGCCAGTTGTTCGATAGCCGCACGCAATGGACGCGCAGCAATGACAAGGGTGAGCTGAACACGCTGCCGGAAACCCGACCCGATGGCGAGCTGGTGCATCCGTTTGGCTATAGCGCACACCCGGATGTGCAGTTCATCGGCCAAGCCTGGAATGAAAAAGTCAGCCCGCCGAAAATGCGCAGCGAAATCGTCATCGAGCAAATCCGGCAGATGTCGGAAAAACTCGCTCTGACCGCGCAATACGGCGTTCATCAGGTGGCATTGATTGACCCGGCCGATGCGATCAATCACGCCGCAGCCAATGCCCTTTTGAAAACCCTAGAAGAACCCCAGCCCGGACGTTTCATCTGGCTCATCAGCGCCCATCCGGTACGCCTGCCTGCGACTATCCGCAGTCGCACCCAAAAGCTGGAGTTTCGCCTGCCCGCGCAGGATGAAGCACTGCAATGGCTCATCGGTCGGGGGCATGACCAGAGTGATGCTGAAAATGCTCTTGCCATCGCCCGCGGCCATCCTGGCCTTGCCGATCATTGGCTCGGCAACGGCATCTTGACCTTGCGCGCCGAGGTGGCCGAAGCGCTGCAAAACCTGCGCCGCGATGCCAGTGCCAGCAGCACCCTGGCACAGCAATGGGTGGCCGACGAAAACGCCGCACAACGGCTGGCGTTCGCAGCGGATATCGCCTTGCAGGCGGCCACGCAAGCCGATGCTGCACGCATGAAAAAACTCGCGCACTGGTTCGATGAGGCCAATCAATGCCGCAACCTGCTGCGCACCCCGATCCGTGCCGACCTGGCCGTGCTGGGGCTGTTGCAGAACTGGCACGGCATTTGGCGCTGAACTAGGTCGGCACCTGACATCTGTCATATGCCGAGCCTGCGCTTGGCCACTGCAATTTGTCGGGGCAAGCCCGCAAGCTGTCGGCATGGCAATCAGCGAGGACAGAACCATGCAGCAGGTGTTGGCGCAGCTTGAAAACGTGCATAAAAGCTATGGCGCAGTGCAGGCATTGAACGGGCTGGATATATCGCTGCGTAGTGCGGAAGTGCTGGCGGTGCTGGGACGCAACGGGGCGGGCAAGAGCACGGCGGTGGCGTTGTGGTTGGGACTTGAGCGCGCGCAGTCCGGTTGCGTGCAATTGTTCGGCAAGATGCCGGGGATGCTGGCGCAGCGCCGTCGCATCGGCGTGATGCTGCAAAGCGCGAATCTGCCGGAAGCCTCCACCGTGCAGGAGCTGCTCGCCGTCAGCCGCGCCTGTTATCCGCAGCCGATGGCGCTGGAAGAATGTCTGCGGCTGGCCGGGCTGGAGGGGCTGGAAAATCGCCGTTACAAGCAGCTTTCCGGCGGTCAGCAGCGCCGGGTGCAGTTTGCCTTGGCACTATGTGGCAACCCGGAGGTGCTGTTTCTGGACGAGCCGACAACTGGCTTGGATATCGACGCGCGCCGCCGTTTGTGGTCGGCCATCGGCGAGCTGCGCCAGCGCGGCACGGCGATCGTACTGACCACGCATTATCTGGAAGAAGCTGAGATGCTTGCCGACCGGGTTGTGCTGCTGGAGGCCGGACAAGTGGTGGCCGAGGGCACGGTTGATGCAATCCGCAGTCGGGTGGCCTTGCAGAAAATCCGCTGCCAAACCCGTTTGGACATGGCCGATGTGGCGCAGTGGCCGGAGGTGGTGGCGGC
Organism: Lysobacteraceae bacterium NML08-0793; assembly: GCA_002798275.1. Lineage (GTDB taxonomy): Bacteria > Pseudomonadota > Gammaproteobacteria > Xanthomonadales > Xanthomonadaceae > Solilutibacter. The sequence goes on along the minus strand of NWQR01000001.1, from coordinate 423,902 downwards.
CAGCCGCGATGAGGCCGGACAGGCGCTGATTGCCACGACGGACGCTCTGAAAGTATTGCCGCGCCTGATGGCGGCGGACACGTCGCTGGCCGCGCTGGAAGTTACCCGCCCGAGCCTTGCCGATGCCTTTCTTGCTTTGACTTGAGGAGACCGCACAATGAACACGATGGTGCACAACACCGCCACGGTATCGCTATCGCGCATTTATTGGCTGGAGTTTGCTAACGAATGCAGGCGTGCCTTTCGCACCCCGTCGTACTACCTGCCGACCTTGTTGTTTCCGCTGTGTTTCTTTTTGATGTTCGCGGTGATTTTGGGTGATGGTCGTGCCCGCAGTGCGACCTATATGCTGGCCAACTATGGCGTGTTTGGCTCGGCGATGGCAGCGCTGTTCGGGGTCGGGCTTGGCATTGCCGGCGAGCGTGAAAACGGCTTGATGCGCCTGCGCCGAGTGATGCCGATGCCGATGTCGGCGGTGCTGTTTGCCAAGCTCGGGGCAGCGATGCTGTTTGCCCTCATCATCAGCCTCCTGATGCAGCTTTTGGCACTGGCCTTGACCGATGCGGTGTTGACGCCCGCCCAATCGCTGCGGCTTGCGACGGTGCATACCTTGGGCGCCTTGCCGTTTGCCGCAATGGGGGTATTCCTCGGCAGCCTTGCCGGTGCCAATGGCGCGGTGGCGATTATCAATCTAGTGTTTTTGCCGATGGCATTTTTGTCCGGTTTGTGGATGCCGTTGTCGATGCTGCCGGACTGGGTGGGCGATACCGCTGGGCTGTGGCCGCTGTATCACCTAGCGCAATTGGCGCAGGAGGCACTGAATCTTGGCAGCGAAAAATCCGTCTGGCTGCATGTGGGGGTTTTGTTGCTGACCACCATGCTGTTTGCCGTACCGGCGATCCGTCGTCTGTACATGCGCTAGGCTTGTTGCTGATGAAAACCGTTTTGTCCAATCGACTGCAAAACTACATCCGCCAGCATGGTTGGGAGCCGCTGCTGAGCTTGGTCTATCTGGCTTTTTTGTTCGCGCCGCTTTTGCTGCACTGGTTTGGTGGCGGCGATGGCCGCCGGATGTCAATGCCGTTTTACTGGGGGGCAACCGGGCTTTCCATCGCCTTGTTCTTGCCGCTGTATTTTGTCGCGCTGCATGGCAATAGGCGCCATCAGCCCTGGGCGGTGGCCGGGGTGTTTGCACTTGGCATCGGGCTGCTGCGCTGGAATGCTTTTGCCAATACCTATGTGATTTATGCCGGCGCCTTGCTGGCGTATCTGCCCGGCAGCCTGCGCGGCAAATTGGTGGCGCTGCTGCTGATGCTGGCGCTTTATGGCGTTTGGGTTTGGCAGAACTACCCGGCGGCATGGGTGGGGCTGCATGTTGGCATGGTGGCTTTGCTCGGGATCACGATATTTACCTTCAACACACTGGAGCAGCAGCGTGCGCGTGAGCAGGCGGCACTGAAGTTGAGTCAGGACGAAGTGCGGCGGCTGGCGGGCATGGCCGAGCGTGAGCGCATTGGCCGCGACTTGCACGACAGCCTTGGACAAACTCTTTCCACCGTGGCGCTGAAGGCCGAGTTGGCGCAGCGGCTGGCAGACAAAAACAGTCAGGCCGCCGCCGAGCAAATGCAGCAGGTGGCAGGCATCGCCCGCGACGCATTGGCGCAAATGCGCGAAGCTGTCAGCGGCATTCGCAGCGCGATGCTGGCGGCCGAGCTGGCATCGGCAAAAATCCTGATGGAGATGGAAGGCATCCAGATGCAGAGCGAAATCGACGAGCTGCCACTTGCAGCCGAACACGAAACCGTCCTGGCGCTGGGGCTGCGCGAGGCGATTACCAATGTGCAGCGTCATGCGCGCGCCGGACAGGTGCGGGTGCGGCTCACGCATGACGAAGACAGCCAGCAGGCGGTGATGAGCATTGCCGATGATGGCCGTGGTGGCATCACCCGGCATGGTAATGGTTTGGCCGGTATGGCCGAGCGTATCCAAGCGCTTGGCGGTGAGTTGCAGATTGAATCGGCCAAGGGACGTGGCACCCATCTCTGTCTGAAATTACCGATGAGGGCGGCCGCATGATTCGGGTGTTGCTGGCCGAAGACCAAACCCTGCTGCGCGAAGCAATGACCGCGCTTTTGAATCTGGAGCCGGATATCGAAGTGGTTGCCAGCGTGGCCGATGGCGAGGCCGCCTGGCAGGCGCTGCAAACGCAGGCCGTGGATATCGTCCTGACCGATATCGAAATGCCCCGGCTTTCCGGCCTTGCGCTGGCGCAGCGCCTTGCCGAAAACAGCGTGGCGGCAAAGGTGGTCATCATCACCACTTTCGCCCGTGCGGGCTTTTTGCGCCGCGCACTGGATGCCGGTGTGCAGGGCTATTTGCTGAAAGATGCACCGATGGAAAAACTCACCGATGCGCTGCGACAGGTGATGCAGGGGAGGCGCGCCATCGAGCCGCAACTGGCACTGGAAGCTTGGCAGGCGCCTGATCCATTGACCGAACGCGAGCGACAAATCCTGCGCATGGCAGGCGAAGGTTTGAGCAATAAGGTCATCGCCCGAGAACTCGAACTCTCGCCCGGCACGGTGCGCAATTACCTGTCCGAAGCAATCAGCAAGCTCGGTGTCGCCAACCGCGTCGAGGCCTATCGCATCGCCTGGCAAAAGGGGTGGTTGTAAACGCCGACTCAAATGCGGTTTGTGTCAGCGGTATGGCCTGTGCCAGCTTCGTCATTGTCGGCAGCGTCGCTTGGCGGGTCGGCGCAAGACGAAAAAACAAAAGCAACAGCCCGAAAGCCCTAACTCTGCTTCAGCCATTCCGCCCGGCTGCGACCCTGGCCGTTTTCGCCCAGTGTCTGGGCAAGCGCAGCGAATGCCGGTTGCAGGCGTAGATCCAGCTGCCAGGGGGCGTTCCAGATCATCATCCCGCTGCCATTCATGCGCAGCGGCGAGACATCCGGGCGCACCAGCAGCTCGCAAACCAGCGCCGACTTGGCCGACAGGGCGGCGGCACGGCGCATGAAAGCGGCCAGCGCACGTCCCTGCTTGATGGGATACCACAGCGCATAAATCCCCTGCGGCCAGCGTTCCAGTGCATCGCCGATGGCGGCCAGTGCGGTATCAAACTCGGCCAGTTGCGCTTCGTAAGGCGGATCAATCAAGACCAGTCCCCGGTTCAGCCGGGTGGCGCCATCACGCGGCGGCAGCAATGCCTTCATCGCCGCATAGCCATCGCGGTGATGCACATGCAGCCGTGGCTCGGCAGCAAAATGCTGGCGCAATGCGGTCGCTTCGTCGGTCTGCAATTCGCAGGCGGCAATCCGGTCTTGCGCGCGCAACGCATGTGCCAAGAGCCACGGCGAGCCGGGATAAGCCGTTTCCCCGTGCTGCGCCCGGCAGGCCGCGACGGCGGCCAGATAGTGGTCAATCAACGCATCTTTGCCCGAAACGAGGCAGGCGATACCGCCTTCGGCTTCGCCGGTACGCCGCGCCTCATCGGCATCCAGCCAGTACAGCCCGCGCCCGGCATGGGTGTCCAGCGCAAAACAGGCCGCAGGCTTGGCGGTCAGCGCATCGCAAAGCGCCAGCAACGCGATGTGCTTGATGACATCGGCATGATTGCCGGCGTGAAAACCGTGGCGATAGTTCATGGCTTAAAACAGTGGCGGCGGGGCGTGAATGCTATAGCAGACGCTTCACCATGCGCTGGCGTGTGTTAAAAAAATATTCAAAAACGGTTGCAGTGCATACTGGCTTTGTTGCATGCTCAAGCCATCAGAGGTCAAGACATGGACGCCTCGCCGGTTCAAATCGGTGTGCAATGGCCAAGCCTTTGGGAGAGTGTAATGTCGTTCGTGGCTTCAAATGCAGCGTGGCGGTTTTCCATTCAAACGTTCAGATGGGCGGGGGTGCTGTTGATGGCCGCAGGGCTTGCAGCTTGCGCGGCAACGAGCCCCGACAGGCGCGGTGAATCTGCCTCTGCAGGAGGCGTCGAAGAAGAAGTGCAGCTGGTGGTGGAGACTTCAGAAGGTGCCATGCTGTGGGTGGTATATCCGGGCAAGGCACCGATTACTGCTGGCAATTTTTTGCGTCTGGTCGATGCCAAGGCCTATAACGATGCCAGCTTTTATCGCACCGTGCGCCCGGACAATGACCGCAACCCGGCCACCATCAATGTGATTCAGGGGGGGCTTTCAAGGCCGGATGTGGCCGATGGAAAGTCCTCGCCCTTCCCGCCGATTGCGCACGAAACCACCGACCAAACTGGCCTGCGCCATATCGATGGTGCGTTGTCGATGGCACGGCTTGAGCCGGGTACGGCACAGGCGGAATTTTTTGTTTCCATAGGTGAAAACCCGGTGCTGGATACAGGCGGCGCACGCAACCCGGACAAACAGGGCTTTGCGGTGTTTGGGCAGGTGCTGGAGGGAATGGATGTGGTGAGAAAAATCCATGCCTCAAGCGCCAATGCAGCCACGACGGAAGGCTATGTCCAGGGGCAAATGCTGGACGAGCCAGTACGCATCATTTCCATCACTCGCCAATCTCCCAACCCTGACAGGAGTAACTAGCCATGCCCAAACCTTGTTTGTTAGCCAATGCCGTTGCATTGGCATTGGCCGGTATCACCTTTGCTGCGCCTGTCATGGCGAAGAACAATGATGAAAACCCGCCTGCGGAAAGTTCTGCTGCCTCGCTCGACAAAGTGGTGGTTACCGGCTCGCGTATCCAGTCGCCGAACATGGATACTCCGAATCCGATTTCCAGCATCGATCGCGAAGCGATTGGCTATAGCGGCAAGACCAATGTGCAGGAAGTGGTGAACGAAGTTGGTGCGCTGGTGGGCTCGGATGGCGACAACGAAGTCAGCAATGGCGAAAGCGCGCTGAACTTGCGCAATCTCGGCTCCAACCGCACCCTGGTGCTGGTGGATGGTCATCGCTTTGTCAGTGGTTTTTCCGGCACCAGCGCAGTGGATGTGAACGTGATTCCCACCGCGCTTATTGAGCGGGTGGATGTGTTGACCGGCGGCGCTTCGGCCATTTACGGCGCCGATGCGGTGACCGGGGTGGTGAACTTCGTGCTAAAGCGCAATTTTGAGGGGTTGGCGATTGAAGGCCAGTATGGCGATGCCCAGCGCGGCGACTTTCGCGACCAGCAGTACGCCATTACTTTCGGACGCAACTTTGCCGAAGGTCGCGGCAATGTCACGGCGAGCTATACCTTTGGCAGCCGACCGCTGACCCTGGCTACTGCGCGCAAGCAATCCAGTACCGATGTGCATGAGCAGGTCAACAATTTGAACGGCCCCAACCCACGCTATGTGCTGATGTCGGGCACGCGCGAAGCCTTCTTTACCGAAGGCGGCGCACGCTTTGACCCGTTCAACCCCACCGGCGGTTTCAATGGGGATGGCACTCCGTTCCAGCATGGGGTGAATGTCGGTAGCTTTGGTGGTACCGGTGAAATCGGTGGTGACGGTATCCCCAACTGGCTGCTGTTTGCTCAAGGTATCCGGCCGATGGCGCGGCGCAATCTGCTGACGCTGAAAGCCGATTATGAAGTCAGCGATGCTTTCCACCCTTATATCAGCCTGCATTACGCCGATATCAAGAACCGCTCCATCGAACAGCACTCGCTGACCGTGGGCAGCCAGGCTAAACGCGACAACCCCTATCTGCCGGCCACGGTGCTGGAAGCCTTTGGTGGCATCAATGGCACTGCCCCGATCATGTTCAACCGTTGGGATCTGGATTCGGGTTTCCGCGATGACAAAATCGACAAGAAATCTTGGCGCATTCTGACCGGTGCCCAGGGCGATTTGGGGCAGTATCTGCGCTATGACCTGTCGCTCAACCATGGCCGCTCAGAGCGTACCCATGTGGTCAAGAACAACCGCATGTATGACCGCTATCTGGCGGCGATGGATGCCGTGCTTGATCCGGCGACCGGGCAGGTGACCTGCCGCAGCAATCTTGATCCATCAAGTTTCAATAGCCTGCCGATTGACTTCATCTCCACCTCGTTCGTGACTGCACTGGGGCCGGTGACCTTCACCCCGGGGCCGGGCAGTGGCTGCGTACCGTTCAATCCGTTCACCCGCGACAACAGTGTCAACCAAGAGGCTATCGCCTGGATCTGGGTGCCGACCGAGAGCCGCCTCGTCAACAAGCAGACGGTGGTAAACGGCTATCTGGCAGGTGACACCGGCGGCTTTTTCAACCTGCAAGGTGGTCCGATTGACGTGGTGCTGGGCGGCGAATACCGCAAGGAGCAATCCGACTACGGTTTTGACGAATTCTCCGGTTCCAGCCGCTTGGTGGCGTTCAACAACGGCAGCGATTTGAGCGGTGAGTTCAGTGTGCGTGAAGCCTTTGTCGAAGTCTCGCTGCCGCTGTTCCGCGACCTGCACCCGGCGGTGAAGATGCTGAAGCTTGATGCCGCAGGGCGTTACTCGGATTACTCCACGATCGGCGTGACCCAGACTTGGAAGTACGGCGCGATGTGGGAAACCCTTGCCGGTGTGACTATGCGTGGCACCTGGTCTTCGGCAGTGCGTGCGCCGAATATCGGTGAGCTGTTCGAGCCGCGCCGGGCGATTTCGGCCAGCATGGGCGGTGCACGCGATCCTTGCGCACCGGCCAATTGGGATCTTGGCACCGAATACCGTCGTGCCAACTGCTTCGCGGATCTGGCTGCACTGGGGATTGACCCGGCGAGCTTCAACCCGATGCTTGGCACCTATTTTCCCGGCATCAGCGGTGGTAATCCCAATCTTGAGGAGGAAACTGCCCGCACCCGAACCTATGGTGTGCTCTGGCAAGTGCCGTGGGTGAGCAATCTGGTGGTGAGCCTAGATTATTTCGATATCCGTATGAAAGGCGCGGTGCTACGTCCGACCCAGATGAGTTTGTTCAATGCTTGCTATGACTCGCCGACCTTGGATAATCCGTTCTGCCGCCTGATTGGCCGAGACCCAGCCACCGGCTTTGCCAACTTTGTTGAGCTTTCCTATATCAACGTGGCGGCCATTCGCACCAGTGGGTTCGAGTTCAGTCTGCATCACAGCTTGGAGACTACACGTGCCGGTACTTTCCGTACCAGCCTCAATGCCACCCGCACTCATCGGCTGGACGTGCAGAAATCGTTGCTGCCGGTCGTCACCGACGAGCTTGGCATTTTCAATACCGACCTTGGCGGATCTTCGCCAGAGTGGGTGGTGAACTTTGACTTAGGCTGGCAATATGGACGCTGGGATGCCAACTACGGTTTCAATTTCAGCAGCAGCACGTTGCGCCCGCCGCTTATCAATGCCCAGCGTGCCATGGCGAATGAGTACATTGACCGACCCTTCGTCAAATCCTTCCGCAACCACGATATCCAGGTGGGCTTTCGTCCTAAGGACGATACCCGGCTGTATTTCGGGGTGCGCAATCTGGCCGATGAATATCCGGATCCGGTGCGTGGCTCGCTGAACGGTTCCTCCGGTCGTCAGGGCTTTGCCGGACGCAGCTGGTATATGGGTTTCCAAATGAACTTTGGTGCAAACTAAAAACTCGCAGTTCTGGCTCCTTCCCCCGCATGCGGGGGAAGGCTGGGATGAGCGGCTTTTGCTTTGAATAGTTTGGCTTCTTGTAGAGCCTCAACACCGGGATATGCGCCCGGTTGCGCACCCGCTTTAGTCTCCTGCCAGTGCCGCAGCTCTGCGTACAAGCCATAATGGCGACAGCCTTCAAGTTCGACCTGCCATGCCGCTGATTTTGCTTGCCGAAGACGAAACCGCCATCGCCCAGAGTGTGTTGTTTGCCCTGCGTGCCGAAGGCTGGCAGGCCGAGCATCTGATGCTGGGCGGTCAGGTGTTGCCGCGTTTGCGTCAGGGGGGAGTGGATGTATTGATTTTGGATGTGGGGCTGCCGGATATCAGCGGTTTCGAGGTTTGCCGGGCGCTGCGCGCCGAAAGTGAGGTGCCGGTGATTTTTCTGACCGCGCGCGATGGCGAGCTTGACCGGGTGCTGGGGCTGGAGCTGGGCGGCGATGACTATGTGGCCAAGCCGTTTTCGCCGCGCGAGTTGGTGGCGCGAGTGCGCGCTAGGCTACGCCGCAGCGCGCCTGTGCCGCCGGTATCTGAAGGCTGGCGGGTGCATGGGCGTTTTGCCATCGACGAGGCCGGCCATCGCATCCGCTTTGAGCAGCGTCTGTTGGAGCTGACTCGTTACGAATACGGTCTGATGGCGGCCTTGCTGGCGCGCCCCGGTGCGGTGTTGAGCCGGGCGCAGTTGATGGATCGGGTATGGGGCGATGCGCCTGACAGTGGCGATCGCACCGTGGATACGCATGTCAAAACCTTGCGTGCCAAATTGCGCGATGCCGGTGCGGATTTCGAGGTCATCAAGACCCATCGTGGCTTGGGCTATGCGCTGGAAACCGGGGAGCCGGGCTAGTGCGTATCGGCCTGCGGGTATTGTTCGGTTATTTTCTGATTGTGGCGCTGGCGGCGGTATTGCTGGCGCAGGTCTTTGTCGAGCAGATCAAGCCCGGTGTGCGCCAGGCAATGGAGGATACGCTGATTGATACCGCCAATTTGCTGGCGGAGTTGGCGGCGGATGATCTTCGCCAGGGTAGGATCGACACGGGCGCATTTGCCGCAGCGATACGCGCCAGCCAGCAGCGCGATATTCGCGCCGAGGTGTATGGCTTTGGCAAGCTGCGCACCGCCTATCGAGTGACCGTAACCGATGCGCAGGGCATCGTGGTGTTCGATTCGGCCGGTCATGATGTCGGGCGCGATCATTCGCGTTGGCGCGATGTATATCTCACCTTGCGCGGCCAATATGGGGCGCGCTCCAGCCCGGAAGACCAAGCAAACCCGAATGGCGATACGGTGATGCATGTGGCCGCGCCGGTGCTGGATGAGGGGCGCATCATCGGCGTGTTGACTGTTTCCAAGCCGAATCGGACTGTGGCGCCGTTCATCGAGCGTAGCCAGAAAAAAGTGCTGAACGCAGGTATCGCCCTATTGGTGGTAGCGCTGGTTACTGGGGTAGTGGTGGCTTGGTGGATTTCCAGCCAGCTTTCGCGCCTGCGCCGCTATGCCGATGCAGTAACGCGCGGCGAGCGTGCCAGCGTGCCCAAGGCACATGGCGAGTTTGGCAATCTGGGGCAGGCGCTTGCCACCATGCGCGAGAAGCTCGAAGGCAAGCAATATGTGGAGGAATATGTCCACGCCCTGACCCATGAATTGAAAAGCCCGCTGGCGGCGATACGCGGCAGTGCCGAATTGCTGCAAGAAGCCGGTGGCCGGATGCGTGAGGAGGAGCGCGAAAGTTTCATTCGCACCATCGCCGAGCAGGGCGAGCGTCTGGCGCAGATGGTGGACAAACTGCTGGCCTTGGCCGAGGTGGAGCATCGCCAGCAGCTTGATGCACCGCAGCCTGTCGATGTGCAGACGCTGTTGCAAACGGCTGCTGCGGCATTGGCGGCTCGTGCTGCCGCCGCGCAAGTGGATATCCGCATCTGTGCAGAGGCCGGCTTGCAGCTTCGGGGCGATGCGTTTTTGCTGCGTCAGGCGCTGATCAATCTGCTGGACAATGCCATCGCCTTTTCGCCGGCAAAGAGCGTGATACGTCTTGAGGCAAGCCAAGCGGCCAATATGCTGCATATCAGTGTGCAGGACAGCGGCCCTGGCATTCCCGATTACGCCCAGGGACGGGTATTTGAGCGTTTTTACTCGCTGCCGCGTCCAGATGGCGGCAGTCGCAGTAGCGGGCTTGGCTTGCCCTTCGTGGCGGAAGTTGCCGCCTTGCACCACGGCAGCGCCAGCCTGAGCAACAGTGATACCGGTGGCGCGCGGGCAACACTGCATTTGCCGTTGGGTTGATGGCGCAGGCCGGAAGCAGCGAGCATGGCTGACTTCACCCTCACTTCACAGCGGGCGCATGCTGGCGCCACAGCTGGATGTGAGCATGGGCACCCTGCAAGGCAAATACGAGGTGTGCAATGAAACTATGGTTGAAGGCATTTGTGGTGATGGCGATGAGTATCGCCATCTTGGTGCCGTTGATGATGATTTTCGGAGTGATTCAGGGGCGCAAAAGCTACCGGGAAGAAGCGGTGCGCGATATCGCCAGCCATGTTGGCGGAGCGCAGCAGTTGCAAGCGCCGGTGCTGGTGGTGCCCTATACCCGCACGTTGGCAAAAGATTCGCTCGATGGCAAAGACGGAAACCGGCAAAGCATCCAACGCGAAACTGGCTATTGGTATTTCTATCCCGAAACATTCAAGGCCGAGGGCATTTTGAATCCGTCGGTGCGCAAACGCGGCCTGCATGAAGTGCGCGTGTATGACTGGCAGGGCGAGCTCACTGCCCATTTCGATACTCCAATCCTTGCCCATCAAGATGGCGGGGAATATCTGCTCGGACAGCCATTCATCACCTTTGGCATCCGCGATGTGCGTGGCCTGCGCGGTACGCCGCAGCTACAAATCAATGGCAGGACGGTAAAAATTCAGCAGGGCGCGGGTCTGCCCGGACAGACAGGCATGCACGTGGCGCTGCCGATGGTGATGGAAGGACAAAGGCTGCAACTGCAAACCCGGCTGGTGATGACGCTTGCCGGTACCGAAAACTTCGGCATTCTGCCGCTGGCCGACAGCAATCACATCAGGCTCAAGTCCAGCTGGGCGCATCCAAGTTTTTCCGGCATCCTGCCGCAGCACGATGTTACCCCGCAGGGATTTGAGGCGCACTGGCAGATTGATGCGCTGGCCACCGATGCACGCAGGCAATGGCAAAGTGGCAACTCCGATGGTGGGCAGGATGTGGCGAAAGTGGCATTGCTCGACCCGGTCAACCCGTATCTGATGGCCGAGCGAGCCACCAAATACGGCGTGCTGTTTGTGCTGCTGACTTTTGCCGGGTTCTTCATGTTCGAGCTGGTTCGCAAGACCCGCGTGCATCCCATTCAGTATGGTCTGGTGGGGCTTGCGATTGCGATTTTCTTCCTGCTGCTGCTCAGTCTTTCCGAGCATGTCGCCTTCGGGCTTGCCTATCTGCTGGCCGCCCTAGCCTGTACCAGTCTGATCGGTTTTTACTTGAGCGCCGTATTGAAAAGTCTCAAGGCCGGCATGGGCTTTTCAGCGATGCTCGCCACGCTCTACACCGCGCTGTATGGGCTTTTGATTCTGGAAGACAACGCGCTGGTGGTGGGTGCAGGGCTTTTGTTCCTGATTCTGGCCGCGATCATGATCGCCACCCGCAAAGTGGATTGGTATGCCTTGGGACAGGGCGAATAAGCGCAACATCGGCACGGGCAAGGACGCCCGTGCTGCTTGCCGCATGCTGTGATTGAAACGCCGTCGCAATATTTGCGACGGCCAGCGGTTAAGCTGCGGGCTGCAAAAAGGAGAGCATCATGGCCAAAGCCAGCAAAGCCCGTACTGCCTATGTCTGTAATGAGTGTGGGGCGGATTATTCCAAATGGCAGGGGCAGTGCGCTGCTTGCGGTGCCTGGGACAGCCTGTCGGAAATCCGTCTGGAAACGGCGGCCGGGGCGGGCACCAGTGTTGCTGCATCGCGCCGCAGCGGCTGGGCGGGCAAGGTGGACAGCGCCAGAATCACCGCCCTCAAAGACGTGGCGCAAACGGAAATCCTGCGAGTCTCCACCGGCATTGGCGAGTTTGACCGGGTACTGGGCGGCGGCTTGGTGGAAGGCGCGGTGGTGCTGATTGGCGGCGATCCGGGTATCGGCAAATCGACGCTATTGACCCAGGCATTGGCGTCGATGACGGGCAGCCTGCCGGGGCTGTATGTGACCGGCGAAGAATCGCTGGGGCAGGTGGCCGGACGGGCGGCGCGTCTTGGGCTACCACTTGAAGGCATGCAGGCGCTGGCCGAAACCTGCGTGGAGCGCATTCTGGCCGAGGCGATTACGGCAAGGCCGCGCTTCATCATTGCCGATTCTATCCAGACCTTGTGGACGGAAACTTTGAGCGCTGCGCCCGGCTCGGTCAGCCAGGTGCGCGAGAGCGCCGCGCGTCTGGTGCGTTATGCCAAGGAAACCGGCACGGCGGTATTTCTGGTTGGTCATGTCACCAAGGAGGGCGGGATTGCCGGGCCGCGCGTGCTGGAGCACATGGTCGATGCGGTGCTGTATTTCGAGGGCGATTCTGGCAGCCGCTTCCGCGTGCTGCGGGCGTTCAAGAATCGCTTTGGTGCGGTCAACGAGCTGGGCGTGTTTGCGATGGGCGACCGGGGGCTGCGCGAAGTGCCGAACCCGTCAGCGATTTTTCTTTCCGGTGGCAGTGCCGACCAGCCCGGCAGTTGCGTGATGGTAACCCGCGAAGGCACCCGGCCATTGCTGGTGGAGGTGCAGGCGCTGGTGGATGCTTCGCCGCTGTCCAATCCGCGCCGGGTGGCGGTAGGGCTGGAAGGCAACCGTCTGGCGATGCTGTTGGCGGTGCTGAACCGCCACGGTGGCGTGATGGTCGGTGATCAGGATGTATTTGTGAATGTGGTGGGCGGCATCCGCGTGCAGGAAACCGCTGCCGACCTGCCGGTGTTGCTGGCGGTGCTCTCCAGCCTGCGTGATGCGCCTCTTGCGGAAAAAACCATCGCCTTTGGCGAGATTGGCCTGTCCGGTGAAATTCGTCCGGTGCCCAATGGCGAAGAGCGCCTGAAAGAAGCTGCCACGCACGGTTTCAAGCGTGCGATCGTTTCTCGCGCCAATGCGCCCAAGGGCGGTCAGATCAAGGGTATGGAAGTGATTGCCGTGCGCCGTCTTGCCGAGGCATTGGAGCAGGTGTGAGCTAAGCGCCGCAGCCTGCCGGCAGGCTGCGGCTGTTGCTGCCGATTAGCGGCAGTTGGCATCGGCCTGGCACTGCGCGAACAGCCAGCGGATGCCATCGAGCAGGGCGTGGACGGTCACCGTGCCATGCGTCTGACCGGGATATGTCTGGTACACGACTTGGATTTGTTGGCCGCCATCGCGTTCCAGTCGCTGTGCGGCTTCACCGGCGGCATCCACCATGCGGCGCGCCTGCATCATGGCTTCGCGCTCGGCATTGGCAGGCAGGTGCGGTGCCAGTTTCTGCTCGTATTCCCCGGCGCTGATTCGGACAGCAAGTGGCTGGGGCGCTGCGGCAAGCCGTTCGGCAAACTGCGGAAAATCCTGCAATACGCGATTTTGGTTCCACCAGATGGAAGGGCTGGAAATCAGGTAATGGCGGAATGATTGCGGGCGGGTCAGTAATTGGTGCAGGGTAAACAGGCCACCATAGGAATGGCCGAACAGGCTTTGCTGGGTGCGGTTGATCGGAAACTCGGCGGCGATGGTTTCACGCAGGCGGCCGGTCAAAAACTGCGAAAACGCCTCGGCACCGCCAAAGCGTTGGCTCAGCCGGTCGCCGCTGTGTGCATAACTGGCCGATGCCGGGGTGAAATCCTCGGCGCGCGCGGCAAGATCCAGCAACTTGCCATTGTCATAGCCAATCCCGACTACCAGCATCGGGCTGGCCTGATGCTCACCGGCGCGCATATTCATGCCCTGTGCCAGCAAGGTGGCCAGTGGAAACAGGCCATCGCCATCGAGCACATACAGCACTGGGTAGCCGTTGGCGGGCGGCTCGCCGATTTTGGCCACCTGGATACGGTAATCGCGTCCGGTTTCCGGTGAGTGCAGCAGACGCTCCTCGGCACCCAACAGGCGAGCCGGTTGCCAGGCTTGTCGGTCTTGCGCCAGGGCATACAGGGGCAAGATCAGCCAGACCAGCGCGATGAAAAAACGATGCAGAAGATTCATGCAGATTGCTCCAGTTCCCTGCCCGCAGGCGGCGGGCAGGGATTGATGCGATTACCAGCCAAGGCGCAGGCTGGCATTGATGGTGCGACCGCTGCCGTAATGGCAGGAGGCGGCCGACGTGCAGGTGGACACATACACCTTGTCCGCCAGATTGCTGATATTGAGTGCTACTTGGCTGGACAGCCCGCCGGTTGTGCCAAGGTCATAGCGGATCGCCGCATCCCAGAGCAGGAATGAGGGAATCACAAACGCATTGCTGCTTTCACCATAGGCTTTGCCGTTGTAGCGCGTGCCTGCGGCAAGGCTCAAGCCGCGCAGACCGCCCTGGCGGAAGGTGTAATCCACCCACAGGGCGGCGCTCCAGTCGGCCACCTTGGGCAGATGGTTGCCCACATGCGCCGGATTGCCGCGCACCAGTTTGGAGCGCATCCGGGTTGCCGCGCCGATGATGCTGAGGCCATCCAGCGGCGTTGCACGGGCTTCGAGCTCAAGACCGCGCACCTGCCCTTCGCCGCCTTGCAGCTTGCATTGCTCGTTCCCCGCCAAGCCGCAGTTGTTGTGGGTGGGATCTGGGTCATCCACCAGAATGTTCTGCTGGCGCAGGTCATAGGCCGACAAGGTAAACAGGCCGTCAAAACTTTCCGGCTGGAACTTCAGGCCGACTTCATGTTGTTTGCCGGTTACTGGCTTGAAGGCTTCGCCGGTGTAGCTCCAGCTAGCATCGCGGTTGGCGGGTTGAAACGACTCGGCATAGCTGTAATACGGCGTCAGGCCATTGGCTGCGACATACATCAGCCCGGCACGAGCCGTGAACGCCTCGCTCTTGACCTTGTTGGCCGACTGGTTGCGCACCATGCTGGTGCCGACCAAGGTGCGGGTCAGGCTGGAAACATCGTCATCGGTCCAGTCATAACGCCCGCCCAGCGAAAAACGCCAGTTGCCAAGGCGAATCTGATCTTGCAGATAGGCGCCGGTTTGGCGGTTCCGACCGCTGGCCGGGGCTTCCAGTTGTGCGACCGGCCCGCTGGCACCGTAGCCGGTATAGACCGGCTGGAAAATATCAATCGGCGCCGGATTGTTCATGTGGATGCGCTTGCCACTCCAATCGGCTTTTTGCCAATCCACGCCAAGTAGCAAGGTATGCGCCAGCGCGCCGGTGGAGAATTGGCCGGTCAGGCGGGTGTCGATGGTTTGCCCGTCCGATTCGCCCGGCGCCATGATGGCACGACGATTCTGGGTGCGGCCATCCGGACGCAGTGCACCCAATGTAATCACCCCGCGATACAGGCTTTCCACATGGGTATGGCGGGCGCTTTGCGCCAGTGTCCAGTGATCGTTGAAGTCATGCTCGAACAACCAGCCGGCCGTCCACAAGGTGCGGTTATAGGTATTCCAGTCCGGCTCGCCAATGAAGGTGCTGTTCTTCATCCGGCCATAGGTGGTCGGCACTAAGGTGCCGGCCATCGGCAAAAATTGGTAAGTGGTGCCACCATGGTCTTTTTGGTACAGCCCCAGCAATGTCAGGCGCGTGCTGTCGGCCATTTGCAGGGTATAGCTCGGAGCGATGAACCAGCGCTCAAGGTTACTGTGTTTGACTTGCAGCGGACCTTTGCGATACAGCCCCACCAGACGGAACAGATGCTGGTTGTCGGCGCTGCCGCCGCCAAAATCGAAGGCGGCACTGTATTGGCCATGCCCATCCAGCCCCAGACGCACTACTTGGGTCTGGCCGGGCTGCGGTGTCTTGCTGACCTGATTGACCATCCCGCCAGGCGCCATTTGCCCGTACATCACGGCCGATGGGCCTTTCAACACCTCGACCCGTTCCAGATTCCAGCTGTCAAACATCGCACGGTTGAACTGGCTGCCCTGCGGCGCCCGCATCCCGTCCAAGGTCACGTTATCGCCCCAGCTACCGGCATCGAAGCCACGGATGCTGAAATCGTCCACCCGGTTGTCGATGCCGGTGCTCTCATGGCCGATACCGGCGATATAGCGCATGATTTCGTTGAGATTCTGCGCACCACGGGCATCCATTTCCTCGCGTGCAATCACCGATACCGACTGCGCCGTTTCGGCAATCGGGGTATCAGTCTTGGTTGCCCCTTGGGCATGCGTGGCCGTGCGGTAGGCGGTAACGGTAATCCGGTCGAGCAGCCCGGCCGGGTCTTTGGCAGGCGGGGTATCGGCAGCAGCCAAGCCCGGCAGCAACAGGGCACAAACGATGGCAAGAGAAAGCGGGGAGCGCGCAAAAGGACGCGCAGCAGAAGATGCAGAAAGCATGGGGGGCTCCGAACGCGGCAACAGTCGTTGCTCTTGGTGAAAAAGAGAACGATTATTATTTATCCTGGTATGAAATATCGCAACTGTGGCGTATGGAAGCCTTTGGCTGTCGCCCCGAGCTTGGCAGGCCATGCCAGAAACAGGGCGCAAACG
Source organism: Lysobacteraceae bacterium NML08-0793 (assembly GCA_002798275.1). GTDB lineage: Bacteria > Pseudomonadota > Gammaproteobacteria > Xanthomonadales > Xanthomonadaceae > Solilutibacter. Next base: position 407,674 of record NWQR01000001.1, on the reverse strand, counting down.
ACAAGTCAATCAGCCAGCAAAGCCAGCAAGCCTTTGCGCTGCCGCAAGGAAAGCTTACGAAAGCGTGAAACCATCAACGCCTCATCCGCATCGGGCATCGCTTTGTCGGCATCCGGGCTCGAAAAACCAAGCCCGGCAATCAGATAGTCCAGAGTGATGCCGTCCTCGGCATAGAGTTGGCGCAGCGCGGCCAGATGTTGCAGCGAAGGCTCGGCGCGCCCGGTTTCCCATTTGGAAACGGTGGCTTTGCTTACGCCCAACTCGAATCCGACATGCTCCTGTGACCAACCACGGAGTTCACGAAAGGCGCGCAGGCGGTTGGGGAATTGTTCCATGCCGGGATTGTCAGCGGCATGTAAACTTGTGTCGTTTCCTTTTGGTTGACTTAAATATCCCTATTGGATACAAAGTCGTAGTCGGCGCTCGAAATTGCCGCAATGAGTCCATTTCAGATAACAGGAAACCTTTGCTTTCGACCCTGCGCATAATATTATCGACAGCCACGAACGCAAAATTCAGAACAACAGCATCGATACCTATAACGGCGCCAAATTCATCTACGACGATTTCGGCAACACCATCCACAAAGAATTTGCCGACGGCAGAACCCAAAACCTGTATTACGATTTGTTCGACCGTTTGGTTAGAGTGGAAACGTTCAAGAAAAACGCAGAAACAGGAACATGGGAAAAAGAAGTTTGGAAATTTGAATATGACGCTTTAGACAGACGGATAGCCAAATGCCGCGAACTTTCAGACGGCCTTAAAGCAGACGAAACCGAATTTGTTTGGGACGAAAGCCGTTTATTGCAGGAAGTGTATAAAAATGGCAGATATACCTACATCTACACCGACCAAGACAGCTACGAGCCTTTAGCGCAGATTCATAATTACACCAATGCGGAGTATGAAACCTTTGTCGAATGGAATTATTTCCATTGCGACCAAATCGGCATTCCGCGTGAAATGACGGATAAAGACGGTAGGTTACTTTGGTTTGGCGAATACGATGCTTGGGGCAAACTCGTCAAAGAGACCAACGTAACGGGAACGGCGCACCAGCCGTTCAGGCTTCAAAACCAGTACTGCGACCGTGAAACAGAGCTGCATTACAATTTCTTCAGGTATTACGACCCTGATGTGGGTAGGTTTGTTAATCAGGATCCGATTGGGTTGTGGGGTGGGGAGAATCTGTACCAGTTTGCATTAAATATGGGTTCTTGGATTGGCCCGTTAGGGCTGGCTGCTTCTGCGAAAGTTATAAAATTTGATACTTTTGAACAAGCCATGAATGCTGCTATGGATTGGTTAGAAAAACGGGGATTTAAAGCTGAAAAAACACGTTTTGGAAAGTTTGGAAATATTAAAGACAAACCTGTAGGCATGCAGACCGCAGATGGCAAATGCCATTTTAGAATTGAATTTGATGACCGCCATGGTGCGCATATTAATGTTCAGGCAGGCAAAGAAAAAGGCTCACACTTTGTATTTAAAGCATCAGAAAAAACTGTTACAAAAATTCAAAGAACGTTTGGTAAAAAAGGATGGATTATTATGTATGATTATGAATTATTAGATTTTTTTGCTAAAGACAAAATTTGCTTCTCAGAAATCAGCGAAGAAAGTTATGAAACATATTCAGATATGAAGAATTTTCCTTTTGTGGGCTCTAGAATTAATTGGAAGAATTTAGAAAATCACATTTGTGAAAATTTTGAAAACTCTTCTAAATTCATAGAAAAAATTAGAAATTTCATTTGCCAAAATAACTTTATTCAATTAATCTTGATAGGATATGATTTTGAAAAAGGATATTTGTTAAAAATTTCAATTAACGACATTGAGAAAATAGTATCTTTCCTAACGGAATATCCTGGTGAAAATTATTTAATTGATATTAATGAGAAATGGTGTATCTGTATCTATGATTATTTGGACTTTGGAATGACAAAATAAACAAGTATCACAAATATCAATTGTGTTTCAACCTAATAAACCCACAAAGCCACCTAAAGCAAAAACCTATCAGATAGTCTTATACAGTAAGGTTTTGATTGTGATTAAATACAAAAAGAAATAAATATGAATGATAAATTTTATGTATGGGTTGTTCAAGGAAGCAAAGCTAATTTTCCACCTGCTATTTTTTCATCTAGAGAAAAAGCTATAGAATGGATAGAGAAGTATAAAATTAGTGGAATGCTATCAAAATATCCCCTTGATATATCTGTATATGACTGGACTATTATGAATAATTTCTTCAATCCTAAAAGAGATGACCAAAAAACTCCCGAATTTATACAGACTTTCTCAAGTGCATATATCGAAGACTCTCAATACGTCGATGGAGTTAATGATAATTAGCAAGCGTAACCTGCATTGTGGGATATATTAGTGCGCATACATGCGCTTTTCAGATAGGCATTTTAACAAAGCCTGCCTGAAACCTAACATAAGGCCGTCTGAAACATAAATATTTCAGACAGCCTCAATGCCGTAACTGACAACCGCCTCAAACACTACAAGGGCATCAGCTATTATTACGGCGGCTACGGCAACCTAATCCACCGGGAACTGCCCGACGGCCGGCAGATAAGCTGAGATCTTTGTAAAACCACCCAAAATCCCCTAAATTCACATTCAGCCGAATTTAGGGGATTTTTCATGAGCAGTTTCTTCATTCAAGATGCCGAAGCCATTATCTACAAGCACATAGACAGCTATCCGCTGCTTAAAATCCAGAAGCTCCCGATTGGAACAGCATAGAAAAACTACTCGCGGGTAAAAAGATCCGCTATGTTCGTGATAACGGCGGCCGTCCCGCCTATCCCTTGTTGCCCATGTTCAAAGCCGTACTCTCGGGTCAATGGCACAGTCTTTCCGATCCCGGGTTGGAGCGCAGCCTGAGCACCCGCTTGGACTTCATCCTGTTTTGCCGTTTTGACGGATTAAACATGCCCGACCACACCACCTTGTGCCGTTTCCGTAACCGGCCGGGACAAGATAACACCCCGGCTATGTTGCCGGATGAAATCAACCGCCAACCGGCCGATAAACAACTGAAAGTTGAAAAAGCAGCTGCAGCCGTCATTGATGCCACCATTATCCAGACCGCAGGCAGCAAACAACGGCAAGCCATCGAAGCGGATGAAACAGGTGCCATCACATCCGAAACCACCCCCAGTAAAGACCGGGATGCCCGTTGGATTAAGAAAGACGGGAAATTCCATCTTGGTTACAAACAGCATACCCGCACCGACCCGGACGGCTATATCGAGAAAATTCACATGACCCCTGCTAACGCCCACGAGGTCAAGCACCTGGCGCCTTTGCTGGAGGGTCTTCGGGCAGGCACAAGGGTTTACGCCGACAAAGGATACGACAGTCAGGAAAACCGGACGCACTTAAGCCAACGGTCCTTAAAGGACGGCATTATGCAAAAAGCCCACCGGGGCCGTCCATTAAGCAAAGCACAGAAAGTCCGCAACCGCTGTTTGGCGGCAGTTCGGTATGTGGTTGAACAAACCTTTGGTACCCAACACCGTAAATTTGGTTATAGCCGGGCATCCTATTTCAGTTTGGAGAAAGTGGCGGCACAAAGCCATCTGAAAGCGATTTGTTTGAACCTGTTGAAAGGCGGGTAACAGGATCAGTGTGTCTGCTGCTGCCTGAAAGGGCAGGAATTGCCTGGAAATTAGGCAATCGAGGGGGAGTTATTGGGTTAAATTTGGATTTCTTACCCAATTGGGCTAAAAATCAGCCGAAACATCACGTGAGGTGTTTCGGCTGATTCTTTGGCCGGGGTTTTGCAAAGGTCTCAACAGGAGTGTTTATGTACAAGGTGTGTGTTTCTTTGGTGTTGTTGTCTGCTGCGTTGATGGCAGGTGGTTGCGCAACACCGACTTGGCATAGGGCTAATACCAGCCTCTATCAAATGGAAAATGATCTTTCTAAGTGCCGTTATGACATCCGTATGAACAGGCTGTCAGAAGCCCGAGTTGAGAAAGTTGTTCATGACTGCATGCAGGCTAAAGGCTATCGCTGGAGATAAGTGCTTCATAGCGGGGTAGGTACATGGAGCCTTGCATGGCAAGAGGATGTTTATTTTCCACTTGGCAAGCATTTTCAATTCGATCGGAGGGGTATAGGGGATTTGAAATGTCCAAAGAAATTGGCATTGGTAATTCGGTACGTGGCTTATCACAGGGGGCGATAGGGAGAGTGGAATGGGGTGGGTCAAGGCAATGCCGATGCTTGGCCGAGCACGACCGGCAACCCTTCTGGAGGCGGGCGTAGCAATGCACCATCCCGCTCGAAATAAGCGGTTTGTCAGCGCGGATTGATTTCAGTGCCCAAAAGAACCCCGGCAGAAGTTGCCGGGGTTTTGCTGTGTGCTGCGGTGATGCTTGTCAGCCGCGTCTTAACACGAATTCATAGACAAACTGGCTGCCGAAGAACGACAGTGCCAGCAACAGCATGGCAATCAGTGTCAGACGTGCGGCCTTGATGCCGCGCCAGCCGTAGCGCCAGCGGCCAAACAGCAGGATGCCGAAGATGCCCCAAGACAGCAGCGAAAGCACGGTTTTGTGCGCCAGTTGCTGCGAAAAAAGGTCGTGCACGAACAGTGCGCCGGTGAGCAAGGTGGCGCTCAACAGGAAGAACCCCAGCCAAATGCCGTGGAACATCAATCGTTCCAGCTCGATCAGCGGGGGCAGGATGCGGGGCCAGCGATGGCTGCCGCGTTTGCGCAGGGTGCGCTCCTGCATCCACAGCAGGATGGCAAGCAGGGCGGCGATGGCAAGCACGGCATAGGCCGAAAGCGCAATCCAGGCATGCAGTTGCAATTGCCAGCCCAGTGCGACTGGCGGTGCATGGCCGCCCAGGCGGTACAGCAGGCCGGACATGGCCGCCAGCGGAAACACGATGACCCCCAGCGAGGTCATGCGTCCGGTCAGGGCAAGCACGGCGGTGAGCGCCGACATGCCAAGGGTGGCAAGCGACAGGGTGGCGAAGAAGTGCAGTTCTGGTGCTTGTGCCTGGCGCCAGGCTTCGGCGTGGATTTCGCCATGAAAAATCATGGCCAAGATGGCCAGTGGCAGCCAGCCGCGATTGTTTTCCTTTTCTGGTTGGCGCAGCGACATGGCCAACATCAGGGCGGCGGCGAGGTACAGGACGGTAGCGGCGAATACGAGAATCATTTGCGGCTAGTTTCGCATGGCTGGGCGGCCAAGTCAGGCTTGACTATGGGCAGATGAAAGGGCTGCCAAGCATAGCGCCGTCATCGCACGCTTGCCGCAGGCGCTGGCATGGATCAGGCGATGAACGGTCATTGCGGGGCAGTCTGGTCGGACAGAACCTGCTTTATAATCACCGGCTTATGTTCAATGCGGCATTTTTCCATGTTTGAATCCCTGACCGAGCGCCTGTCCGGCACCATCAACCGTCTGCGTGGCCGTGGCCGCTTGACCGAATCCAACATCACCGAGGCGATGCGTGAAGTGCGCATTGCACTGCTGGAAGCCGATGTGGCGCTGCCGGTGGTACAGGCATTGATTCAGCGCATCAAGGTGCGTGCATTGGGGCAGGAAGTGATGAAATCGCTCAGCCCCGGCCAGCAGCTCATTAAGGTGGTGCGCGATGAACTCACCAATGTGATGGGTGCACAGGCCAATGACTTGAACCTCAATGTACCGGCGCCTGCCATCATCTTGATGGCAGGTTTGCAGGGCGCGGGCAAGACCACCACGGTGGGCAAGCTCGCCAAGCATCTGAAAGAAAAACGCAAGAAGAAGGTGATGGTGGTTTCGGCTGACGTTTACCGTCCGGCCGCCATTGAGCAGCTCAAGACGCTGGCGGCGCAAACCGGCGCAGAGTTCTTCCCCTCCAGTGAGAACCAAAAGCCCGAAGACATCGTGCGCGCGGCAATGGATGCTGCCCGCAAATCGTTTGTCGATGTGCTGCTGGTCGATACCGCAGGGCGTCTGGCTATTGATGAAGCCATGATGGTGGAAATCAAGGCGCTGCATGCCGTGGCAAACCCGACGGAAACGCTGTTCGTGGTCGATTCCATGACCGGCCAGGATGCGGCCAATACCGCCAAGGCTTTCAGCGAGGCGCTGCCGTTGACCGGCGTGGTGTTGACCAAAACCGATGGCGATGCCCGCGGTGGCGCGGCGCTTTCGGTGCGCTATATCACCGGCAAGCCCATCAAGTTCATCGGTGTGGGCGAAAAGCCCGAAGGGCTGGATGTATTCCATCCCGACCGTGCCGCCAGCCGTATCCTCGACATGGGCGATGTGCTGTCGTTGGTCGAGCAGGTCGAGGCTAATGTCGATAAGGACAAGGCGCAAAAACTGGCGGAGAAAGTCGCCAAGGGCAAGCGCTTCGATCTTGCCGACATGCGCGACCAGCTGGAGCAGATGCAGAACATGGGCGGTCTGCATGGCCTGATGGACAAGCTGCCGGGCATGGGGCAGATTCCCGAGGAAGTGAAAAACCAGATCACCGGCAAGGAAATCCCGCGGATGATTGCCATCATCAACTCGATGACCCTGAAAGAGCGCCGCAACCCGGAGCTTCTCAATGGCTCGCGCCGCGCCCGTATCGCCCGTGGTGCCGGCATGCAGCCGCAGGATGTGAACCGGCTGATGAAGCAATACCAGCAGATGGAAAAGATGATGGGCAAGCTGGGGCGCGGTGGCATGAAAGGCATGCTGCGTGGCATGAAGGGCATGATGGGCGGCGGTATGCCGTTCATGCGGTGATTGCCTTTTTCAGCAAATCTCCCAGAGATGACGGCGGCCTATGGGCCGCCGAATCGGTTGTGATGGATTGAGCCGGAAATGACGCATGGTACAGACCAATGCACAATTCCCGCCGCCTTTGCCCCCGCCGCTGCCTAGGCGGCCGATGCCACCGCCATTGCCGGAGCGTCGCTACCAGATGGCGTTTCTTGGCAGCACGCGTGAGTTTTTCGGCATCTGGTTCGTCAATCTGATGCTGTCGGTTTTGACCCTTGGCATTTATTCAGCCTGGGCCAAGGTGCGTACCGAGCGTTATTTCTACGCCAATACCCGGCTGGCAGGGACGCGCTTTGAATACACCGCCGAGCCAATCAGGATTCTCAAGGGGCGTCTGATTGCCTATGTGGTGGTGATTGCATTGGTGCTCACCTCCAATTTTCTGCCCGAGGTTTATTTCGTTCTGGCGTTTGTGGTTTTCTTGCTGATGCCGATGTTCATCGTGCTCAGCCAGCGTTTTCGCGCGCGCTATTCGCTCTGGCGCGGGATTTCCTTCCGCTTTGACCAGCCGGTGAGCGATGCGTATCTGCCGTTCATGGTGTGGAAACTGCTGTCGGGCATGACGCTGGGGCTGCTGTCTCCGATGGCGCGGATGAAGCAGCACGAATTCATCGTCGAAGGCCATCGCTATGGCACCAGCCGGATGCGCTATCACGCCCGCATGGGCGATTACTATCGCCAGCTCATGATCGCCGTGGGGCTTGGCGTGGTCACGCTTGCCGCGCTGACAACGCTGGGGATGCTGGGCGGTGGCTTGCTCAAGTTGCTGGCGATGCAAGGCATCCTCCAGATGCAGGATGCGGGAATCTTCCTGTACGGCCTGATTATGGTTGTGGCGGGTTTTTATCTCAGCCTGTTCGTGCTGATGGCTTTTTTGCAGGTGCGCTATACCAATCTGCTGTGGCGCAGTGCCGCGCTTGGGCCGCATCGCTTCGAGTCCACATTGCGCGCCCGGGACGTGATCTGGATTTATTTCGGTAATGGTCTTGCCATCATCTTCAGTCTGGGGCTTGCCGTGCCGTGGGCGATGATTCGCTTGGCGCGCTATCGAGCCGAGCATTGGGCGCTGATTGCGATGGGTGATCTGGATGGTTTCGTCGCCGCTTCTGAAAGCGAAGCCGGTGCGGCGGCGGCTGAATTGCTCGATGCGCTCGATACCGGGGTGGACTTTGGTATCTGAACTGACAGGGCTGTGGTCGGATGGGCGCAGCAGCCAGATCATGTGCGTGCGGCTGCGTCGGCTTGATGCCGTCTTGCAGATGCAGGCCGATAGCGGCGAGTTGCGCGAATGGCCGCTGACCGGGATTCGCATCAGTCCCCGGCTTGCCAGCACGCCGCGCACGTTGAAACTGCCCGACGGTGGCTGGCTGGAAATCCCGGATGACCCGCTGCTCGATAGCTGGTTTTCACGGCCATCAAGCCGCATCGAAGCTTGGGTGGATCGGCTTGAGCGACACCGTTATGCGATTTTGACAGCGGCTTTCCTGACCGTAGCGCTGGCTGTGGCTTTCATCCAGTATGGCCTGCCTTGGGCGGCGCTGAAGGTGGCCGAGCGCATTCCCGAAAGCGTTGAGAAAAGCAGCAGTAATCAAGTGGTTGCGGCGCTGGAGCGCCTCCACATCAAACCATCGGCCTTGCCCGAAGCGCGACAGCGGCAGTTGCAGGCTGACTTTCGCGCCTTGGTGGCTGGCGAGCCAAGAGCCGAACAAATGCAGCTGTTGCTGGTTGATGCCGAGGCGGTTGGGCCCAATGCCTTTGCACTGCCGGATGGACGCATCTACATGACCGACCAATTGATCGAGCTTGCCCAGAGCGATGATGAATTGTTGGCGATTCTGGCGCACGAGGCCGGCCATCATGTGCATCGCCACGGCATGCGCAATGCCCTAGAGAGCACTTCGATATTTTTGCTGGTGGGGCTGCTGCTGGGCGATGCCAGCGGCTCGTCTTTGGCGGTAGCATTGCCGGCCACTTTGCTTGGCAACAGTTTTTCGCGCGGGCATGAAAGCGAGGCGGACGCATACGCATTTGACTTGCTGCTGCGCCGTGGGCGCTCGCCGGAGGATTTCGCCGTAGCGATGGAGCGCATTGCCACGGCGATGGATATTGGTGATGGCCAAGGTGGCTATCTGGATGACGGCGTGCTTGGCTATCTGTCCAGCCATCCGCCAAGCCGCGCCCGCATCGAGGCCGCACGACGCGCAGCACAGTCAAAATCCGGGCAGGATGCGCATTGACATGCGCAGCGCGGGATTTTTCTGCTAGAATCGCCCGCTTACCCTGCCATTCCGGCAGCTGGGCTACACAAGAGAAACCAAAATGGTCAAAATTCGCCTTACCCGTGGTGGCGCCAAGAAGCGTCCGTTCTATCACATCGTCGTTACCGACAGCCGCAGCGCACGCGATGGTCGCAATATCGAGCGCGTGGGTTACTTCAACCCGGTGGCTTCGGGCAATGAAAAGCGCGTGGAAATGAACGTGGAGCGCGTCAATCACTGGATTGGCCACGGTGCCCAGATGACCGACAAGGTCGGCGCACTGTTCAAGGAAGTCAAGAAAGCTCAGGCCGCCGCCTGATGCCTTCGCGGCGCTGCTGAAAACAACGGCATGAGTGCCGCAAACGACACCCCCAAACGCATCCTGATTGGAAAAATCATGGGTGCGTTTGGCGTTCGTGGGGAGCTGAAAATTCTCTCCCACACCGCCCCAGAAACTGCCCTGCTGCGCTATCAGCCCTGGACACTGCGCGATGCGCGTGGCCGGGAATGGCAGGTTAGTGGTGCCAAAGGGCGTGCCGCCGGCAAAGGCGTGGTGGCAAGCATTCCCGATATCAACGACCGCGATGCCGCCGAGGCGCTGCGCGGCGTTGAAATCCATGTGCCGCGCTCGGCACTGCCTGCCCCAAAACCCGGTGAGTACTACTGGGTAGATTTGGAAGGCTTGCAGGTGGAAACCATCGACGGCGTGCCGCTTGGGCATATCGACCATGTGTTTTCCACCGGCGCGAACGATGTCATCGTCGTGCGTGGCGAGCGCGAGCGGCTGATTCCCTTTATCCAGCCCGATGTGGTGCGGCAGGTAGATTTCGATACTGGTCGCATGCGGGTGGATTGGGACGCGGATTTTTGAATCTGCGGCCCAGCTCGGAGCGCCTTCATGCGCATTGATGTCATTACCCTGTTTCCCGACTTCATCCGTCAGGCGGTAGCCTTTGGCGTACTCGGGCGTGCCTGCGAGCGCGGCCTTCTGCAAGTAGAGGCATGGAATCCGCGCGACTATGCCGAGGGCAATTATCGCCGCGTGGATGAGCGTCCCTTTGGCGGTGGGCCGGGCATGGTGATGATGATCGAGCCGCTTTCACGCGCACTGGCAGCCGCGCAACAGGCGGATGAGGGCAGGGCGCATGTCATTCATCTAAGTCCGCAAGGCAGGCCCTTGCAACAGGCGCGGGTACACCAGTTGGCCGCGCTGCCGCGTATTGCGCTCATCGCCAGCCGCTACGAGGGTGTGGATGAGCGCTTTGTCCAGCAGGAAGTCGATGAGGAAATCTCGCTGGGCGACTATGTGCTTTCTGGCGGCGAGCTGGGCGCCGCCGTGCTGGTTGATGCCATCGCCCGCTTGCAGGAGGGTGCCTTGGGCGATGCCGAATCTGCCCGGCAGGACAGCTTTGAAAACGGTCTGCTGGATTGCCCGCACTATACTCGTCCACTGAAACATGCCTATGGCGAAGTGCCGGCAGTATTGCTTTCGGGCAATCATGCCGAAATCGCCCGCTGGCGCTATCGGCAATCGTTGTTGCGCACGGCGCAGCGTCGTCCGGAGTTGCTGGACGGGCTGGAGATTCCAGCCAAGGATCGCGCCTGGCTGGAGGCGCAGGATATTTGATGCGGCACTTGCCCACAGGCGGAAAATCTTGCTATCATCGCGCGCTTTCCCAAGCCCGGACGCAGGTCCTTGTGCACTTGCGCCGATAAACCACAAATACACAGGCAAATATCATGAGCAAGCCCTCTCTCGCCAATCTCGTCAACGAATTTGAATCGGCACAAGCCGGTCGCCAACTGCCCGCCTTCGGCCCCGGTGATACCGTCGTGGTCAACGTCAAGGTGAAAGAAGGCAACCGCGAGCGCGTCCAGGCCTACGAAGGCGTGGTCATCGCCAAGAAAAATGCCGGCCTCAACTCCTCCTTCACCGTGCGCAAGATTTCTCACGGCTACGGCGTGGAGCGCGTGTTCCAGAGCCACAGTGCCGCGATTGATTCGGTTGTGGTCAAGCGTCGTGGTGCCGTGCGCGCCGGCAAGCTGTACTACCTGCGCGGCCTGGAAGGCAAGGCTGCCCGTATCCGCGAAGACTTGGCTGCCGTTGCCAAGGCCAAGGCCGAAGCCAAAGCAGCTGCCGCAGCTGCCGCCGAATAATCCCGGCAAGTTTCGCAACACAATGGCCGCCTTCGTGCGGCCATTGTCGTTTTGATTGGATACGAAAGATGAAACAACTCATGCCTGTTCTGACCAGCCTGCGGCTAGATATCTGGTTATGGGCCGCACGGTTTTTCAAGACCCGTGCACTTGCCAAGCAGGCGATTGAAGCGGGTCGTGTGGAAGTGGACGGCCAGCGTGCCAAACCGGCGCGCGCATTGCGTGGTGGCGAGCAGCTCACTGTGATACGCGCTGGGGAGCGTTTCGAGCTGGAAGTGCGCGCATTGGATGACCGGCGCGGGCCGGCCAGCCATGCACAAACCCTGTATCTGGAATCGGAAAGCTCAATCGCCGCCCGTGCGCTGGCGCGTGCCGAGCAGGCCGCTGCAAGGGCAGGCTATCAACCCCCGGAAACCCGGCCAGACAAACGTGCTCGCCGTTTGATTCGCGCCTTGGGCGATATTGAGGCGCTGTAATTCAAAATGTGACCGATGGCACAGGCCTTGTTTTTGAACTGCGGTTAAATTGCGCTTCCCTTGAGCAAAAAACGAGGTAAGTAATGAATCTTGGGGTTTCTTTGCGGGCAAGCACCTTGGCGGTTTGTCTGGGCGCGCTGCTGATGCCGCAGCCGCAGCTACAGGCGCAAACGCGCCAAGCCAGCGCCGCCGAGCCGGTGGATATCGAGATGATTTCGCGCATCCGCCAGGAGGCATTCCAGCGCTCGCAAGTGATGGCGACGATGACCCATCTGACCGAAAAAATCGGTCCGCGCCTGACCAATTCTCCGGCGATGAGTGCCGCCAATGCCTGGACGGCTTCGCAATTGCGCGATTGGGGGTTGGCCAATGTGCATCAGGATGCGGTCGATGATTTGGGGCGTGGCTGGACGTTCAGCCATGCCCGCGTGGAAATGCTGGCGCCGCGCGTGCTGCCGCTGCATGCGCTGCCGAAAGCCTGGACCCCCGGTACTGCTGGCGTGGTGGAGGGCGAGGCGATTGCCATCAAGCTGGAAAAGCCCGAGGATCTTGAAAAACACAAGGGCAAGCTGCGCGGCAAAATCCTGTTTGTTTCCGACCTGCGCGATTACAAGCCCGGCACCGAAGCGGATTTTCATCGTCATGATGATGAAAGTCTGGCGCGGATGCAGACATTCGAAGTGCCCAAAGACCGCGCGGCCGACAACCGCGAGGCCGATGCGAAGCGGTTCCGCGAGCGTGTCGATTTTCAGCGACGGCTGCGCCAGTTCCTGATGGATGAAGGCGTGCTGGCACAAGTGAGCATCAGTGGCTGGGACAACGGTATTCTGCGGCTGGCCGGTGGTGGTGCACGCCGCAGCAGCGACGAGCCTGCGGGCGTGCCGGATTTGGTGATGATTTCCACCCATTACAACCAAGTGATGCGCGCCCTGGAGAGGAAGGAAACGGTAAAACTACGTCTGGATGTGGACGCACGCTTTACCGACAGCGAGGACAAGCCCGGCTACAACACCGTGGGCGAAATCGTCGGCAGCGACAAGCGTCAGGAAATCGTCATGTTGGGGGCGCATCTGGATTCCTGGCATACCGGCACCGGCGCTTCGGACAATGCCGCCGGGGTAGCGGTGATGATGGAGGCGATGCGCATCCTGAAGCAGTTGAATGCCAAGCCGCGCCGTACCATCCGCCTGGCGCTGTGGACCGGCGAGGAGCAAGGGCTGATTGGCTCGCAGGACTATGTAGCGCGGCATTTTGCCCGGCGCCCGGAGCCGCGTGATGCGGCGGAAAAAGCCCTGCCGGCTTCATTGCGCAGCCCGACCGGGCCACTTGAGAAAACCCGTGATTACGAAAAGCTCTCGGTCTATTTCAATCTGGACAATGGCAGTGGTCGAATCCGTGGCATCTATGCGCAGGAAAACCTCGCTGCGGTGCCGATTTTCGAAGCCTGGCTGAAGCCTTTTCATGACATCGGTGCGAACACGGTGGTAACCCGCAATACCGGCAGCACTGACCATATCGCCTTTGACCGGGTGGGTTTGCCGGGCTTCCAGTTTGTGCAGGATCGGCTGGATTATTTCAGCAATGTCCACCATAGCCATCTGGATACGCTCGACCATGTGCAGCCAGAAGACTTGAAGCAGGCCGCTGCCATCGTGGCCGCGTTTGCTTGGCAGGCGGCCAACCGCGAAGAAAGAATGCCGCGCAAGTTGTTCGTGGACGAAGGGCGCTAAGCCCGTTTCAGGGCGGGCAGGGAGGCTCGCCCGGCATTTGCAGCAGCAGTCGCGCCTGATGCTGCTCCAGCCAGGCTTCAAGTTCGGCCGAGTGCAATTCGCCATGCGCCAGCACGCGGCCGTCCGGGGTGCTCAGCAAGGGCCAGGCGCGGCGCAGCCAGGGCGCGATATGCCGTTGTTGCAGGGCGTGTTTCAAAAGATGGCGATGGCTTCTGCCGGGCAGGCGGATTTTTTCGCCGCCACCTCTTGCCCCCACGTACAGCGGCGAATCGAAAATCGCGCTGCCTTCAAGCTGCCAGCACAGCCCGTTGGGCAATCTCAGCGGCTCGCGGCCATCCCAGCGGGTTTGGAAGTCATCCGGCAGTGGTGCGATTTCGGATGCCGGATAAAGCGCATCGCGCCAGCGCAGCACGCGGGCATTGCCCCAGCGTAGTTCGCTCTCGCGGCTGCCTGCCGGTTTGGCAAGTTCTGCCTGTAGCCAGTCGATAGCGCGTGCCGGTAGCGGCGGCCAGCCCTGCTGTGTGCTCCAGTGGCGAAAGACACGCGCCGCGCGCGCAGGCGGGAGTGCTCGCAATGTGGCCAGTGCCAGTACCGGCGCCTGCGCAGCCGTACCCAATATGGCCGCATCATCGGCCTGCAACAGAGCGCTTGCTTCTGTCTGCAAGCGTGCGGCTTGCGCCAGTTTGCTGGCCGCATCCGGCAGTCGTGCACGAAGGCGCGGCATGATTTCCTGGCGCAGCCAATTGCGCTCGAAGTGCGCGTCTTGGTTGGAGGGATCGTCGATCCAGGCGATGCCGTTTTCTTGCGCATAGGCCAAGATTTGCTCGCGGCTTGCCGCAAGCAGTGGGCGCCAGAGCAGGCCGGGCGGAAATGCCCGCCACGGACGCATGGCGGCCAGCCCGTCGGGACCTGCGCCGCGCAGTGCCCGCATCAGGAATGTTTCGGCTTGGTCATCTAGGTGATGCGCCAGCAGCAGGCAATCCCCGGCGTGCATGTGACGGGCAAACGCCGCATGGCGTGCGCGGCGGGCAGCCGCTTCCGGGCCATCGCCGGTGGCCTGCACTTGGACGTGCTCGATGATGAGTGGCACGCCCAATCGCTGACATTGCTGCTGGCAGTGCTGCGCCCAAGCGTCGGCTTGGCTTTGCAGGCCATGATGGACATGAATGGCACGGGTCTGGAAGCCCGGCATCTGCGCGATCAGATGCAGCAGTACCGAAGAATCCAGCCCGCCGCTGTAGCCTAGCAGCAGCTGCCGTGGCCGCTGGGGCAGCCCGGCGGCGCTGTTGTCGATGGCTTCGGCTAGGCGGTATGCGGCGGTGTGCCGCTCAGGCGTAGGCACCATAGCTGCGCAGACGCTGATAGCGGCGCTCAAGGCGCTCCTCCAGCGGCAGGGCTTCGAGCTCGGCAATCTGGCGCATGATGACGGCCTTCAGGCGCTTGCCCATCTGGCGCGGGTTGCGATGCGCGCCGCCAATTGGCTCGCGCACCACCTTGTCCACTAGCCCCAATTGCTTCAGGCGCTTGGCGGTGATGCCCATTTGTTCGGCGGCATCCTTGGCCTTGGCGGCATCCTTCCACAAGATTGAAGCGCAGCCTTCGGGCGAAATCACCGAATAAGTACCGTATTCCAAGATATTGGTGACATCGCCCACACCAATGGCAAGCGCGCCGCCGGAGCCGCCTTCGCCAATCACATTGCAGACAATCGGCACTTTCAATTCGGCCATTTCCAGAAGATTCCTGGCGATGGCTTCACTCTGGCCGCGCTCCTCGGCGCCAATGCCCGGATAGGCACCGGGGGTGTCGATGAAGGTGATGATCGGCAGGCCAAAACGCTCGGCCATTTTCATCAGCCGCAATGCCTTGCGGTAGCCTTCCGGACGCGGCATGCCAAAGTTCCGGCGCACCTTGCTCTTGGTATCGCGGCCTTTTTGGTGGCCGATGATCATCACGCTGCGGCCATCGATGCGCGCCAGCCCGCCGACAATCGCCGCATCATCGGCAAAGGCGCGGTCGCCGGCCAGTTCCTGAAACTCGCTCGCCATGATTTTGATGTAGTCATGGGTATAGGGACGCAGCGGGTGGCGCGACATCTGCGAGATTTGCCACGGCGTAAGGTCGCGGAAAATCACCGCAGTGCGCTGACGCAGCTTGTTTTGCAGGGCGTGGATTTCGTCATCGACATCCACCGACTGGCTGTCGCTTGCGTTGCGGAGGTCTTGCAACTTGTTTTCAAGGTCAGCCAGCGGTTGCTCGAAATCGAGGTAATTGGGGTTCATGCGCGGGGGTGCCTGCGGCATCAGTGGGGAGCCGATTTTAGCCGATGGCAGCGTCAAGAGCCGGTCGGCAGGGTATGGTGGCCTCAGCCGTTTTCTTGGGTGGTGAGGGCAAGGCGCTGCTGCATGTCTTGGCGCATGCGGTCGATTTCGGCGCTGGCCTCGCGCCGTTGCGCCATGCCGTCGCGGTGAATCTGGCGGACTTCTTCCACGGTCTGGATCAGCTTTTCATGCACCATGCGCAGGGTGTCGATGTCCAGTACGCCACGCTGGTTGCTGCGGGCGGTTTCCAGCGCCGTTTGCTGCATCAACTCGGCATTGCGGCGCATCAGCGCGTTGCTGGCATCGTCGATGGCATTGGCCAGTTGAACGGCGTTTTTTTGATCTGCCAAGGAAAGCTGGATGGCAAATTGGTTGCGCCACATTGGCAGGGTGACATCGCGCACGGTTGAAAACTTTTCGATGAGTTGGATGGCATTGGCCTGAATCAGCCGGATCATCGGCAGGGTTTGTTCGGCGGCGTGTTGCAACAGGTGCAGGTCGGAGATGCGCTTGTCCAGTACCCGGATGGCGGTATCCAGCTCGCTGCGGCGCAGGCGCGACTGCGGATCTTCCGCGCCAGCCAAGGTGGCCAGTTCCTGTTGCAGCTCGGCAAGGCGTGCGCGTCCGGCGGCCACATGGATGCCCAGCTCGCGGTGTTCCTCGCGCACGATTTGGTGCATCTGCTCGTATTCGGCTACGCGCTGGCGCTGCCCGGCCTGCGTCTGGCCGACATCGCGCATCAGTTGGTCAATCTGGCTGTTGGTGCTGCTGTATTTCTGCACCAATTCGTCGCGGCTGGCCTTGAACTTGTCAATCAAGGGGCCAAGCAGCGGCACTTTGGAGCGTTGGCTGAAAGCCTCTAGGTTCAGGCTGCGGGCGATTTTCACCACTTCGCCCAGTTTGTTGCCGGATTCGTCCAGATCAGAATTGCGCACCTTGTCGAGCAATTGGCTGGAAAACGCGCTGGTGCGGTTGGCCGCATCGCCGCCATAACGGTGCAGATTGGCGGGGCTGATGTCCTGCAAGGGTTTGGCCGCTTCGGCAATCTGCGGCAGGTCGGCCTCGGTCAGCCCCAGTGATTTCAGTGTTTGGCTGTCGGGCAGGGCGGCAAGTGCGTTTTCCGAGTTCATGATGTCTCCGCGTCTTGGGAATTGAGTTGGGGTTTGAGGTCGGCCAGTGCGCGCAGGGTGTCGCGGGCACGGCGGTAGGCGTGTTGCTGTTGCGCGCTGGCATTGACCGCATCGGTTTGCGCCAGTACCGACAATAACCCTTGGCGCAGGGCGGGGAAAGCCTCGCCGAGCCGTGCGTGCGGGGCACGAATCAATTGCAATTGCTGCTGGCTCAGCGTCAGCAGTTGGCGCATTTGCGCAAGGCGCGCGGTTTGCGCGCTGTCATCGCTGGGCTGGCCGACGGCGTGCAATCGGGCGAGCAGACCCGACAGCGTGTCTGCCTGCTGGGTCAGGCTGTGATCGTACTGCTGCCATTGCGCCTCTAGGGTGTCGAGCCGGTGCTTCAGTAGCGGTGCTTGGCGGCGCAATTCATCGGCGCGTAGGGCGGTGTCGATATCGCGTCCCAGCAACCGGCCGAGCCAGCCGACGCGACGCGCGATGGCGGCGTTGTCGGCGGCGATGAAGGCCAGATGGATATCATCGAACAAGGCCAAGATTGCCGGCAGGGGCGAGCCGTGCACAAGCTGCGCACCCAGCGCGGCTTGGACATCGCGGGCTTCATCCAGCAGCGTGTCGAGCGGCTCTGCACTCATGCTGGGGCGGCGGGGTCGGGTTTGTCGGGGGCGGGGCGCAGAAAGTCGATTTGCTCCAGCTCGCGGTCGAGTTTTTCCAGTGCAGCCGACTTGGGCTTGCGGCCGCGCGGCGGCTGGGCTGCGGATTTTTCCGCCAGCCCCGTGCCTTGGGTGAAGCGGCTGCGCAAGGCATCGGCCAAATGCATCAGCGCCTGATTCAGACGTGCTTGGTCGGCGCGCGACTCGGCTACGCTCGCCAGCAGCGGGGTGATTTGTTCGGCCAGTTGCGTGCCGATATCGGGCGTGGCGGGGTCTTGCCGGGCGCTGTGCTGCCCGGTGTGGGCGATGCCCTCCAGTGCGGCGAGAATCGCGTCCCAGGGGGCGGGAGTTTGCGGCGCCGTTTGTGGCGCCGGGCGCAGATGTTGCAGACCGCTGGCGATATCGGCCAATTGCGCCACCATGCGCCCGCCTACATCGGCATCGTCTGCGCCCATGGCCTTGTTGCGCAGGAAGTCCGCCTTGATTTGTGCCCAGCGGGCGGCTTCTTCTGCTGTCAGCGTGCCGCGCAGTTCGGCGAGTTTCAGCAGGTTTTCTTCTGCGCCGGTGGTGAGTAGTTGCGATTCGCCAAGATAATGGTCGGCGATGAGTTGTTGCAGCTCGGCATCGTTCATCACCGGGGCGATTTTTTCTGCCAGCTTGTTCATGTTGCGGTAGCTGCCCTGCAATTTGAACGGCGGCTCGGTGCGGTATTTGTCGGCCTGTGCGGCGCTGGCGATGTATTGCTGGTTGACCCGGTAAATCACCTGTCGCACGGCAATCAGCTTTTGCAAGGTGGCGACGATTTCGTTGATTTCCGCGGCGCTGTAGGCATGCGACAAGGTGCTGGTGGACACGTCCTTGCCTTGGGCGCGCTCCATCAACGTGTATAGGTCGGCCATGTCGCGGGTGGCTAGGGGTGCCAGCACCGGGTTGGAGGTCAGGCTGTTTTCGATATAGCTCGACAGGAAGGCGTCTTCCATGCCGCCCAGTACATCGCCCAGGTTGTAGATGTCGGCGCGATTGGCCAGCATGTCGGGAATCTTGAACACCTCGCCAGACTCGGTATAGGGGTTGCCGGCCATCACCACCGCAAACTTGCGCCCGCGCATGTCGTAGGTTTTGGTGCGCCCCTGCCAGACGCCTTCGATGCGCCGGGTGCCGTCGGTGAGCGAGATGAACTTTTGCAAGAACTCCGGGTGGGTGTGCTGGATGTCATCGACATACAGCATCACGTTATTGCCCATTTCCAGCGCCAGATTGAGTTTTTCCAGCTCCTGCCGGGCGGTGGCATCGGGTGCTTGCGCCGGGTCCAGCGAGCGCACTTCGTGCCCCAGCGCCGGGCCGTTGATTTTCATAAATACAAGCCCGAGCCGGTTGGCGACATATTCCATCAATGTGGTTTTGCCGTAGCCGGGCGGCGAAATCATCATCAAAAGCCCCATCAGGTCGCTGCGCTTGCCCTGGCCTGCGGCGCCCATTTGTTTGGCGAGGTTATCGCCAATCAGCGGCAGATAAATATCGTTGACAAGCCGGTTGCGCACGAACGAGGTCAGCGGGCGAGCTTGGTATTCGGACAGTCGCAGGGTTTCGCGCTCGCGCTGCATGACTTCTTGGCGCAGCTTCTGGAAGGCGTGGAAGGCCGGCACGAACGTGGTGCGGTGATGGGCAAGGCGCTGCTGGAACTCGTCGATGGCGAGTGTGAGCGTGCCATCGAGCAGACGCGGATGCTCGCCCAGCAGCCCGTCGATGCGGGCTTCCAGTGTGACCGCGCGAGTGTCGTGCGGCAGTTTTTCACCGACCAGACGCAGCATCGCCGCCTCCGGGGCGAAGCGCGCCAGCGCGGCGTGCTCGGGCTGGCGGGTGAGCGCATTGAACCAGTCAAGGCTCTGTGCCCAGGCATCGGCCAGCTCCAGCGACGGGCTGTTGTCGGCAAGCCCGGCCGCTTGCAGTTGTCGGGCAAGCGCGGCACGCAGTTTTTCCGCCTGCTCGGCAAAACACGGATGAAGCGCATCGCCGCCCATTTCATCGGCGAGCCAAAGAGCGGCGGCGCGCGCGTCTGCTGCGCTGTGCGGGATGTTTTCCGCGCTAAGCCGCGTGCTTATGGCATCGCTCAAGGCAGCGAGGGCGGCATCGAGTGCATCGCGTTGCCCAAGGAGCTGCCACATCGCCTGTGCCTGACGCAGACGCTCGCGCCAGTAGCTGTGTTTTTCCGCTTGTAGATGCCAGAACAGTGCGCCCAGCGCACGCGCAAGCGGTGGGTGAATCAGATTGCCGGCATTGCGATATAGCGGCAATAGCGCGGCAAGAATCAGCGTGGCGTCATGGTCATGGATGCCTTTTTCATAGCCCTCGCGGTAGCGTGGTGCGGCAAAGCGGGAGACCAGTGTGGCAAGTTCGGTGGGGCTGGCGCTGGCCTGTTGCAGCGTTGCCATGTCGAGATTTTCCTGCCCCAGTTGCGCCGCTTGCAGGATTTGTGCGGCCAGATATTCGCCGCGATAGACATCGGCTGATTCCGAATCCAGCGTTACATCCCAGAATGCGCGCAATTCATCCAGTGCCGCATCGTGCAGCGGCTGCATGTAATCGGTGCCGGTCAGATGCACGGCCAGATGGTCGCCGCGCGGTAGCAGGGTCAAGTCCAGCGGCTGGGTGTTGACATTGAAACGGTGCTTGCCCATGCGAATGGTGGTGCCGCCGTCCTCGAACAATTCGGTCTTGTCGCGCAATACCCGCACTGCTTGGTCGCGGGCGGCCTTGAGGCGCGCGTCGATATCGTCGGCCTTGACCGTATCGTGCAGCTCGCGCAGTCGCTCGGACAGTTCGCGCAGTTTTTGAATCAGCGGATCGCTGGCGAAAAAGGCATTCAGCTCGTCGGCATGGTTGAAGCGTGCGGTGCGCTTGCCAAGCCCTTCCAGAATACGGTTGGCGGCATCCTGCAACGATTGCGCACGGCGCTGGCGCTCATCCAACAGGGTTTGCTTGTGCGCCTCGAAGCTGTCCAGAATCTCCTCGCGCTTGGCCAGGATGTCGCTGAGAAACGCCTCGTGTTCACCGAACTGGCCTTCCAGTTCTTCCAGCTGCACCAAGAGCCGCGCCAGTTGCTCGTCGGCGCGTTCGGGGGTGTTGGCCATGCCGAGCGCGCTGGCGATGCTTTGCCCGAACAGGGCGAACTGTGCGCCGAACTGCGCCACCGCCTCGCTGGAGCCCAGCTGTTTGCGCCGCTGCTCGGCGCGCGCGCGCGCTTGATTGAGCCGCGCATACAGACCGGAAATGGCTTCCACCACCCGCGTGGTTTGCGTGGCGTCCTCCATCTTCAGCCCGGTCATCAGCGCCGAGAGCATGTCAAGGTCGGCGCTCATCGCGCTCATCGCCGCGACTTGCTCGCCCAGGGCGCGTGCGGTTTCGCATTTTTGCGCGGCCTCATCTAGTTGTTGCAGGCGCTCGACAAACGGCAGCAATGCTTTTTCACCTGCCAGAAATGCGCCGGTGGCAGCACCAATGCGGCTGTGCGCTTCTTGCAGGGTGGCGGACATTTCGTCGATGTGCGCGGTGTCGATATAGCGGTACTCACGCAGAGTGAGCAGATGCCCGCGCTGTGCGGTGATGGCGTTCAGCGCTTCGACAAATGATTCGACATGGCTCCAAGAATCCGGTTGCAGGCGGCCAAGGATGCGCCGCTGTTCGGCAATGGCTTCGCGCATCGCGGTATCGGATTGCTGGCGGATGCTTTCGACCTTCTCGAACTCGTCCAGTACCGCCTCGCCGGTGCTGCTGATTTCATGCAGGAGACTAGCAAGGCCGTGGCATTGTGCATCGTCTAGCCAGTGATGTTGGTCAAATAGGCGCCGGGTTTGTTCGGTCAGGAGCAGATAGCGCTGCGCGGAGACTTCCGGCGTGCCGATTTCACGCGCTAGGTCATACAGATTGGAAATGCCGCGCACCAGTTCTGCATTGCCCAGTCGCCCCATGAAGGTATTGCCTGGCGGCGTGGCTGCGGCGAACTCGTCACTGGCAAATGGTGTTTGCCAGACCTGCATCTGGTGCACCCGAGTGGGGTCGTCGGTTTCGGCATGGAACAGCACCATGCGGCCATCGGGCAGGCGTGCATAGCCATGCGCAAATACCGGGTTTTGCAGGCTGCGCTGAATCATGTTGTAAACAAACAACGCGGCCAGCCCGCTTTGCGGCTCGTAGAAGATATACAGCACGTCCTCGCCATTGGGCGAACGGATCGCACGCTTGAACTGCATCCCCTGCATGGCCGCATCAAAGGCTTTGTAATCGCCGTTTTGCAGATACGAGCCGCCGGGAAAAATGATGCCGTGGTCTTCGGGCAGTTGCACGCAGGCTTGGGTGATGGCATCCATGCGTGTGACCTTGCCGGTCAAGGTGTTGTAAATCAGCCCGCGCCATTGGGTCTCGCGGTAGGGCAGCACTTTCAGCAGAATCAGTGCGCCGACGCGGGCAAACTCGATGCGGGCATCGTCGATGGATTGGGTGGCATCGTCCACCGGCTCGGAATAGATGCCGCTGCCGGTTTCGGTATTGTTTTCCACCTTGATGGTGAGGTCGCCGCCGCTGGTGTTGACGAACAGCGTGTCGAGGATGTTGAGGTGCGGAAAGCGGCCACTGACTTCCAGATCGCGTCCGGCGCGGGTCCATTCAAAATCGAATGCCGCAGGCAGCCCCAAGTCGCGTTCGCCACGAGCGTCGATGTAGCCAATCTCGCCGCTTGCGGCAATCGACCAGCGGAATACGCGCATGTCGGTGATTTTCTCGCCAATCTGGAACGCCGCCAGCAGCTTGCCGTCGCGCACCACCAGTTGCAGCAGGCGGGCATGTTTGTAGTAGCTGTAAAGCTCCTCGAAATCGCGCATGAACGTCGGGTCGGCAAGAAAGCTGCCGCCCATGTCCACCGGCTCGACATCGAAGCCTTCCGCCACTTCCACCAGACGGTACAGGCCAAACACGTCTTGCAGCGTGGTCTTGTTTTTCAGCCCCAAAAACACGTTGAAGCCAAACAGCAGCAAATCACCGACCTGCACGATGTCGCGGCCAACGCAGTTGTTTTCGGTGCGGATGCGGAAGCGCCCAACCAATGCCATGCGGCTGTCGCCAAACTCGGCCAAGCGCTCGCGGTTCAGCGTGTCGGCGGTTTGCCTAAGGCGCTCGCCCAGCGCATCCAGACGCTTTTTCAGTACCTCGTAAGCGCCGCCTTCGGCCACGGCCTTGTCAACGGAAGAAACGGTTTCGGTTTGGGCTTGGGTCATGGCAGAAGGTCAGGGACGGGGGGGCAGTGGTTAGAACTTGTAAGTGATTTGTTCGCCGTTTAGGGCAATAAGTTTTTTCGAGACGAGGTGCTGGATGACTGCGTTGATTTGCGTGTCAGAAATATTTTTCTGGCACATGGCTGAAATATGATTTTTGAGCGCTGCTCTCTTGCTGGGACGAGCACGGGCAGCTGATTTCTTCAAAGTGTCCAACACTTTGTTGAAATAGACAGGGATGTTGTCGGATGCAGACGCTGTTGTGGGGATAGTGGCAGCAGATACGGCAACAGAAGGACTCATGGGCTCGATTAATGAGCCTTTGCGTTGGCATTCCAGACCCTTGATATTCAGATACTTCAGCAGCGGGTCAAAGCCCTTGTCATTTGAAAGTACCGTGCAGATGGTGTCCGGATTGCGTTCAAGGCGCCTGCCAAGTTCACAGGCAATGAAAAAATCCAAGGCATTTGGACCAGAGCCCGGGATGCGCTGGAAGCGGAATTGGGTAGAGCCCAGCCGCTGGGCAAGCAGGGCAAGTTCCAGAGGTACGCTTTGTTGCCTTGAGCCAACAAAAACGATGACTTCCGCATCCTTGTCCAGTCCTCGCAAGCTGGCTGCAGGCAGATTTTCCAAATCCACCAGAACCAGCTGTGCTCGGCACGGTTGATGGGCTGGCAGCATCGAGGCGGTGGAAGCCGCCTCGACAGGAGGAATTGAATGAAACGCAGTGAGTTCAACCATGACTGACTCCTTTAGTTATCCTGGATAAGGAATTGCTCCGGTTTTGAGGCGGTAGGGGCGTCCTTGCCCATCGTTCAATTCATCCTAGTTAGGCAGGGATGCCCATTAGGGTTAGAGCATCAGGCGTTTTCACCGTGGGGCAAGGCAGCAGCATCGCTCTGCACCTTTACGCCCAGATATTTCTGCAACAAGTCCTGCACCAACGGGCTCTTGGCGGCAAAGCCTTCCACCGATTTACCCAGCGATACCGCACGCGAGAGTGCCTCGAACATGCCGCCTTCGCCGCCGACCAAATCAATGCGGGCATTGCGCAGGGCGGTGGCGATAACCTCGGCGTTTTCGCGCGAGATTTCCTTGCCGGCCTCGATTTGCGCCAGTGCCTGCTCCAGACTGGTTTGCAGCGCCATGCGGTATTCCTCGTGGTTGCGTGCATCCGCGCTCATCTTGTCCATTGCGTCGAACTTGGCGGTCAGACCTTCAGCTTCGGCGGCCATCTTTCGCGCAATCGCCTGCGCTTGGGCATCGCCCATACGCGCGGTGCCTTCGGCTTCGGCGCTCAGGCGTTCGGTCAGCACGCGGGCATCGGCATGGCCTTGCTTGTAATTGGCCTCGGCCTTGGCTTCGATGACACGCGCTTCTGCCGCACCGATTTTTTCAATCGCATTGGCGCTGGCTTCCTGCACCAAGGCTTCGGCAAGGCCGGGGGCGGCGCGTTCTGCCTTGACGCCTTCGGCCAGGGCTTTCTTGGCTTCGGCCTGGCGGCTGGAGGCATCGAACTCGGCCTGTGCCAGCGTGGTCATTTCCAGCGCACGGTGCTTGGCCGCGGTTTCGGCAGCTTCTGCGGCCTTGATTTCGCGCACCAAGGCTTCTTGTGCGGCGGCTTCGGCTTCCAGCACGCGCACTTGCTTGGCGCGGTCGGCGGCGGAGACTTCGCGCACTTCGTTGATGCGTTCTTCTTCCATCGCCACGGTCTTGTCGATGGCGATGCGCTCGCGGGTGATGTTGGCTACATCCATCACGCCTTGTTCCACGGCCTTGTCGCGCTCGACCTGTTGCAGCTTGACCTCGCGATCGGTGGTAACTGCTTCGATGCGGGTGGCACGGGTAACACGCTCGGCTTCGATACCGACCGCACGGCGGCGGTTCTGCTCGGCCACTTCCACTTGGCGCTGCATTTCTTGGTCACGAATCTGGATTTTTTCTTCCGTTTCAAGACGCGCCTGCTCGGCCAGAAGGCGCTGTTCTTCCTTGACCTTTTCGGTTTCAGCCGCTTCGCGCGCTTGGATGGTTTCGATTTCGCGTTTTTGCCGGGCTTCGGCTTCGGCCTGTTGGCGCTCCAGTGCCAGCGTGGCTTCGCGGGTTTCCACGTTCTTCTTGGTGATGGCCAGATGCTCGTTCTGCGCCAGCTCGTTGGTGATGATGTTCTGGGCGGCGGTCAGCTCGGTGATTTTGCGGATGCCTTCGGAGTCGAGGATGTTGTTTGGGTCAAGCAGATGCTTCGGGGTCTGTTCCAGATAGTCGATGGCAACGTCTTCCAGCACATAGCCGTTCAAGTCCTTGCCGATGACCTTGATGATTTCGTCGCGGAACTCCTCGCGCTTTTCAAACAGCTCGATGAACTCGAACTTTTTGCCCACGGTTTTCAGTGCTTCGGAGAACTTGGCATTGAACAGCTCGTCCACGGCATTGCGGTCCGAAGCGCGGTCAACGCCCACCGCTTTGGCGACTTTCAGTACGTCTTCGGTGGTTTCGTTGACGCGCAGGTAATAGGCCACGGTGATGTCGGCGCGCATATTGTCGCGGCAAATCAGACCTTCCTTGCCGCGGCGATCCACTTGCAGGGTGATAAGGCTGATGCGCATCACTTCGGCCTTGTACAGCACCGGGATGATGAGTGCGCCGGTGAAATGCACCTTGGGTTTGGCGCTCATGTCATTGACGATCAGGGCGGTGCCTTGTTCGACTTTGACATAGAACATCTTGAACACGACGACGATGGCGAACAGGAAAACGACCAGTCCGACAGCGCCGAGCGCGAAGGGAATCAGGTTTTGCAGCGACATGGTGTGACTCCGTGGTGGTGTGGCGTGATTGGGTGAGAAGTGTTGGGGAAAATCGTTCAGCGGTTGAATTGTTTTTCGGAAATGACCCGCCAGCTGTTGTCGGCCTCGCGGTATTCCAGCAGTACCACGCGCTCGCCGCGCGGATAAACATCCGGCGGATGGGCGCGCACTTGTAGCAGTAGCCCGGCGCCGCCGTCCTCGAAACTGGCCATGCCGTGCTGGTCATCGACTTCCGGCGTGGTAACTGTGCCGACCTTGCCCAGCAATGACGGCGGGCTGGCCGGGGTCAGCTTCAGCATGAAACGGCGCACCGGACGCAGCAGCAGCGATGCCATCAATATCCCCGGAATGGCGGCCAGCAGCATCGCAGCGGTGCCAACAAGCGTGCGCAGCGTGCCGGAAAACAGCGGATCGAGGATATACAGTTGGAAGAAATAGACGCTGATCCAAGCAAAGAATGACAGCACCAGCACAATCAGCATCAGCGGAATGCCACGCAGGCCGAGCCGGGTCAAGATGCCGCCGGCATCTGCCAGTGGGCTGTCGCCTTCCATGCCGGCATCAAGATCGAATACGCCAAGCGCAGCTACCAGCCAATACAGCACGGCCACGGTGAACAGCACGCTCCAGGGCAGGGTGGGAAAGCTCAAGGCGGTTTGCAAAAACGCATTCATGTCTTGCTCCTGCGGGATTGGGGTGGGCTGGCTTGTGCCTGTTTTTCGGCGCGACGTTGCAACTGTGCCAAAACTTTGGCTGTGGCGTCTTTGGCACGGGCTTTTGCAGGGGCTTTGCTGCGGCTTGCCGCCGGTTTCCCGGCGCTGCGCGCGCGCTTGGCTGAGGCGACCGAGCTTTCCGGCGAGCTGTCCTCGCCACTTTGCCGCCGCGCCACCGTGGCTTGGGCGCGGTGCAGGGTTTCGCTGGCGCGCAAAGTGTCGAGTTGATGCTTCAAGCGGCGCAGCTTGTGCTCGCCCTGTTCGATGACATGCAGCAGCGCCTGATGCTGCTCGCGCAGGGTTTTTATCGCCTCGCGTTCGTCATCGCGCTGTGCTTGCAGCTTGACGATGTGCTCGGCAATGCTTTCGGCCTGACGCTTGCCGCGCGGGTTTGCCAGCAGCGCGATGGCTTCAGCCTCCAGCGCGTGGATTTGGGCATTCAAGCCGCGCTTGCGCTCCTCCGCGGTGAAAAGCCGCGCCTTGCAGGCATTGGCTTCTTGCTGCCAGTCGTGCAGGGCGCCGGCCATCTCCTGGATGTCATCGTCCAGTTGCCGCTGCGCGAGTTGCCCGCGCAGATTTTCTTCCAACACGCCAAGCTCGGCCTGGAACCGCTTGAACAGGTCTTTCAGCGGACTCATGCGGCGGCTCCGGCAAGAAATTCGGGGCGGAGATATTCCAGCCAGGCTTCGCTGGCATTGATGACGTTGTCGGCTAGGGTTTCCACCTCGAACATCAGCGTTTCAAAGCGCGAATTTGCATCGAGCGTGCCGAACATGATGTAGCCCGGCACCCCCGCCACCACGTCGATGCCCACCGTGGACAGCGGCAGCAGTTTGTGGGTGGTGAGTACATGGGCATTGAAACGCGCAGCGTCCGCCACCGCATCCAGCGGCCAGAGCCAAGCTTCGACAATCAGGTGTTCGCCGCTTTTGGCGATGAATACCGACAGGCCGCCGTATTCGTGCATGACAAGGTGCAGGCTCGGGTCGGCGCCCTCTAGCCATTCCACTGCAATCAGCCCTTCGATAACGGCGCGGGTTTGGCTGAGCGCCTCATGGATGCCGACAAGTGTCAGCACGGCATCGCCCTGGCTGCTGCGGCTTGAGGCGCGCCCCGGCGCACGCATGGATTTTTCAATCGCGGCAAGCTCGGCGGTGTACTCGGGCAGAATCCACACGTCCTTTTTTACAAGACCGGCACTGCGCATCCGCTCGCGGTAGGCGCGCTGGTGCAAGGTGGACGGACTGGGTGCGGTACGAGCTTTCATGTAAGCAAGAGTATTGCTTACATGAAATCGGGTCAAGTCAGCTCGCCCAAGGCTTGGCTAGGGCGAGTTTCACCGCGCGCACGCCGGGCAGGGCGCGCAGGCGGGCGGGTAGTTCCTGATTGATGGCAAGGCACAGGTCTTTGCTGCGCAGATCCAGTTGTCCGGCAGCGCCTTCCACCCAGAGTTCCAGCTTGATCGCGGTATTACCGGGGCGGTGTGCTTGCAGCAGCGACTGGAAGGCGGGCAGGGGGCTGCCTTCGCGCAGGTCAAGGCGCACCGCAAGTCCCAGCGCGTGGGTTTTGCAAACGGCATCAAAATCCCAGCAGCGCCGGGCGCGCAGGGAGAAGCCGCCGGAAAACTCGTCTTCGCGCAGACCGCCTTCCACCACCAGAATGCGGCCAGGGGTGAGTAGTTCGGAATATTCGGTCAGCGGCTCGGAAAAGAAGGTGCATTCAATCCGGCCTTTGCCGTCTTCGAGCGTGACGAAAGCCTGTGATTCGCCCCGGCGGCGCTGTGCGGTGATTTGCCCGGCGACGATTACGGTTTTTTCGGTACGGAAGCCGCCTTTTCGGTCATCCGGGCGTTCGCTCCAGATTTTGTCCAGTTGGCTCAAGTCAAAACCGATCAGCTCGGCCAGTTCCGGCCGGTACGGATCAGCCGGGTGGCCGGAAAGATAGAAGCCTAGGGTACTGCGTTCGTTCTGGAGTTTTTCCGCCAGCGGCCAGTCGTGCGTGGTGGGCAGTTCAATCGTCAGCGCTGGGGTGGTCGATTCGACCGCGCCAAACAGCGAGACTTGCCCGGCTTCACGCTCGCGTGCCAATTGGTCGGTGGCGCGCATCACCTCGGGCACTTGCAGTAGCAGCGAGGGGCGGTTTGGCGCAAGCGTATCCAGTGCACCGGCAAAAATCAGCGATTCCAGGGTGCGGCGGTTGAGTTTGGCAGAAGCGGTGCGCTGGCTGAAGTCGAGCAGGTCGGCAAAGGCGCTGCCTTCACGCCGCGCCGCCACAATCGCCTCGCAAGCGCCTTGCCCCACGCCCTTGATGGCGCCGAGGCCATAGCGGATGGTGGCCGGGTCAATCGCTTCAAACATATAGGCCGATTGGTTGACATCCGGTGGTAGTACGGTGATACCCATGGCGCGAGCCTCATCCAGAAAGCCGACCACTTTGTCGGTTTTGTCCATGTCCGATGACAGCACGGCGGCCATGAATTCGGCCGGATAATGCGCTTTCAGCCAAGCGGTCTGGTAGCTGACCAGTGCATAGGCGGCGGCATGCGATTTGTTGAAACCGTAGCCGGCGAATTTTTCCAGAAGGTCGAAAATCGGGCCGGAAACCTTGGGCGGAATACCGTGGGTGGCCTCGGCACCGCTTTCAAACTTGGCGCGCTCCTTGGCCATTTCCTCGACCTTTTTCTTGCCCATCGCGCGGCGCAACAGGTCGGCGCCGCCCAGCGAATAGCCGGCCAGAATCTGCGCGGTCTGCATCACCTGTTCCTGGTACACCACCACGCCATAGGTGGGGGCGAGCACCGGCTCCAGCAGTGGATGCGGATAGACCACTTCGGCGCGGCCATGCTTGCGGTCGATGAAGTCCGGAATCAGATCCATCGGCCCTGGGCGATACAGCGATACCAGGGCGATCAGGTCTTCAAAGCGGTCGGGCAGGGCGTCTTTCAACAGCCTGCGCATGCCGGAGGATTCAAACTGGAACACCGCCACCGTATCGCCGCGGGCAAACAGCTCGTAGGTCGGCTTGTCATCCAGCGGCAGGGCGGCGATATCCAGCGGCGCTTCGCCATTTTGTGCGCGCCGGGCATTGATGGCCTTCACCGCCCAGTCGATGATGGTCAGCGTGCGCAGACCGAGGAAGTCGAATTTCACAAGGCCGATGGCTTCCACGTCGTCCTTGTCGAACTGCGTAACCGGGTTTTTGCCGCGATGACCGACATCGTGTTCGGCAAACAGCGGGCAGAACTCGGCCAGCGGCTCGGGGGCAATCACCACGCCGCCGGCGTGTTTGCCGGCATTGCGGGTCAGGTCTTCCAGTTGCAAGGCCAAGTCGAGCAGATCGCGCACTTCCTCATCATCGCGGTAGCGGGCAATCAGCTCATCGCTGCGCCAGGCTTCATCCTTCTGCGATTTTTCCGTGCGCCCGAGTGCATCTTCCAAGCCGATGCCGAGCGTCATCGGGATCAGTTTGGCAACGCCATCGACCAGACCGTAGGGATGCCCCTGTACGCGGCCGGTATCGCGCACCACTGCCTTGGCGGCCATGGTGCCGTAGGTGATGATCTGGCTGACGCGCTCGCGGCCATATTTGCGGGCGACATAATCAATCACTTCATCGCGGCGATCCATGCAGAAGTCGATGTCGAAGTCCGGCATCGACACGCGCTCGGGGTTCAGAAAGCGCTCGAAAAGAAGGTCATACGGCAGCGGGTCAAGATCGGTGATGCCAAGCGCCCAGGCCACCAGCGACCCGGCACCGGAGCCACGCCCAGGCCCGACCGGAATGCCGTGCTGTTTGCCCCAGTTGATGAAGTCCGCCACGATCAGGAAGTAGCCGGGAAAGCCCATCTTCACAATCACGTCCAGCTCGCGAACTAGGCGCTGGTCGTAATCTTCGCGGGTTTTGCCAGGCGCCAATGGCTGTTTTTCCAGCCGGGCGGCCAGACCTTCGGCGGCCTGCTGACGAATCCAGCTTTCCAGCGTGTGCTCATCGGGCACCGGAAAAGCCGGCAGGTAATAGGTGCCAAGGTTCAGGGTGAGATTGCAGCGTTCGGCAAGGCGCAGGCTGTTGTCGATGGCATCGGGCAGGTCGGCAAACAGCGTGGACATTTCCTCTGCCGAGCGCAGATATTGCTGCTCGCTGTAATCGTGCGGGCGCTTGGGGTCGTCCAGCACCCGGCCGGAGGCAATACATACACGCGCTTCGTGGGCATCAAAGCCGTCGCTGTCGATAAAGCGCACTTCATTGCTGGCCACCAGCGGGATGCCGAGCGTGGAGGCGCTGGCGATGGCGAACTGATTGAAACTTTCCTCTCCGGGTCGGCCGGTGCGGCTGACCGCCAGCGCCAGCCGGTCGCCGAAATGGCTTTGCAAATCACGCAGCGCCGCCTGCGCATGGTCGTGGCGACCGACTTCGGCTAGGCTGCCGGCCAGCGATTGGCGCCCGGCAATGGCAATCAGCCCAGCCAAGTCTTCCTGTCCAAGCCAGGCTGGCTGCACGGCCACGCCTTCGCTGCGATGGCCTTCCATCCAGGCGCGTGAAATCAGCCGCGACAGTGCCTTGTAACCGGCAGTATCGCGGCACAACAGGGTGAGCCAATTGACCGGCTCGTCGGGCTGGGCGATGGCGATATCTGCCCCGGCAATCGGCTTGATGCCGGCACCTTCTGCGGCACGGAAAAACTTCACCAGCGCGAACAGATTGTTGCGGTCGGTAACCGCCAGTGCTGGAATGCCGCGCTTGCTCGCAGCCCCAATCAGCTCCTTGATGCGGATGGTGGAGTCGGCCAGCGAGTATTCGCTGTGCAATTGCAGATGGGCGAAGCGGGCGGACATGCTCTCGCGTGGCAGAGGCGGGGTGACAGGGTAGCAGCGCAGGCGGTGAGAGCAAGGCTTGACAGCAGGGGCCGGGAGTATTTCGGCTGAATATGAAGGTGGGTATGGATATCCGTCCCACGCTTGGGTTACAGGAGTTTCGGGATGCTCTGATACAAGCGGGTACGCACTTCTTTCTTGTCAAAGGCGATTTTTTCCAGACTCTTGGAGTATTCCAGCTCATTGCTGAGCAGCTCTTTCAGAAAGCCTTCAAACTCATTTTCCATGCCTTCAACTGCGGCGAAAAAATCCAGGGCTTCGTTATGGGAGAAGAACCTGCCAGGGATTTCCTTGTGACTTGATGCAACCATCCCATAGCGCAGGTAAGGGTAGATTTGCTTGTGCTTCCTTGCCTTGGTGCTATAGGTCAGAACATCGTGGGTGGTGACACTGGTTTTGAACTCAAGCACAACCCGAGGAATGAAAATGACTTCGTTGTCAGCCAGGCTGCGTTGTTCAAACACGCACAAATCGGTTTGGAAGGCAGAACTCCCTCGCTTGGGCTCCCGAGGATTGGCTTGAATGGCCAGCTGGTCGTCCACCATGATGCGGTAGAGCAGGGCAGCGCCCCGTCTTACCTCATAAGCAGGGGCGGGGAAAAGCTGTGCCGCCACTTTATGGGCGATATCAACGAATTCACTTTCAACAGCCATAAATCCTGATGCTCCTGTGCAGGTTTGGGGGGATGAGCCAAGTCAAGACTGACCAGCATCAAGCAACGCCCGCTTGACCGGGGCGTAGCTCTGCCGGTGTTCCGGGCAGGGGCCGTGTTGTTTCAGGGCGGCCAGATGCGCGGGGCTGGGGTAGCCCTTGTGTTTGGCAAAGCCGTATTCGGGGTAGCGCCTGTCCAGCTCCAGCATGTGGGCATCGCGGGCGGTTTTGGCAAGTATCGAGGCCGCCATGATGGCGGGCTCCAGTGCATCGCCGCCTACCAAGGCTTCAGCCGGGCAGGGAAGGTCTTTCGGCAGGCGGTTGCCGTCGATGCAGGCGAAGCCGGGCGCCGGGGAGAGTGCCCGCAGCGCACGGCGCATTCCGGTGAGTGTGGCTTGCAGGATATTCAGCTCATCAATCTCGGCAGCCTCAACAAACTCCACATGCCAAGCCAGGGCGCGTTCGCGGATGAGCAAAGCAAGGTGTTCGCGCTTTTTTTCGCTGAGTTTTTTCGAATCGTTCAAGCCGTCAATCGGACGTGCCGGGTCAAGAATGACCGCAGCCACGGTGAGGGGGCCTGCCAGCGGGCCGCGACCGGCCTCATCCACACCAGCCACAAGGCTGAGGTCGGGGGCGAACAATTCAGTCTGCATGGGCAAGTAGCTCGGCCACGGCGGCGGCGGCACTGCGGGCGGCGCCTTGCGCAAGGCTTTGGTGAATGCCCTCGAACTGCGGCAGCAGCTCTGCACGCGCAGCCGGGTTGTCCAGCCAATGCAACACGGCTTGGGCGAGATTTTCGGCGGTGCAGTCGGCCTGCAACAGCTCCGGCACCAGGGTTTTGCCGGCAAGGATATTGGGCAGGCTGACGTGTTTGGATTTCAACAGCCCGAAGGTTTTGACGATTGCATAGGTCAGTGCTGAAACGCGGTGGCCGACCACCATCGGGCGCTTGCACAGCATCGCTTCCAGCGCGGCGGTGCCGGAGGCCAGCAGTACGCAGTCGCTGGCGATCATCGCCTCGCGTGCCTTGCCATCCAGCACCCTGGGGGCAAGTCCGGCTCCTGCGCTGTCGGCCAAGTGTGCTTCGATGGCCTGGCGGCAGGCGGGATTGGCTGCCGGGATGAGGATTTCCAGCGCCGGTTTTCGGGCGTGGATTTGTCCGGCGGCAGCCAGAAAGACCGGCAGCATGCGCTGGATTTCGCCAAGCCGCGAGCCAGGCAGCAGCGCAAGTATCGGGGTGTCGGCAGCCACGCCAAGCTGGCTGCGGGCGGCGGCGCGGTCGGGGTGCAGTGGGATTTCATCGGCCATCGGATGCCCGACAAATACCGCGTCCACGCCGTGTCTTGCGTAAATGGGCGGCTCCATCGGGAACAGACACAGCACCCGGTCGGCTGATTCGCCCATCTTGGCGGCGCGGCTCTCGCGCCAAGCCCAGACACTCGGGCTGACGTAATGCACGGTGGGCAGGCCGCGCTGCTTCAGCCATTTTTCAACGCCGAGGTTGAAGTCCGGCGCGTCGATGCCGATGAAGATGTCGGCCTGCCAGTCCAGCACTTGCTGGCGGAACTGTTTGCGCAGCCGCAAAAGACGCGGCAGATGGGCAAGCACTTCGGCTAGCCCCATCACCGAAAGCGCGTCGGCATCCTGCCAGGTGGTCATGCCCGCCGCCCGCATATGCGCACCGCCAATACCGGCAAACGCGGCATCCGGGAACCGCTCGCGTAGTGCGCTAATCAGGCCGGCAGCCAGAATGTCGCCGGAGGCTTCACCAGCGCACAGGGCGATACGCGGCGCACGCGGACTCATCGCAACAGCGGGCGCTCGCCGGATTCGATGAACTCCAAAAACGCGCGGGCATCCGGGCTGGTGGCAGCCAGTTCGGCCAGCTCGGCCTTGGCTTCTTCCAGCTTGGCATCGCCCATGTACAGGGCGCGATAGGCGCGCTTGATGGTGCGGATGCGCTCGGCATCGAAGCCGCGACGTTTCAGACCTTCGCTGTTGATGCCGCGCGGGCGGGCGTATTTGTCTTGCGCCACCATCAGAAACGGCGGCACATCGCCATTGACGAACGCCCCCATGCCGATGAAGGCATGGTCGCCAATGCGGCAGAATTGGTGCACCCCAGCAAAGCCGGACAAAATCACATGGTCGCCGACCTGGACATGCCCGGCCAGGGTGGCGTTATTGGAAAACACGCAGTGGTTGCCCACCTGACAGTCGTGGGCGATATGGGTATAGGCCAGCAGCCAGTTGCCATCGCCCACGCGGGTGTGCCCGCCGCCATCGCCGGTGCCACGGTTGATGGTGACGAACTCGCGGATCTGGTTGTCATGGCCGATTTCTAGGGTGACGCGCTCGCCGCGATATTTTTTGTCCTGCGGATCGCCGCCAATGGCGGCATGGCCGTGGATGTGGTTATTGCGGCCAATCCGGGTGGGGCCGTGGATGCTGCAATGCGAGCCGATGCGGGTGCCGGCGTCGATTTCCACCTCCGGGCCAATCACGGTGAATGCCCCGACTTCCACGTCTTGGGCAAGGCGCGCTGCCGGGTCAATGAAGGCGCTGGGGTGGATGCGGCGCATGTCAGGCATCCACCTCGGCGCAGAGGATTTCGGCGCAGGCCACTTGCTGGTCATCGACGAAGGCAGCGCAGGCGTACAGGGTCATGTTGCGGATTTCGCGCTTGATGCTGACCTCGATTTCCAGCCGGTCGCCGGGGATGACCATTTTGCTGAACTTGGCGCCATCGACCTTGACCAGATAGGAAAGTTTGCCGGCATCGGCGCCGCCACGGGAAAGGTGGCTCAAAAGGCCGCCGGCCTGCGCCATCGCCTCGATCACCAGCACACCGGGCATCACTGCATGGGCAGGAAAATGCCCTTGGAAGAACGGCTCGTTGATGCTGACGTTTTTCCAGGCGCGGATGGATTTGTTCGGCTCGAATCCGACCACGCGGTCAACCAGCAGAAACGGATAGCGATGCGGCAGCAGGGCGCGGATGCCTTCCACATCCAGCGGCAATTTCACGGTTTGGCTCATGGGCTCCCCTTGTCGGGTTCCGCGCCTCTTGCGCGGAACAGTTTGTCCAGATGTTTGAAGCGCGCGGCGTTTTTGCGCCAGGCGCGGTTGTCCATCAACGGTGTGCCGGAAGAATATTCGCCCGGCTCGCGGATGGAATGGGTGACTAGGCTCATCGCCGTCACCATGACTTGATCGCAGATTTCCAGATGTCCGACCACCCCGGCGCCGCCACCAATCAGGCAGTAGCGCCCGATCTTGGCGCTGCCGGCGGCTGCCGAGCAACCCGCCATCGCGGTATGCGCGCCGATTTGCACGTTGTGGCCAATCTGGATGAGATTGTCCAGACGCACATCTTCTTCCAGCACGGTGTCTTCCAGCGCGCCACGGTCGATGCAGGTATTGGCGCCGATTTCGCAGTCATCGCCAACCCGCACGCCGCCCAGTTGCGGCACTTTCAGCCAGCGGCCGTTTTCCATGGCAAGGCCGAAGCCATCCGCGCCCAGAACCGCACCGGGGTGGATGCGCACGCGCTGCCCCAGATGTACGCGGGTGACCAAGGTAACGCGGGCGATCAGCTCGCAGCCTGCACCGACGATGCAGTCCTCGCCAATCACCGAGCCTGCGCCAATCATCGCCCCGGCGCCGACATGGCTGCGTGCGCCGATGCTGACAAACGGGCCGATATGCGCGGACGGGTCGATGACCGCCTCGGGCGCAATCACCGCGCTTGGATGAATGCCGGGCGGGTAGTCCGAGCTGCTTTCAAACAGGGCAGCAATGCGGGCAAAGGCGGCGTAGGGGTCGCGGGCAATCAGCGCGGTCATTGGCGCGCCGGGGCTGTCGGCCTCGCGCATCACCACGATGCTGGCGCGGCTGTCTTGCAACTGGTTGCGGTAGCGCGGATTGGCAAGAAAGCCCAACTGCCCCTTGCGGGCATTGGCAAGCGTGGCGACGCCGGTGATTTTCACACTGGCATCGCCGATGACTTGCAGGCCAAACCGTTCCGCGAGCTGCGCCGCGCTGTAGCTCTTGCCCATGCAGCTTAGAACGCGCCGGCAAAGGTGAATTGCAAGCGCTCGATGCGGTCGGCTTGCTGGATCATGTTGCCGCTGGCATCAAAGAGCGCGTCTTTCTTGCGCAGGGGCAGGGCATAGCTGATCGAGATCGGCCCCATCGGTGAGCGCCACATCAGCGATAGGCCGGTGGAGGCGCGCAGCTCCTTGGCATCCCAGCTCTTGGTGTCGGCAAACACGTTGCCGAAATCCAAGAATGCCGAAACGCGCGCGGCCGGGCTCTTGATCAGGCGCGGGAAGAACATTTCCACGGTGCCGGTGGTGCGGAAAGCGCCGCCAATGGGTTGCAGATAGCCATACGGCGTGCTGACCTGCGGCCCCAGGGTGTTGTCCACGAAACCGCGCACACGCCCGGTGGAGGACACGCCGCCAGCGTAGAAGTTTTCAAAGAAGGGCAGGCCACTGGCGCGGAGCGTGCGGGTGTAATCCGGCGAGGTCGGCAGGCATGGATCGCTGGTTACCGGATTGGGCACGGCAGCGGTGGGTGCGATGTAGCACAGATGGCGCTCGAAATCCTTGCCGTAGGAATCCCCGTAGCCGACGTTGAAGGCGGTGTTCAGCACGAATGACGGGCTGATCGGCCAGTATTTGGAAAGCTGGTAGTCCAGCTTGTAGTACTGCACGGTGGAGCCGGGCAGGGTGGCTTCGAGCGAAACACGCTGATACATGCCGCGCGAGGGGCGCAGGGCATCGTCGCGGGTATCGCGGGCAAAGGCCAGCTGGCTGCGCCAAGAATGGAAGGTACGGTGGCCGACCGCGTCGATGTAATCGACCAGTGCCGTCGGGGTGGAATCCTGGAAGGCGAGGATTTTCTTGGTATCAATCCCCAGCATGAAGCTCACCGTGTCGTATTCGGTGATCGGCAGCCCCAAGAACATTTGTGCTGCGCCCTGATTGGTGGAGTACTGTGCCATGTTGAAGTTGGAGTAGTCAAACTCGCTCCACCACAGGTTGTAGCCCAGCGACAGGCCGTTGTCGGTGAAATAGGGATTGATGAAGGAGAAGTCGTATTTTTTCTGGTAGTAGGAGCGCATCGCGCCGATGGAGACGCGATTGCCGCTGCCAAGGAAGTTGCTTTCCGAAAGCTGGCCGCTGATTTGAATGCCCGAGAGCTGCGAATAGCCCAGCGTCAACATCACCTGGCCGGAATTGGTTTCTTTCACCCGCACTTCCAGATCCACCTGGTCGTTGCTGCCGGCGACCGGGCGGCTTTCGATGTCCACGCTTTCAAAATAGCCCAGTTGTTGCAGGCGGATTTTGGATCGGTCAATCGCCGCCTGCGAATACCAGGCGCCTTCAAACTGGCGCATTTCGCGGCGCAGCACTTCGTCACGGGTGCGGTTGTTGTCCTTGAACACGATGCGGCGCACATTCACGCGCGGGCCGGGCACCACCTGCATATTGATGCCGACGGTGCGGTTTTCGCGGTTCACGTCCGGCTGCGGGTTCACTTGGGCGAAGGCATAACCGATATTGCTGAGCGAGGCGGTGATGCTTTCGGTGGCAAGCTCCAGCATGCGACGCGAGAACACCGCATCGGGCTTGACGAACAGCTTGACGCGCTCTTCGACTTCTTCCTTCGGCAGCACGGTATCGCCGCTGACGCTGACGCTGGAAATCTTGTATTGCTCGCCTTCGCTGATACCGGCAGTAACGTAGATGTCGCGCTTATCGGGGCTAATCGACACTTGCGTGTTTTCCGGGCCGACTTCGGCATCGATATAGCCGCGATCCAGATACCAGGATTGCAGTTTTTCCAAGTCGCCGGAGAGTTTTTCCTTGGAATACTGATTGTCGCGGCGATACCAAGACAGCCAGTTGGTCGGGCGCGATTCCCAGTTGTCCAGCAGTTCCTTGTCGCTGAACAGGGTGTTGCCGACGATGTTGACGTGCCGAATCTTGGCCGCCTTGCCTTCCTTGATTTCGATGGCGATATCTACCCGGTTGCGGTCAAGCTGGGTAACTTTGGGCGCAATTTCGACGTTGTATTTGCCGCGGTTTTGATAGGCGCGGGTCAGCTCCTGCTGCACCCGGTCAAGGCTCATACGGTCATAGGTTTCACCTTCGGCAAGGCCGATGTCCTTGAGGCTGGACATCAGTTGCTCGGTCTGAAGATCCTTGTTGCCGCTGACTTCCAGCTTGTTGATCGCCGGGCGTTCCACCACGGTAACCACTAGGATGTCGTTTTGCCGATCCAGGCGAATGTCCTCGAAGAAGCCGGTGCGGTATAGCGCACGGATGGCATCGCCGGCGCGCGCCTGATCCAGTCGGTCGCCGCGCTCGATCGGCAGGTAGGTGAACACCGTGCCTGCGGAGATGCGTTGCAGGCCATCGACGCGAATATCGCTGACGGTGAATGGTTCAATCGACTGCGCCCAAGCGGGCAGGGCGAGCGCAGACGCCAGAGCCAGGACGAGCACACGGCGGCGGGTGAAGGATCGCATCATTACGGAAGTCCGGTTTTGCCTGAAGGAAGAAAGAGGGATTGGGCGGGTCATCGCAGCAGCCCGTGGATGTCATTGTAAAACGCCAGCCCCATCAGACAGGCGATTATCGCCAAACCGACGAATTGACTGACGGCCATGAAGCGTTCGCCGGGCGGGCTGCCTTTGACCAGCTCGATAAGGTAATACAGCAGGTGGCCACCATCCAAGACCGGAATCGGCAGCAGATTGATGATGGCAAGGCTGAGCGAGATGAGGGCAAGAAAACTCAGGAACCACGCCAGCCCCATGTCGGCGGAACGGTCGGCCACGCGGGCGATGGTGATGGGGCCGGAAATGTTCTCCAGCGAAGCGCGACCTTGCACCATGCGCGCCATCATTTCAAACGATTGCCGGGCAAGTCGCCAGGTTTCGGTAAAGGCGGCGGGGATGGCGGCTAGCGGCGCATAGCGCAGGGTGGCGTTTTTCGGCGGCAACGGCAGGGATTCGGGCAGGCTGATGCCGATACCCCAGTAATCGCCGCGCTCGGGGTGATGCAGTTTCGCCGGGGTGATGCTTACCACCTGCGTGGTATCGCCGCGGGCGATGCGCACCAGCAGGTCCTGTCCGGCTTCACCGGCGCGGTTGATATGGCCGGAGAGCTCGGAAAAATCGTTGATGGCCTGGCCGTTGACGGCAAGGATATGGTCGCCGCTTTGTAGTTTTCCGGCGGCCGGGGCATCGGCGCCGACCTGGCCGACGATGGCCGGCAGCAGATAGTGTGCCGGCACAATGCCGGTGGCGCTGATGGCGTCGCGCTCCTTGACCTGCGCCGGTAGCCGTTCCAGATGCAAGGTGCGCTGCCGGGTTTGGCCGTGGGCGTCGCGGACTTCGATACTCACCGCTTCGCGGTCAAGTGCTGCCGTCAGCAGCGCCAGACCCGCCTCGCTCCAGGTCGGCGTGGCCTGTCCCTGAATGCTTTGAATCACGTCGCCGTGCTGAAAGCCCGATTCGGCCGCGATGCCTTCTGCGCGCCCCACTTCTGCGCGGTAGTCCGGGCGGCCGACCATGAACATCAGCCACAACAGACCAACGCAAAGGGCCAGATTGGCCAGTGGCCCGGCAGCGACAATCGCTGCGCGCTGCCACAGCGGTTTGCGGTTGAAGGCTTGCCCAAG
The DNA here is from genome assembly GCA_002798275.1 of Lysobacteraceae bacterium NML08-0793. Taxonomy (GTDB): domain Bacteria; phylum Pseudomonadota; class Gammaproteobacteria; order Xanthomonadales; family Xanthomonadaceae; genus Solilutibacter. The sequence goes on along the minus strand of NWQR01000001.1, from coordinate 368,151 downwards.
TTCGGCGGCGTTGACCGGTGCTTCGCGCTCGTCCAGCATCCTGACATAGCCGCCCAGCGGGATGGCGGCGATGGCGTATTCGGTGCCGTCACGGCCACGGCGCAGCCACAGGGGCTTGCCGAAGCCGACCGAAAAACGCAGCACTTTCACGCCGCAGCGGCGTGCCACCCAGAAATGGCCGAATTCGTGAATGGTGACGAGAATGCCGAGGCTGACAATCAGCCAGAACAGCGGGCCAAAAAAACTCATGCGCACAACTCCGGCAGGGCATGCGGCTTGGCGAAAACGAAAAACAGCGGGGGCAGCGGGGTTTGCGGCATCAGGCATCCAGTCGGGCAATCGCAGCCTGTGCATATTGACGGGCGCACTGGTCGGCCTCGATCAATACTTGCAGCGATTGCGCGGCAGAAGTGGGGAGCGCGTCGAGGCCAGCCTCGACCAGCGCGGGGATGTCAAGAAAAGCAATTCGCCCCTGAAGAAAGGCTGAAACCGCGGCTTCATTGAGCGCATTCAAATGCGCCGGGGCGGTGCCGCCTGCGGCCAGTGCCGCATAGGCCAGTTTCAGTGCCGGGAAGGTGTCGGTATCCGGCGGCTCGAAATCCAGCCGCCCGCCCTGGGCGACCAAATCCAGCCCGGCAACGCCCGAGGTGATGCGCTCAGGCCAGCCCAGCCCCACGGCCAGCGTGGTGCGCATGTCCGGCAGCCCCAACTGCGCCAGCGTGGAGCCGTCGCGGAAGTTCACCAACGAATGCACCAGCGATTGCGGATGCACCAGCACGTCGATTTGCGCGCCGGGCAGGCCGAACAGGTGGTGCGCTTCGATTACCTCCAGCCCCTTGTTCATCAGCGTGGCCGAATCGACCGAAATCTTCGGTCCCATCGACCATTTCGGATGTGCCACGGCCTGCGCCGGGGTGATGTGGGCAAGCTGCGCGCGCGTGTAGCCACGGAACGGCCCGCCCGAAGCGGTCAGGATGATTTTTTCCACCTGCCCGTTGCAGCGGCCATCGGGCAGGCACTGGAAGATGGCGTTGTGCTCGCTGTCGATGGGAATGAGCTGACTGCCCGAGGCGGCGACTTCGCCCATCAGCAGCTCGCCTGCCAGCACCAGTGATTCTTTGTTGGCCAGAAGCAGTCGTTTGCCGGCGCGGGCAGCGGCGAGCGTGGAGGACAGTCCAGCCGCGCCGACGATGGCCGCCACCAGCGTATCGCAGACATCGCTTTGTGCCAGCGCATCCAGTGCGGCCATGCCGGCATGGGCTTGGGTAGCGAGTCCGGCCGCTTCAAGCCCGGCCTTGAGGGCAGCGTAGGAAGCCTCATCGGCAATCACCGCATGTGCCGGGCGATGTTGCCGGCAGAGTGCAGTCAGGGCATCCACCTGGCGGCCTGCGGCGAGAACCGCGACTTGATAGCGGTCGGGGTGCCTAGCGATGACATCCAGAGCAGACGTACCAATCGAGCCGGTGGCGCCGAATACGGCAACCCGTTGCATATTGTCCATGTCAGAAACCGAAGCTGGCTTTGGCAAGCGCAAAGACCGGCAGGGCGGCCAATACGCTGTCGATGCGATCGAGCACACCGCCGTGGCCGGGAATCAGTGTGCCGGAATCCTTCACTCCGGCTTGGCGCTTGAGCAGGCTCTCGAACAGGTCGCCGACCACCGAGGCCAGCGCGGTCAGCAGGGCGGCAATCGCCAGCCACGGCAGTTGCTCTTGCGTGGCGCCTGCCAGCAGCCCCAGCCCCACGCCTGCCAGCACCGCGGTCAGCAGACCGCCAATCAGGCCCTCCACGGTTTTGTTGGGGCTGATGACTGGCGCGAGCTTGCGCTTGCCAAAACGGCGCCCGGCAAAGTATGCGCCGCTGTCGGCCATCCAGATGATGGCCAGCGCCGTCAGCAACCACAGATGGTTGCGCGGAATGGGGCCGACCAGTGCGGCTTCATCTGGATTGCCATGAATCACCACCAGCGCACACCAGGCCGGAATTACCGCCAGCGTGCCGGCAATCAGCTTGGCTGCACGGGAGTGTTTGTTCGGCTTGCTGCCGAAGCTCGGAAAGCGCAGCCATAGTGCCGCCAGCCACCACCAAGCCACGCCCAGCAGCAGCATCAGATGGAACAGCGCCATGGTGCCGCCGTGCTCGGTGCGTGAGGCCCAGACAATCATCACCATCAGCAGCAGATTGGCGGCTACCAGAAAGCTGCGGGTCAGGGTGTCATCGACATCGGCGAGCTTGAACCATTCCCACAGCCCCAGCAAAAACACGATGGCGGCCAGCAGCATCAACCAGGCGGTCGGCAGGAAAAGGATGGCGGCAATCGCCAATGGCGCCATCACCAGTGCAGCCAAGATGCGGGTTTTCATGCGTGGGGATGTCCTTGGGATGAGGGTGCAAGCTGCGCCGAGGTCAGGCCGAAACGGCGCTGGCGGCCGGCAAAATCGTCAAATGCCTGTTGCAGTGTGCGGCTGTCGAAGTCCGGCCAGAGCTGCGGGGTGAACCACAGTTCGGCATAGGCCAGTTGCCAGAGTAGAAAATTGCTGATGCGCTGGTCGCCGCCGGTACGAATCATAAGATCGGGCGGCGGCAGGTCGGCCAGCGCCACATGCTGGCCAAAGCAGGCTTCGTCGATATCGCCGGGCTGCAAGCGGCCTGCGGCGACTTCGGTGGCCAAATGGCGTGCGCTCATGACGATATCTTGCCTGCCGCCATAACTTGCGGCGATGGCGAGCGTCATGCGTGTATTGCCGCAAGTCAGGGCTTCGGCGGCCTGCATTTTGGTCTGCAAGGCGGCGGAAAAGCGGCTTCTGTCGCCGATGAAGCGCAGACGGATGCCGCGCCGGTGCATTTCTTCGGCCTCGCGCTCCAGCGTGCCGGCAAACAGCTTCATCAGCCCGCCGACTTCTTCGCTTGGCCGCCCCCAGTTTTCACTGGAAAAGGCATACAGGGTGAGCACTTCCACGCCGTGCGCCAGACAAAAATCCAAGCAGCGCTGCACCGCGCGCGCACCAGCGCGATGGCCGATGATGCGCGGGCGGCGACGTTGTTCGGCCCAGCGGCCATTGCCGTCCATGATGACGGCAAGATGGCGGGGCGTGGCGCGGTTGTGGGCAGACATGGCCGACTCAGACGGCCATCAATTCCTGTTCCTTGGCCTTCAGGACTTCTTCCACGTCCTTGATGGCCTTGTCGGTCAGTTTTTGCACTTCGTCTTCGCTACGACGGGCATCGTCTTCGCTGATTTGCTTATCTTTCAGCAAATCCTTGACCTGCTGGTTGGCATCGCGGCGGATATTGCGGATAGCGACCTTGGCGTTTTCACCTTCGCCATGCACCACCTTGGTCAGCTCGCGGCGGCGTTCTTCGGTCAGCGGCGGGATATTGATGCGGATGGTCATGCCGGCGGTATTTGGCGTCAGGCCAAGATCGGAGGTGATGATGGCTTTTTCGATTGCGGCCACCATGCCCTTGTCCCAAGGGGTGATGGTCAGCGAGCGCGCATCACTGACCGATACGCTGGCGACCTGCGACAGCGGCATGTCCGAGCCATAGCTGTTGACCTTGATATGGTCAACCAACGCCGTGGTGGCGCGGCCGGTGCGTACTTTTGCCAAATCGTTGCGCAGCGCCTCGATGCTCTTTTGCATGCGGGTCTGTGCGTCTTTCTGGATGTCCTTGATCATGGTTGGCCTTCAGAAAAATGTAAGCTCCCGATTATACGGGGCAGTCGCCGCTGAGGGCATCAGAAAGTAATAAGCAGGCGCTGAGAGCGTAAAAGGCCGTCCCTGAAAAATCCCCTCAACCAATCAGTGTCGCACAGGTTGCCAGCGGATGTCGTGGCACGCGGCGCAGCCGATCACGCGCAGGGCATCGCTCAAGGCGCCTTTGAGGTGGCAGTCATCTTGGGCGGCCGATGAACGGCTCGATGGCTTGCCTGTGCTTGACTCAGACCCATGCCCTTCAGGCCAAGGTTTAGCCTTTGTGCAGCACTTGGCGCCTGGTATTTCTCGTCCTCGGTAGCCCAGATCAACGATGGTGTAACTGGGGGTGTGGCTGAGGATGTGCACTTGCTTCAGTGGTTTGTGCAGGGTATCGCTGTCATACGGATGGTCGGGAAAGCCTCTGGCGGCCACGATCAAGCCTTTGCGGGTGGTGACGGCAAGGCCGGGCGGCTAGTATTGGCGGGATCGGGTGGAATTGGGCGGTAGGGGCACCAACGCCTCTTCCAATCCATCCCATGGCATGCGCTGAGCTAGCGGGTGACGAAGGTCAGTCTGAATTCTCCAGCCGAGCGACAGGCCATCGTCTGGGGCGGCACTGTCGGCGGCAACGGGACGTTTGCGCATGGTCTGGCTCGAAGCCGCAGAAAAGGCGGCTGAGACTATCGAAAATAAGGTGCTGCAATGCGAAATATTGGCGCAAAAGCTCCAGTCAAAATGTGGGTTGGAGTAGGTTTTTTCGGGGGGTGGGGTATTTTAGGTGGCATTTAATTTATAAGTGGCTATCTGAAAGAATGTTGAAATTGGAATATGCAGTCTAATCTATAATTTATTCCATCTAATCATCAGGGTTAAATTTTAATTTTGATAAAAAATCCGAGAAAGAATCGGCAATGCAAATTGAATTTTTTAGAAAATTATCTTCTTTGCGGATGTTTTTGCTCCATACATCGCGAACGTAATAATAAATTTTCCCATTTTCCTTGTGGAGACAAATGTAGTTTCCTCCCCAGTCTAGTGCATAAGGAATTAAGTGGCTTGGAACTTCGAAATTTTTCCATTCGTTAATGACTCTACCTTCCAGTGTAAAGTCGGGATCATCTTCAAATTCATGAGCATATTTCATGGGGATGAATTCGCGGATTTCGATATAATCATAATCAATATTTTCATTTTCAAAAATTGATTTATTTGGAGTGCCTCCATTCCATATTAAATAGTGCTGCCTAAAATCTTTTGGTAAAGAGGTATCAAGGCTGCGCTCAATGGATTTAATGTCCTGTTCTGTAATATTTTTTTCGCAATCAAAAAACTTTAGCATTTCATGCCTCAAATTGATATTTGCCGGCCTGCCCCGATAGCTGCATCGCTTGAAGCTGGCAAAGTCCGGGGGTGAAGGTTGCTGAATTGACAAGGTTGGTAAAAGCGGGAAGTTCAAACATGACTCAATGCCGTGGAAGCCCTTTCAGAATGCGGATTAGGACAGGCTTTTCAGGGGCGACTAAATGAGCCTTTGCCATTATTAGCGCACTTCGCTGACAACGGTGGGGAGCTCCCAGGCGCCACCGGGAAAGCCGCGGCACAGGCCGGTGGTTTGCTTAAGGCTCAGCACAAATTGTTGCCCATCCCAGACGTATTCCTTTGTGCTCCAGCAGTCCCCTAGACCACGGCCTTTATGGCTGGAGGACAACACGCCATTGGCATAGTCGTTGAAGTCGCTGCCCAGCACCTTGAGCACTTGGCGCGAATCGCTGTCCATCAGGACATATATGTCGCCGTGGTTATAGGCCGCCATCCAGCAGGTTGTGCTGATCAAGGCGCGGCTGTCGCTGAGCGCATGCACTACAAAGCTGGGCGCGGGCTCATCTTTTTCAGGAAAACAGGCCTCTTGTAAAGCCTGTCCGAGCAGTCGCTGCAATTGAGGGTACTCTGCATTTGCCGGAGAAATTGTGCGTGGCGCTGCCTGCGGCACGGCGGCGGCATAAATTACCGATGCAGCTTGTGGCAGCAGCGGATTGCCGCGTTGTTTACCGGGGCGAATCAATGCTGATGTAGTGCCTACCCGGCGCTGGAACTCATCCATTTTCAAAAGCACCGCATTTGCGCCCGAGCTTGAGAGCGTCCAAGTTTTGTCTGATGCACGGAGTTCGATGGCGGCTGTGCCCTTGATGGCCGTTAGCAGGGCGCGGGTTTGTGCAGGGTTGGGTTTGCCCATACCCATGTAATCCAGTGCTATGGGCCCCAAGGCTTGCGCGCCGATATGTAGTTCAACTGTAGTGGGAAACTCTGCATCTTCCCCAAGTTTCAAACTGGCTTGAACTTGCGTGTTGGTGCCAGCGCGGCGTTCGAGCAAAAGTGAAGCCAGCCTGGGCTGGTTTTCTTCTTGATATCCGGCTGCGCGGCAAGTGCCGGTGTTGTCGCAGGCCAAAATCCAGTCTTTGTGATCAAACGAAATGCCTTCTAGCGCGGTAGCGGTAAAGGGCAGTGTGGCGGTGAGCAGTAGGGCAAGAGGGGCAGTACGCATGGCAGGCTTTGAGAAGTTTTCGAGGACTGATGACATCAGGCTACTGTCTGTCTATGGCAGGGACTTTATCCAGCGGATGGTATCGGCCAACAGTGCGGCATCCACCTTGCCAGGGGTTTGATAGCTCTCAAGCCCGGCATTGGCTGGGCTTTGCATGCCGAGGTGATTGAGTGTGGGGTAGTGGCGCAGGCTGGCGCGGGTATCGCCGTCAAATGCGGCGCGCCAGGCTTGCCAGTCGGCATCCACCACCTGAATATCGTGCCCGCCATGCAGAATCAGTAGCGGTTGGCGGCTGGCCTTGGCCTCCCGCAGCGGGTCAACGGCATCGACGCTTTGCCAGTAGCGGCTGTCCAGGCCAATCAGGCGTGCATCGGTATCGCCACGGCGCACGGCGGCGATATCGCTTTTTAGCTTCTGCATATGCGCAATGCCTGCCGGGGTGCTGTCCTGTCCCTGCATATGCAGCAGGCGCTCGTTCTGCTCGACAAGAATATCCAGCAGATTGCGCGCCGGGGCGGCAAAAAGAATCAGCCCGGCAATCTTGTTGTCACCAAGGCCGATGCGCGGCGCCATCATCCCGCCCTGGCTGTGGCCGAGCACGAAGATGCGCTCGCCATCAATGCCCGGCAGGCTGCGCAGATGCGCCACGGCCATCAGCGCATCATCAGTGGTTTCGCTGTCGATGCTGATGCCTTGGGCGTAATCGCCGGGGCGGGCTTTGCTACGTTTGTCATAGCGCAGCACGGCGATGCCTTCGGCGGCGAGGGCGCGGGCAATATCCAGAAACGGGCGGTTCGGGCCGATGGTTTCATCGCGGTCGTGCGCGCCCGAGCCATGCACCAGCACCACGGCCGGGAACGGGCCTTTGCCCTTGGGCATGGCGAGCGTGGCAGGCAGGGCGGTGGCTTCATCGCCGATGCGGGTTTCGCTTTCGCTGTATGACGCATCGGCCGGAATGGCGGGCGCGGGCTGGCTGGCGAGCATCGGCTTGACCCAAAGCCCGGCGATTTTTCCGTCGGCTGTGATGTTCACCGTGGCTACCCAGCGGCTGTCGGCGCGTTGCAATACCGTCTGGCTGATATGGCCTTGTCCTTGCGCCTCAATCCGGCTGCCGCTGCGCTCGTCGGCTGCGCCCAGCGATTGCCAGACTTGGCGTAACTGGCTTTCGGAAATCGCCGCCTGCATCGTCGCATCGAACATGGCGTGTGCTTTGGCGAATTCGCCGCGATCTAGATGGTCGAGCAAGGCTTCGGTGGTGCGGCGTGCGCTTTCCGGTTCCACCTGTATTTGCGCTTGGAGAGTGAAACTTGCAGCAAGCAGCAAGATAGGCAGCAGGTGGCGCATTTTCATCGGCGGACTCCTGGCAGACGAGGGGCTAGTCTTTGCGGCGTTTCAGATACAGACGGGTAGGCTCGGCCGGATTGGCGCGCAGGGCGGTAACCAGCTCCCAGCCTTCTTGACCTAGTTCGTTTAGGGTGTGTTGGATGCGTTCACCCGGGCGACCCAGAAGGTCGATCGGCAGGTCGATAACTTTGTATTCCCATTGCGTGTTCATGTTTTTTTCTCGGTAGGGGGAGATGGTTTGTCGGCCAGACGCCCGGCGCGGCGCAGGGCATCGCGCAGGACGTATTCGATTTGGGCATTGACACTGCGCAGCTCATCATCCGCCCAGCGCTGCACTTCGGCAAGAATGGCCGCATTGATACGCAGCGGATAGGCTTTTTTCTCGCTCACCGGCGCATGCCCTGTTTGCGCAGACGGCGCAGATGCAGCAGCAGCGAAACCACCACCAGATTCACCAATAGCACCAAGGCGATGACGATCCAGGACATCAGCTCAGCATTGCCACCGGCAAAATAGATGGCAAGCGCCGCCAGCAGCATGATGATGCCGACGATGGCCATATGCAGCGCCATGCCGGGCGAAGCCAGTCGCCGGTCGCGCGCAAACCACGCCGCCATGCCGATTGCGGGCAAGGCCAGCACGGCGACGATAAGCGCAGTATGCAGGGCGGCCATCAGTACAGCGTCCCGGTATTGATGATCGGCTGGGTGCTGCGCTCGCCGCACAGCACTACCAGCAGATTGCTGACCATCGCCGCCTTGCGTTCTTCATCCAGCGCCACCGTGCCTTGCTTTTGCAATTCTTCCAGCGCCATCTGCACCATGCCGACGGCACCGGCGACAATACGGGTGCGCGCGGCGATGATGGCATTGGCCTGCTGGCGTTGCAGCATCGCTTGGGCGATTTCCGGGGCATAGGCCAGATGGCTGATGCGTGCATCCAGCACTTTCACCCCGGCATCGGCCAAGCGCTCGGCCAGCTCCTGTTGCAAATGCTCGGAGATTTCCGCCGCATGGCTGCGCAGCGACAGTTGCCCGTCCTCGTGCTGGTCATACGGATAGCTGGTGGCCATCGAGCGCAGCGCCGCCTCGGACTGGATTTCCACAAAGCTCTCGTAGTTATCGACGTTGTAAACCGCCTCGGAAGCGTCATTGACTTGCCAGACGATGACAGCGGCGATTTCGATCGGGCTGCCGTCGAGCTCGTTCACTTTCAGCTTGCCGCTTTCAAAATTGCGTACCCGCATCGACACCTTGCGCTTGCCGTAAAGCGGATTGTTCCAGCGCAGGCCATTGTCCTTGACCGTACCGACGTATTTGCCAAACAGGCTCAGCACGGCGGCTTGGTTCGGCTCCAGCATGTAAAAGCCGCACAGGCCGATCAGGAGCAGTAGCGAGAGGGTAATCGCCAGCAAGACGATGGCGACCGATTTTGCGACAAGCCCAAATACCAGTGCCGCAGCAGCGCCGAGCAATGCCAGCAATAGCAGCAACAAGACCGGGATACCCGACAGCGAGGCAATGGGTTTTTCTTTCATGGCGGTGATCCAAGGGGTATTAATCAGGGAAGATATCAAAAAGATATCATCCTGTAATTTTGCGTTGCGCAAAATCCGGGATAGAGCTGTCATTTGGCTATCGCGCAGCCAAGGCAGGGCTGCGCCTTGATACAGTCGGAGGTCAATTTTCGGCGCGGCTGCGGGCGTAGGACAGATACATCAGCGAAGCGGGGCTGAGTTCGCTGGTGACATGCAGGCCGCCACCGCCGCGCGACCAAGCCACGGCTTCTGCCTGTGGCAAAAAGCGCAGGGCGATGATTTTAGGTGCGGAAGCCAAGGCCTGTGCCCAGCTTTGCTGCGGGCGGCGTCGATAAATCAGTAGGTTGTCATAGGTCAGCACGGCGATGGCATCGCGCTGTGGGGCGATGTCGGCAGCTGTCACTTGGCTGCGCAGCCGAGCAAACGAGGGGTTTTCGCGGCGCTCGCGGGCGCTGGCCTGTGGCACCCCAGCTAGGGTGCCGGCCAATGCGGCGGTTTCGGTTTTTCGGCTTTCGCCACGCGCCGGATGCAGGGGCAGGGTGAAAAGCTGGGGTGGTTGGCGTTTTTTGCTGACTAAGAGGATTTGCGCATTCGCCGCATCCACCGCCACCGCTTCGCAATCGCGCGCGCCATCGGGCCAGCGGAAGTTGATGGTCCAGGCGGGTGTCAGGGTGCCGCCTTGCGCCAGCGTTTCGCTGTCCGGCTCTGCAATGACGTAGAGCTGCAAGGTTTTGCGGATGCCGCCGTTATCCCCGGTATCGGCAATCATCAGATAGGGCTTGCCGTCCAGCTCGAAGCTGGCCAGATCTTCCCAGTCCACTTTTTCTACCCCAGCGATATTCAAGCTGCCCAGATGGCGGCCACGCCGGGAAATGGCATGCAGTTGCGCTGGATTGCCGCCATCGTCAATCGCCCAAAGCAGCCCGTCGGTACGGCGCGATGCGGCGATACCGCTGATTTCGGTGAGCCTTTTGCTGGTGATAAGGCCGGAAAAACGCAATTCCGGCGCCTTCTCATGGCCGCAGCCGACCAGCGACAGCACCACTGCAAGGGCGAGGCTCGCCGCTTTGGCAGAAAAAAAACGCATGCGCGCAAGCATGACAGATGCGGATAAGGGCATAAACTGATGCCAGTCAATTTTGGAGCATTGCATGAGCACGATCGGTACCCCGCTTTCGCCCCATGCCACCCGGGTTTTGTTGCTGGGCTCGGGTGAACTGGGCAAGGAAGTGGCGCTGGAATTGCAGCGTTTTGGTGTGGAAGTGATTGCCGTTGACCGCTATGCCGATGCACCGGCGATGCAGGTGGCGCATCGCAGCCATGTCATCGACATGCTCGATGGGGCTGCGCTGCGTGCCCTGATTGCGCAGGAAAAACCGCATTTGGTGGTGCCGGAAATCGAGGCCATCCACACGCCGACATTGCTGGAGATGGAGCGCGACAGCGGGCTTGCGGTCGTGCCGACTGCGCGGGCAGCCTGGCTCACCATGAACCGTGAAGGCATCCGCCGACTGGCGGCAGAAGAACTGGGTGCGCCGACTTCGCCGTATCGTTTTGTCGATAGCCGCGAGGAATATCAGGCAGCGGTTGAGGCCATTGGTCTGCCCTGCGTCATCAAGCCGGTGATGTCCTCGTCCGGCAAGGGACAATCCACGGTGAAAACGGCGGCGCAGATGGATGCGGCTTGGGATTACGCGCAAAGCGGCGGGCGTGCCGGTGCCGGGCGCTGCATCGTGGAGGGATTTGTCGATTTCGACTACGAAATTACCCTGCTGACTGTACGCCATGCTGGGGGTACGGCATTTTGTGCGCCGATTGGCCACTGGCAGCAAGCGGGCGATTACCGCGAAAGCTGGCAGCCGCAGCCGATGTCGCCCAAGGCGCTGGCGCGCGCGCAGGAGATTGCCCGCAAGGTGTCTGAAAGCCTAGGTGGCTATGGCCTGTTTGGCATGGAGTTTTTCGTCAAGGGCGATGAGGTCTGGTTTTCGGAAGTCTCGCCGCGGCCACACGATACCGGCCTTGTTACCTTGGTATCGCAGACGCTGTCGGAGTTCGCCTTGCATGCCCGGGCGATTCTCGGCCTGCCAATAGGCGCGCAGGCCGACGACACGATTGCCTGCCTTGGGCCTTCGGCATCTTGCGCGGTGCTGGCAGAAGGCCACGGTGTGCCGGTGTTTTCTGCCGTGGATGCGGCGCTTGCTGCCAGCGATAGCGCATTGCGCCTGTTTGGCAAGCCGCGTGTGGAAGGCCAGCGTCGGGTGGCAGTCACTTTGGCGCGTGGCCAGGATATTGATGAGGCGCGGCAAAAGGCGCGTGATGCGGCGGCGGCCTTGCAGGTCGAGCTGCGCTGAGTTGGTATCTGCCCATTCTGCCCGTCGTGGAAAGCGGCGGGCAGAAAGCAGGCAGCGCCTTTGGGTAGCTGCCCGGAAGCGGGACTCACTGCTTGGGCAAATCCAAGTCCAGCCATACCAGATGATGGTCGCTGCCCCCGGCAAAGGCGGCTTCGGCGCTTTCGGGTAGTGGCCAGAACACGCCACTTTGTTTGACCGCAAGCTGGCGTGAAGGCAGTACATAGTCAAGTCGCAGAGTGCCCGAGCGCGGGCCGAAGTCGCCGGTATGAACGGCTGTATCGCCGCGTCGTGGAATGCCGTAATGCGCTGCGCGGGCGGCGGCGCCCGGACTGCGTGGCGCCGGATAATGCAGCACCCGGGGATGTTCGAGCAGTTGCGCGATTGCGCCGGGCTTGCTGTCGCCATCGACGGGATCGGCATTGAGATCACCGACAATCACGAAGGCGGCATCGGCAGGCAGACCGCCGCATTGTCCTAGGTCATCGCATAGCCAAGGCAGCGGCTTTGCGGAAATGTATTCGGCCATGAGGCGGATTTCGTCATGGTTGCGTGCGCCGTTGCGGTCTTCGGGGCCATCGAAAACCGGCGGCGTGGGATGCAGGGCGAGCAGATGGACTTCGCCCCGCGGGGTTTGGATCGGGACATCCCAATGCGATTTGGATGACAGTCGTAATGCCTGCCAGATGCCATCCGGGTGCCAAGGCTTGCCGGTGGCCGGGTCCAGCGGTCGCAGCGCACCGGGCAATGCCGACCATTTGAAATACTGAAAACTGCGGATGCGCGCCCGGTCGATGGGGTATCGAGACAGCACCAGCATTCCGTATTGCCCCGGATGCAGGCCATAGCCCCAAGCATCATTGCCATAGGCACGGCCGTGGCTTTCGATTTTGCCATCGCCATCCAGATCCAGTCCGCTGGCTACCCCGGTATTGACCGGCGCGAGATGTCGATAGGGGTAGTGGATGGGGTCGAGGCCAAATTGCGGCTTTTCAAGATAGCGGCGCTGGAACAAGTCTGCTGCGCGGCCTGCCGGGTCGAAATCGAACTCGTTGAGCAGCACCACATCTGGCCGCATCCGTTGCAATACCGCGGCGATTTTGCGCGCGGCTTCATCGTCATTTTCCAGTCGTGCAATCAGGCCGCCGGCCTGATCGTGATACAGCGAGGTGTTGTAGCTGGCAAAGCGCATCGTGGGCGGCTCATCGGCTGCGGCGGCGGGAGTGCCATGCAGATAGACACGGACACAGGCGGCCAACAGCAGTACGCTGCTGGCGGCAAGAAAAAGCGGACGAAAACTCATGACAGCTCCGACAGGAAATGTTCAAAAGGCAGCCACTGCTGGCCGTCAAAGCCTTCCAGCGGCATGAAGCGGCGTTTGTAATCCATTTTTGGATGGTTTTGCAGCCAGAAGCCCAGATAGACATGCGACAGGCCGTTTTCTGCCGCCCAGCGGATTTGCCGCAGAATCGCATGGGTGCCCAGGCCGCGATCGGCGGCTTCGGGCGCATAGAAGGTGTAAACGGACGACAGTGCATCGGGCAATACATCGGTTACTGCGGTGGCGAGCAGTCGTTCGCCATCGCGCAGCTCGAAAAAATGAGCGCGAAACTGCGCCGTGACAAGAAACTGCGCGAAATCTTCCGGCGTATGTGCGTCCATGCCGCCCCCGGCATGGCGGCTGGCCAGATAACGGCGATATAGCGCGAACTGCTCATCGCTCTGCCTGGCAGGCCGCACTTGCAGGTGCAGGTCGGCATTTTGTTGCCAGTTGCGTCGCTGACTGCGGTTGGGGCGGAACTTGGCCACCGGGATGCGCACCGATATGCAGGCGCTGCAATGCGGGCAGGCCGGGCGATAAACCAAACTGCCGGAGCGACGAAAGCCCAATTCCAGCGCGCGCGGATACATCGCCGCAAGGCGTGGATCTTTGGGCGCCAACACCAGGTCGCATGCCCTGCGGGCCGGCCAATAGCCGCAGTCGCGCTCGCCGGTCAGATACAGGCCGATTTCTGGTGATGAAGATTGCGGTTGCTGCATCGGCGCAGCATAGCGGTTTCCTGCGTCTGGCTGCGGGCTGAACAAGGCCGTGTAGGCGTCAACGGCGAAAAATCCGGCGCGTTGATTGCACACCTTTCACGCATTCAGGAGTGCACTATGACCTCTCGCAAACTTGTTGTCGCCATCACCGCCACCCTAGTCGCGGCTTCCGGCCTTGCACTGGCGCAAACCCAAACCGGGCAATCCCGTGAAGCTCGCCCGCCGCGTCATGTCGCAGCCGACAGCGACAAAGACGGCTTCATTTCCCGCAGCGAGGCGGCTGCCCACCCCCGTCTTGCCGAGCGCTTCGATACGCTCGACGGCAACAAGGATGGCAAGCTCTCGCAAGAAGAACTGCGCAGCGCAAGGCCGATGCAACATCGTGGCCAGGGCGGACGACATGAACGCGGTTCGGCACATGGCGGTGATCAGGCGGGTGGCATGCGCGGACTGGACAAGGACGGGGATCGCCGCATCAGCCGCGCCGAGGCCGAAGCCCGCCCCGAATTTGCCAGCCGTTTTGCCACGCTGGATTTGAATCGGGACGGTTTCATCGACGCCGCTGACCGGGAGCTGCGGCAACGCCAGCGTCATGAGGCCATGTTCAAGGCCGCAGACAGCAATAACGATGGTCAGCTTTCCCGTGCCGAATTCGATGCCATGCGGGCTGCGCGGGTCGAACGCGCTCAAGCAGGCCGGGCGGGTGAACGTGCCCGTGGCGAGCGCGCAACGTCGGCACCGCAAAAGCCGGACAGGCACTGAGTAAGCACGCCCGGATGTTTCGGTCAGCCGGAATATCCGGGCTAGAATCAGGCAAGTCCCAGCACGAGCCCGTTTCATGAGCACTGTTTTTCACAAAATCCGCGACCGCGAAATCCCCGCCGAAATTGTCTATGAGGACGAACATCTATTCGCCTTCCGCGATATCGCGCCACAAGCCCCGGTGCATGTGCTGTTCGTGCCCAAGCAGGATTTCGCCACCTTGAACGAGGTGCCGCAGAACCAGCCGGAAATCATTGGCCGCTTGGCCGTAGCGGCAGCCAATTACGCCAAGGCACAGGGCTTTGACCAAAGCGGCTATCGCATCGTGATGAATTGCAATGGCGATGGCGGCCAGACCGTGTTTCAGATTCATCTGCATCTGCTGGCCGGTGCGCCGCTGGGACGGTTCGGCACGCCGTAACCAGACGGAATGGGCAAACCGCCGCGCGGTTTGCCTTGTTCATGGCGGACGGGCGGTTTATAATCCGCGCGCCGCTTCGGCGGCTTTTTCTTTAGCTCGCGGCGAACCTGCGGTGCGTCCCCGAAACCCAGGCGGAAGGGGCGTTCCTGCCGGTCACGCATCTACCCAAGAGACAAATCATGTCCATCGATACCGCCCAAATCATCAAAGACAATCAGCGTGGTGCCAATGACACCGGCTCGCCGGAAGTGCAAGTGGCACTGTTGACTGCCCGTATCCAGCAGTTGACCGAGCACTTCAAGGTGCACAAGCAGGATCACCACAGCCGTCGTGGCCTTCTGAAGCTGGTCAACCAGCGTCGCAGCTTGCTTGACTATCTGCATCGCAAGGATGCCGAGCGTTACAAGGCATTGATCCAGAAACTGGGTCTGCGTCGCTAAGACCCCCGAGCCGCAGCACTGCCAAGGTGCTGCGGTTTCGTTTTTTAAGCGGCTCTCAAGTATTTCAACCGTTACATCACCGCCTTGAAGCAGGGGCTTTGAGGCAACCAAAGGAACCGACGTGGCCAAAATCACCAAAACCTTCCAGTACGGCGGCAAGACCGTCACCCTTGAAACCGGCGAAATCGCCCGCCAGGCCGGCGGCGCAGTCATGGTGTCCTGCGAGGGCACCGTAGTGCTGGCCACTGCCGTGGCCGCCAAGGCCGCCCGCGAAGGCCAGGACTTCTTCCCGCTGACCGTGGACTATCAGGAAAAGTTCTATGCCGGTGGCCGTATCCCCGGTGGCTTCTTCAAGCGTGAAGGCCGTCCGACCGAGAAGGAAACCCTGATCAGCCGTCTTATCGACCGCCCGATCCGCCCGCTGTTCCCGGAGGAATACAAAAACGAAGTGCAGATCATCTGTCAGTTGGTGTCGCTGAACCCGGAAGTGGAAGGCGATGTGCTGGCCATGATTGGCGCTTCGGCTGCACTGGCACTGTGCGGCAGCCCGTTCCAAGGGCCGATTGGGGCAGCCAAGGTCGGCTACCGGAATGGCCAGTATCTGCTCAACCCGACCGTCAGCGAACTGAAGGATTCCGACCTGGAACTGGTGGTTGCCGGTACCCGTGATGCGGTGCTGATGGTGGAATCCGAAGCCCGTGAGCTTTCTGAAGAAGTGATGCTAGGCGCAGTGATGTTCGGCCATCGGGAAATGCAGGTGGTGATTGAAAACATCAATGCATTGGTGGCTGAAGCCGGCGTCAAGCCGTCCGACTGGGAAGCCCCGGCCAAGAACGAAAGCCTGATTGGCGAAGTCATCGGCCATATCGGCGACAAGCTCAAGAGCGCCTTCCAGATCATCGACAAGCTCGACCGTCGTGAAGCCATCAATGTGCTGCGCCAAGACATTGCCGACCGGCTCTCGCCCAAGGTGGAAGCCGAGGGCTGGAAGATTGCCGATCTTCTGAAAGAGTTTGGCGAGCAGGAATACCAGACCATGCGCCAATCGGTGCTGGCAACCAAGAAGCGTATTGATGGTCGTGGCCTGACCGATGTGCGTCCGATTACCTGCAAAGTGGGCGTGCTGCCGCGCGTGCACGGCTCGGCGCTGTTCACCCGCGGTGAAACCCAGGCGCTGGTAGTGACCACGCTTGGCACTGCGCGCGATGGTCAGATCATCGACGACGTGGCCGGTGAGTGGAAAGAAAACTTCCTGTTCCATTACAACTTCCCGCCGTATTCGGTGGGCGAAACCGGCCGCTTTGGTGCGCCCAAGCGCCGCGAAATCGGTCATGGTCGTCTTGCCAAGCGCGGTGTGCTGGCGATGATGCCGAGCATCGAAACCTTCCCCTACACCGTGCGCGTGGTGTCGGAAATCACCGAATCCAACGGCTCTTCGTCGATGGCTTCGGTGTGCGGCTCCTCGCTGGCGCTGATGGATGCCGGTGTGCCGGTGAAGCGTCCGGTGGCCGGTATCGCCATGGGTCTTGTGAAAGAAGGCGATGAATATGTGGTGCTTTCCGACATCCTCGGGGATGAAGATCACCTAGGCGATATGGACTTCAAGGTGGCCGGCAGCGAGCAGGGCATCACCGCGTTGCAAATGGACATCAAGATTCAGGGCATCACCGAAGAAATCATGAAGGTGGCATTGGCACAGGCCAAGCAAGGTCGCCTGCATATCCTCGGCGAAATGGCCAAGGCCATTACCAGTGCGCGCGAGGAGCTGTCTGAATATGCGCCGCGTCTGCTCACCATCAAGATTCATCCGGACAAGATCCGCGAAGTCATCGGCAAGGGTGGCGCCACCATTCAGGCGATCACCAAGGAAACCGGCACGCAGATCGACATTCAGGACGATGGCACCATCACCATCGCTTCGGTCAACAATGCCGCAGCGATGGCCGCCAAGAGCCGCATCGAGCAAATCACCTCGGACGTGGAGCCTGGCCGCATCTATGAAGGCAAGGTTGCCAAGATCATGGACTTTGGCGCATTCGTTACCATCCTGCCCGGCAAGGACGGCTTGGTGCACGTCTCGCAAATCTCCAGCGAGCGCGTGGAAAAGGTCAGCGACAAGCTGAAGGAAGGCGATGTGGTCAAGGTCAAGGTGCTGGAAGTGGACAAGCAGGGTCGTATCCGCTTGTCGATGAAGGCCGTGGCCGAAGGCGAAGGCATGCCGAGCGCCGAATAAAAACAGCCAAGCCTGTTTCGAGGCCCGGCCATGTGCCGGGCCTTTTTGATGGCCGTAGTTGCTTGCCGTCGCTCCCCCGACGCCTGAATGCAGCGGATTGGCAGCTCCGATTGCGAGCAAAAGCAGCACGCCCTACTCGGCGGAACAGGGCGTGCGGGAAGCAGGCTTCAGCTTGCTTTGTCGGTCAGGGCGGTATCGCCATCAGTGCGCAGGCGGTGGGCCATCTGGTGGCGGGCCATCGGGGCGCTGTCCATCTGGCGGTGGGCCGCGTCGTCCCCCGGGGCCGCCCTGACCATGCGCGCCTTTTACCCGGCACAGCGGCTGGCCGTCCTCACGACGCACAATCAGGGTTTTCGAGGCCAGCATCACGCCGTTATCCAGCCGCTGTACGTCAAGAATATAGGGGCTCTTGTCGCTTTCGCCGCCCACCACATTGTCGGTATCAAGCGTGGTATCGGGCTGACCGTAGCCCGAATACAGCACATGACCAGTAAAGATTTCCTGATTGAGCGCATCACTGAACAGGAATTGAGTAATCACGCTGGCCGGGGCATGGTCGTCGGCCTGATATTCGCCAGTTTGCACGCGCACATGGATATGTACCGCGCGCCCGCGATACCAGCCGGGATAGCAGGTGTCGAATCGGGCGATGCCGGCCGCGTCGGTGCGTTGATAGCCGCGAAAGAACTGTTTGTCCAAATCGTCCTGGTTGTTGTTGCACATCCGCTGGATTTGGCCGGAATAGCCGCCGGTGTAATTGGTATGCCAGATTTCTACGATCACATCAGGTACCGGCTGGCAGTTTTCATCCAGCACGCGCAGCATCAAGCACAACGGCAGGCCATCCCATCCATCACTGATGTCGCGGCGCTCGACAGAGTGGGTATGGCAAGGGCCGATGGTGGCTTCGCAGGTCAGTTGACAGGCATTGCCAGGCGTTGCATCGAACGGGTTGGGCAACTGGCCGGCCTTGGCAATCATCGCGGTGCCGCCGCTGGTCCAGCGACCTGTAGCCGCGGTGGTGCCAACGGTATTGCCGCTGCCTTCGAGGACTTTGCTGCAGGCGGCCAGAAGGCCGGTTTGGCTGGCAATCAAGGCCATGCCACCGAGCTTCAGCAGGCGGCGTCGATGCGGATTTTGGGGGAGGTGCGGCAGGCGCATAAAAGGTTGGGAATGCACAGGATAGAGGCGCTCATCATGCGCTTTTTCAGTGCGAATTGCCTGACTTTGCGCCAACCCTGTTGGTGGCGGGCAAATGGCTGCGGGTCAAATCTTTCGGCCGGGGACTTGCACCAGACGCAGGTCTTCACTGTCCAGTTGTAGAGCCGTGAGTTTGCCGCCCCAGACGGCGCCGGTATCTAGGGCGTGCACGCCGTGGCCAATCATCAGCCCTAGCGTGCTCCAGTGGCCGCAGACGATTTTCAGGTCGCGCTCGGCGCGTCCGGGGACTTCAAACCACGGGTACAGTCCGGCAGGTTGGCTGCCGGGCGTGCCTTTGTGGTCGAAGGCGATCCGGCCGCTGGGACTGCAATAGCGCATTCGGGTAAAGATATTGATGATGGCGCGCAATCTGTCCATACCGGTCAGGCGCGGATTCCAGGCGGGGCGGTCGCCGTACATGCTGCGCAGGAGTTTGCGGAAGTTTTTGCCGCGCAGGCGTTCTTCCACTTCATGGGCATAGCCTTCGGCGATGGCGATGGTCCACTGTGGGGCAAGCCCGGCGTGCAGCATCGCCCAGCCATGTACGCGGTCAACATGCATCAGTGGCCGGTGGCGCAGCCAGTCCAGCAGGATGCGGGCATCCGGCGCTTCCAGAATGCGGCGCAGATCCGGGTTCACTTTTTGCTGGTCTTCGGGTTTGCGCTCACCGATGGCAATCAGCGACAAGTCGTGATTGCCCAGCACCACGGCGGATTGCTCGCGCAGGCCGTAAACCAGTCGCAGGGTTTCTAGTGATTGGCCGCCGCGATTGACCAAATCGCCGCAGAACCAGAGTTGGTCACGCGCCGGGTCGAAATGGATTTTTTCAAGCAGTCGGCAGGTGGCTTCGTAGCAGCCCTGCAAATCGCCAATCGCCCAAACCGCCATTAGTGCAGCGTCCTCGGAATGGAGAGGGTGAAGGCGGGGATTTCGGCAAAGAAACAGGTGCCGTCATCGGCCTGCATTTCATAGCCGCCGGACATGGTGCCGAGGCTGGTGGGCAGCACCACGCCCGAGGAGTATTCGAAACCGTCACCGGGACGCAGCCAAGGTTGCTCGCCGACGACGCCTTCGCCATGCACTTTCTCGACGCGGCCATCTGCATCGGTAATGACCCAATGGCGATGAGTCAGGCGCGCAGCAACACTGCCATGATTTTCGATGCGGATGGTGTAGGCAAACACATAGCGATTGCTTTCGGGGGCGGATTCCTCGTCGAGGTAGTGGGTAACGACCTCGATGCCGATGGCGTAGGGGGTATCAATGGACATGCGCGGATTTTAACGCAGGCCGGTTTGGCTGGCTTGGCTGACTTGGTTGGCAAGTGCGATGAAGCCCGTAACCGGCACCTGCTCGGCACGCATCTGCGGCTCCAGCCCGGCGGCGCGGATGGTTGCGTCATCGCAGATATCACGCAGCGCGTTGTGCAGGGTTTTGCGGCGCTGGGCAAACGCCGCGCGCACCACATGGGCAAAGCAGGTCGAGTCCTGCACCTGGATCTGCGCTGCGGCACGCGGCACCAGTCGCACCACTGCCGAGTCCACCTTGGGGGCGGGTCGGAAGGCGCCTGGTGGCACTTTGAGCAGTGCAGTCACTTGGCAAAAGGCTTGCAGCATCACCGACAGCCGCCCATAAACCTTGCTGCCTTCGCTTGCGGCCATGCGCTCGACCACTTCTTTTTGCAGCATGAAATGCATATCGACGATGGCTTCGGCATGCGCCAGTGCGTGAAACAGAATCGGACTGGAAAGGTTGTAGGGCAGGTTGCCAATCAGCCGGATTTTGCCGCCCAGCTCTTTGGCCAGCGCGCTGAAGTCAACTTGCAAGACATCGCGGTGAATCAGTTGCAGCTCGCCGCCGGTGGCCGCGGCGGCCTGTCCCAAGGGTTCGATGAGGTCGCGGTCGAACTCGATGGCGGTGAGCTTGCCGGTTTTTTCCAGAATGGGTAGGGTGAGTGCGCCTTGACCGGGACCGATTTCGACGATGCGCTGATCCGGTTGGGGCGAGAGCGCCAATATGATTTTTTCGATGATGCCGCGCTCGTGTAGAAAGTTCTGCCCGAGTTGTTTTTTGGCTTGTTTCAGAAAACCGGAGGCATCGCGGGGCTTGGCGTGGTAAGTGCTCATGAGTGGCGGTGGGCGGCAAGGATGGCACATTGTCGCGCAGCAGCAACAAGACTTGAAACATCGGCAAGGCCGCGTCCGGCAATATCGAGCGCGGCGCCATGGTCAACTGCAACCCGCGGGAATGGCAGGCCAAGCGTGATGTTTACCGCCTGCTCAAGCCCGGCACTTTTCAGTACCGGCAGCCCTTGGTCGTGATACATCGCCACCACGGCATCGAAGTCGGGCAATTTTTGTGGCAAAAACGCGGTATCGGCAGGCAGCGGTCCCAGCAGTCGATGGCCTTCGGCACGCAGACTATCCAGCACCGGGATGATGATGTCGATTTCTTCACGTCCCAGATGCCCGGCTTCTCCGGCGTGCGGGTTCAGCCCAAGCACTGCGATACGCGGTGTCTGAACCGCAAAATCACGGTGCAGCGCCTGCGCGGTGATGCGCAGAATACGGGTGAGGGATTCGGCGGTGATGGCAGCGGCGACTTCGCGTAATGGCAAATGGGTGGTGGCCAGTACCACGCGCAGATCCGGGCGTGCCAGCATCATCGCCACTTCGCAGTCGGCAAGTTCGGCCAGCAGTTCCGTGGTGCCGGTATAGGCAATGCCGCCCTGGTTGATGCTGGCCTTGTGGGTGGGGCCGGTAACCAGTCCATCACAAAGCCCTTCTAGGCAGGCCGTGGCAGCCATGCGCAGCGAGGCCACGGTGGCAGCGGCATTGGCTGGATCGGGCTTGCCGAATGCCGGCGGCAAGCCGGGCAAGGCAACCGGCTGCAAGGGCAGGTCGCCGGGCAGTTCCGCCCGTGCATCCGCAGGCAGCAGGCGCAGGGGCAGCCCTAATGCGCGCGCCGCGCGCAGCAGCGTGGCCGGGTCGGCAAACGCCAAAAGCCGGTAGCCAGGCGCTGGGTTTTGCACCAAGCGCACGCACAACTCCGGGCCAATGCCGGCAGGCTCACCGGGGACCAAGGCAAGACGGGGCAAGATCGGGCTCATGGGTAAGCGGGTTCGGGGCAAAAATGATGCCGGGCAAGCCCGGCATCACGAGGGGGAGGCGATCGGCATCAGCCTTCGTTGCTGCGTGCGCCCAGTACCGATTCGGAGCGCACATCGACATAGGCATCGCCGCGCATTTCCTGCAGGAAGCGGTTGTATTCGTCTTCCAGCTTGCGGCGGCCGATGTTTTCCCGAATGACCGCACGCTGCTGGTCGTCGCTGACTTCGCTGCGGCGCTCGGCCACACGCTGCACGATATGCCAGCCACCAGGCACCTGCATCGGTTCGCTGATTTGGCCATCGCGCAGGGTGGCGATTTTGGCGGCGACCGGGCCAAGTGCCTCGGCATCCACCCAGCCAATATCGCCGCCGTTGTCGCGGCTGCCTGGGTCTTGCGATTCTTCGCGCGCCAGCTTTGCGAAATCCACACCACCGTTGGCACGGGCGCGCAGGGTTTCGAGCTTGGCACGGGCGGCTGCATCGTCGGCACCGCCTTCACTGCGGATGAGGATATGGCGCAGATGATATTGGGTCAGCATCATCGGGCCGGATTCGGCCGCGCTGCGGGTTTCCACCAGACGCACCAATTGGAAGCCGCTGCTGCCACGGATCGGGCCGAGCATCTGCCCGGCTTGCAGGGTTTTGATTTCGTTGACGAATGCCGGCGGGATTTCCGATTCCGGGCGCCAGCCCAAATCGCCACCTTCCAGTGCATTGGGGCTGTCGGAATAGCGCACGGCTGCGGCGGCAAAGTCCATCTCGCCCCGGTCAATCAGCGATTTGATGCCGTCGATTTTCTGCTGGCCGGTGGCGATTTGCTCGGGGGTTGCGCCTTCGGGCAACGCCACCAGAATATGCGCCAGATGATATTGCGTGCCACTGGCGGTGCCGCCACGGGCTTGCGACAGCGCCGCATTGACTTCGGCTTCGCTCACTTGCACGCGGCTTTGGGCAAAGCTTTGGCGCAGGCGCTGGATGGCGATTTCGTCATGGAGCGAGCGGCGGAAGTCGTCCATCGTCATGCCATCGCGCGCCAGCTGTGCCTGCAATTGCTCCGGGCTAAAACCGTTTTGCTGGGCGATGCCGGCAATCGCTTGTGCGACCTCCTGATCGCTGACCACGATGCCGCTTTCGCGGGCGCGGCTTACTTGCAGACGGGTCAGCACCAAGCGCTCCAGTACCTGGCGTGCCAGCACATCGGCCGGTGGCAGCTGGGTGGCGCTGCCGGCGTACTGGGCGGTGATGTTGGCAATGGCGCGATCCAGCTCGCTTTGCAGGATCACATCTTCATTCACCACTGCGGCGATTCGGTCAATCGGTTGAGCGTGGACGAGGCTGACTGGCAGTAGGGCGGCCAGCGCCGTGGCGAGCAAGGTGGCTCGGAGTTTCATCATGGTGTGGAGTCCGTGGAGGAGTCGGATGAGTCGTTGGTGAGCGAGGCGGGCGGCACCAGATACAGGTCATCGCGGTGATAGCCGAGAATACCACGGCGCAGAACCCCCTTGGCATCTTGACCTGCCGAGCTCAGTCCCTTGAATTCGATTTCCAGCATGATGCCGTTGTTGAGCTCGCCTTCGCGGTTGCGGATGTATTGGCGGCCAACCAGACGCATGGCGACACAGCAGCTGTCCCATTGCACACCGGCGATGGTTTCAAGCGCTTTTTTCTCCTTGATGGAGTAGTAATAGCGTCCCACCAAGCTCCAGGCCGGATTGATTGGATAGACAAAGGAGAAGTCCCCCTGTTCCAACACGTCGCGGCGATAGCGATAGGACAGGTTGACGATGCCATCGTCTTTGAACAGGTAGCGACCGCGTACAGCCATCAAGTCCTTGCGACGGTAATTGGGATCCCATTGATAGGAGGCGCCGATCATCCAGCGGTCGCTGGGTGCCCAGTTGGCATCGGCCACCCAAGCCGAGCGTCCGGCCACGATGGCCGGTTTGCCGTTTTGACCGCCAACGCGAACATCATCGAAATAGCGGATTTGCCCAAGGCTGGCGTTGAAGCGCTCTAGGCCATCGGATTCGCGCAGAATGCGGGTGGTGATGGCGGTGGTCAGCTGGTTGGCATCGCTCTGCCTGTCCGGGCCGGTATAACGGTTGTCGCGGAACAGTTGTCCCCAACTGAAGGTCATGTGGCGCGAGTCAAACACTGGCAGCATGCTGTGATCGCGGTAGGGGACACGCAGGTAGTACAGACGCGGCTCCAAGGTTTGCAGCCAATTCTGGTTCTTGCTGCGGAACTCGCGGTCAAAATACAGCCCGGCATCGACCGAGAAAATCGGCAGGCTGCGGCTGGGGCTGGTATCGGGATGGTTGGCATTGAGGTACTTGGCCAAGTCCTGATCCAGCCGGTAATGGGTATAACGCCAAGCAAGCCGTGGCTCGACAAACCAGCTGGCGCCACTAAATGGCAGGCTGACCCAGGGTTTGAAATCAAGACGACTCCCCGCTGGCACGGCATGGGTTGGGCCATAAGGCTGATAGTCAGCATCGAGCTGACGCCAGCTTTGATGGCTGAAGCGGACGGCTTCCACATCGGCACCGACCCGCAGCCAGTCATTGAGTGGCTGATCCCAGCTGAACCAAGCTCTGGGCAGGCGCTCGTAGGGCAGTGAGCGCTTGGTCAGGGTGTAGTCGGCCAATTGGTAGCGGTCGGCGGTGATGCCGGCATTCCAGAAACGGCTGCGCCCGTATAGGCCAATTTCGCTATGGACATGGTAGTGGGCAATGCCCAGTGAGGTGCTGTTGAAATCTTCCAGATAGCGTGCATCGCTGATCATGGCGATACCCGCGCCAAAGCGCCAGTTGCGGGTAAGGTTCTGGAAGGCGCTAACTTCCAGTGCGCCGCGCCAGCGTTCACGCAGTTTGTCATCCGGCATCCACATCAGGCGGACATTGCCGGCACCGGATGGATTGAGGTAGCGGAATTCGCTGCTGATCGAAGCGCCGCGCTTGCTCATCCAGCGCGGAGAAACGGTCAGGTCGTAATTGGGTGCCAGATTGAAATAGATCGGCTGCCGCAGATCAAAGCCGTTGCGGTTGGAATTGGAAATCGAGGGAAACAACAGGCCGGTGCGGCGGCGGTCGTCGATCGGGAACTTGATCCAAGGCACATACAGCACCGGCACCTTGCCGACCCGCATCGTCGCGTGGCGGGCGGTGGCAAAGCCTTCTTCGCTGTCCACATCAATTTGGCCAGACACCAGCTGCCATTGCTGCGAGGAGGGTGGGCAGGTGGTATAGCTGGCCTTGTACAGCGTGCCGTTTTCACCGGCGATTTCGATCCGTTCGGCGCCGCCATGCCCCCGGCGCTCGGTCAGTTGATATTTCAGGTCTTCGATATGGTGCGTGTCGGCATTTTGGTCGCCGCTGGCGCGCTCGGCCAAGATGCGCAGGCCGCCGCTTTGAAAGCGGACATTGCCCTCGGCGGTATAAGTGCCTTTTTCGCTGTCGAAAACCAGCTCGTCGGTACCAAGAAACTGGTCGCCCCGACGCAGCGCCACATTGCCGCGCAGCACCGGGATTTCCACTGTGCCGTCTTGTTCATCGCCTTCAATTTCCGTCGGCTGCTGTCTGCGCTCTTCGGGCTTGAGATTGATGCCGGTGGCCGGTGCATCGTCGAATGTCGGCACGGCATCACTGAGCGGGCACAGGCTGTAATCCGGTGGGATTTCACGCTCATGTAGTTGTTGCGCCTGCAGCGGCAGCGCCAGTGCGATGGCAAGGGGCAGGGGAAGCAAGCGAGGGATTGGGCGCACTTGTCGATCCATACGGCCTGAAAAATGATGGTTAGCTTGCCGTATCACGGCAGTGGCGGCAATGCAGGGGGAAGAAGTATTAAGCAAATCATCGGTTTTGGGCGGGCTCAGCGAGGCGGCTGCGCCGCCAGTGCGCGGACATGCGCCAAGGTGGATTCGGCCAAGGCCTCAAGGTCATAGCCCCCTTCGAGCATGGAGACCACGCGCCCTTGGGCGTAACGCTCGGCAATCTCGACCAAGCGTTCGGTTAGCCAGGCAAAGTCCTCGCTTTCCAGTTGCAGGGTGGCCAGCGGGTCGGCGCGATGGGCATCAAAGCCTGCGGAAATCAGCAGTAGGTCTGGCGCAAAGGCCGCGATGCGTGGCAAAAGCTCCTCGTGCCAGAGGCGGCGAAAAGTCTGGCTGTCGCTTTCGGCCGGCAGGCTGCGGTTGAGGATGTGGGGCGGGTCGCTGTCCGGGGTTTCGCCGGTGAACGGATAAAGCCCGCTTTGATGGCTGCTGACATACAGCACGCGCGGGTCAAGACGGAATATCGCCTCGGTGCCATCACCGTGGTGTGCGTCGAAATCGACAATGGCAAGGCGTCTGACCAGTTTGTTGCCAAGCGCATGCGCTGCGGCAACGGCGATATTGTTGACCAGACAAAAGCCGGTGGCGCTGGCCGTTGCAGCGTGATGGCCTGGCGGGCGCACGGCGCAGAAAGCGCGACTTGAGCTGCCTTCGAGCACCCAGTCCACCGCGCCGATGCCAGCGCCGGCGGCACGCAGCACTGCCTCTGGGGAGGCCGCCATGCAGGCGGTGTCCTCGTCCAGCCATTGGCAGGCATCGTCTTGCCCTGCAGCCAGAATGCGCTCGACCAGTGCCGGCGCATGTACCCGGGTGAGGTCTTCGCGCAATGCGCGTGGCGCCTGTTGCCAGAAGTGTTCGGGAAATGCGCCGTGCAGGGCATCGAGCACGCATTGCAGGCGGACGGGCTGTTCCGGGTGGTCGGCACCGGGAATGTGCTCGAGGCAGGCCGGATGGCTATAGATGCGCAATTCAGCCATGGCGGCGCTGATGGTTCCAGAGGACTTCGCCATGACCGCTGGCGCGCGCCAGAATGCGCGAGAGCACGAACAACAAATCGGACAGGCGGTTCAGATAGTGCACAGTCTCCGGTCGGATGTTTTCCGAGCGCGAAAGTGCCACACACAGGCGCTCGGCACGGCGTACCACGGTACGTGCCAGATGGCAGCGTGCGGCCGCTTCGCCGCCGCCGGGCAGGATGAAATCCTTGAGGGGCGGCAGGCTGTCGTTGTAATGGTCGAGCTGTTGTTCCAGCCGTTCGATATCGGCTGCAAAGATGGCCGCATGGCCGGGGATGCACAGTTCGCCGCCCAGATCGAACAATTGATGTTGGATGGACACCAGAAGCGCGCGCACGCCAAGGCTTGCGCCATCATCGGGAAAGTCGCTGGCAAGAATCAGACCGATGCAAGCATTGGCCTCGTCCACCGTGCCATAGGCGTCCACGCGCGGGGATTCTTTGGGCACCCGGCTGCCATCACCAAGGCCGGTGCTGCCATCATCGCCGGTGCGGGTATAGATTTTGGAAAGTCGGTTGCCCATTTCTTCAGACCTGTGCCGTGTGCGGCTGATGGCGCAGGATGGCGCGGAAAACGGTGCCGATGATGGCTGCGGCGACGACGTAAAGCGCCGTGCTTTGCAGATAGGGCCATAGCCAGGTGAGGTAGTTGTCGACCCAGCCACTCAAGGTCTTGTGGGCAACCGAATCACTCAGCCAGTAGAAGCTGCCCTGCGAAAGCAACTGGCATAGGGCGACTGACGCAAACAGGCTGGCAGTGCCTTTGAGGATGAACTTCAGGCCGCTGTCGGCCTGGCGTGCCAGCCACATCCCGCCAGCCCACAGGCAGAAATACGCCGGAATCAGCATCCAATAGGCGATGGAAACGCAATAGTGCTGCCAGAAGCTGATGCCCTGTCCGGTGATTACCCAGACATCCACGGCCACGGCCAGCAGCATCAACAGCGGAAATGCCCAAGCGCTGGAGCGGCGCAGGGCGTAGCCACCGACGAAGAACACCGCCCAAGAGGCATCGGGCAGGGCATCGAAATGATGGAGCCGGGTGAGCGCCATGCAGGCGGCGAGCGCGGCCAGAATGGACAGTTCGGTGCGATAGGCGCGAGGTTGGGCGTTCATGGCGGGCGTTAAGCGGGCTGTGAATGCGTCGATATTATCGGATTGATGCCGAGCCCGCTTAAAATCCGCGTATGGAAAAACAGCATGATGTGGTGATTGTCGGTGGCGGATTGGTGGGCTCAAGTCTTGCCATCGCGCTGGAGGCTTCCGGCCTTGATGTGGCGCTATTGGAGGCCACGCCCGCAGGCGAGCTGCCGCCGGTGTTTGACGAGCGCAATTTGAGCTTTGCCGAAACCACCTGCCAGGCATTGGCGGGATTGGGGATTTGGCCGCATTTGCGCAGTGCTTCGCCGATTCGGCGCATTCACACCACCCGCCAAGGAGATTTTGGCCGGGTCTTGATGCGCGCAGACGAGTATGGCCGCGAAGCCTTCGGGCATGTCGTGACTGCCAGCGATTTTGGTCAGGCACTGGAAGCGCGCATCGAGACAATCGGCAATCTCACACGCTATCGACTGGCGCGCTTTGTCGGCACCACCTTTGCCGAAAATGGCTGGCGTCAGGTGGCAATGACGCTGGACGGTGAGCCGCGCCACTTGCAGACGCGGCTTTTGGTCGGTGCCGATGGCATGCAAAGCGCGGTGCGTGAGGCGCTCGGCATCGACGTTCAGCAGCATGATTATCAGCAAGTGCTGTTTGTCTGCCGGGTACGTACTTCGCGTCCGCCCGATGGCACGGCCTGGGAGCGCTTGGGCGCGCATGGGCCGACGGCATTGCTGCCGCGCCTTGACCGGCATTACGGGTTGGTGCATGGCGTGGCGGCCGATAAGGCCGACGAGGTCGCTGCGCTCGATGAGGCCGCCTGGCTCGACCGCCTGCAAACGGCCTTTGGCTGGCGTGCCGGGCGCTTTCTGGCCGCTGGCAAGCGCAGCCGCTATCCGATGCGGCGGGTCGTGGCCGAGCGCCAGATTGCTGCGCGGGCGGTGCTGCTGGGCAATGCCGCGCAAAGCATCCATCCGTTGGGGGCGCAAGGCTTCAATTTGGGGCTGCGCGATGCGCTGACTTTGGTGGAGGAAATCAGCCGCCACGGCCTTGATGCGCCGCAAATGCTGGAACATTACCTGACCCGTCGCAGGCAAGACCGCGAGCGCACCCTGTCTTTTTCCGACGGTCTGGCAAAAATCAGTGCCAATCCTAGCCTTGGGGCGAGCCTGTTGCGCAGCATCGGCATGACGGTGCTGGCCAATGTGCCGGGGCTGCGCGGGCAAGTGGCGGCGGGCGGGATGGGATATCGCGGTGACTTGCCGGAACTGTGTCGGGGAGTCTTGCAATGAAGAAGCGCAGCATGAAGCGCGATGTGATTGTGGTTGGCGCGGGCGTGGTCGGTGCCGCTTGTGCACTGTCGCTGGCCAGTGTCGGGCTTGACGTGGCCTTGGTGGAAGCCGGCGTGCCGGCACGTTTTTCCGCACAGCAGCGGGATCTGCGGGTTTATGCCTTAGCGGCCGACAATGCCGCGCTGCTGGATGCGCTGGGCGTATGGGCGTCGATTCGTAGTGCCCGTGCGCAGCCATATCGCAGGATGTGGGTTAGCGATGCGGCGCGCCCGGAGACACTGGTTTTTTCCGCCGATGATTTTGCCCGTCGGGAGCTGGGCTGGATTGTGGAAAACAATCTGCTGGCCGACCGGCTGTGGCAGGGCGCACAGGCGGCCGGTGTGGAAACTTTGAGCCAGACCCGCATCAACGGTTTTGAGCAGCGCTCCGATGGTGCCCGGCTTCTCCTCGATAGCGGTGAAACCTTGGAGGCGCGTCTGGTGGTGGCCGCCGATGGGGCCAATTCCAGATTGCGTGAACTCTCGGGCATTGCCGTGTCCGAGCATGATTACCAGCAGCAAGGCGTGGTCGCTTATGTGCAGCTTGAAAAGCCGCATCAGCATACCGCTTGGCAACGGTTTTTGCCGACCGGGCCGCTGGCATTCTTGCCCTGCGATGACGACCGGCTCTGCTCCATCGTCTGGAGCCTGCCCAATGCTGAGGCCGAGCGCGTTCTGGCGCTGGACGAAGACCTGTTTGCCCTAGAGCTTGGTCATGCCTTTGCCGGGCGCTTTGGCGAAGTGCGGCCAGTCTCGAAGCGGGTGGCGTTCCCCCTGAAGCGGCGGCTTGCCGCCCAGCAACTACAAGGGCGTTTGTTGCTGATGGGGGATGCCGCCCATGCGGTGCACCCGCTGGCCGGGCAGGGCGTGAACCTGGGGTTGCGCGATGTCGCGGCGTTTCACCAAAGCACAATGCGCGCCCGGACCAAAGGCGGCGATTTTGCCGCCAGCTCACGGCTGCAACGCTGGGCGCGTGAACGCCGCAGCGACAATGTGCTTTCAACCCACGCCTTTGAAGCCATCAACCGGGTGTATTCCAATGACAGCCTGCCGCTGACCCTGCTGCGTGGCCGGGCGCTGGGCATCGCCCACGCAATCGCACCCCTGCGACATGCCCTGTGGCGACACGCCGCCGGGCTGTCGGCTTGATGCAGGTTTTGAACCCGCCCATGCCCCCGGCACTTGCTGCCGGGGCGGGCAACAGCGGATGGTTTCCGCTTGTATCGGTTTGTTTGCAGCGCGCGGTGTGCGCCCAAGTTCCGGGGGCGGGGTAGAATGCGCGGCTGTTTTCCACGATAAAAGAAACCATGCGTACCCATTTTTGCGGCCTTGTTGATGAAGCGCTCATTGGTCAAACCATCACGCTGTGCGGCTGGACGGATGTAGCCCGCAACATGGGCGGGGTGGTGTTCATTGACTTGCGCGACCATGAGGGCATTGTGCAGGTGGTCGCTGAGCCTGCCGACTTGCCCGGCAATGCAGAAGTTTTGGCACTGGCCGCCACATTGGGTTATGAGGATGCGCTGCGGATTACCGGCAAGGTGCGGGCGCGGCATAGCGTCAATGACAAAATCGGAACTGGTCGGGTGGAAGTGCTGGCCGAGAAGATTGAAGTATTGAACAAGGCCGAGCCGCTGCCGTTCCATCACCATGAAAACCCCGGTGAGGACGTGCGCTTGAAATATCGCTATCTGGATCTGCGCAGTCCGCAGATGCAGCGCAAGATGCGCACCCGCACCAAGCTCGTCAGCGCCTTGCGTGCTTGGCTGGATGCGCGCGGCTTCCAGGATATTGAAACGCCGATTTTGACCAAGGCCACCCCGGAAGGCGCACGCGACTTTTTGGTGCCTGCGCGTATGCATCCGGGTGAGTTCTATGCGCTGCCGCAGTCGCCGCAGTTGTTCAAGCAGATTCTGATGATGGCGGGCTTTGACCGTTACTACCAGATTGCCCGCTGTTTCCGTGACGAAGCCCTGCGTGCTGATCGCCAGCTGGAGTTCACCCAGTTGGACATGGAGTTTGCCTGGGTGGAAGAGCGCGATGTGCAAGATACGGTGGAGGCGATGATTCGCCATGTATTCCGCGAAGTGATTGGCGTGGAGCTGGCCGATCCGTTCCCGCGCATGACTTGGCATGAGGCGATGCGCCGTTATGGCTCGGACAAGCCCGATCTGCGCATCGCGCTGGAGCTGGTGGATGTGGCCGAGCAGGTCAAAGACAGCGGCTTTGCCGTGTTTACCGGGCCTGCGAATGAACCCGGCGGGCGCGTGGCGGCGCTGCGCATTCCCGGTGGCAGTGCGTTGAGCCGCAAGCAGATTGACGAGTACGCCGCCCATGCTGCCAAGCATGGCGCCAAGGGGCTGGCCTATATCAAGATTGCCGAAAATGGCGAAATTACCTCACCGATTCAGAAGTTCTTTGACGAGGCGGCATTTGCGGCATTGCTGAAACATGTGGGCGCGACAAATGGCGACATCGTGTTTTTTGGTGCTGGCAAATACGCCACGGTCAGCGATTTCATGGGCGCAGTGCGCTTGAAAGCCGGCAAGGACTTTGGCCTTATCGAGGACGGCTGGAAGCCGCTGTGGGTAACCGACTTCCCGATGTTCGAATGGGACGAAGAAGCTGGCCGCTACGTCGCGCTGCATCATCCGTTTACCGCACCGGCAGTGGACAGCATCGAGGCATTGCGCACGCATGCGGCAACGGCGGTCAGCCGTGGCTATGACATGGTATTGAACGGTAACGAAATCGGCGGCGGCTCGATTCGTATCCATCGTCCGCAGATGCAGGCTGCGGTATTTGAACTGCTCGGCATTGATGCCGAGGAGCAGCGCGCCAAGTTCGGCTTCTTGCTCGACGCACTCAAATACGGCGCGCCGCCGCATGGCGGGATTGCCTTCGGCATCGACCGCATCGCCGCACTGATGGCGGGCACCGAATCCATCCGCGATGTCATCGCCTTCCCCAAGACCACCAGCGCGCAATGCCTGATGACGGATGCGCCTTCGCCGATTGCCGATGCGCAACTGGCCGAAGTGCATGTCCAAGTCCGCAAGGAAGGCGCATGACGCTGACCATCCGCCGCGCAACGGCCGCCGATGCGCAAGAATTGGCAACACTTTCGGCTGCCACCTTCAGCGAAACCTTCGCCCATCTGTATGCGCCGGAGGATTTGGCGGCGTTTCTTGCCGCGACCTATACGGCGGAAAAATACCGCGATGCACTGGAGGAGGCCGGTTGCGCAGCCTGGCTGCTGGAGGATGCCGAAGGCCGTGCGCAAGGCTATGTTCTGGCCGGGCCTTGTGGTCTGCCACATGCCGAGGTCGCTGTCGGCGACATGGAGTTGAAACGCCTGTATCTGCGGGCGGCGCAGCAAAACGGCGGCTGGGGACAGAAGCTGTTTGCCGAGGCCGAACACTGGATGCGACGTAACGGCCCTGCGGCGATCTGGATTGGTGTGTGGAGTGAAAATCTTGGCGCGCAGCGCTTCTACCAGCGCAATGGTTACACCAAGGTTGGCGAGTATGAGTTTCCGGTCGGGAATGCCCGCGATCTGGAATTCATCTTGCGAAAGTCCCTGCCAGACTGAAGCGTATGCCGGCCTCGCCCACGCCTGATGAAATCCGCCGGGTGATATTGCTGCATGGCATCTGGATGCCGAGTTTCAGCATGCGACCTTTGGCCAGGCGTCTTGCCAAGCAGGGGTTTGTGCCGGAGATTCTCGACTATCACAGCATTCTGGTGGCGCCTGATGTCGCGGTGCAGCGGCTATTGACCGCCTTGCGCCGGGCAGGCGCGGCGCATTTGCTTGGGCATAGTTTGGGCGGTCTGATTGCCTTGGCGGCATTGGCGCGGGCCAGGCCAGAAGCCGGTGAAATGATTGGCCGGGTATTGTGTTTGGGCTCGCCGCTGGCGGGCAGTGCGGCTGCCAGACGGCTCGGGCAGCATTGGCTGACACGCAGTTATATGGGGCGCAGCGCTACCTTGTTGCAGACTGGCCAGCGGCCTTGCGTGAGCTCGCATCAGGTGGGCATGCTGGCCGGTAGCCGCCCGCTGGGACTGGGGCAGTGGGTGGCAAGTTTTGACGGCCCGCACGATGGCACCGTGGCGGTGGCCGAAACCCAGGTGCCGGGACTTACCGACCATCTTGTATTGCCGGTCAGCCATAACGGTCTGTTGTGGTCGGAGCCGGTTGCCCGGCAAGCGGCGGCTTTTTTGCGTCTGGGGCGTTTTGACGCTGCCGACCGATGCCTGCACAGCGCGTAAAATACGCCTCCCTCCATCACTCATCTCAAGGTTGCATATGGGACGTGGCCCCTCGATTGAAGCCCGCAAAAATGCGGTGGATGCCCAACGCGGCAAAATCTTTACCAAGATCATCCGTGAAATTTCCGTGGCCGCGCGTGCCGGTGGCGGTGATCCTGGGGGCAATCCACGCTTGCGCAGCGCCATCGACAAGGGGCTTTCGGTCAATATGTCCAAGGACGTGATTGAGCGCGCCATCAAAAAAGCCACCGGCGAGCTCGAAGGCGTGGAATACGAGGAAATCCGCTATGAAGGCTATGCCCCCGGCGGCGTGGCAGTGATTGTGGATTGTCTGACTGACAACCGCGTGCGTACCGTGGCCGATGTGCGCCATGCCTTTGGCAAGTTCGGCGGCAATATGGGCACCGAAGGCTCGGTGGCGTTTATGTTCAAGAAGCTCGGCGTGTTGAGCTATGCGCCGGGCAGCGACGAAGACCGCATCACCGAAGCGGCGATTGAAGCCGGAGCAGAAGACGTAGTGGTGTACGACGATGGCGCGCTGGATGTCATCACCGCACCGGAAGACTTCAGCACCGTGAAAGAGGCGATGCTGGCTGCCGGGCTTGAGGCCGGTTTTGCTGAAGTCACCTACCGCGCCGACAACGATGTGGCGGTGGCTGGCGAGGAGGCCGAAAAAGTGCAGAAGCTGCTCGCCTGGCTGAACGACATGGACGATGTGCAGGCCGTTTACAGCAATGCGGAGCTGCCCGAGGCGTGAGCGTTCGCATTTTGGGGGTTGACCCCGGCTCGCAGCGCACCGGCATTGGCATCATCGACGCGCTGGCCGATGGCCGGATGAAGGCGGTGCATTATCAGCCGATCAAGCTGCTGGCTGCCGAGGACTTTCCCAAGCGCCTGCGCCTGTTGCTGGATAACCTCTGGGCACTGATTGAGGAATACCGCCCGGATGAAGTCGCCATCGAGCAGGTGTTTCTTTCCAATAACGCGATGAGTGCACTGAAGCTGGGGCAAGCGCGTGGCGCGGCGATTGCCGCCTGCGTGGCGCGCGACCTGCCGGTTGCCGAATACGCCGCCAAGGAAGTGAAACTGGCGGTGGTCGGCAAGGGCGGTGCGGACAAGACCCAGGTGCAGCATATGGTCGGGGTGATGTTGAACTTGAACGGAAAACTCCAGGCCGACGCCGCCGACGCCTTGGCGGTTGCCATCACTCACGCTCACGTACGCGCCAGCGCGGCGCGGTTGGGGCTGGGTGTGCGCGAGGCTTGGGGTAGGCGCTAAATGAGGAATGCAACATGATTGGTCGCTTGAAAGGCACGCTGGTACACAAGCAGCCACCGTGGCTGGTGGTGGATGTAGGCGGTGTGGGCTATGAGCTGGAAGCGCCGATGAGCACCTTTTACGACTTGCCGGAGGTCGGCCAGAACGTGCTGCTGTTCACCCACTACGCGCAGAAAGAAGACAGCGTGTCGCTGTATGGGTTTTTGAGCGAGGGCGAGCGTCGGCTGTTCCGCGATGTGCAAAAAGTCAGTGGCATCGGCGCGAAAATCGCCTTGGCGGTGCTCTCCGGCGTATCGGTGGGCGATTTTGCCAGGCTGATTCAAACCGCCGATGTTGCCGCGCTGACCCGCATTCCCGGCATTGGCAAGAAAACCGCCGAACGCATGGTGCTGGAGCTGCGCGAGCGCGCGGCAGACTTGGGCGGTGCGGGCAGTACCCCGGTGCTGGCCGCAGGCGCGATGGATGCCCAAGGCGAAGCCACCATCGCCTTGCAGCAATTGGGCTACAAGCCTGCCGAGGCCGAGCGCATGGTCAAGAAAGCCGCTGCCGAGGGCGATAGCGCCGAAGCCATCATCCGCAAGGCACTTCAGGCGGCATTGAAGTGAATACAATGCCGCATTGACCGCGCAGCCCTGACCTGATGAACGACCGCCTGATTGCCGCCGATGCCACCCGCGAGGATGATGCTGCCGAAGCCAGCCTGCGCCCCAAGCGGCTGGCTGAATATCTGGGGCAGGCGCCGGTGCGCGAGCAAATGCAGATTTACATCGACGCGGCCAAACGCCGTGGCGAGGCGCTCGACCATGTGCTGATTTTCGGCCCGCCGGGGCTTGGCAAGACCACGCTTTCCAATGTCATCGCCAATGAGCTTGGCGTGAATTTGCGCGTTACCAGTGGGCCGGTGATCGAGCGCGCCGGCGACCTGGCGGCGCTTTTGACCAATCTGCAGCCGCACGATGTGCTGTTCATCGACGAAATTCATCGGATGTCGCCGGTGGTGGAAGAAGTGCTGTACCCGGCGATGGAAGATTTTCAAATCGACATCATGATCGGCGAAGGCCCGGCAGCGCGCTCGATCAAACTCGACCTGCCGCCATTCACCCTGATTGGCGCCACTACCCGCGCCGGGCTTTTGACCGCGCCGCTGCGCGATCGTTTCGGCATTGTGCAGCGGCTGGAGTTTTATTCGGGCGAAGAACTCACCCGCATCGTGCAGCGCTCGGCGCAGATTCTCGGCATTGAATGCCAGCCAGAAGGCGCGGCGGAAATCGCCCGTCGTTCGCGCGGCACGCCGCGGATCGCCAACCGTCTGCTGCGCCGGGTGCGCGACTATGCCGAGGTACGTGCCGATGGCCGCATCTTGCGCGATGTGGCCGCTGCTGCGATGCAAATGTTGAAGGTGGATCCGGAAGGCTTTGATGAGCTTGACCGGCGCCTGCTGTATCTCATCATCGAAAACTTCGATGGCGGGCCGGTAGGCGTGGAGTCTTTGGCTGCGGCGCTTAGTGAAGAGCGCGGCACGCTGGAGGATGTCATCGAGCCGTATCTCATCCAGCAAGGTTTTCTGGTGCGCACCGCGCGCGGCCGCATGGCCACCCACAAGGCCTACCGGCATTTGGGCTTTACCCCGCGGGCGGGTGCAGCCGATTTGTTTCAGGAGTCTGATACATGAGTCGATTTGAATGGCCGGTGCGTATCTATTGGGAAGACACCGATGCCGGCGGCGTGGTGTATCACGCGCAATATCTGGCCTTCATGGAGCGCGCCCGCAGCGAATGGATGCGCGCCTTGGGACACGGTCAGGAACTTTTGCGCAAGCAATACGGTCTGGCGTTCGTGGTGCGTGCCATGCAGATTGATTTTCGCGCCCCGGCGCGGCTTGATGATTTGCTGGCAGTCAGCGTCAGCCTTGCACAATGCCGTCGTGCCAGCCTAGTGATTGCCCAAGAGATTCGCTGTGAGCATCGCCTGCTGCTGGATGCACAGGTGAAAATCGCTGCGGTTTCCGCCGATACTTTCCGGCCTGTTGCCATCCCGGACGAACTGTTGGCGCAGCTCAACCCCAATTTTGATGCCATTTGAATGAGGAGCCTCCCGGATGCAGCCGATGCAAGCCGCCCTGCAAGTCACCACCCAATCATTGGACGATGGCGCTGTTGCCGCCGTGTCCGAAAGTGCCGGGAATGCGCTGGCCGCCTCCAATGACTTGGACATGCTGCAACTGATTTTGCATGCTTCGCTGCCGGTGCAACTGGTGATGCTGTTGCTGTTGCTGGCCTCGATTGCCTCCTGGGTGATTATCTTCCGCAAGAAAAAAGTGCTGGATCGGGCATTGCAGGAAGCGGACGATTTCGAGGAGAAGTTCTGGTCCGGCGCCGACCTTGGCAAGCTCTACGACAGCGCCCAGCGCAATGCCGATGGCGGCATGGAAGCGATCTTTGAAGCCGGGCTGCGTGAGTTCAACAAAAGCCGCCGCCGTGGCTTGGAAGATGCTCGCCTGCAACTGGAAGCGGCGCAGCGGGCGATGCGGGCGACTTCCTCGCGTGAAATCGACGATCTGGAGCGCAATCTGGAGTTTCTCGCCAATGTCGGCTCGATCAGTCCCTATATCGGCCTGTTCGGTACGGTCTGGGGCATCATGATTTCCTTCCAGGGGCTGGCGAATGTGAAAGAAGCCACCATCGCCACCGTGGCACCGGGTATTTCCGAAGCCCTGATTGCCACAGCCATGGGGCTGTTTGCGGCGATTCCGGCCGTCTGGGCCTATAACCGCTATGCCACACGGGTGGAACGGGTCGCGGTCAAATACGAGGCCTTCCAAGAGGAGTTTTCCTCCATCCTGCAACGTCAGGCGGAGTAAGCGCCCATGTCGCGCCGTTATCGCAAGCGCAAGCTGAAGGCCGAAATCAACGTCGTGCCGTATATCGACGTGATGCTGGTATTGCTGATTATCTTCATGGTGACCGCACCGCTTTTGAATCTGGGCGTGGACGTGGAGCTGCCGCAGTCGCAGGCCAAGTCCATCCAGGACAAGAAAGACCCGGTGGTGGTCAGTGTGGATAGAGCCGGGCGTACTTTCCTGACCCTCCAGGGCGATGCCAACCGCGAACTGCCGTATCAGGAAATGCTGGAGCGCGTGGGGGCTTTCGTGCGCCAGAACCCGCAAGTGGCGGTGTATGTGGCTGCCGACAAGAACGCCAGCTACCAGACCGTGTATGACGTGCTGAACGACCTGCAAGGTGCGGGCGTGCCGCGCGTGGGGCTGATGAGCACCCCGGCGGAGAACGCCCGGCGATGAAACACGCGCAGGCCGATACCGTTTGGGCTGTTGTCCTAGCCATTGCCCTGCATTTGCTGCTGGCATTGCTGGTGTTTTTCGGACTCAATTGGGTGCGCAAAACTGCCGAGCCTGCGGCCGGTGGTGAGGTGGTGGAAGCGGAAATGGTGGATGCGGGTACGCTTTCGGCACGGATGCAGCGGGCATTGGCAAACCGTCAGCCGGCCGAATCGACCCAGGCTGCCGTGTCTGAGCCCGAGCCTGCCGCCGAGCCTCTGCCCGAGGCGCTAGAAGAACCCGCCGACACGGCTGAACCGCCGCCGCTAGCCCCTGCGCCCGAGCCGCAGCCAGCGCCCAAGCCTGAGCCAAAACCTGCACCCAAACCGCAGCCTGCACCGGCAACTCCGCCGCCGGTCAAACCGGATACCCGCGATCAGGACGAAGCCCGGCGCGAAGCGGTCAACCGCGAAAAGCGCGAACGCGAGCAAGAAGCGCGCCGTCGTCAAGAGCAAATCGAGCTGCAACGCCGCCAGGAACAGCAGGCCGCAGAGCAGAAGCGTCGTCAGGCGCAGCAACAGGCACAACAGCAAGCACAGCAGCAGGCGCGTGAACGTGCCGAACGCGAAGCGCGTGCCAAGGCCGAGGCCGATGCCAAGGCGCGCGCCGAGCGCGAAGCACAGGTGCGTGCCCGTGCCGAAGCCGAACAGCGTCGCCGCGCCGAAGCGCAGGCGCGCGAGCGCGCCGACCGCGAAGCCCGCGCCAAGGCCGAAGCCGATGCCAAGGCGCGGGCCGAGCGCGAGGCAAGAGCCAAAGCGCTGGCCGAAGCGCGCGCCCAGCAACAGGCCGATGCCCAGGCGCGTGCGGCAGCGCGTAACAGTGGTGCCAGTGGCGGCAGCGGTGCGGCAGCGCAAGGGCAGGGGCGCGATACCCGCGGTGAATGGTTGGCCTTGGTGGTGGGCGAAATCGAAAAACAATGGAGCCGCCCGGAAGAAGTGCCGCGTGGTCAGCGTTGCCCGATCCGCATCCGTCTGTTGCCGGGCGGTGAAGTGCTCTCGGCCGAGGTGCAGGCCAGCTGCCCGTACAGCGAGGCCAACCGCCGCAGTGTGGAGGCCGCGGTGATGCGCGCCAGCCCCTTGCCGTTGAAGGGCAACGAGAACCTCGCCATCCGTGATTTCGTGGTCAATTTCTATCCCTCGCGCTGATGCTGAACTGCCATTCATCAAGTCGCTGCAATCGCGCTAATCTTTCCCGCATCAATCACTGCTTCTGTCGATTCATGAAACTCGATACTGTTTTGATGAAACGTTTTTTGCTCGCCGTCTTTTTGTTGCTGCATGCCGGCTTTGCGCTGGCA
Source organism: Lysobacteraceae bacterium NML08-0793 (assembly GCA_002798275.1). Taxonomy (GTDB): domain Bacteria; phylum Pseudomonadota; class Gammaproteobacteria; order Xanthomonadales; family Xanthomonadaceae; genus Solilutibacter. The sequence continues at coordinate 329,027 of NWQR01000001.1, read as the reverse complement.
CAGCAGGCCGAAGTGGATTTGGTCGGCGGGCGCGACTCGGCCACCTCGATTGCCGTGGTGCCCTTTGGCGGCGACAAGGGCAGCGAAATCGCCGCGATTGTCAGTGCGGATTTGGCGCGTTCCGGTCGTTTTCGCCCGCTGCCCGAGCGCGACATGGCTGAGCGCCCGACTGCGGCCAATGAAGTCAATTATCCGTTCTGGCGCACCTTGGGGCAGGAATGGCTGCTGGTTGGCCGGGTCAGTGGCGACCTGGTCGTGCAGTACGAGCTGTTTGACCTTGCCAAACAAGAGCGTGTGATTGGCCTAGTCAAAACCGGCCCGGCCACGTCGTTGCGCGATATCGCCCACCAGATTGCCGATGAGGTGTATGAAAAAATCACCGGCACCCGTGGCGCATTCTGGACGCGCGTGGCCTATGTCGCCGTCAATGGTGTCGGCAAGACTGCCCGCTACGCCATCATGGTGGCCGATGCCGATGGGCACCGCGCCCGCACCGTGGCCAATTCCAACTTCCCGCTGATGTCGCCATCTTGGAGCCCGGATGGCAAGCGTCTGGCCTATGTCAGTTTTGAAAGCGGCAATTCGGCGATCTATGTGCAGGACTTGGGCAGCGGCCAGCGCGAGCGCGTGGCGGGCTTTCCCGGCATCAACAGTGCGCCGGCGTTTTCGCCCGATGGTCGCAGGCTCGCCATGACGCTTTCCAAAAGCGGCAACCCGGAAATCTACGTGATGGATCTGGGCAGCCGCAGCCTGACCCAGATCACCCGACAGTCCGGTATTGATACCAGCGCTACTTGGAGCCATGACGGCAGCCAGCTGTACTTCACCTCCGACCGGGGCGGCCGCCCGCAGATTTATCGCGCCTCGGCCAGTGGTGGCGGCGAAGCCCGGGTAACTTTCCAAGGCGGCTACAACGCCGATGCTGATGTTTCTACGGACGGCAAAAAAATGGTGATGGTGCAGGGCGGTGGCAACAGCTATCGCGTGGCGCTGATGGACAGCAGCCTAGGCAGCCCGCGCTGGAGCATGATTTCCCCCGGCTCGCTGGATGAAGCGCCAAGCCTTGCCCCGAACGGCGCGATGGTGGTCTATGCTGGGCGTGCCGGCTCTGGCGGCGCCTTGTATGTTGTCTCCGCCGATGGCAGGGTACGCGAGCGCCTGCCCGCCGCCGGTGCCGATATTCGTGACCCGGCTTGGTCGCCTTACCGTGATACCCAGCGTTGAACCCCGTTGTTTTTGACCCCGCTCAAGGAGTAAATCCGATGTCCCAGTTTTCCCGTATTCTGATTGCCGCCGTGCTCTGCACTGGCGTTGTGGCTTGTAGCAAGAAGGTGAAAGATGCGCCGCCTGCCAACACCAGCGGCAGCACAAGCAGCGGCCAGACCGATACCAATCCGGCTCCCTATACCCCGGCACCGGGGGCTTACACCGCTGAAGACCTGAACCGCGATGCCTGCCTGCGTCAGCGTTCGCTGTACTTCGACTTGGATCGTGACGGCGTGAAGCCGGAGTTCCAGAACCTGATTCTGTGCCATGCCAAATATCTGCGTGACCGCCCGATGGCGCGCCTGACGCTGGAAGGCAATACCGACGAGCGCGGCAGCCAGGAATACAACCTGGGGCTGGGTGAGCGTCGTGCCAATGCCGTGGCGCAGGCGCTGCAAGCGCAAGGCGCCAACAGCAGCCAAATCACCGTGGTGAGCTTTGGTGAGGAGCGCCCGGAATGCCGCGAATCGAATGAATCGTGCTGGTCGCAAAACCGTCGCGCCGACCTCAACTACACCGTGCCCTGATTGTTGATTGCCATGAAGAAGTCCCATTCCCTGCTGCTTGCCAGCACCGTTGCGCTGCCCCTGCTGATGCCGTTTGCGGCCGATGCTCAGCGTCGCCCCAGCATGTCCGACCGTGTGGCCGCGCTGGAGCAGCAGGCGAATGCGCCTTCGCCCACCCTGGAACTGCTGCGGCAGATGGAGGAAATGCGCGAGGAAATCCGCAGCCTGCGCGCCCAGGTGGAAGAAATGCAGCATCAGAACGAGCTGGCCGTCCAGAGTGCGCGCACCCGCTATCTGGATGTGGATGCACGCCTGCAACGGCTGGAAAACATGACCCAGCCAGCTGAAGTGGGCGTGGATGAAAATGGCAATGCGCTGACATCGGCTGGATCGGGCGCGGCACCAGTTCCGGCGCCCCCGGCGGCTTCGGGGGCACCGGCTACACCGGATGAGCGCTCCAATTACGAGGCCGCGCTTGCTGCCCTGCGCGCCGGGCAATATGCCGATGCGGCGCGGCTTTTCACGACTTTTCTGGACAAATACCCGAATGGCCCGTATGCCCCGAATGCGGTGTACTGGCTGGGCGAGAGCTATTACGTCACCGGCAATTACGCATTGGCGTTGGACGAATTCAAAACCTTGGTGCAGCGCTGGCCGCGTCATGACAAGGCGCCGGGTGGGCTTTTGAAAGTCGGCCTGTCCCAGCTTGGGCTGAAACAGGAGGGCGAAGGTCGGCGCACGCTGGAGGCGGTGAGCCAGCAATATCCCGGCACCGATGCCGCCCGTACCGCGCAGCAGCGGCTGCGCAATATGGGACGCTGAAAAGCCCGGAAGCAGTAGAATCGCGCGCATGAATCAAGTGGCTTCCGAATCCGCCGCAGCCGCGGCGGATCGTCTTCGTATCACCGAAATCTTTTGTTCTTTGCAAGGCGAGTCGCGCAGCGTCGGCTGGCCGACGGTATTCGTACGGCTGACCGGCTGTCCGCTGCGCTGCGGTTATTGCGATACCACCTATTCCTTTCATGGCGGCCAGTGGCAGACGATTGATGCCATTGTCGAGGAAGTGCGCAGCCACCGCGTGCGTCATGTCTGCGTAACCGGCGGCGAGCCGCTGGCACAAAAGCGCTGCATCCAGCTGCTGGAAAAACTCTGCGATGCGGGCTTTGAAGTCTCGCTGGAAACCTCCGGCGCCATCGACATCAGTCCGGTGGATGCACGCGTGATTTGCGTGATGGATGTCAAAACGCCTGGCTCCGGTGAAGTGGCGCGCAACCATTGGGCCAACCTAGCGTTGCTGCGTCCCAAGGATCAGGTCAAGTTCGTGATTTGCTCGCGTGAGGACTACGACTGGTCGCGTGCACTGCTGCAAGAACATCGCCTGGCCGAGCGCTGCGAAGTGCTGTTTTCGCCCAGCTACACGCAAGTGGCCGCGCAGGAGCTTGCCGAATGGGTGATTGCTGACCGCCTGCCGGTGCGCTTCCAGATGCAACTGCACAAACAACTTTGGGGGGAGGCGCAAGGCCGATGACTGATTTGCAACCCATTGCTGGAAAGCGCGCCGTGGTGCTGGTATCCGGCGGCATGGACTCGGCCGTGGTGGCTGCCATCGCCCGCACTCGTGGGTTTGAGGTATATGCGCTTTCGGTGGCCTACGGACAACGGCACGAATCCGAGCTGGCCGCCGCAGCGCGGGTGGCGGCGATGACCGGCGCGCTGGCGCACAAGACCGTAAATGTCGATTTGCGCAGTATTGGCGGCTCGGCATTGACCGACGATATTTCCGTGCCCACCGCCCAAGATGGACACGAAATCGGCCGGGAGATTCCCAGCACCTATGTGCCTGCCCGCAATACCATCATGCTTTCAGTGGCGCTGGGCTGGGCCGAAGTGCTGGATGCCCGCGATATTTTTTGTGGCGTCAATGCGGTGGATTATTCCGGCTATCCGGATTGCCGTCCGGCGTTTATTCAGGCTTTCGAGCAACTGGCTAACCTCGCCACTAAGGCTGGGGTCGAAAGCGGCGGTTTTCGCATCCACGCGCCATTGATGGCGATGAGCAAAGCCGAAATCGTCCGACAGGGCGTTGCGCTTGGCGTGGATTTTTCGCAGACCGTCAGCTGCTATCAGGCCGACAGCGAAGGCCGCGCCTGTGGCCATTGCGATGCCTGCGTATTGCGCGCCCAAGGTTTCAAAGATGCAAAAATCTTGGACAACACGCGTTACTTTGTGTAGTATGCGCAGCCCGGCCAACGCCGGATGCCTCAAGGGCCGTTAGCTCAGTCGGTAGAGCAGCTGACTTTTAATCAGTTGGTCGATGGTTCGAATCCATCACGGCCCACCATACAAAACAAAGGCTTGCGAGCAATCGCAAGCCTTTTTTGTTTCTTCATGTTTATTGCTTCATGCCGGGGGGCTGGCATTGCCAGTGGAATGATGCCGGCTTTGCCATTCAATCGCGCCACGGGCGGCGATCAGGCCGCTGGCAAAACAAGCTTGCAGCAGATAGCCGCCGGTGGGGGCTTCCCAGTCGAGCATTTCTCCGGCGCAGAACACGCCGGGGTGGAGGTTCAACATCAGGTGGGTATTTAGCGCTTCAAGGCGCACGCCACCGGCGCTGCTGATTGCCTCGGCCATCGGGCGCGGGTTTTGCAGAGTCAGCGGCAAGTGTTTGATGGTTTGGGCAAGCTGTGGGGGGTCGTTATTTGGGTTTTTGCCCAGCACTTCAAACAGCAGTGCTGTTTTGGCTGCATCCAGACCAGTTTGGCGGCGGATATGCTCGCCTAGGCTGCGTTTGCCGCGCGGTTTGGCCAGTGCTTCGATGAGGTTTTCCAGACGGCGTGCCGGTGCCAGATCCAGAAACAGTCGGGCATTGCCATCGCGGGCAATCAGGTGGCGCAGTTCGGCGGAAATGGCATATATCGCGCTGCCTTCAAGGCCGTACTCGCTGATGACGCATTCGCCCTGCAAGCACTGTGGCTGGCCGTGGCGGTCTTGCCAGTGCAGCACGATGGGTTTGAGTGGGGCACCGGCAAAGCGCTGGGCAAGGTGTTCGCTCCAGCCAATATCGAAGCCGCAATTGGCCGCTTGCAGCGGCGCGATTTCTACGCCAGATGCGGCCAGCCATGCTGACCAGGCAGCATCGCTGCCCAGTTGCGGCCAACTGCCGCCGCCCAGCGCCAAGACAAGCGTATCGGCATGGCAGCGGTATTCGCCTTCTGGCGTGGCAAAACGCAGCGCGCCGGTTTCATCCCAGCCCTGCCAGCGGTGCTGGACATGGAAGCGCACGCCCGATTCGCGCAGGCGGCGTACCCAGCCGCGTAGCAGCGGGGCGGCTTTCCTGTCCTGCGGGAATACGCGGCCGGAGCTGCCGACATAGGTTTCAATGCCCAGCCCTTGCGCCCAAGCGCGCAATGCCTCGGCATCAAAGGCATCGAGCCAAGCGCCCACCTGTTCGGCGCGTTCGCGGTAGCGTGCATCAAAAGCCGGTCGCGGTTCGGAATGGGTGAGGTTCAATCCGCCTTTGCCGGCAATCAGAAACTTGCGGCCGACCGAGCCTTTGGCTTCGAACAGATCCACCTCAAGACCGGCTGCACGGATGGTTTCGGCGGCCATCAGGCCGGCCGGGCCGCCACCGATGATGGCGATGCCAGGAAGTGGATGAGGCGGGCCGGACATCAGAGCAGAATCAGTGTGGCAAGGCCGAGGAAGCTCAAAAAGCCCATTACATCGGTGACCGCAGTCACCACCACGGTACCGGCGACTGCCGGGTCGATGCGCATGCGCTTCATCAGCATCGGCAGCAGAACCCCGGCGAGGGCAGCGAAACTGAAGTTGATGATGAGCGCCAGGGCAATCACCGCCGAAAGTTTCCATTCCTGGAACCAGACCAAGGCAATCAGGCCGACCAAGCCGCCGATCAACATGCCGTTGATCAGTGCCACGCGGATTTCCTTCCACAGAAGGGTGCGGGCATTGCTGCCGCCGACTTGTCCAAGGGCAAGGCCGCGCACCATCAGCGTTAGCACCTGCACGGCGGCATTGCCACCGATACCGGCGACAATCGGCATCAGCACGGCGAGTGCCACGATGTGCTGAATGGTGGCCTCGAACTGGCCAATCACGCTGGCGGCAAGAAATGCAGTGCCCAGATTGATGCACAGCCAGACCATGCGGCCACGCACCGCACGCGGAATCGGCGAGAACAGATCCTCGTCATCGTCAAGACCGGCAGCGCCCAGTGCCTGATGCTCGGCCTGCTCGCGGATGATGTCGATCACGTCGTCCACGGTGATGCGTCCGAGCAGCACATTGGCATCATCCACCACGGGCGCCGAAACCCAGTCGTTGTCGGAAAAGCGCCGGGCGACTTCGTCGCTGGAATCATCCACATGAATCGACTCCAGCTCATCGTCGATGAGCTGATTGATCGCGGTGCCGCCATCGACCGTTACCAAGTCTTGCAGCGCCACCCAGCCCATTAGCTGATGGCGCTTGTTGACCACGTACAGATGGTCGGTATTGTCCGGCAGCTCGCCGCGCAGGCGTAAATAGCGCAGCACCACGTCCACCGTGGTATCGGCGCGCACCGTCACCACATCCGGGTTCATCAGGCGGCCTGCACTGTCCTCCTGATAAGACAGCACCTGCTCCAGCCGTTCGCGGTTTTCGCGGTCCATCGACTTTAGTACTTCGTCGATCACCGCGTCCGGCAGGTCTTCGACCAGATCGGCCAGGTCATCAATATCCAAGTCTTCAACGGCGGCGACCAGCTCGTCGTCGTCCATGTCGGCAATCAGGCTTTCGCGGACTTCATCGCCCACATGCACCAACACCTCGCCGTCGTCCTCGGCATCCACCAGCCCCCAGACGATGCTGCGCTTGGGCGGCGGCAAGGATTCCAGCAGATTGCCGATTTCCGCCGCCGACAGCGTATTGATCATGCGCTTGACCGGCCCGAGCCGCCCGGTATCAAGCGCATCAGAGAGCAGGCGCAACTGGCGCACGGTTTTTTCGTGGCGGAGCGTTTCGGCCATGGGCAGGTTTCCGTTGGGCTGCCGTGCCGGAGCAGGGCGGTGAGGGCGGAGCCGCACCAAGGCGCGGCTGGAATCAGCTATTCATGATGGCGATATTATCGCCGCAGCCTGCAAGGCTTGGAAGAGTTGCCGCTGCACTTTTGCGCAAGTTTCCGCTGACAACGCCACCGATGCTGCATTGCAGGCGGGGGTTGCGGTTACGGGGTGGCGAATTCTGTCAGCCATGCCTCGATTGCTGTGCGGTCGGGTGCGTGTAGCAGGGTGGGGGCTTGGCTGCGCAGTTCGCCAAGGTCGCTGTCGCAGATGATTTGGCGCACTTCCAGCAGATTGCCAGGATGCAGGCTGAATTCTTCCAGCCCCAGTGCCAGCAGTAGGCGGGTGTAGCGTGGGTCGGCGGCGATTTCACCGCAAATGGCCACTGGGCATTGCTGGCGTTTGCCAATCTGGATGATGTCGGCAAGAAGGCGCAGCAGGGCCGGGTGCAGCGGGGTATAGAGGTCGGTGAGGTGTTCGTTGTTGCGGTCGGCGGCCAGCAGGTATTGGGCAAGGTCGTTGGTGCCGATGGAAAGAAAATCCAGCGTCTGGATAAAGTCGGGTAGGGTGAGGGCGGCAGCGGGCACTTCAATCATCGCGCCCAGCGGGATTTCACTGGCGATGGGGTGGCCTTCGTCCCGCAGCTCTTGGCCGAGTTCGGTCAGCAGCTGCCGGGTGGCGTGTATTTCTTCGCCATTGCTGACCATCGGCAGCAGGATGCGGAGTCGGCCATATGCCGACGCGCGCAGGATGGCGCGTAGTTGCGGGCGGAAGATGTCTGGCCTAGCCAGCGCCAGGCGGATGCCGCGCAGACCCAGGGCGGGGTTTTCTTCGCGGTGCAATGCAAGGCCGGTGCTGGCGGCTTTGTCGGCACCAAGGTCGAGTGTGCGAAGGGTGCCGCAGCGCCCGTCGAGTTCGCTGGCCAGTGCGCGGTAAGCCTGGAACTGGGTTTCTTCGTCGGGCAGCTCTTGCCGCCCCAGAAAAAGAAACTCGGTGCGGTAAAGGCCGATGCCGGTCGCGCCGAGGGTATGGGCGTGGCGGATGTCTTCGGCAGATTCGGCATTCGCCCAGAGTTGGATGTCATGGCCGTCGCGGCTGCGGGTGGGGGCGTGGCGCAGGCGGTTGAGATCGAGGCTTTGCTGTCGGTGGCTGACCAGACGCTGGCGATGCTGTTCTAAGTCGGCAGCATCAGGAAAGCGAATCACCTGGCCGAGACTGCCATCGACCATCACCCAATCGCCATCATCAAGGCTGTGCAGTGCCAGCGGGGCGGCCACCACCAGCGGCAGTTGCAGGCTGCGGGCGAGGATGGCGCTATGCGAATGGGTATTGCCGCCGGTGGTAACGATGGCCAGCACCCCTTGCGATTGCAGCAGGATGATTTCTGCCGGGGCGATGCGGTTGGCAATCAGGATTTCACCGGAGGCGCCGTGCACTGACATGTCGGTTTGCCCAAGTGCGCCGAGGATGCGCTCAATCACTTGGTCGATATCGTCGATGCGGCTGCCGAAATAGGCATCGTCCATTTCCAGAAACACCCGTGCGATGCGATTGCGCTGGCGGTGCAGGGCGTAATCGGCGCTGCAAAGGCCATCACGGATGTCGGCATCCAGCGCTTGCAGCAGTTGCGGGTCGTCCAGCAGCAGGGCGGGCAACTCGAAAAGCTCGCCCATTTCCCGGGATACTGTGCCATGCAGCTGGGTACGCAGGCGCTGCATTTCCTGGCGTACTTGGGCGATGGCGTGGTGTAGGCGTTGAAGTTCGTTGGGGATTTCGTCCGGTGTGATATGCCGTTTTTTTACTTCCGGTGTTGCCACGACATGCCGTCTGGCTCGCCCCATGGCTAGGCCGCGCGATGCGCCGATGCCGGAGAGTTCGCGGCGCATCATTGATCTTCGTCAAACTTGCGCGCAAACAGCGCGAGCGCCTGCTGCATGGCTTCGGCCTCATCCTCGCCGTCGATGCGCAGCACGATCGGGCTGCCCTGGCCTGCGGCTAGCATCATCACGCCCATGATGCTTTTGGCATCCACTTCGCGGCCACGATGGCTGATTTTGGTTCGGCTTTTGAACCCGGACAGCAGTTGCACCAGTTTGGCGCTGGCGCGGGCATGCAGCCCCAGTTTGTTGCTGACGATGATTTCGCGCTCAAGCATGGCGCTTATACCGGGTCGTCCAGCAGTACCGCATTGCGTCCGCCCAGCGAGGCGGTGGATTGCAGCGCGGCTAGGTCTTGTTCGGGATAGTTCATGACCCGCAGCAGCATCGGCAGGCTGACACCGGCCACACGCTTGCAGGGCGTGCCCAGCCGGGTCAGTTTTTGTGCCAGTTGACTCGGGCTTGCGCCGTGCATATCGACCAGAATCAGCACGCCATCGCCGGTATCCACGCGCCGCAAAGCGCCGCTTGCCGCAGGCAGAAGGGCATCGAGATCGGCATCGAAAGGTACTTCAAAGGCTTCGGCTGGCAGCGGCAGGTTGCGCAGAATCTGCCGGGCATTGTCAAGCAAGGCGCTGCCGATGCCGGGATGGGTAATCAGGAGAATGCCGGTTGACATGGGAAGCTCGCAGGTTCAGTCCAGTTCGCGGTGAAAGGTGGTGGCATCCGGCCAGCCGTGGCGGCGGGCATGGGCGGCCAGGGTTTCTGCCAGATAGACCGAGCGATGGCGGCCACCGCTACAGCCAAAGGCAATGGTGATGTAACTGCGCGTGTCTTGGCGCAGACGCGGCAGCCAGCGATCCAGCATGGCCTGGGTCTGGGCAAGATAGGCAGTAACATCCGGCTCGTTTTCAAAGAACTGGCGCACGGCAGCGTCGCGGCCGGAAAGCGGGCGCAGTTCCGGGTGCCAGTGTGGGTTGGGCAGCATCCGGGCATCGAATACGAAATCGGCATCCGGCGGTAGTCCGCGCTTGTAGGCGAAAGACTGGAACAACAATGCCGGTGGCAGCTCATCGCCCACGCCCAGCCGGTCGATGATTTCGCGGCGCAGTTGATGCACATTCATCGTGCTGCTGTCGATGATGTGGTCGGCCAGGCTGCGCAGCGGTTTGAGTGCCTGGCGCTCCAATGCGATGGCATCGGCCAGCGCCAGTCCCAGATGGCTCAATGGATGGCGGCGGCGGGTATCGGCATAGCGTCGCAGCAAGATTTCATCGCCCGAATCAATGAATACCAGTTGTGGCGCATGGCCTTGCCGGGCCAGTGCCGAAAGCCATTCGGGCATTTGTGCCAGATCGCTGCGGCTACGGATGTCGATGGCGAAGGCGAGCCGATCGGGTGCTTCGCGCTCCTGGCTGTGCAGGCTGTGGATGGATTCGGTCAGAAGCTCGGCGGGCAGATTGTCGATGCAGTAATAGCCGGAATCTTCCAGCGTGCGCAGGGCGATGGATTTGCCCGAGCCGGACATACCGGTCAACAACAGGAACGATGACGAAGCGGGTGGATGCATGGTCAAAAATCCGAAACGGACGGGTCTTGGGCGCAATCCTGGGCGGAGGGCTTGAGCAAGGCGGAATGGCGTGCCATGAAGGCTGCGGCCGGGTCGATGCCCTTGGTGCGCAGGATATGCTGCCGGGCAGCGGCTTCGGTCAGCACGGCCAGATTGCGTCCGGGCATCACCGGCAGGGTAATCATCGGCACATCCAGATCCAACACCCGGCGCACCCCCAAATCGCCGGTGATGCGTTCGATGCCGCTGGCCGCAGGCTCCAGATGCGGGCGGGTCAGGTGCACGATCAGGCGCAGGTATTTGTTGCGCTTGACCGAGGTGTCGCCAAACATATGGCGCACATTGAGGATGCCAAGCCCGCGCACTTCCAGAAGGTCTTGCAGCAGCGGCGGGCAACTGCCATCGAGGACATCCGGCGCGATTTGGGTGAACTCCGGGGCATCGTCGGCCACCAGCCGGTGGCCGCGCGTAACCAGCTCCAGCGCCAGCTCGCTTTTACCCGAGCCGGATTCGCCGGTAATCAGCACGCCGATGGAATACATTTCCATGAACACCCCGTGCAGGGTGATGCGCGGTGCCAGCTCGCGAGCTAGATGGTATTGCAGCAGATTGACCAGTTCATGCCCGCGCCGCATCGACAGCCAAAGCGGCGTGCCGGATTCTTCGGCGGCTTCCAGCAAGTCCTGCGGGGCGGTCTGGCCTTTGCTGATGACTACCGCCAGCGGTTTGGCCTGGACGATTTTCTGAATCAATTCCCAGCGCACGCGCGCATCTAGGGCATCCAGCCAGTTGAGCTCCTCGGTGCCCAGCACCTGGACTTTGTTCGGGTGAATGATGTTGAGATAACCGGCCAGTGACGGGCGACGGGCATTGGTCTGCTCGGCCTCCAGCACACGCGGCGGGGCATCGGCGGCGGCCAGCCAGCGCAGCGCCAGACGTGCCTGCAAGGCATCGAACAGCGCCCGGGAGGAGATTTGCAGATCGCTCACGGGCTGTCTTGGGTCAGCAGGGTGTGCATGGTGGTGGTATCCGGTGCCAGCCGCAGCGCTTGGCGCAGTGCCGGATTGGAAAAACGCTCGGCAATGTCCGCCAAAAGCTGCAAATGTTGATGGGCAAAATCCGCAGGTACGGCCAGCGCCAGAACCAAATCGACCGGCACGCCATCGGCGGCGGCGTAGTCGATCGGGCGAGGCAGGCGCACGAATGCTGCGCGCGCCATGTCAAAAGCGGCATTGCGGCCATGCGGCAGCGCCACGCCATGCCCAATGCCGGTGCTGCCCAATTGTTCACGCTGCCGAAGGCTGGCGATGATGCCTTCGCGCAGCTGTGGCCGGTCTCCGGCAAGCAGCTCGGCGAGCCTGTCCAACAAGGCATCGCCATCCTGACAGTCGGACAGGATGGCGATGTGCGAGGGATGCAAAATGTCTTTGAGCTTCATGTCTTTCGACACAACGGCGGCAGATGCAGAGGATAACAGGGCAGCGCCGCCGAAATGGGTTTAGCCAAAGGAGCCTTCGCGTGCCGGGTTTTCACCGCGATGGTGATCCACGGTTTTTTCCTTGTGCTTGAGCAGCAAGCGATCGAACTTGTCGGCCAGAAGGTCGATGGCCGCGTACATGGTCTGGCCGCTGGCATCGGCGTGGAAGTCGGCTCCGGCAATTTTCACGTTGCCAGCGGCGTGATGATCGGGTTTGTCCACCCGCAACTGGATACGGACATCCACATCGCGCGAAACTGCATGGCGTTCAAGCCGCGTCATTTTTTCTTCTGCGTATTGCTTCAGGGCATCGGTGACTTCGATGTTCTGACCGTGGACTTCAACTTGCATGGTGCGCCTCCTTCAGTTTGGCGGTGGGTTGAAAACAACAATGACAGCATCGCGCATATTGGTCGTTTTGGGGTGAAACCGCGGTTAAAAATTTTCGGAAAAATGCCAAAACGGGCACTTCGGGCTTACAGACGCACGCGCTCTTGCGAAGAGGGGATGCCGAGGGCTTCGCGGTATTTCGCTACGGTGCGACGTGCCACCGGAATACCGGCTTCCTTGAGCTTTTCGGTCAGCGCCGAGTCGGACAGCGGTTTGCGCGGGTTTTCCGCGTCAATCAGCTCGCGAATCATCGACTGGATGGCGGTGCTGGAGGCGGCTACGCCTTCGTTGTCGATGCCGGAGGCGAAGAAGTCGCGCAGTGCCAAGGTGCCGCGTGGGGTATGCACATATTTGCGGGCGATGGCACGCGAGATGGTGGATTCGTGCAGCTCCAGCTGGCTGGCGATTTCCCGCAGGGTCAGGGGGCGCAGGGCGGCCTGGCCGTATTCCAAAAAGGCCGATTGCTCGCGGATCAGGCACTGGAGGATGCGCAGCAGGGTTTCGCCGCGCTGTTCGATGTTTTTCAAAAGCCAGCGGGCCTCCTGCAAGCGGCCACGTAGGTATTGGCCGTCGCTGCCGGCCGCTTCCGCAGCCATCTGCGCATATTCGCGGCTGATGGCGACGGCTGGTCGGGCGGCGCGGGTCAGGGCAACCTGCCAGCGGCCTTTCTGACGAAAAATCCTGGCATCGGGGGTGATATAGGCATCGTGGTCGATATCGCCGATGCGTGCGCCGGGGCGTGGATCGAGCGTGCGTAGCAGGGCGATCGCGGCTTCGGCCTCGCTGTTGTCGCAGCCGCATTCGCGCGCCACGCCTGCTGCGCCGATTTTCGGCAGGCGCTCGATCATTTCGGCGGCGATTTTCAGCGCCAGCGCCCGTGCCGGGGTTTCATCGGGCAGGCTTTGCAATTGGACGGTGAGGCATTCGCTCAAGTCGCGGCTGCCTACCGCCAGTGGGTCGAAGTGCTGAATCAGATGCAGCACCGGCAGGATGTCGTCAGTGCCAATCTGCCATTGCGGCGGCAGGGCTTCGGCGATGTTTTGCAGCGGCTCGCGCAGATAGCCGTCATTGTCGATGGCATCAATCAGTGCCGCGCCGATTTGCATGTCGCGCGGGCCAAGATGGGAAAGCCCCAGTTGCCATAACAGGTGTTCTTGCAGGCTTTCCTGTGCCGCTTGGCGCTCGGCCTGGCTTTCGCCGTCCTCGTCATGGCTGCTGCCGGAGTTGCCGGGGCTCCAGTCATCATCATGCTCGCCCCAGTCGGCATCATCATGTTGCGCCGACCAGTCCTCTTGCTCGTTTTCTTCGCTTTCTTCGCGCTGGGTTTCGGCTGCCGGGTATTCCCGTTCGGCATCCATTTCACCGGCAGCGGTTTCTTCCCATTCCAGCAGCGGGTTCGATTCCACCGCGTCGGCCACTTCCGCTTCCAGCTCCGCAGCAGACATTTGCAGTACCGCCAGCGCCTGACGCAATTGCGGCGTCAGGGCAAGTTGCTGGGTCTGGCTGGCAGTCAGATTTTGTTTCATGAAGCCTCCCCCCGAGGCTGTGCATGGTGTCAAAGACGGAAAGTTTCGCCCAGGTAAACGCGCCGGACATCGGGATTGGCAAGCAGCGTATCCGGCGCCCCCTGCGCCAGTACCTCGCCTTCGCTAAGGATATAGGCGCGATCGCAGATACCCAAAGTCTCGCGCACATTGTGGTCGGTGATGAGAACGCCGATGCCGCGTTTTTTGAGGTGGGTGATGATGCGCTGGATTTCCCCGACGGAAATCGGATCAACCCCGGCAAAGGGCTCGTCTAGCAGCATCAGCCGTGGATTGGCGGCCAAGGCGCGGGCGATTTCCACGCGGCGGCGCTCGCCCCCGGACAGGCTGGCGCCGTTCTGGTTGGCCACATGGGTAACTTGCAGCTCGTCCATCAGGCTGACCAGCTCGCGCTCGCGGCCCGCACGGTCTAGGTCGGAACGCAGCTCCAGCACCAGACGCAGGTTGTCGGCAACCGACAGCTTGCGGAATACCGAAGGCTCCTGCGGCAGATAGCCCACGCCCAGCTTGGCGCGCTCATACATTGGCAGATAGGTGATGTCTTTGCCGTCCAGCTCGATGCGGCCACCATCTACGGCCACCAGGCCGACAATCATGTAGAAGCAGGTGGTTTTGCCAGCGCCATTGGGGCCGAGCAGGCCAACCACTTCGCCGGCATCCAGATTCAGGCCAAAATCACGCACCACGGTGCGCGATTTATAGCGCTTGCGCAGGTTCTGAGCCCGCAGCATCAGCTACCCGCCTTCGGCTGAATGGTCATGCGCACGCGACCGCCGCCTTCCTGGCCGCCGCTTTGTACTTGGCCGGTTTTCATGTTGTAAACCACGCGCTCGCCACGCAGGGTGCCGCGCGGCTGGGTGATTTCGACATTGCCGGTGAGGATGATGATTTCGGTATTGAAGTCGTAATCCACCGCGTTCGAGCGGGTCTTGACCGGGGTGCCATCATCCAGTTCCTGGCTCATGTTGACGCCACCGGCAAGGCGTGCGCGGTTCGGGCGGCCATTGACCTGGTTGATTTGCCCTTGGGCGGAGTTGATTTTCAGCGTGCCCTGGCTGATGACGATATCGCCGCGCAGCTCGCAGCTCATGTTTTCGCCAAGGCCACAGCTTTGCCAGTTGCTGTCGATGGTCATCGGCTGGTTGCGGTCGGAGGAACGGGCAAAAGCGCTGCCACCGATGGCAAGCAGGGCAGAAGCAAGAAGAAGTTTATTGGTTGGGAACATAACGGCTACGAACCTCGGATTTGAGCGTGACGCGGTTCGCATCAAGCTGGGCTTCAAGCCCACGACCGCGGATTATAGTGCCGGGCTGGGTAATCAGCACTGCGGCATCGGTTTTGGCAATGTTTTCTTCGAGCAGTACATCGAGCGAGGAGGTTTCAAGACGCAGCTTGCTCTCGCCTTCGGGCGCATCGAGCAGCACGTCTTGGTTCAGGCGAACTTCGCTGCCCTCGGCATTGACCCAAGCCGTTTGCGACTGGGCGCGCCAGCGGCGCTGTTTGCTGTCGGGAAAATGAAACCGGGGAGTGGCGATGTTCAACTCGCGGCTTTCCGGGTTGCGCTCCAGCTTTGGTGCAATCAGGGTGAAGGCTTCGCTGCCGTCTTTCTTCAGGCTGGTGAGCTGGAATTGGTGCAGGGTGTAGTCCGGGCGATAGTCGCTGGCTTCACCGGCGTGGCTTTTTTCCTGCTGCTTTTGAATGGCGATGCCGATGATGATCGAGGCGGTCAGAAGCAGCACGACAAGGATGGCGCGAAAGCTCATTGGGTCATTCCCATGCCGAAGCTGACCAGCACTTCGGCCTGTTTGCCTTGGGCCACCAGCAACAAATCACAGACATCGCGCGCAGCGCCGTGGCCGCCGCGTTGCGGGGTAATCCAGTGGGCGTGCGGCGCTGTCCAAGGATGCACATTGGCCGGTGCCACGGCCAAGCCGACATGCGGAAATACCCGTAAATCTACCAAGTCATCGCCCATGAAGGCGACCTCATCCATGCCGATGCCAAGCCGCGCGGCGATATCGTTGGTGATGGCGAGTTTGTCGTGCGCGGCGGTGTGGACTTCGACAAGCCCCAGCTCCGCGCCACGGTTTTCGGTAACGCGGCTGCGGCGGGCGGTAATCAGCGCCACTTCAATGCCGTTTTTGCGCAGCAATGCCAGCCCCATGCCGTCTTGCGCGTGGAAGGCTTTGTATTCGCGGCCGTCCTGGTCAAAGTGCAGATGGCCGTCGGTCAGGGTGCCGTCCACATCAAAACAGGCCAGCCGGATACGACGGGCGCGGGCGAGAAGTTCGGCAGGGTAGTGGGTCTGGGGCATAGCAGGCGGCAGCAAAATGAGGACAATCAAACCACGCGGGCGCGCAACAAGTCGTGAATATTAAGCGCACCGACCACATGGCGCTGGGCATCAATCACGATGAGGCCGCTGATTTTGTGCGCCTCCATCAAGCGAGCCGCCTCTACCGCCAGCGCTTCGGCGTCGATGGTCTTGGGGTTGACGGTCATGACATCGGCCACGCAGGTATTGCGCACATCCGCGCCGTTGTCTAGGGCGCGGCGTAGGTCGCCGTCGGTAAACAGCCCGACAAGGCGTCCGGCGTCATCGACCACCGCGGTCATGCCAAGTCGTTTCCGGCTGATTTCCATCAGCGCATCGGTAAGTTGTGCTGCTTGCGGCACTTGCGGGATTTCCTCATCTATATGCATCACATCGCGGATATGCAGCAGCAGCCGTCGGCCGAGGCTGCCGGCCGGGTGCGAGCGGGCGAAGTCATCTGGGGTAAAGCCGCGGGCTTCCAGAAGTGCCACGGCCAGGGCATCGCCCAGCACCAAGGCTGCCGTGGTAGAGCTGGTCGGCGCTAGGTCATGCGGACAGGCTTCGGCCGGAACGCTGGCATCGATATGTGCATCGGCCGCGCGTGCGAGGGTCGAGGTGGGGCGGCCGGTGATGGCTACCAGTCGGTTGCCCTGCCGCGCCAGAACTGGCAGCAGCATGATGAGCTCATCGGTTTCACCGGAATTGGACAGTGCCAGCACCAGGTCGGCATCGGTAATCATGCCAAGGTCGCCGTGACCGGCCTCGCCCGGATGCACAAAAAATGCCGGGGTGCCGGTCGAGGCCAGCGTGGCGGCAATTTTGCGGGCGATATGACCGGATTTGCCCATGCCGGTGCAGACCACGCGCCCGCGGGTTTGCAGTATCAATTGGCAGGCGTGGGTGAAATCGCCATCAAGGCGAGCCAAGACGGCATCAAGGGCTTCGCGTTCGATATCGAACACGCGCCGGGCACTGGTAAGCAGGGACTTGTCGGAAGGCATGGCGTGGCAACGGCAGTGGCCGGGGTAAAATGTTGCGCTCATTTTACGCACTTCAAGGCTCGCCCGATGAATCCAAATACCATCCAGCAACTGATTGAACAAGGTCTGCCCGGCGCCCGCGCGCAAGTTCAGGGCGATGACGGGGTGCATTTCGAGGCCGTGGTGATTGCCGAGGGCTTTGCCGGCAAATTGCCGCTGGCGCGGCATCGCATGGTGTATGCCACCTTGGGCGAGCGTATGGGCGGGGAGATTCACGCGCTGGCGCTGAAAACCCTGACCCCGGAAGAAGCAGCCAAGGCTGGAGTGGGCTGATGCAAAAAATCGTGGTTGAAGGCGGCGCGGATCTGAATGGCGAAGTTTCCATTTCCGGTGCCAAAAATGCCGTGTTGCCGATTCTCTGCGCCACCTTGCTGGCCGATGAGCCGGTGCTGATCCGCAATGTGCCGGCCTTGCACGATGTGGCCACCACCAAAAAAGTGCTGGCCGGGCTTGGCGCAGGCGTGGAAATCGACCCAGCACGCTACGGCAGCGGACAGGGCAGCGAAGTGCGGGTTGATCCGCGTAGCGTCAACAGCCATGTCGCACCCTACGAGCTGGTGAAAACCATGCGTGCCTCGGTGCTGGTGCTGGGGCCATTGCTGGCGCGTTATGGTCGGGCGGAAGTCTCGCTGCCTGGTGGCTGCGCGATTGGCTCAAGGCCGGTGGATCAGCACATCAAGGGCATGCAGGCACTGGGGGCGGAAGTCAGTGTCGATCATGGCTTCATCAAAGCCCAAGCCAAACGCCTGCGCGGCGGGCGCATCGCCTTTGACATGGTGAGCGTGGGCGCGACCGAGAACGTGCTGATGGCAGCGGCGCTGGCCGAGGGCGAGAGTGTGCTGGAAAACGCCGCGATGGAGCCGGAGATCGTCGATCTTGCCGAATGCCTGATCGCTATGGGCGCGCAGATTGAAGGCGCAGGTAGCAGCCGTATCCGGGTGCAGGGCGTGGCGCGTCTGCATGCGGCAACCCATACCGTGTTGGCCGACCGTATCGAGGCCGGGACTTTTCTGGTGGCGGCGGCGATGACCGGCGGCCGGGTAACACTGCGGCATGCGCATCCAGAATCCATGGATGCGGTGCTGGCCAAGCTGGCCGAAGCCGGTGCCGAAATTCACTGCGAAAACGACAGCATCACCCTAGACATGCACGGCAGACGGCCGCGTGCGGTGGATATCAACACCATGCCGCATCCGGGCTTTCCCACCGATATGCAGGCGCAGTTCATGGCGATGAACTGCATTGCCGAGGGCACCGGGGTGATTCGGGAAACGATTTTCGAGAACCGCTTTATGCATGTGCAGGAACTGCAACGTCTGGGTGCGGACATCAAAATCGACGGCCATACCGCCATCGTGCGTGGCGTGGCTGGGCTGACCGGCGCGCCGGTGATGGCCACCGATCTGCGAGCTTCGGCCAGCCTGATTCTGGCCGGGCTGGTGGCTGATGGCGAAACCATCATCGACCGCATCTATCATCTTGATCGCGGCTACGAGCGCATCGAGGCCAAGCTCTCCGGATTGGGCGCCTGCATCCGTCGGGTGGACTGAGAGCACATTGGTATATTTGCCGCAAACAAAAACCGCCATCTGGCGGTTTTTGTTTTGCGGTCAAACGCGCTCAGCGTCCGCTGGGGGCGTTGGTAACCGAAAGCGTGTAGCCACCTTCGCTGCCGTCCAGAGATTTCACCACCAGTCGGCCCTGACCTGCGGAATCGAGGGTAACGGTCAGGCGCGAATTGGTGCCGCCGCCGCCGTCGTCGTCTTCGCTGTCAAGAATGAATTCGTTGCCATTGAACACGCCCCAACGCAGCACGGCATCGAAATCGTCCGAATCCAGTTGCACCCGCAGGCGTTGGCCGGCGCGCCCCTTGATGCGGTAAACGGTGAACAGGCTGTCATCGTCTGGGTCGATATTGGCGCTGTTGTCGAGTTTGCCGCGCACCGAGCTGCCGACATCGACATCGGTTACACGCGGCGGGCTGGGCGGCCGAGGCACCATGGCGCTGATGGTATAGCGGCCACTATTTTCTTCCATCGGCGTGGTGGCGCGGATCGCGCCGCGACCTTGGCCATCGAGGGTTATGCGCAGACGCGAGTTGAGTCCTTGGCCGCCATCATCGTCTTCGCTTTGCTGCACGAAGTTGCTGCCGTTGAGCTGGCCGTATTGCAGCATGGAGTCCAGTTCGTCGGACTTCATCCGCACGATCAGCGTTTGGTTGGGGGCGCCTTGCAACGTCCACAACTGGTAGGGAGTGTCGTTGTCACTGACCGGGGAGCTGCTGTTCAGCACGCCGCTGGCTTCACTGCCGATTTCCAGCGGTTGCGGCCGTGCCGGCACGACCGCCGGTGCCGGGCTGACCTGGAGGCTGAAGCGACCGCGGGCATCGTCACTTATCGCACCGGCACGGATTTGCACTTGGCCGTTGTCGGGCAGGGTATAGCGCAGGCGGCTGTTGGTGCCTTCGCCGCCATCGTCATTGCGGCGGCAGTCATCGCATTCTTCGTTGGTGCTGCTGCCGACGGTGAGATAGGTGTCGAACTCGTTGGAGCGCATTTCAACCTGGATGCGCTCACCGGCGCGGCCACGGTAGTGGTACAGCGCATAGGCGCTGCCGTCGCTTTCCTTCGGGCTGTTCTGGGTCAGGCGGCCTTCTAGTGTCTGGCCGCTGCGGATGGGGGTAACGCTTTGCGCTTGCGCCGTGCCGGTAGCGAGGACGGCGGCGATGGCGGTGGCAAGGTAAAACCGATTGCGGTGCATAAATCACTCCTGTCCGTTGGGTGTGTCGCGGAAGTATCGCGCAGCACCGGAGAGTGGATTCTGCGCGCGGTCAATTTTGGGCAAACGCGGTTAAATGTCCAGATGAATTTTTTGCAGCTGCGCTGCGGGCAGACGGAGGTTGACGGGAGCCGATTCGATATCGCCTTCGGCTTTCTGGGCAGTGCCGTTCAACGAGATGCGGGCAAGGAGCACTATCTGCGTCTGACTTGAGAGTTTCAGGGTGGGCATCGGGCTGTCGGCATCGTCCAGTCGCAGCTTGAGCGGGCTGCGCACGGCATGACGTTCCACCGCCAGCGGCATCGGGCTGCCATCTGCGGCACGCGCCAAGACAAAAATCTGCGCTTGGGGATGGGCTTGCAGTTGGCGCAGTAAGGCGGCACTCAAGGTGACTTCTACGTCAATGCCGGGGTTTTCTTCCGCGTTCGGCAGTGTCAGCGCGGCAAGCCCGGCCTCGGCTCTGGCCTGATTGATTTGCGTCAGGATGCCTTCGCGGGCGTTGTCGTCCTTGACCAGTTTCAGTAGCGGCTGCCAGGTTTCGGCAGCTTCCGCAGCCTGACCGGCCTGACGCTGGCTGATGCCCAGATACCAGCGGGCTTGCTGGTGGTCGGGGTTGATGGCGAGGGCTTGGCGCAGTCGGGCGATGGCGGTCTGGTCAAAGCGCAGGTCGGCGCGGGCGCGGGTGGCGACAATCGCCGCTTCAGCCAGAACATCGGCATCTTCCGGTGCCAGTGCCACGGCGCGCTCATGTGCTTGGGCGGCTTCGGCAAAGCGTTCTTCTGCCGCATAGGTGCGTGCCAGCAGCCGCCAGTCTTCGACTGATTCGGGATTGATGCGCAGCCGGGCTTGTAATTGTGCGCGGGCTTCGGCCATGTTTTGGGGGGCGCGCAGCATCGCCGGGTCGAGTGCGGCCGGGGTGCCCAGCTGCCAGTACAGGGCGCCGCTTGCCAGGATGCTGACCGTGGCAAAGCAGGCCGCCAGCGCCGGGCTGCGGGCAAGCAGCGGGCGCAGCACGGCAAACAGCACCAGCAAGGACAACACCGATACGCTCAACAAAAATGCGCCCATTTCACCATTCCTGCTGTTCGTCGATGGGGATTTCCCGGGTCTTGTGCGCCTGTCGGCGGATTAGGAAAAACACCGCCAGCGCGCCGACCATCACCAGCAGCAAGGGGCCAAACCACAGTAGCGCGGTGTGTGCCTGTAGACGCGGTTTATAGAGCACAAACTCACCATAGCGCGCGACCATGAAGTCGCGGATTTCCGCATCGGTTTTGCCTTGGCGCAGCAGCACCAGCACTTCGTTGCGCAGGTCGCGGGCGATTTCGGCATTGGAATCGGCCAGCGATTGGTTCTGGCACATCACGCAGCGCAGCTCGTGGGTGAGGGCGCGGAAGCGGGCTTCTTCGAAGCTGTCCCGAAACTCGGGCGGGCTGATGTCACCCTGTACCTGCGGGTGGGCAGTGTGCGGCAGGCAAAACGCCAGCGACAGCAGCAGCGCATACAGCGCACGCATCATTTGCCCTGCTCCAGCAGCGCAAGACGCGGCAGCAGTTCTTTTTCAATCAGCTCCGGGGTGAGAATGCCCACATGTTTCCAGCGGATTACCCCTTTGCGATCCACCAAGAAGGTTTCCGGTGCGCCATAGATGCCGAAATCCAGTGCGGTGCGGCCTTCGATATCTTGCACCACCATGAAGAACGGGTTGCCCAGTTGTTCCAGCCAGCGTTTGGCGTCTTCAGGCTCGTCCTTCCAGTTGTAGCCAATCACCCGGACGCGACGGGTTTCGGCAAAGTCCGACAGTGCCTTGTGTTCATCACGACAGGCCACGCACCAACTGCCCCAGACATTCATCACGAAGGGCGCGCCGCGCAGGTCGCCTAGGGTGATGTTGTGTTCGGGATTGAACAGGTCGGGCAGGATGAACTCCGGCGCCGGCTTGTCAATCAGCGGCGAGGGCAGGGCATCACGGTCGGGGTTGCGGCTCATCATCACCCCGGTAGCTAAAAGTGCCGCCAGCAGGGCGAAGACCAGCAAAGGCAGCCAGCGCTTGTTCATGCGTGCTTCTCCTCTTGATAACGATAAAAACGCCGATCCGCGGCGGTGATAAAACCACCGAGCGCCACCAGCAGGGCGGCGAGCCAGATGAAGCCCATCATCGGCTTGGCATGGACGCGCACGGCCCAAGCCTGATTGCCGAGCGATTCGCCCAGCGCCACATAACGGTCGCGGAACAGACCCGAATCCACCGCCGCTTCGGTCATCACCTGACCGCCGCTGGCATAGGCGCGCTTTTCCGGATGCAGGCGCATCAGCTCTCGCCCGTTGCGAAGCACGGTGAGGGTGCCGATATCGGCGCGATAGTTCGGCCCTTGCTGCTGGCGCACGCCATCAAAACGATATTCATCGCCGTGCAGTTCGATGCTTTGACCAGGAGAGAGCGCCAGCTCGCGCTGTTCGCCAAGCGCCGCGTTCAGCAAGGCGCCGGCAACAAACAGCCCCACGCCCAGATGCGCCAGTGCCATGCCCCACATTTCGCGGGTTAGGCGGCCACTGTTGCGCAGGCGCTTGCCAACGAAATGAAGTGTGCCGGCGACAATCCAGAGCGCCGCGCCGATGCCGGCCGCGGTTTTGATCGCCCCCTGCGGCGCCAAGAAGGCCGCCAGTGCGGCGGCCAAAAGTGCCAGACCCAACCAAGGCAGGAGCAGCGGCAAAACCTTGCCGGGCGCTTCGCGCTGCCAGCGGGTGATCGGGCCAAGCGGTAGCAGCACGATGATGGGCGACATCAAGAGCAGGAACATCAGCGAAAAATACGGCGGGCCGACGGAGATTTTGCCAAGCTCAAGCGCATCGGCCAGCATCGGGTAGAGTGTGCCGAGCAGCACCATCGCGCAGGTTACCGACAGCAGCAGGTTGTTGATTAGCAACAAGGTTTCGCGCGAGAACGGGGCAAACTGCCGGGCTTCGGGCAAGGTGCCGGGGGCGCGCAGCGCATACAGCAGCAGCGAGCCGCCAATCACCACGCCAAGATAGCTCAGGATGAACATGCCGCGTCCGGGATCGGCGGCGAAGGCATGCACACTGGTGATTGCGCCCGAGCGCACCAAGAATGTACCGAGTAGCGATAGCGAGAACGCGGCGATGGCCAGCAGCAGGGTCCAACTGGCGAAACTGCCGCGTTTTTCGGTAACAGCCTGGGAATGAATCAGCGCCGCCCCCACCAGCCACGGCATGAAGCTGGCGTTTTCCACCGGGTCCCAGAACCACCAGCCGCCCCAGCCCAGCTCGTAATACGCCCACCAGCTGCCAAGGCCGATGCCAAGGGTCAAAAAGCCGAAGGCGATGTTCGTCCACGGGCGCGTCCAGCGCTGCCAGCGCACATCCACCTGTCCATCCAGCAGTGCGGCGATGGCGAAGGCAAACGGCACGGCAAAACCGACATAGCCTAGGTACAACATCGGTGGGTGGATGATCATGCCGGGGTCTTGCAGCAGCGGGTTCAAATCCCGGCCTTCGACGGCGGCGGGAATCAGGCGGCGAAACGGGTCACTGGTGAAAATCAGCAGCGCCAGAAAGCCCACGGCGACAATGCCCAGCACCCCCAGTACACGGGCGATGACCGGCTGCGGCAAATGACGGGAACACAGTGCTACCGCTGCCGTCCAGATTGATAGCACCAGTACCCAGAGCAACAGCGAGCCTTCATGCGCCCCCCAGACGGCGGTGATGCGGTAAATCATCGGCAACAGCGAATTGCTGTTGTCGGCCACATAGCGCAGTGAAAAATCCTGCACCACGAAGGCGTGGGTGAGCAGCAGAAACGAGAGCAGCACCAGCGCCAGCTGCGCATAGGCAGCCGGGCGGGCGACGGCCATCCAGTCGGCTCGGTTGACCTGCGCCCCGACCAGTGGAATCACGCTTTGCAGGACGGCAACCAGCAGCGCCAGGCAGAGGACGAAAAAACCCAGTTCACCCAGCATCAGTGTTGCGCCGTATCGGGGCTGCCATCATTGACACCGTGTTTTTGGTGCGCTGCGCCCATTTTGTCCGCCACTTCCTTGGGCATATAGGTTTCATCGTGCTTGGCCAGGACTTGTTCGGCGATAAAGACCCCGTCTTGCATGCGTCCGGTGGCCACCACCGCCTGTTTTTCGCGGAACAGGTCGGGCAGGATGCCGGTATAGCTGACCGGCAGGCGGGCATCGCCATCGTCCACTTCAAAGCGTGCCTCCAGCGAGCCGGGCGCACGCTGAAAGGAGTTCTCCGCCACCATGCCGCCGAGGCGGAAACGCGCCTTGTCGCCGGCTTCGCCGCGCAGCACCTCGCTGGGGGTGTATAGATAGGCCACATTGCGCTGCAAGGCCAGTGCGCCCAAGGTGATGGCGATGGCGGCAGCGGCCAGAATCAGCAAAAGCGTGAGCAGTCGGCGTTTGCGGGTCGGGTTCATGGGGTGGGGGTTCCTTGGCGAGCCTGGGCGGCGCGACGACGAGCCTGCTGCCGCGCCATGCGCAGGGCGCGGGCGATTTGCAGCTTCGGCCAGAGCCAGTCCCAGAGCATGGCGATGGCAAAAACGAGATAGGCGGCGATGACGTATTCGCGGTAACTCATGGCTGACCTCCGGCGGCGCGATGCAGCCAGTCTTTGCCAGCTTCGCGGCGCAGATTGTCAGCGCGTGCACGCGCCAAGAGCGAGCCGACAAACCAGACATGGGTACCGATCACCATGACCCACAATGGGCCTTGCATCGAGGCATCCATGGAGGATTCGCCGAACAATTTGATGGTTTGCCCTTGGTGCAGCGAGTTCCACCACACCACCGAATAACGAATCACCGGCAGCAGCACCACGCCGACGATGGCCAGCAGACAGGCGGCGCGGGCGGCAGCGCGGCGGTCTTCGATCGACTGATACAGACCGATGATGCCCAGATACATGAACAGCAGAATCAATTCGGTGGTCAGGCGCGGATCCCAACTCCACCATGCGCCCCACATCGGCTGTCCCCAAATCATCCCGGTGAGCAGGGTAATGGCGGTGAACATCGCGCCGGGTGCGGCGCAGGCCATCGCTAGGATTTCGCAGAGCTTGATGCGCCAAATCAGCGCAATCGCGGCGTACAGCGCCATCCCGGCAAACACCCCGAGGCTCATCCAGGCCGCCGCCACATGGATATACAGGATGCGGAAACTATCGCCCTGCTGGTAGTCGCTTGGCACATCGAAACGGCTAGAAAGCGGTGCCAGCCAATTCAGCCCCCAAGCGATGCCAAACAGCATGATGACAAAGCCGGCGGCATACGCCCACGGCGCCCAGCGTGCGGCAAAGCGGTCGAAGTAGGGCGGCGAGCCCAATTGGTGAAACCAGCGGATCAGGGGGTTCATTGCAGCGTTTTTGCAGCGTTTTGCGCCGGGACGGCTTGCGGCGCAGGGTGGAAAACAGCCCGCAAGGATAGCAGCCCGCCGCATTCAAGTCGTGATGCGCAAACGCCCGCGATTGCGGGCGTTTGCAGGTGGGGCGGATTTTCGCCTTATTTCACCGTCAGCGTGCCGTTCATCATGGCGGTATGGCCGGGGAACGTGCAGAAGAAGTTGTAGCCGCCTGCGGCCACCTTGGCGACTTCAAACGTGACCGAAGTGCTTTCGCCACCGCCAATCATGCTGCTCTTGGCAATCACGCGATCATCGCCTTCCTTCACATGGTCGGGCTTGACCGAGGCGCCATCGCCTGCCACGGCATTCATGTCGCCACTCTTGGCAATCACCACGTTATGCCCCATCGCGGCAACCGGCATGGTGCCGGTGTGCTTGAGGTGGATGGTGAATTCGGTGCAACTGGCGGGAATGTCGATGTTCTTGGCGTTGTACTGCATGGCATCGTTGCCTTCCAGATTGAAGGCGCATTCACCAGCTTCGCTGGCCACGGCTTCTGCCGCCGGTGCGGCTTCTGCCGGTGCCATTGCCGTTTCGGCCGGAGCGGCTTCTGCCGGTGCGGCAGCAGGTGCTTCGCTGGGGGCTTGGGCGCCGCCGCAGGCGGCCAGGGTCAGGGCGATGGCGGTGGCAAGCACAGTGGAATGCAGTTTCATGGAGTTCTCCAGTTGGGACGAGCGCGCACAAAATTGCGCGGGGGCGTCATTTTCGCCGATTTCATGCCGAAAAAATGTTGACTTGGCTCAAGCCATCAGGCGCGGCTGCGGGCTTATTCTCCGGTCAGCGCAATACGGATGGCGGCGGCGGCGGCCAATGGGGCGAGCACGCTGCTGGCAGCTAGGGCGGCGGCCAGCATCAGGAGGGCACCACTGGCATCCAGCCCCTGGGCGGCGGCATTCACCGCCCCAGCGCCAAATACCAGTACCGGCACATACAGTGGCAGTGCCAGCAGCGCCAGCAGGATGCCGGCACGGCGCATGCCCACGGTGAGGGCGGCAAGCACGGCGCCAATCAGGCTTAGCAGCGGGGTGCCGATGAGCAGGCTCGCCATCAGGATTGGCAGTTGCGCGCGCGGCAGTTGCATCAGCTCTGCCAGCAGGGGCGTGGCGATGAGCAGCGGCAGTGCCGTGGTCAGCCAATGGCCGAGGATGCGGCTGGCAATCAGCCAAGACAGTGGTACCGGCGCCAGCAGCCATTGATCCAGCGAGCCATCTTCGACATCGCTGCGGAACAGGCCGTCCAGTGCCAGTAGCCCGGAGAGCATCACCGCCAGCCAAAGTACGGCTGGCGCGACTTTCGCCAGCAGCGTGGATTCGCCGCCCAGCCCGAGTGCAAACAGCACCACCACCAAGACCGCAAACAGCGCCGGTTGCAGGGCATCGCCACGACGACGCCAGACCAGGCGCAGATCGCGCAGCAGCATGGCGCGAGCTGCGGCAATCACGCCACGGCTCCCGCAGGCGGACGCTGCATCAGCAGCTCGCGGCTGCGCACCGGCGGCGCAGCATAGGCGCCGTGGGTGGTGATGAGTGCGGCGCCACCTGTATCCAGATGCTGCACGATGAGTTGGTTGACCAGCGCGATGCCGTCCAAGTCGAGATTGGCATACGGCTCGTCCAGCAGCCACAACGGGGCGGGCGAGAGCCAGATTCGTGCCAGCGACAGGCGTTTTTTCTGCCCGGCAGATAGGGTGCGTGCCGGGCTGTCCTCAAAACCGGCAAGCCCGGCTAGGTCGATTGCCTGAAGCAGTTCGCGCTCGGCACGTTTGCCATGCAGGGCGCAGAGAAATGCCAGGTTTTCCAGCGCAGATAAATCTGCCTTGAAGGCGGGCAAATGCCCCAGATAGGCAATGGTCTGCGGGCGGTTGTCGCCGCTGGCAGGCTGGCCGAGGAGTTTTTGCTCGCCGCCATCGGCGCGCAGCAGGCCAGCCAGAATCCGCAACAGGGTGGTCTTGCCCACACCGTTGTCGCCACGCACCAGAAGGGCTTCGCCCGGCTCGACCGAGAAGTCCAGCGCAGCAAACAGCGGCTCGCCATCGCGTGAAAAACCAAGGTTACGCACGGCAAGCAGGGGCGGGGCAGAGGAAGCGTGCACAGGCATCATTGCAATCGGGATGCGGCATTTTAACCGTCGGCGCGTAAACTCTTGGCATCGTTCAAGCCCGTTTTAGCCATGCAAAGCAAACTTCCCAATGTCGGTACCAATATTTTCACGGTCATGTCGCAATTAGCCGCGCAGCATCAGGCGGTCAATCTGGGGCAGGGGTTTCCCGATTTTCCGGTGCCCGAGCGGCTGATTGATGCCCTGGGGCGCGCCATGCGTGAAGGCCAGAATCAGTACGCGATGATGACCGGCACGCCGCAGTTGCGACAGGCGATCAGCGAAAAAACCGAGCGCTGCTATGGCTATCGCCCGGATGCAGATAGCGAAATTACCGTAACTTGCGGCGGTTCGGAGGCGATTTTCGATGCCGTACAGGCCGTGGTGCATGGCGGCGATGAAGTCATCGTGCTCGACCCTTGCTATGACATCTACGCGCCTGCGGTGGCGCTGGCTGGTGGGCGCGCCGTGCATGTGCCGCTGGCGGCGGAAACTTTCGCCCCGGACTGGCAGCGGGTGCGTGATGCCATCACCGCCAGAACTCGGATGATTATTACCAATACCCCGCACAACCCCTCCGGCGCGATGTTCACCCCGCAGGACATGGAGATGCTGGCCGACATCGTGCAGCAGCATGGGCTGTATCTGCTTTCGGACGAGGTTTATGAGCACATCGTGTTTGACGGGGCGCGGCATGAATCGGCGCTGCGCTATCCGGCGCTGCGCGAGCGCGCTTTCGTGATTTCCAGCTTCGGCAAGACCTATCACTGCACTGGCTGGAAGGTCGGTTATGTGGTGGCGCCGGCGGCACTGACCGCCGAGCTTCGCAAGGTGCATCAATACAACACTTTCTGCACTTTCCATCCGGCGCAGGCGGCATTTGCTGAAATGATTCAACAGGCGCCGGAACACTACGAAACGCTCGGCGAGTTTTACCAGCAAAAACGGGATCGTTTCCGTGCACAACTGGCCGATACCCGACTGCGGCCGTTGCCGGTTCCGGGCGGATATTTCCAATTGGTGGATTATTCGGCCATCAGCGATATGGATGATCTTGCCTTCAGCCGCTGGTTGACCATCGAGCACGGTGTGACCGGCGTGCCGCTGTCCCCGTTCTATGCAACACCGCCTGCCGGGCAGCGGCTGCTGCGGCTTTGTTTTGCCAAGAGCGATGAAACCCTGAATGCGGCCATCGAGCGTCTGCGCAAGCTGTAACGGCTTGGGGTGATACGAAAAACGCCGGAAGCCCGGCGTTTTTCATGTGTGCTCGCATTGGCTTGCGTGCAGGTTTACAGGCGACTGAAAGACCAGCTTTGCGGCTTGCCGTCGAGGTAGGGCATCACACCGTGAAAGAGGCGCGGGTCAGCATCAAAGACCAGCGGCAGGAAGTGGCGGTCGCCCTCCCACATTGGCAGTGCATCCAGATGCTCACGGTCAACCCATTGCAGCACGCCTTCGGGGTTTTCCGTATAAGGCTCGCCCTTAAAGCCGGTAATCAGAAATACGAAGCCCAGCCAGTCCTCGCCATTTTTGCCAAAGCCCGGCCAACTGATGGTGCCGCGCAGTTCAAGTTCGGTGCATTCGATGCCGGCTTCTTCGCGTATCTCGCGGATCATTCCGGCCATGACATCTTCATCGGCTTCCAGCTTGCCGCCCAGCCCGTTGTATTTGCCCAGATGCTCATCATCGGCGCGGGCATTGCGATGAATCATCAGAACCTTGCGCCGGTCAGGCGAGAGGATATAGCCGAGCGTGCCGATGATGGGGGTATAGGGCATGGACAGTCAGAATCGGGGGCTGGCTTGAGGATTTCAGTTTTCTTGGGCGACGCGGCGCGCCTGCATGAATTTGCCCGCCCAGTAGCCGGTGTCCAGACGCGAAACCGAGACATCACGACCGGTACGCGGGGCATGCAGGAATTGGCCATTGCCAAGATAGATGCCCACATGGTCGATGCGCTTGCCGGTGCGGCTGAAAAATACCAGATCGCCTTCGGTGAGTTGATCGCGGTTGATGCGCTCGCCACGGGTGGCCATATCGCGTGAAATACGCGGCAGCTCGATACCGAGCGTGGTGCGGAACACATAGCCCACCAGACCACTGCAATCGAAACCGTCGGTGGTGGTGCCGCCCCAACGATATGGGGTGCCAAGCAGCGACAGCGCGCTTTTCAGCAGCTTCTGGACGGGATTGTCCTGCGGCGTGGCATTGGCTTGGATCGAGGAAACCGTTGGCAGGCCGTGGGGCAGTGTGGCCGCTGGCAACAGCACACCAGGCTTGACGGCAGGAGCGGCAGCAGGCTTGCTTTCGGTTGCCGTTGGCGCAGCATTGCCGCTAGTAGCTTGCGTTGCCGCGGGCGGGGTTGCCGCTGCGGTTTCGGTGTTGTTGGCTGCCAATACCGGCATCGACACGGCAACCAGCAAGGTGGCAGCCAGAATGCGAAAGCCCGATTTTTTGCAGAAGTTTGAAGTTTTTGAGGCGCCGGAGCGGCCGTGGAGAAGGTTAAGCTTCATCACGCGGTCTTCACTGTGCTAAATCCAGCGGCGATTCTGCCGCGAGAAGTCGAGAGAGATGTTCGAAAAAGATTAATTTATAGTTAATTTTTGTGATTTACATCACAATTTTTGCTTCTTGTTCCATGGCGGCATCATTTTTCTTCATTGGATTGCGCGTGTAGGGCGTTCAAGGGCGGTGAGCCAGCACGCGCCGGGCACCGGCATAACGCGCCTGCCAATAGCGTCCGTCCAAGCGTTCCATGCGGACGACCCCGCCGGTACGCGGAGCATGGATAAAACGCCCATCACCGACATAGATGCCGACGTGAGTTACCGTGCCGCCGTGGGCAAAAAACACCAAATCGCCGGTAGCAAGCGCGCTTTGTGCAACTGCCGGGGCGGAAAGCGCGGAGAGCTCGCGCGAGGTACGCGGCAGGCGCAAATTCAGCATGTCGCGGAACACATAGTTGACCAAGCCGCTGCAATCAAAACCGCTTTCGGGCGTATTGCCGCCCCAGACATAGGGCGTGCCGACCAGGCTCAGGGCGCGAATCAGCACCGAATTGGCTTGGTTGGCTCGGTCAACCGGGGTGTGCGGGGGCGGAATCAGTTTTTTTTCGACCAGCAATGTGTCCAGATCGTTGGCTTGGGCTGCGCTAGCGGCAAGCAGCAAGAAGGTCGAACAAATCGCAGCTTGCGCACGTCGTGCTGGCATGAAAAGCGTGGTGTCGGGATAATGGCGGGGCATCTGGCTGATCCTGAAACCTTGGGTGCCCCAGAGTTTGACCCTATCCCCCCTTGAATTTCAAGTGTTTATTGCGAGTACTTCATGAAGATTGAAAAAGACCGGGCTGTTCGTTTCCATTATTCCGTTGCCGAAAAGGGGCAGGAAGCCATTGAAAACTCGCATGAACGGGGCGAGCCGCTGGCCATCCTGATTGGCCATGGCAACATCATTCCTGGCTTGGAAAAAGCCATGGAAGGCCGTGAGGCCGGTGAAAAGTTCAGCGTGGACGTGCCTGCGGCCGAAGCATATGGCGAGCGCCGTGAAGGCATGACCCAGCGCGTGCCGAAAAAGCACTTCCAAGGCGTCAAACTGGAGCCGGGCATGCAAGTGGTGCTGAATACCAACTTTGGCCCGCGTGCAGTAACGGTGGTCAAGGTTGGCATGACGGCGGTGGATATCGACCTCAACCATCCGATGGCGGGCAAAGACCTGTCGTTTGACATCGAAATCGTCGAAGTGCGCGAGGCAACCAAGGAAGAAATCGAGCACGGCCATGTGCACGGCGATGGTGGTCATCAGCACTGATGACGCCAGCCAACGCGGCCCGGTTCATGCCGGGCCGTTTTTGTGACCGGGTAGAAACGCATGAAACTAGATAGCGATGTCGTGGTGGTGGGTGCGGGCGCGATTGGCCTGTGCACTGCATTGGCGCTGGCCGAGGCTGGCCGCAGCGTGAAAGTGATTGATGCCAAAGGCGTGGCCGCCGGTGCCTCGCATGGCAATTGCGGCACTTTGACTCCCAGCCACGCACCGCCGCTGGCTGCGCCCGGCACCATCATGACGGCATTGCGCTGGATGTTCACGCCTGATGCGCCGCTGTATGTGCATCCGAAAATGGACCCGCGTCTATGGCGCTGGTTGATGCGTTTTGCGCTGCGCTGCAATGTGCGCGACTGGCGACGCAGCGCACAGGGCAAATACACCTTGCTGGCCGATTCCCGGCAGCGCATCCAAGACTGGATTGCGCATTACCAGCTAGCTTGCGAGTTCCGCGAAAGTGGCGAGGACTATGTATTTCGCGATGCCAAGGTGTTCGAGGACGAGCAGTTTGAAGTTCCGCTGCTGCGCGAGCTGGGCATTGCCGTGGAGCTGATTGACGGCGCCGAATACGAGCGTCGGGAACCGGCCTTCAAACCTGGCCTTGCCGGCGCGATTCGCTTCGCCGGGGATGCGATGCTGCGCCCGGATGCCTATGTGCATGAACTGGCGCGGGTGGCGCGTGAAAAGGGCGTAGAAATCATCGAGCAATGCGCACTGCAAAGCGTGCAGGAAGAAAACGACCACTGCGTGCTGCAAACCACGCACAGGGCGATACGCTGCGGCGAGATGGTGCTGGCCGCCGGTGCCTGGTCGGCGCTGCTGGGGGCGCAGGTTGGTGCGAGCTGGCTGCGCGCCATCATTCAGCCCGGCAAGGGCTATTCGATTACCTACGACGCACCGGAACTGGTGCCAAGCACGCCGGTGATTTTGCGCGCCTGCTCGGTATGCGTGACTGCTTGGGGCAGCGGCTATCGGCTGGGCAGTACCATGGAGTTTTCCGGCTATGACGACACGCTCAACGAGCGCCGTCTGGCCGCACTTGAGCGCGGCGCGGCGGAGTTTTTGCATCAGCCGGTTGGTCCGCGGGTGCGCGAGCGCTGGTTCGGCTGGCGACCGATGTCGCTGGACGACATGCCGCTGATTGGTCGCATTCCCGGTCGTCAACGCAGCTGGATGGCCGCAGGCCACGGCATGATGGGCATCGGCATGAGCGCCGGTACCGGGCAGCTTCTGGCCGACATGATGACAGGCCGCGAAACGGCCGTGGATCCGACGCCATTCTCGCCAGCACGCTTTGCCTGAGCAAAAACCGGCTTTCTGGCAGGGCGGTTACGCCGCCCATAGCGGGTGATGTGAAAGAACACCCATGCGGCAAAACAAACCGAATCGAGCCGGTCGGGCATGCCGCGTTGGCCTTTGATCATCTGCCCCAATCTTTGATATCACGGGGCAGATATGGGCGGACGCTTAGGGCAGGCGCTTCAGCATGTATTCGGCGGCCGATACGCGGAACTCGCCCGGTGCTTCCACTTGCAGGTCTTTGACCACGCCGTCTTCGGCATACAGCGCGTAGCGTTTGCTGCGCAGTCCCATGCCGTAGGCGCTGCCATCCATCGCCAGGCCCAGTGCTTGGGTGAATTCGGCATTGCCATCGGCCAGCATTCGCAAGCCTTCGGGGATGCCGGCAGCTGCGCCCCAAGCCTGCATCACGAACGGGTCATTGACTGACAGGCAGATCACGTCCACGCCTCGGCTTGCAAACGCATCGAATGCGGCGACATAGCCTGGTAGGTGTTGTTCCGAGCAGGTCGGGGTGAATGCACCGGGCACGGCAAACAACAGGACACGGCGGTTCTGGAATAACCGGCTGCTGTCGATTTTTTCAAAACCATCCTTGTGCACGCATTGCAGCGTGGCTTGCGGGATGCGATCACCGACCTGGATGTGCATGAGAAAACTCCTCGGGAGGGGCGGGCATTTTGCCAGCTTGCGCAGGGCTTGAAAAATCCGCGAGGATGCCGCATATCAGCAGGCATACTTGCAACCGCGCAGCGGCGCAGAAACACGATGGAATTCAAGGATTATTACGCCACACTCGGTGTCGAGCCTTCGGCGGGCGAGGCCGAAATCAAGACCGCTTACCGGCGTTTGGCACGCAAATATCACCCCGATGTCAGCAAAGAGGCGGGCGCCGAAGAAAAGTTCAAGGCAGTCAATGAAGCCTATGAGGCGCTGCGCGACCCGCAAAAGCGCGCCGCTTACGATCAGCTGCGCAGTCGCGGGTTCCGTCCGGGCGATGAGGTGCCGCAGGGCGGATTCGGCGGCGGCCATCCGGGCTTTGATTATGAGGAAATCTTCGCCGGCGGCAGCGGGCATGAGGGCTTTAGCGATTTCTTCGAGCAGATTTTCGGGCGCAGCCGTGCCGGTGGTTTTTCGCAGGGTGCCGGTGCCGCGCCGCGTGGCGATAGCCGCGCCAAACTTTCGGTACCGCTAGAAGCGGTTTATAACGGCGACTCGGTACGGGTCGGCATCGGTGGCAAGTCGCTGGATGTCAAGCTGCCCAAAGGTATTGCACCTGGCAAGATGATTCGCTTGAAGGGGCAGGGCACGCATGGCGATTTGCTGCTGGAAATCGAATACGCCGCGCACCCGCATTTTGAAGTGGATGGCCGCAACCTGATCCACGTGCTGGAAGTGACGCCTTGGCAGGCGGCTTTGGGGGATGTAGTGAAAGTGCCGACGTTGGGCGGCGTGGTCGAGCTGAAAATCCCGGCAGGCTCGGAGGCTGGGAAAAAACTACGCCTGCGTGGTCGCGGCCTGCCTGGCAGCGTGCCGGGCGATCAGATCGTGGAGCTGGAAGTGCTGGCACCACCGCCGCGCAACGAGCGTCAACGCAGTGCCTATGAAGACCTGCGTGCTGCGTTCAACGACTGAGGGGCGGCATGTCAAAAAGAAACCGGGCGCATTGGCGCCCGGTTTGCGTTGCGGGGTCAGGCAGGCAGGAGCTGCTTGATGACCTCGGTCAGTTGTGCTTCGGTAAACGGCTTGGTGATATAGGCTTTGGCACCTTGGCGCAGCCCCCAAACCTTGTCGGTTTCCTGATCCTTGGTGGTAACCAGCACAATCGGGATATGCGCGGTTTCGGTGGCGCGGGCGATTGAGCGGGTGGCTTGAAAGCCGTTGAGATTGGGCATCACCACGTCCATCAGGATGAGGTCGGGCAATTCCGCTTTGGCCTTTTCAACACCGGCGGCGCCGTCTTCTGCGGTCAGGCATTCATGACCGAGTTTTTGCACGATGCGGCTGATGCCGGTCAGTTGGGTAGGTGAGTCGTCAACGACAAGGATACGAGCCATGGATGATTTTCCCCTTGAGTGGCTGGATTTTACCGGCTTGCGCGCGTTGCGGGAATGGGTTGGGCGATGAAAGTCAAAGTTTGACGACTGTACGGCCAAGCGAGTTGCCGGCCAGCATCCGCGCGAACACTTGCGGCAGGGCATCGAGTGTGATTTCCGCGCTGCAGATGGTTTCGAGATTTTCCGGCTTCCAGTCACCAGCGAGCTTTTCCCAAACTTTTTCGCGGATATCGCGAGCCGTGCCTGCCGAAGCTACGCCCAGCAAGGACACGCCCCGGATGATGAAGGGCATCACCGTGGCAGACAATTCGGCACTGGCGGCAAGCCCGGCGCTGGCGACATTGCCATAGGGGGCGGTTTGCGCCAAGAGACTTGCCAGCATCGTGCCGCCGACATTGTCGAGTGCGCCGCCAAAGCGTGCCGATGACATCGGCGCGCGGGTATCCAGCACTTCACGCCCCAGCACTTCGCTTGCGCCGAGGGATTTCAGATAGTCATGCTGGTCGGCCTTGCCGCTGATGGCATGCACTTGGTATCCGGCTTTGCTGAAAATGGCCAGTGCCAGTGAGCCCACGCCGCCGGTGGCGCCGGTTACGGCAAGCGGCCCCAGTGCCGGATGCTGGCGGTTTTCTTCCATGCGCAGCAGGGCGAGTGCGGCGGTAAAGCCAGCGGTGCCGAGTATCATCGCCTCGCGCAGCGATAGTCCATCAGGCAGGGGGATTACCCAGCGCGATTCCAGCCGCGCATATTCGGCATAGCCACCATCGCGGGTTTCGGAAAGACCACAGCCGGTCACCAGTACCGCATCGCCTTCGCGGAACCGGGCATCGCGGCTTTGCAGCACATGCCCGGCGACATCAATCCCGCCTACCAGCGGGAAGCGGCGCAGAATCTTGCCTTGCCCGGTGCCAGCCAGTGCATCTTTGTAGTTGACCGAGGAATAGGCGGTTTTGATGATGACTTCGCCTTCTGTCAGTTGCGCGAGCGCCAGCGATTCGATACCGCTGCGATAGCCCGCCTCGTCGTTGTGGATGCGGAAAGCCTGGAAATGTTCGGGGATTGACATGGCAGCACTCGGCAGATGGGAAAGGCTTTGAAAAATTGGCGCAGGCGCGCTAACGCACCAGCTCTTTGCGACGTTCGGCCACCAAGCGCCCCGGCGTTTGTGCATCAAAACGGCGCATCCATGCCCAGAGCGTTTCGATGTCCTCGCCTTGCCAGACATTTTCACGCTGCGCTGCGGGGACGAAGCCTTCGGCCACCATCGTGTCCAGCATCTGCATCAGCGGTTGCCAGAAGCCCGGCGTGCCAAGAAAGGCGCAAGGCTTGGTATTGATGCCAAGCTGCTGCCAAGTGAGCATTTCGAACATTTCATCCAGTGTGCCGAAGCCGCCGGGCAGGGCGATGAAGGCATCGGACAACTCGAACATGCGCATTTTGCGCTGGTGCATGGTGTCAACGACTTCAAGCTGGGTCAGTCCCGGATGTGCGGCCTCCCAATCCACCAACTGCTGCGGAATGATGCCGATCACCTCACCACCTGCGGCCAGCGCGGCATCGGCGGCAATCCCCATCAGTCCGACCCGGCCACCGCCATACACCAGACGCGCGCCGCTACGGGCGACATGCGTACCCAGTGCTGCGGCCAAGTGTGCGTATTCGGGATGGTTGCCAGGCTTGGAGCCACAGTAAAGACAGATATTTTGCATTGATGCAGGATAGCAGCGGCTGGGGTTAGTGGTGCAGGGGCTTGTGCATCACATAGGCATCGACCAAGCCATGCTGGGGATGGCGGAAGGCCAGTGGCAAGGTGCCGACGATGGTAAAGCCCAGATGCTGCCAAAGCGCCACCGCCCGGCTGTTGCTGCTGACCACGAAATTGAACTGCATGGCCAGAAAACCCAGCCTGCGGGCTTCGTCCTGCGAGTGCCGACACATCTGGCTGGCAATACCGCGACCACTGGCCGCAGCGCTGACCACATAGCCGCAATTGGCCACATGGCTGCCGCCACCCAGTTGATTGGGCTTGAGGTAATAGCTGCCGAGCACCATGCCTGCGTCATCCACGGCGACAAAGGTGTGGACGGGCACATCAATCCAAGCGTGACGGGTTTGTGCTTCGTCCCAATCGGTCGGGAAGGCATAGGTGTCGCCACGCTGGAAGGTGTCGCGCAGAATCGGCCAGAGCTGCGGCCAGTGCTGCGCTTGAAACGGGACGATATGGAGGTTGGACATGAGGATGGGGGGTGAAAAAAACACAACCCGGCAGGTGCCGGGTTGTGTCTGGTGGTTTAGTTGGCCTT
Organism: Lysobacteraceae bacterium NML08-0793; assembly: GCA_002798275.1. Lineage (GTDB taxonomy): Bacteria > Pseudomonadota > Gammaproteobacteria > Xanthomonadales > Xanthomonadaceae > Solilutibacter. The sequence goes on along the minus strand of NWQR01000001.1, from coordinate 292,192 downwards.
GTGGATAGCGCGTTTGTCCACGGCCATCGCGGCATCGTGCACTGCTTCGGACAGGCTTGGGTGGGCATGGCAGATGCGGGCGAGGTCGTCGGCGCTGCCTTTGAACTCCATCGAAATCACCCCTTCATGCACCAGTTCCGAGACATTCGGGCCGACCAGGTGCATGCCGAGAATGCGGTCGGTTTCGGCATCGGCCAGCACTTTGACAAAGCCGATCGGCTCGGCCATCGCCACGGCGCGACCGACAGCGGCAAATGGGAAGCTGCCGGCCTTGTAGGCGATGCCTTCGGCCTTGAGCTGTTCTTCGGTCTTGCCGACCCAGGCGATTTCCGGCTCGGTGTAGATGACCCAGGGGATGGTGTCGAAGTTGACATGGCCGGGCAGACCGGCAATCAACTCGGCCACGGCGATACCTTCTTCAAAGCCCTTGTGGGCGAGCATCGGGCCGCGCACACAGTCGCCAATGGCCCAGACACCGTTGACGCCGGTATGGCAATGTTCGTCCACTTCAATCTGGCCGCGTTCATTGAGCTTGACGCCGGTGCCTTCGGCCAGTACGCCCTGGCTTGCGGCGCGACGACCAACGGCCACCAGCAGCTTGTCCACGGTGAGGCTTTGCTCGCCGCTGGCATCGCTATAGGTCAGTACCACTTCATTGCCCTTGACCTCGGCACGGCTGACCTTGGCGCCGAGCTTGATGTCCAGCCCCTGCTTTTTGAATTCGCGGGCGGAGACTTTGCTGACTTCTTTGTCGGCGGCGGCGAGGAAGTCCGGCGAGGCTTCCAGAATGGTGACTTCCGCACCCAGGCGGTTCCAGACGCTACCAAGCTCAAGGCCGATGACGCCGGCACCAATTACGCCAAGACGCTTCGGGACTTCGGTAAAGTCCAGCGCACCGGCGTTATCGACGATGTACTTGCCGTCGAACTTGGCAAACGGAAGCTCGATGGATTCGGAGCCGACCGCCAGAATCACATTGGTGCCCTTCAGCACCACTTCGGAGCCGTCGTGCTGCTTGACCTTGACTTCATTGCCCGGCAGCAGTTGGCCGAAGCCGTAGAAGGCGGTGATTTTGTTGGCCTTGAACAGTTGCGCGATACCGCCGGTGAACTGCTTCACGATTTTGTCTTTGCGACCAATCATGGTGCCGACATCAATCTTGGCATTGTCGAAGCTGATGCCGTGCTGGTCGAAGATATGTCCCATGTTCCAGTACTGGCGGCTGGAGTCGAGCAATGCCTTGGACGGGATGCAGCCCACGCGCAGGCAGGTGCCGCCGAGTGCCGGCTGGCCGTCCTTGCCCAGTGCCGCGTCGATGCAGGCGGTTTTGAGGCCGAGCTGGGCGGCGCGGATGGCAGCGTGATAGCCCGCCGGGCCGCCGCCGATGACGATGACATCAAAGTTCTGTTGTTCGCTCATATCGAAAAATCCTTGCAATCACAAAGCCAAACCCCGCGCAGGGCGCGGGGTTCGCGGGTTCAGAATTACATGCCAAGCAGCATGCGGCTGGGGTTTTCCAGCTGGTTCTTGATGTCCACCAGGAACAGCACGGCGTCTTTGCCGTCGATGATGCGGTGGTCATAGCTGAGGGCGATATACATCATCGGTGCAGCCACCACTTGGCCGTTTTCGACAATGGCGCGCTCCTTGATGGCATGCATGCCGAGAATCGCCGACTGCGGCGGGTTGACGATCGGGGTGGAGAACAGCGAGCCGAAGGTGCCACCATTGGTGATGGTGAAGGTGCCGCCTTGCAGGTCTTCCAGCTTCAGGCCGCCTTCGCGCGCCTGCTTGGCAAACCCGGCGATGCCGGCTTCGATTTCGGCAAAGTTCATGCGCTCGACATTGCGCAGCACCGGGGTTACCAGGCCCTTGTCGGTGGACACGGCTACCGAGATGTCGGCATAGCCGTGATAGATGATGTCATCGCCATCGACCGAGGCGTTGATGACCGGATACTTTTGCAGTGCGTTGGCAGCGGCCTTGGCAAAGAAGCTCATGAAGCCGAGCTTGATGCCGTTGGCTTTTTCGAACTGCTCGCCGAGCGCCTTGCGCATCTTCATCACTTCCGACAGGTTGACTTCGTTGAACGAGGTCAGCATGGCGATCGAGTTTTTCGATTCCATCAAGCGTTCGGCAATGCGCTTGCGCATGCGGGTCATCGGCACGCGTTCTTCCGGGCGGGCACCGCCACCAATGCCGGCAGTCTTGCCGCTGGCGTAGTTGATGAGGTCTTCCTTGGTTACGGCACCACGGCGGCCGGTGCCTTGCACTTCGGCCGGGTTGATGCCTTGGGTTTCGGCGGTGAAGCGGGCACCCGGCGGCAGTTGTGAGGTGGCACTGCTGCCAGTGTTGGCCGGTGCCGGTGCAGCAGCGGGGGCGGCGGCTTTCGGCGCTTCCACAGCAGCCGGTGCCGGGGCAGCGGCCACGGCGCCTTCTTCAATCACGGCGATGACTTGCTGGCTGACCACGGTGGCGCCGGAGTCGAACTTGATTTCCTTCAGCACGCCATCGGCGGGGGCAGGCACTTCCAGCACGACCTTGTCGGTTTCAAGATCGACCAGGTTTTCGTCACGACGGACGGCATCGCCGACTTTCTTGTGCCAGGTGGCGATGACGGCATCGGAGACGGATTCGGGAAGAACCGGGACTTTGATTTCGGTGGCCATGAGCTTTTCCGATTGAGATTGGATCGTGAAGGGTGAAGGTTAGTCGTTGTCCGACTCGGTATTGGGCGGGTTGACCAAGGCGTCGGCGATAAGCTGTTGCTGTTCGACAACGTGGTCGTTGAAGTGCCCGGCAGCCGGCGAGGGCGAACGCGCCCGGCCTGCATAGGACAGGGACTGGTGCTTGGCAAGGCAGGCACGCAGATGGTGCTGAATCTGGAACCAAGCGCCTTGGTTTTGCGGCTCTTCCTGACACCAGATGACATCCTGCGCCTGCGGATACTTGCCAAGCTCGGCAGCCAGTTGCTGACGCGGGAACGGGTAGAGCTGTTCGATGCGAATCAGGGCGACATCTTTTTGGCCACGCTTTTCGGCATCTTCCAGCAGGTCGTAATACACCTTGCCCGAGCACAGCACCACGCGCTTGACCTGCATCGGGTCGGCCTTGCTGTCGGGGATCAGATGCTGGAACTCACCGTTTGCCAGCTCGTTCAGGTCGCTGATGGCGCGCTTGTGGCGCAGCAGTGATTTCGGGGTCATCACCACCAGCGGCTTGCGGGTGGTCATCTTCATCTGGCGGCGGATCATGTGGAATGCCTGCGCCGGTGTGGTCGGCACGCAGACCTGGATATTGCCCTGGGCGCACAGTTGCAGGAAGCGCTCAAGACGTGCAGAGCTGTGCTCCGGCCCCTGGCCTTCGTAGCCATGCGGCAGGAACAGCGCCAGATTGGACAGACGCCCCCATTTGGCTTCGCCGGAGGTGAGGAACTGGTCAATCACCACTTGTGCGCCGTTGGCAAAGTCGCCGAACTGAGCCTCCCAGATGCACAGCGTGTCAGGGTCGGTGGTGGAATAGCCGTATTCATAGGCCATGACCGCTTCTTCGCTTAGCAGCGAGTCGATGATGATGGCGTTTTCCGGATTGCTGGTGATTTCTTGCAGCGGCAGATAGTCGCGGTCGGACTTCTGATCGTGCAGCACCGCATGGCGATGGAAGAAGGTGCCGCGCCCGGAATCCTGCCCGACCAGGCGCAGGCGATAGCCCTCGTCCAGCAGCGTGGCATAGGCCAAGTTCTCGGCAAAGCCCCAGTCGCCCGATTGTTCGCCCGCGGCCATCTTGCGACGGTCATCGTAAATCTTGGCAACGCGCGGATGCAGGGTCAGGTCTTCGGGCAGGGTGGTGATGGCCTTGGCCAGCTTGTCCAGCTTGGCGCGGTCAACGGCGGTGCTGAAGGCATCGCTGGGCTTGCCGGCCATCAGCTTGCTCCAGTTGATCGCATTCGGGTCGGCCTCGACTTTCACCAAGTCTGCGGTAACTTCGCCGGCATCGAGCTTGTTGCGGTAGGCATCGGCATAAGCCTTGGGCTCGTCCTCGCGCAGCACGCCCTCGGCCACCAAGGCATTGCCGTACAGCTCGCGGGTGGTCTTCATCGAGCGAATCTTCTGGTACATCAGCGGCTGTGTTGCAGCCGGCTCGTCGGCCTCGTTATGACCGTTGCGGCGGTAGCAGATGAGGTCGATGACCACATCCTTGCCAAAACGCTGACGGAAATCGAAGGCCAGTTCCGCACAGAAGGCGACAGCTTCGGGGTTGTCGCCGTTCACATGCAGAATCGGGGCGGCGACCATTTTGGCCACATCAGTGCAGTACAACGTGGAGCGTGCGTCCTGGCGCTCGCTAGTGGTGAAGCCCACCTGGTTGTTGATGACCACATGCACGGTGCCGCCAACGGCAAAGCCGCGTGCCTGCGACATCTGGAACAGTTCCATGCCCACGCCTTGACCTGCAAAGGCGGCATCGCCGTGCAGCAACACAGGCAGCACGGTTTGACGGGCGATATCGCCACGGCGGTGCTGACGCGAACGCACCGAGCCTGCAACCACCGGGTTGACGATTTCAAGATGCGAGGGGTTGAAGGCCAGCGCCAGATGCATCGGGCCTGCGGGCGTGGCGACATCGGCGGAGAAGCCCATGTGGTATTTCACGTCGCCGGTATGAGCGCGGTCGCCATGATGGTGCTCGAACTTGCCTTCAAACTCGTCAAACAGCACGCGCGGCGGCTTGCCGAGGGTGTTGACCAGCACGTTCAGACGGCCACGGTGTGCCATGCCGATGACGGTTTCCTTGACGCCTGCTTCACCGGCGTGCTGGATAAGCGTATCCAGCAGCGGAATCAGCGAGTCGCCGCCTTCAAGCGAGAAACGCTTTTGCCCGACATATTTGGTGCCGAGGTAGCGTTCCAAACCTTCGGCAGCGGTCAGGCGCTCCAGAATGCGTTTTTTCTGTTCGGTGCTGCGACCGAACTTGCCGGCTGCCGCTTCCAGGCGTGAATACATGAAACGGCGCTGTTCGACATCGGGGATGTGCATGAACTCCGCGCCGATCGGGCCGGTATAGGTGGCCTTCAGCGTGGCGAGGATTTCTGAGAGTTTGGCGCGTGAACGGCCTGCCACATCGGTGGCGAATTCGCTGCCGAGATCGGCATCGCCCAGATGATGGAAACCGAGGGTCAGATCGGGCGCTTCGGGATGAATCCACATTTGCAGCGGATCGACATCGGCGGCCAGATGCCCGCGCGAGCGGTAGGCGGTTACCAGACGCGCCACGCTGCGCTCGCGGCCATCGCCGCTGCCGCTGGAGTCACTGACATGACCGCGTGCTGCGGCGCGACCGGCAGCCGCGACGGCATCGGCAATGACCGAGTGCGGTACGTCGCCGGCTTCGCGCCCCTTGAGTTCATCAAAATAGGTCTTCCACTTCGGCTCGATGCTGTCCGGGTTGGCCAGATATTGTTCGTAAAGGTCTTCGATGTATGCCGCATTGGCACCAAGTTGAGAAGACTGTGCAAACTTCTTCAAGAGGCTGCTCGCCATTTCAGGGTTACGCTCGCGCTATGCCGGTGGCCAGAACTTCCTGATTTTTCAAGACTTTTGTCTGACCTGAAAAATCTGGCTGAATGGCCGGTTAGAGGGGAGTGGGATTATAGCCTTGACATTTGGCCGATGCACCCGAAAAACATCCCGAAGCGGGTAAATCGACCAAAGTCCAATGGATCGGGTTCAGTTGGGGGTGAACTGGATCGGCACCGTAACCCGACCGCTGCTTGGCTGGCCGTTTTCCATTGCCGGTTGAAAACGCCAGCGGCGCACCGCTTCGCTGGCGGCGCGGTCAAGCTCGCGCGAGCCGCTGCTGCGAATCAGACTGACCGAAGTTGGCACGCCATCGACACCGACATCCACCTGCAATTGCACGAAGCCGCCGATGCCATTGCGCAGCGCGTTGCGCGGATAGCGTGGCGCGGGCTGGCTGATGGGTACCGGCGGGCTGTTGCCGCTGCTGCGTGTCGGTGCGGCAGCTGTCGGCGCTTGCGCTGCCATATCATTGGCCGGACGTGTGTTGGGTTGTTCGACTGGCCTTGCCGCCTGCGCGTGTGCTGCCTCCGGGGGCGGCGCAGGCAGCAGGCTGCGGTTTTCGCCGCTTTCGGCCAAGGGCTGATTTTGCGGCGTGGGCAGCGGCTCGAAAATCTTCACCTGCCCGTCATCCTGCGCATCGGCGGCAGTGCTCGGCGGTGCGGTGTAAAAGACTTTTTCTTTTTCGATGCTCCACACCAGCAAGAACAGCAGGCCGCCCAGCACAATGAAGGCGGGCAGAATCCACAACAGCAACAGGCGACTGCGTGTGCGCTTGCGGGGGGCTGCGGTGGGGGCGGAGGTCGGCGGCGGTGGGGGTGTGGACATGTCACGACTCATCGGCAGCTTGAGTGCGGGCATTGTGGCATTGTTGATGTGAGCGATGCGGCAAACTGGCGCAAAGCGGCGATAATAGCCGCCCCTGATTCATGGAATCGCCGTCGATGCTTGACCCGCAACTGCTCCGCAATGATCCCGAAACCGTCCGCCAAGGGCTGGCACGCCGTGGCGTGAAGCTGGATGTTGACGCTTTCCAGACGCTGGAAGCCGAACGCAAAGCCATCCAAATCCGCACCCAGGAGTTGCAAAACCTGCGCAATACCCGCAGCAAGGCGATCGGTCAGGCCAAGGCCAAGGGCGAAGATGTCGCCCCGTTGATGGCAGAGGTAGCGAGCTTTGGCGAGGAACTCAAAACCAGCGAAGCGCGACTTGATGCCATTCGCGCCGAAATGGAAGCGCTGATGCAGGGCTTGCCGAATCTGCCGGATGCGTCAGTGCCCGATGGTGAGGACGAAACCGGCAACGTCGAGCAGTCGCGTTGGGGCGAGCCGCGCAGCTTTGATTTCGCGGTGAAAGATCATGTGGAGCTCGGCGCACGCCACGGCTGGCTGGATGCAGAAACCGCCGCCAAACTCTCCGGCGCCCGCTTTACCGTGCTGCGCGGGCAACTGGCACGGCTGCATCGCGCACTGGCGCAGTTCATGCTGGATTTGCATACCGCCGAACACGGCTATGAAGAAACCAATGTGCCGGTGATCGTCAATGCCGACAGTCTGGTTGGCACTGGCCAGTTGCCGAAGTTTGAGGAGGACATGTTTGCCACCACGCTTGGCGAGCATCGTCGCTATCTGATTTCCACCTCCGAAATCGCGCTGACCAATATCGTGCGCGAGGAGATTGTCGAAGCCGAACGCCTGCCGCTGCGCATGACCGCCGATTCGCTGTGCTTCCGTTCCGAAGCCGGCAGTGGCGGGCGCGATGTGCGCGGCATGATTCGCCAGCACCAGTTTGAAAAGGTGGAATTGGTGTCCATCTGCAAGCCAGAAGACAGCAACGCGGAACTTGAGCGTATGACCCGCTGCGCCGAAACTGTGCTGGAAAAACTCGGGCTGCCGTACCGCCGCATGCTGCTATGCGCGGGCGATATGGGCTTTTCCGCCCGCAAGACCTATGACTTGGAAGTGTGGCTGCCTTCGCAAAACACTTACCGTGAGATTTCTTCCTGCTCCAATTGCGGCGATTTCCAAGCACGCCGCATGCAGGCGCGCTTCCGCAACGACAGCGGCAAGCCGGAGTTGGTACATACCTTGAATGGCTCCGGCACCGCCGTGGGGCGCGCGCTGATTGCCGTGATGGAAAACTACCAGAACGCCGACGGCTCGATCACCGTGCCCGAAGCCCTGCGCCCGTACATGGGTGGTGCGGAGTTGCTTGCCTGATGCAAGACCTCAACGACCTGCATTACTTCGCGCTGGTTGTTGACCACGGCGGCTATGCCGCTGCCGAGCGTGCGCTGGGTATTCCGCGCTCACGTCTGTCGCGCCGCATCGCCCAACTGGAAGAAGCCCTGGGTGTGCGGCTGTTGCAGCGTTCCACCCGCAGCTTTGCGGTAACCGAGGTTGGGCAAAACGTCTATCGCCATGCCTTGGCGATGCGTGAAGCCGCACAGGCCGCACAGGATGCGGTTGCGCAACTTAGCGCCACCCCGCGGGGCGTGGTGCGCGTTAGCGTGCCGGTGACCTTGGCGCAAGAAGTGATGCCGGAAGTGCTGCCGGCATTTTTGGATAAATATCCGGACGTGCGTCTGCATGCGCATGTCAGCAACCGCCGCGTGGATTTGATTCAGGAAGGCTTTGATGTGGCGCTGCGGGTGCGCAGCAAGCTAGACGACGATGGCAGTTTGGTTCTACGCAGCTTCGGCCATGACCAGCAGCTTCTGGTGGCAAGCCCGGACTATCTGCGCAAACATGGCCGCCCGCGCAAGCCCGAAGACTTGGGCACGCATGTCACCTTGAGCATGTTTGAGGACGAGGCGCGCCAGCAATGGGAGCTGCATGGCCCCGACGGCGAGGTGCGCACGGTCGAGCTGAAACCCCGGCTTGCCGCGTTCGATTTCCAGATGCTGCGGGCAATGGTCAAGCAAGGCATCGGCATCACCATGCTGCCAGAAATGAGCTGCGCAGAAGCAGTCAAAAACGGCGAGCTGGAAGTGATACTGCCGGAATGGAAGCTGCCACAAGGCATCATCCATGCGGTATTTCCCAGCCGCCGTGGCATGCTGCCGGCCGTGCGCGCCTTCATCGACCATTTGGCCGAAACCCTGCCGCAGAAACTTGGCAAAAAACGCTGCTCAGACGCCTGCACCGAACACGGTAGCCTATGAAGCGCCGCCCTGGCGTGGCACAATAGCGCCCCTGCCGGAGTGCACCGGCAGCCAATCAGATACGGAAGCGTGGCCGAGTGGTTGAAGGCACCGGTCTTGAAAACCGGCAAGGGGCAACCCTTCGTGAGTTCGAATCTCACCGCTTCCGCCAATCATGCCCAAGCGCCCGTCAAAGACGGGCGTTTTTCAATCAGGTTAAGGAAATCGGCTCTCCTGCGCTTGCCGTCGCTTGGTTGGGCTTTGCCCCAAGCGCGATTTTTGCGTGTGTTCTGGCCATGTTGGGGTCGGATATGCGATAAATCCGGCCAGTCCGATGATGGAAGGGTGATATGGCTTTGGCATCGGCCACCGCCACGACCGAACCGATTTTCCGCGCCCGTGGTTTGACCAAGGTGTATGGCAGTGGCGAGGCAGCGGTGCATGCCTTGCGCGGGGTGGATCTGGCGCTGAATGCAGGCGAGTTCATCGTGATTCTGGGGCCGTCCGGCTGTGGCAAGTCCACGTTGCTGAATATCCTTGGCGGGCTGGATGTGCCGAGCGGCGGCGAGGTCTGGTATCACGGCCAGAATCTGACTCATGCTGGGGATGCGCAACTGACGCAGTTCCGGCGCGATCATGTCGGTTTCGTGTTTCAGTTTTACAACCTGATTCCCAGCCTGAGCGCGCGCGAGAACGTCGCCATCGTTACCGAAATCGCGCAAAACCCGATGTCGCCGGAAGAAGCCCTGGCCTTGGTCGGTCTGGAGGGGCGTCTGGATCATTTTCCGGCGCAGATGTCCGGCGGCGAGCAGCAGCGTGTGGCGATTGCCCGCGCCATCGCCAAGCGTCCGGTGGTGCTGCTGTGTGATGAGCCGACCGGCGCGCTTGATTCGGCTACTGGCGTGCGGGTGTTGCAGGCGCTGGAGCAGGTCAATGCCAGCCTCGGCACCACCACCGTCATCATTACGCACAATGCCGATATCGCCCGAATGGCCGACCGGGTGCTGACCATGGGCGATGGCCGGGTGGTTGGGGAGGCGCGCAATGCGCAGCGCATCGCGGCAGAAGCACTGCGTTGGTAGTGAGTAGTGGTATGAGATTGCCGGCTCTCCATCGCAAGGCGCTGCGCGATTTATGGCTGATGCGCGGGCAGGCGATTGCGATTGCGCTGGTGGTGGCTGCGGGCATTGCCATGCTGGTGATGTCGCAGGCCACGCTCGACTCGCTGCGCACCACGCGTGATGCGATGTACCGTGACTATGCTTTTGCCGATGTCTGGGCCAACCTCAAGCGCGCCCCCGAGTCCATGGCCCAGCGCGTGGCCGAATTGCCAGGCGTTGCTAGTGTGGAAACCCAGGTGCAGGCCAGTGCCAAGCTGGTGCTGGTCGATTACAGCGAGCCGGTGGAAGCCTTGATGCTGTCCTTGCCCGATGAGGGCAGCCAGCCATTGCACAACCGCCTGTATTTGCGCGCCGGGCGGATGCCCGCACCATTTGCGGCGGATGAGGTGCTGCTAAGCGATGCTTTTGCCGAGGTGCATGGGCTGAAACCCGGCGACCGCCTGCGTGCCACGGTGTACGGGCGCTCGCAATGGTTCACCTTGGTAGGCATTGCGGTGTCGCCCGAATACCTGCTGCAATCCAAGCCTGCCGCGATGTTCCCGGACTACGAGCGCTACGCGATTGTGTGGGCACCGCGCCGGGCACTGGAGGCGGCCTTGAACATGGACGGCGCGTTCAATCAGCTCAGCGTGCGCATGTCGCCCGACGCACGCAGCCCGACCGATGAGGCCGAATTGATTGCCGCCATCGACCGTTTGCTGATGCGTTGGGGCGGACTCGGTGCGGTGGGGCGGATGAACCAGTATTCCTACCGTTATCTGCATGAGGAGTTCCGCCAACTGGCAACCATGACGCGGATTTTTCCGACCATTTTTTTGGGGGTGGCGGCGTTTTTGTTGAATGTGGTGTTCGCCCGTCTGATTGGCACGCAACGTGCGCAAATCGCCATTCTGAAAGCCTTTGGCTACCGCACCCGCGACATGGTGCTGCACTACGGCCTGATGGCGACGCTGATTTGTCTTTGCGGCGCCGTCATCGGCATTGCCGCAGGTATTGGGCTAGGGCAAATGTTGTCCGGGCTGTATCAGGAAAACTTCCGCTTTCCGTATCTGGCATTCGCGCTGGACTGGCGCATTGCCGCATTGGGGGTGATGGTGGCCTTGACCGCTGCGGTGGCCGGAGCTGGTCGTGCGGTGTTGCAAGCAGCCGGCGAGCCGGTGGCACAGGCCATGCGTCCGGTCGCACCGGAGCGCTATCGCGCCACCGTGGTCGAGCGTCTGGGGCTGACGCGCTGGCTGTCGCAACCGGCGCGCATGGTGTTGCGGCAAATCGAACGCCGCCCTTGGCGTGCCGTGCTTAGCATCACCGGCTTGGCGCTGGCCGGCGCCATCATCATGATGGCGCGCTTCCAGGGGCAGACCATCACTTACATGATTGACATGCAGTTTCGGCTGGCCGAGCACCATGATGTTTCGGTGCAATTCATCGAAGCTGCGCCCGCCCGCGCGCTGTACGAGTTGCGTGCGCTGCCGGGCGTGCAGCAGGTGGAAGGGCTGCGTACTGTGGCGGTGAAACTTTCGCATGAGCAAATCAGCTTCAATACCGCCATCGAGGGGTTGCCGCCCGATGGCCGCTTGCGGCGCCTGATTGATACCGAAAAACGTCGCCTGCCGTTGCCCGAGGCGGGGCTGGTGCTGTCCGACTATCTGGCGCAGAAACTTGGCGTGGGTGTTGGCGATATGGTGCAGGTGCAAGTGCTGCAAGGCCGACGTGCGCAGCTGCAATTGCCGGTCGTGGCCTTGGTGAGTGAATATGTCGGCACGCGCGCCTACATGGCTACCCCGGCGCTGAACCGTGCCTTGGGCGAAGGCGAGCTTTACAGTGGCGCATTGCTTACCGTCCTGCCCGAAGAAGTCCCCCGACTGATGCGCACATTGGATGCCCGACCGGGCGTGGTGGCGGCCGAATCGCGCCTGGCGAGCATCCGCGCTTTCTTCGACATGCTCGATCGTATCAGCGGCCCGTTTACCTTGGTTAGCCTCCTGATGGGTGCCATCGTCAATTTTGGTGTGGTTTACAACGCCGTCCGCATCACACTGGCCGAGCGTGCGCGAGAGCTCGCCAGCCTGCGCGTGCTGGGCTTTGGCAAAGGCGAAGTCGCCCGCATTTTGCTGGGCGAAATCGGCTTACTGGTGCTGCTGTCGATTCCGCTGTCGTTTGCGGCGGGCTGGGGATTGACTTGGCTGCTGGTGCGGGGGCTGCAAAGCGAGCTGTACCGCATACCGATTTACATCCCGCCCAGCAGTTATGCCTTCGTGACGCTGGTAACCCTAGGCTCGTCGATTGTTTCGGCACTGGCGGTGCTGCGCCAGATATATCGGCTGGACATGAGCGAGGCGCTGAAAACGCATGGATAGACTTTTTTCCCAACCTGCCAGAATCAGCTTCTGGCAAGAAGCAACAACAGGCGAACTGCAATGAAACTGCCCGGCAAAAAAACGCTGATTTATTCCGCCATTGCCCTGCTGCTTGTATTGCTGCTGGCATGGGCGGCACTACGTCCGCCAACGCAACTGGTCAGCGTGCAAACGGCCACGCGCGGCACGGTCATTCAAAGCTTCAACGAGGAAGGAAAAACCCGGCTGAAGGCCAGTTTTGCCATCACCGCGCCGGTATCGGGGCATTTGCAGCGCATCACGCTGGAGCCGGGCGATAGGGTAAATGCCGGACAGGTGCTGGCCTTGATTGCCCCGGCCACCAGCACCTTGCTGGATGCGCGCAGCCGCGCCCAGGCCGAGGCCGAGATCCGTGCCGGGCAAAGTCAACAGGCAGCGGCAAACCAGCGCATTGCCGCCGCGCGCGCGGCGCATCAAATGGCCGAGGCCAGTTTGCAGCGCATGGCGGCTTTGCAGGCATCGCAATTGGTTTCCCGGCAGAGCCTCGACCAGACGCGAGCCGAAGCGGCCACTGCGACTGCCGAGTTGGCGGCCGCCCGTGCCGAGGCACAGGCCGCCGCACAGCGTGTTGCTGCCGCGCGCGCAGTGCTGGCGCAGGAAGGACGCAGCAGTGCGCAGGGGCAGGTGCTGGCGGTCAAGGCGCCGGTGGCAGGGGTGGTATTGCGTCGTCCGATGCAAAGCGCCATGCCGGTCATGGCCGGGCAGGTGTTGATGGAAATCGGTGATGCGGCGCAACTGGAAATCGAAGCGGATGTGCTGTCCAGCGATGCGGTGCGGCTGGCACCGGGAATGCAGGCCCGGGTGCAACGCTGGGGCGGAGAGGAAGAACTGGCTGCGCGCATCCTCCGCATCGAGCCGGGCGGCTTCACCAAAGTTTCTGCATTGGGGGTGGAGGAGCAGCGCACCCGGGTGATTCTCGACATCACCAGTCCGCATTCACAGTGGGCGGCACTGGGGGATGCTTACCGCGTCGAACTTGAGTTCATCCTGCAACAGCAGGCCAATACTTTGCAGGTGCCGGCCGGGGCGTTGTTCCGTAGCAGCCCCAAGGCCGGGCAGCAGGCCGCGGACGAGCATTGGGCGGTGTATCGGGTGGTCGATGGCCGTGCCCGCCGCACCCCGGTTCGCATCGGCCTGCGCTCTGCCACGGCGGTGCAAATTCTCGACGGGCTGAATGAAGGCGATGCGGTGGTGATGCAGCCAGATGAACGCATCGAGGATGGTACCCGCGTACAGGCACACTGATTGCGCCGCCGCCCAAGTTGGCATATCAACCGGCGGCGCTTGGCTCGGGCTTCTCCGGCCATTGGCACAAGTCGTAAACCGGGCAGTGCGGGCATTCGGGTTTGCGCGCCTTGCAGATATAGCGACCATGCAGAATCAGCCAGTGGTGGGCGTGGCGCAGGTATTGGCCGGGCACGCGCTCAAGCAGCGCGTCTTCCACTTGGCGGACGTTTTTGCCAGGCGCAAGTCCCATGCGGTTGGAAACACGGAAAATATGGGTATCCACCGCCATCGTCGGCTGGCCGAAGGCGGTATTCAGCACCACATTGGCGGTTTTGCGCCCCACGCCGGGCAGGGCTTCCAGTGCTTCGCGGTTTTCCGGAACTTCGCCATCATGCAAGTCCAGTATTTGTTGTGAAAGCGCCACCACATTCGCCGCCTTGGTGTTGTACAGGCCGATGGTGGCGATGTACGGCTTTAGCCCTTCCACGCCCAGCGCAGCAATCGCCGCAGGCGTGTTGGCGATGGGGAACAGTTTGCGGGTGGCCTTGTTGACGCCGACATCGGTGGCTTGGGCAGAAAGCGTTACCGCTACCAACAGCTCGAATGCGCTTTGGTATTCCAGCTCGGTTTTCGGCTCTGGCTCTAGGTCTTGCCAGCGGTGGAAAGCTTCGCTGATTTGTTCTGGCGACATCAGCGCGAGTTTGGTTTTTTTACGGCTGGCAGTATTGCTGGCGGTTTTTCGGGTCATTTTTTCGCTTTGGCAAGGGCACGGGCGAGGGCGGCCGCGGCAGCGCCGGAAAGCGCCGGTTTGCCGCCGGTGTCGGGGGCGAGGGTTTGCGCCTGACGCTGTTTGCGCTCGGCTTCCTGTCGGGCAAGCCGCGCCTGGCGCTGGCGGAAGCGTGCTCTTGCGGCAAGCGCGGCAAGACGCTCTTTGCGCACGCGCGCAACCAACTCGATGCGCTCGGCGGCAATCCCCGCAGCGGCGAGGCTGCGGGTGTCGCCATCCCAATCCAGAAGGCCAAGCTCGATGGCGCTGTCGAGTGCATCGCTTTCCACCGCAGCGACAAGCCGATGCCAGTCAAACACGCGCATCAGCGCCCCACAAAGGTGGGCTTGCGTTTTTCCAAAAAGGCGCTGGTGCCTTCGCGCATGTCCTCGGTGGAGAACATCAGGCCAAATTGCGCGGACTCGTATTCCAGCCCTTCTTCAATACCGCATTCACCGCCGATATTGATGCAATCGAGCATCGCCCGCAGTGCCAGCGGCGCGGCATTGGCTAGGCTTTCGGCAAGTTTCCGGGTTTCTGTGGCCAGCTCGGCCGCCGGCACCACGCGGTTGACGATGCCAAGCGCCTGCGCGCGTTCGGCATGGATGGGGGCGCCGGTCAGGCACATTTCTAGGGTGGCGGCGCGGCCTGCCAGACGCAGCAGGCGCTGGCTGCCGCCAAAGCCCGGAATCAGACCGAGATTGATTTCCGGCTGGCCGACCCGGGCGTTATCGGCGGCAATGCGCAGATGACAGCACATGGCAAGCTCCAGCCCGCCGCCGAGTGCAAAACCGTTGATCGCGGCAATCACCGGCTTGGGCATTTTTTCCACAAATCGCATCATGCGCTGGCCGCGCAGCGAAAAATCGCGTCCCTGCACGGCTGAAAGCGTGTTCATTTCGCTGATGTCGGCACCGGCGACAAAGGCTTTCTCACCCGCGCCGGTCAGCACGATGACACGCACCGTATCGTCTTGGGCGGCCTCGGCAAAGGCTGTGTGCAGGGCATCGAGCGTGGCCGAGTTCAGCGCGTTGAGTTTGTCTGGGCGGTTGATGGTGAGGGTGCGAATACCGGCATCGGTGGTGATGACAAGCGGGGAGCTGGACATGGGTTTTCTCATGAAAGTGGCAGGGAACCCCAACCCCGACTTGCGGTCTGTTGGTCTGCCCGGTTCGGTCATCAGCCGGGCGGCGCAGGCGTGTCAGTGGAGGTTAAGGCTGTAACTGATTATGCTAGCGCCTGTTTGCCGGGCATGTCGCCCGTTTCACCCACGGAAAGACAAAGGATCACTATGAAATTGCGTTTGCTCTCTGCCACGATTGCGGCACTCACCTTGACTGCCGGTGTTGTCGGGGCGCAGGACATGTCCTCGGAAAAATCGCGCTTGAGCTATGCCTTCGGCTATGACTTTGCCCGCAACCTAGCTGAAAGCGGGGAAGAACTCGACACCGCAGCCGTGGTGCGCGCAGTGCAGGATGGCCTTGCCAAGAAACAGCCGGCGATCAGCCCGGAACAAGCCCGCCCGGCGCTGGAAAACTTCCAGAAGCGCCAGCAGGCCAAGGCACAGGCTGCACAGGCCGAGTTCAACAAGATTGCCGGTGAAAACCAGACCAAGAGCAATACCTACCTCAACAACTTCAAGTCGCAGGCCGGTGTCAGGACGCTGGCCGGTGGCGTGATGTACCGGGTGATTGAAAACGGCAGTGGCGCCAAGCCGACCATGAACAACACGGTGAGCCTGGAAGTTTCCGGCCCGTTCCCGTTTGGTCAGCGTCCGCAGCAGGCACAGCCGGCACAGACCCCGAGCATCAAGGTCAGCGAAATCGAAATGCAGGCGATGCGTGATGTCATCACCCAGATGCCGACCGGCGCAAAGTGGGAAGTGGTGCTGCCGGCCGACAAGGCTTTCGGCAACGACCCGCGCAGCGGCTTCCCGCCGAATGTGGCGGTGGCCTTCGAAATCAAGCTGGTCCGCGTCAGCAACTAAGCAAGGCAATGCAGGACGCCGGCTCCCAGGAGTCGGCGTTTTGTTTTAGGCGATGAGCAATACCGGCCAAACCATCGAAAGCCCGTGCAGCGGGGTTTGTCAGCTCGACCCGGCGGGTTTGTGCTTGGGCTGTCGCCGCAGCGGCGATGAAATCGCCCGCTGGCGGCAGATGCGCGAGGAGGAGCGTCGTTATCTAATGCAGGTGGTATTGCCCGCACGGGGCTGGCAGCGGCCGGAGACATGATGAATCTGCACACCTTGCAAGCGGCGCTGCATCCCTTGCAGGCCGCGCCGATGGGGGCGGGCTGGAATACCGCGCTGGCGGCTTTTCTTGCCGAGCCCCTGCGTGAAGCGGCGGTTTTGGTTGGCTTGGTCGAGCGCGAAAGCGGCTGGCAGGTGGTTTTCACCCGCCGCACCGAACATTTGCGCACCCATGCCGGCGAAGTGAGCTTTCCAGGTGGCGCGATGGAAGCGCAGGATCGGGATGCGGTCGCCACGGCGCTGCGCGAAACGCGCGAGGAAATCGGCATCCCGGCGCAAAGCATTCGCCCCTTGGGATTTCTTGATCCGCTGATGACCATCAGCGGTTTCCGGGTGATGCCGGTGGTGGCAGCGCTTGCCGCCGACTATCAGGCGGCGCCCGATCCGCAGGAAGTGGCCGAGGTCTTTGAGTTGCCGCTGTCCTTTTTGCTGGCGCCGGAGAGCCTGTTTCACAGCAGTCGGCAATGGCGGGGGCAAACCCTGCGTATCGCCGAGCTGCACCCTTGGCCGGGGCATCCGGCACGGGTCTGGGGCGCGACGGCGATGATTGTGGAAAACCTGCGCAACCGATTGGAGGCGGCAAGATGAGTTGGACAAGTCTGGTGGGTGTCGAGGCGTTGGCCGAAACCGCAGCGCATTGCGTGTTGCTTGATTGTCGTGCGGTGCTTGGCGATGTGCAGGCCGGGATCGCGCAATATCGCGCCGGCCATATTCCCGGTGCATTTCATGCCGAACTTGAACGGGACTTGTCCGATATGCAGCAAGTCGGGCAGGGGCGTCATCCTTGGCCATTGGCAGCGCAATGGGCGCAAAAATGCGCTGCCTGGGGCATCACCCCGAACACGCAGGTGGTGGCCTATGACGCCGACAATGGCATGTTCGCCGCGCGCGCCTGGTGCTTGCTGCGCTTGTTCGGCCATGCGGCGGTGGCGGTGCTCGATGGCGGGTTGGCGGCCTGGCAGGCGGCGGGTTTGCCGATCAGCACCGAAGTGCCCGTCTTGCACGAGAATCCGCCCTTGCCGGGCAATTTTGATTATTCACGTCTGTTTGACCATTCAGATGTCAGCGCACATCTGGCGCATGGCGGCCTGCTGCTGGATGCGCGTGCCGCCGAGCGTTTCCGTGGCGATGTCGAACCCATTGATGCGCGCGCAGGCCATGTGCCGGGGGCGGTGAATCGCCCGTTCAGCGAGAATCTCGCCGCCGATGGCCATTTCAAACCATCGCAGACGCTGTTTGCCGAATTCGCCCAATTGCTTGGTGGGCGCACGCCTTCGGACTTGGTGGTGATGTGCGGCTCCGGCGTAACCGCCTGCCATCATCTGCTGGCGATGGCGCATGCCGGCTTGGTTGGCAGCAAGCTTTATAAAGGCTCGTGGAGTGGCTGGATCAGCGACCCCGCGCGCCCTGTCGCCACTTCTTGAAAGAGGTCATCATGAAAAACATTGTCATTGCCGCCTTGAGCATATTGCTGGCCGCGAGCTTTCCGGCCAGTGCCAAGCAGCGTGTGCAAGCTGCCGGAGGTGATTGCCAGATGCGGATTGCCGATGGCTGGGTGCGCCTGTTGCCCGGGGGCATGCCGATGCACGCAGGCTTTGCCCGGATTGAGAACCCCTGTGGCAAAGCGGTAGAAATCGTCGCCGCCACAAGCCCGGTGTATGCGGAGGTGGAACTGCATGAAACCCGCCGCGAAGCGGGGGTGAGCCGGATGCGGCAGATTCACGCCTTGCCGGTATCGGCGCATGGCCAAACGCGACTGCAACCGGGCGGCCTGCATTTGATGCTGATGCGCCCGCAGCGTGAAATCCGGCCGGGCGAGCCTGTGGTGATTCGTTTCAAACTGGCCGATGGTCGTGAAGTCAGCGGCCAGTTTGAAGCACGCCAGCCGTAAATTGTCCCAGCATCCGGATGCCGGGCGAGATTGTTGGCAAGACGCAGCCGGGGTTGTTAGGGTCTGTTTACGCTCTCTTTCTGATGCCCGCAAGTGCAGGAAATGTGCAGGATTGCGACGCACGCCGCAGCCAAGACTGGCTGTCTTGGCAAGGTGTGCAACAAAGCGCCTGCGCATTTTATGCCTTGCCCTAGGGGTTGCACCGCAAAGGCAGCATCTGCTGTGTTGCAAATGCTCGCCGGACCACCAGTCCGCCTGCGCTTTGCGCCTTGCAGCTACCGCCTTTGCGAAGCAACGGATATTAGAAAGAGATGCGTAAACAGGCTCTTAGTCCTCGTCTTCCTCGAACTCGACCACCGCATCCAGGTCGAACGACAGTTCTTCCAGCAATTGACGTACATGCCGGGCGGTGGCCTTGTTCGGGGCTTCGACTTCCAGCGCGTGTACATTCGGGCCGCGCACGTCTGAAAGCCCGGCCGAGCTGGAATCGGCATCATCCATATGCGGCATCAGGTCGGCCACTTCTTCGACATGCTCGATGCCATCTAGGCTCTGCAACAGATTGGTGATGGCGCGAATATCCGCTTCGCTGCCGGTGATACGCATGCGCAACAGGGGCATGAGAGGTCTCCTTTGAGGGGGTTACTGGGCGGCGGCGGGTTTTTCCCGTACCGGCACGGTGATATTGCAGATGTCGATATGGCCTGCGGGTTTGACATACCAAGCATCGCGGCGGTTGCGGCGCGCCTCCACCGCAGCGGCGAAGGCTGGGGCATCGGTGCGCATCACTTCAAGCTGTAGCCGTTCGGCAGCCGGGATTTCGCTGCCCAGCCGGATGCGCCGAATCGGCGTGCGCATCGCCGGGTCGCTATACATGCCCAGCGGCTCGGGGCCGCGCGGCAGCACGCTCAAAAACTCCATGCCGCGCAATACCCGACCGACACTGGTGATATTGCCATCGAGCGCACGCGGTGATTGCCCGGTGACCACATACAGTTCTGCGCCGATGCTGCTATCTGGCGCATTGCCGCGACCGGCGCCCAAAAGCCCGTAGCAATGCGTCATCCAGGCTTCGCCATCGACCCGGTTGCGGGCAGCGTGGAAACCATCGACAAAGCCGGTTTCTGCTGCCCAGCCATCGCGGTCGGGCATCGGGGTGAACGCAAGCCCGCGTGCGCTGCGCTGAAACTCGGCCGGCAACTTTTGTGCCACGCCGTCGGGAATGCGCTTGGCCTTGGCCGCATCGTCGGCATCGGCATCACCAAACTGCACCACGAAGTTGTCCTGCGAGCGATAGATCGTGGTGCCATCCCAGAATCCCGCCCGCGCCAGCGCACGAATGTTTTCCACATGCTGCGGAGCGAACTGCGGCGCCAGTTCGATGATGGCGAGCTTGTCGTCGGCGAACTCCATGTACAGCAGGTTTTCCGGTGCCGGTGTACGCCAGGCACTGGCTGGTGCCGCGTCAATGATTTCCTTGCTGCTGCGATAGGCGGGCTTTTCTTCGGCAACGAGCGCAGTGGGCGTGCTGATCGCAGCCAGTAAGGCAAGGGCGAGCAGGTTTTTTTTCATGCGAAGCTCCTGACGGGGAACGGGTATTTGGATAGCATGCCACGATGACGAAGCAATATGACCACGAATATTTCGACCGTTGGTATCGCCGCGAAGGTCTCCACGATGACAAGCGACTGGCGCGCAAGGTGGCGCTGGCCGTGGCGATGGCCGAATACCATCTGGAGCGCCCGCTACGCAGCGTGCTGGATATTGGCTGTGGCGAAGGCGCTTGGCGCGCGCCGCTTTTGAAACTGCGCCCGGGGCTGGAATATCTGGGCTTTGACAGCAGCCACTACGCCATCGAGCGATATGGGCGCACTCGCGGCCTGCATTACGCCCGGTTTGCCGACTTCCGCTATTTGCGCCCGTGCGCGCCGGTGGATTTGCTCGTTTGCAGCGATGTACTGCATTACCTAGATGCCCGCGAATTGGGGCAGGGGCTACCGGGTTTGGTGGAGCTCACCGGCGGCGTGGCCTTTCTTGAGCTGTTTACGGCTGAAGATGCTGCCGTGGGCGATGAAGAAGGCTTTTATGCGCGGCCAGCCAAGTGGTACCGACAACGGTTTCGTCGCGCGGGTTTGGTGCAGGCAGGCTCGCATCTGTGGCTTTCACCGACGCTTGCCGCACAGGCCAGTGCGCTGGAGCGTGCCTGAATTAGAGGGCGGCGGATTCTTGACAGATATTCCGACAGGGCAGCGACAACTCATAGCCGCTGCCTGTGCTTGAAAGCCTCGCCATCATTCCACCGCCAGTGCGTCCACCTTTTGCCAGCCGCGTGGCAGCAGTCCGCCGCGGCTGGCGCGGTTGCCGAGGTAATCGTCCAGCTCTTTCCAGCCGAGCGTCATGGTGCGGGCACCGGCGTGCACGCGCAGTTTGCCGCCCTCGGGCACCACGGCGATGGCGATGACTTTTTCGGTGGCACGCTTGGCCTTGGGGATGTCGATGAGTTTGTTGCCCTTGCCTTTGTCCAGCTCTGGAAGTTCAGACAGGGCAAAGGCCAGTACATGCCCGGCGCTGGTAACCACCACGATGCGGTCGCTCTGCGGGTTGGGCGCAAGCACCGGAGGCAGCACGTCCGCGCCGCTGCCAAGGCTCAACATGGCCTTGCCGGCTTTCTGGCGGCTGGTGAGGTTCTCAAACCGGGTGATGAAGCCATAGCCTTCGCTTGAGGCCAGCACCAAGCGGCTGTCGTTGTCGGCGCTGATGAGCGCGCGGAAGCTGGCACCGGCGGCTGGCGCAAAGCGTCCGGTCAACGGTTCGCCATTGCCGCGTGCGCTGGGCAGGGTATGTGCCGGGGTGGAATAACTGCGCCCGGCGCTGTCGAGGAACGCCACTTGCTGATTGCTGCGCCCGCGTGCGGCGGCCAGCAGACGGTCGCCTTCGCGGTAAGAGAGACTTGCCGCGTCCACATCATGTCCCTTGGCTGCGCGCACCCAGCCTTTTTCGCTGAGCACGATGGTGACCGGCTCGCTGGCAACGAGTTCGGTTTCGGCCAGTGCCTGGGCGGCTTCGCGGCAGACCAGCGGAGAGCGCCGGGCATCGCCAAACTTTTTGGCATCGGCCAAGAGTTCGTCCTTGATGAGTTTTTTCAGCTTGGCGCGGCTTTCCAATACTTCCAGCAATGCTTCGCGTTCACGGGCGAGCGCATCCTGCTCGCCGCGGATTTTCATTTCTTCAAGCCGGGCCAGTTGTCGCAGCTTGGTATCCAGAATGTAGTCGGCCTGCTCTTCGCTGAGGCCAAAACGCGCCATCAGAACCGGCTTGGGCTCGTCCTCGGTGCGAATGATGTGGATGACTTCATCCAGGTTCAGGAAGGCAATCAACAGCCCTTGCAACAGGTGCAGACGGCGCTCGACCTTTTCTAGCCGGTGTTTCAGGCGGCGGGTAACGGTGTTCTGGCGGAAGGCCAGCCATTCGCCAAGAAAAACCTTCAGATTCTTCACCTGCGGGCGGCCATCCAGGCCAATCACGTTGAAATTGACCCGGTAGCTTTTTTCAAGATCGGTGGTGGCGAACAAATGCCCCATCAACTGCTCGGTATCCACGCGGTTGCTGCGCGGAATCAGGGTGATGCGCACCGGCGTTGCGTGGTCGGATTCATCGCGGATGTCCTCAAGCCAGGGCAGTTTCTTAGCGCGCATCTGCGTGGCGATTTGTTCAATCACCTTGGATGGCGAAACCTGATAGGGCAGTGCCGTGATGATGATTTGGCCATTTTCGCGGCTGTAGGTGGCGCGGGCGCGCACTGCGCCATTGCCGGTTTCGTACAGCGCCAACAGGTCTTTGGCCGGGGTGATGATTTCTGCCGAGGTGGGATAGTCCGGGCCTTTGATGTGCTCGCACAGGTCGGCAACGCTGGCATCGGGGTCATCCAGAAGGCGGATGCAGGCGCTGACCACTTCGCTCAGATTGTGCGGTGGAATGTCGGTTGCCATGCCCACGGCAATGCCGGTGGTGCCGTTCAGCATCAGATGCGGCAGGCGCGCGGGCAACCAGGCTGGCTCTTCCAGCGTGCCGTCGAAATTGGCCTCCCAGTCCACTGTGCCTTGTCCCAACTCGCCCAGCAGGACTTCGGCAATCGGGGTCAGGCGCGATTCGGTATAGCGCATCGCCGCGAACGACTTGGGGTCGTCGCTGGAGCCGAAATTGCCTTGGCCGTCGATCAGTGGGTAGCGGTAGGAGAACGGCTGCGCCATCAGCACCAGCGCCTCGTAACAGGCGCTGTCGCCATGCGGATGGTATTTGCCGATCACATCGCCCACGGTGCGCGCCGATTTTTTCGGCTTGCTGGCCGCTGACAGCCCCAATTCGCTCATCGAATAGATGATGCGGCGCTGCACGGGCTTCAAACCATCGCCGACAAACGGCAGGGCGCGGTCAAGCACCACATACATCGAATAATCAAGATAGGCGCGTTCGGCATATTCGCGCAGCGGGATTTGTTCGAAGCCGTGGAAGGCGGGGCGGGAGATGTCGTTGCTCATGGGCAGGATGCGGGATTTCAGCGGTCGTATTGGCCGGCGGCCTCGGGCTGGAAGCGGATGGACAGGACATGCAGTTTGGCCGTCTGGCCACCGGGCATCGGCCAGTCGATGCTGTCGCCGACCTTGAGGCCAATCAGGGCGCTGCCCACCGGCGCCAGAATCGACACTTTGCCGGGGCTGCCATCGGCATCGTGCGGATAAACCAGAGTGATTTCGCGTTCATCGCCATTGGTTTCGTTGCGCAGCACGATGGTGGAGTTCATCGACACCACATCGGCGGGCATTTGCTGTGGCTCGACCACATGCGCGCGCATCAACTCTTCCACCAGCGCCGCGGTTTTGATCTGGTCGGGATCGACTTTTTCCAGCAGGGTTTCAAGGCGCTCCACATCAAGACGGGATAGCGTGAGTGGCGGGCGCGGGGTGGCATTCATGCGATAAGGCTCCGAAAAGGAAAAGGCGGCGCGTGTTGCGTCGCCCGGACAAGGTTGGATTTGCGCGCAGTTTGCCAGAGCAGCGGCTTGAGTGCGACTGCCAGCGGCAAAGGCGGATTGTTATTGGGAGGCGCTGGATTTCATCATGGCCAGCGCCTTGGCAGGATTGAGGATTCGCAAGCTCTCGATAGCGGGGAGCTCCAACAAATCAGAATCACCACTGACCAGCCAGGGGGGCGTGGGCCGCGAGTGCGGTGCGGATAAATGCATCGTCATCGGCATCGCGTGACCATTTGCGGGCTTTAAGTGCAGCAGGCGCTGCCGTAGCTTCATGGTGTGGGGTGGGTAGCGCAAGCCGCCGCAAGGCTGGCTGACGCCATGCGCCGGGGCGGAGAAATGTCCGCCCCCGGAGATTTACGACATGAGTTGCACAAACGATACGCGGTTGCCGTGCGGGTCTTGGGTATCGCAGACCTGCACGAAGCCGTAATCAGCGATCTCGGCGGCGGCGATGCCCGCGCGCAACAGGGCTTGGCGGCAGGCGGCCACATCTTCCACGCCGATCACTTCCATTTGCGTCTTGCCGCAGCGGCAGGCCAGTGGGGTGGGTGAGGTCATGAATGTTTCTCCTCTAGTGGTTGTGCCGTCTTTTTTGAAACACATCAGCGCATCAAGCCGTCTTGCCGAAGTGCGCCAGCTGGTCTTGGTGCGCTTTGATGAACGCGGGGCGGGCGGTAGCGCGAGCTACGTAATCGCGGCAGGCGGGGGCGTCGGCCAGCGCGCCGAAGTGCGCCGCCAGACGCAGCACATCGCTCATGGCGATATCCGCCACGCTGAAATCTCCCGCCAGCCATTCGCGGTTTTGCAACACGGCTTCCATGCGGCTCAGACAATGGTTCAGGGTGGCTTGCACGTCGCCGCGCCAAATGGGTTCGTCGGGGGATTGCTGTAGCCGGTAGCGGAACAGGCGGTAGGCGGAGAGCTCCACGGTGTTGAGTGCGGCAAACAGCCAACTGACGGCTTGTGCGCGGGCTTGCGCATCGGCGGGCAAGAGTTTTGGGCTTTTTTCGCCTACATGCAGCAGGATGGCACCGCTTTCAAACAAGGCGATGTCGCCGTCACGAAAGAAAGGCGCTTGTCCGAAAGGTTGATGGTCGAAGTGGGTGCGGTGCTGTATGGAAGTGCTTTCCACGCGGTAGGGCAGACCCGCTTCTTCCAGCGCCCAGCGCACGCGGATGTCGCGCACAAAGCCGATGGCGAAGTCGGGTGCGGTGTCAAAGGTGGTGAGGATCATCATGGGGTGTCTCCAAAGTGAATGTGTCTGTCGTACAAGAGCGGCCATCCTGCCGCAAATCGCCGTGCGATATTTGTCACGGATTGCGCGCAGGCACAGAAAGCAGATTTTGTCCGGCCATATTCCGGGGGCTTCATCAATCAAAGTCCGCGAACCATGATGCAGTCTTCTTCATTTTCGCGGACAATTTCAAAACCCAGTTTTTCATACATGCGCAGCGCAGGATTGGCTTTTTGAACCGAAAGCGAAACTTGCTTGTATCCTCGCTTTTTCAAAGTCAAAAGGATTTGTTGCATAAGCGCCGCGCCAATACCCAAATTTCTATACCCCTTGAAAATCGAAATGGAAAGGGACGGGGTTTCATCATCAACATGGCCAAAATCATGGATGATGCGCGTCCATACCGCCCCTACCACCTTACCCTCGACTTCCGCCACATAACAGACATCATCTTTTCTGCCAAAATCTGCAATATATTTCTGCAAATCAGGGTGGTTCACAATATCTTTGGGCGGCGCTTGCATCCCCTCGGGAATGAAAATCGCCTCATACAGAAATTCATTCAACAGATTGATTTCGCAAGGCATTAATTCTCTTATTTCATAAATCATGCCAGCCCCCCGCTTGCGTCATTTTTAATGAAACAAATTTATTTTGAAACAGGCACGCGGTGGATTTGGCGTCTTCAAATCAGCGCGAGGCTGCCTGAAGTGGTTTCAGGCAGCCCCAGCAACGTCTGCCGCAATACCGCACAAGGCCAGTGACGCCGACCTTCGCCAATCGCCAAGCCGCGCTACAAGCCCTTGCGCATGATGCGCTGCGCCAGTGCGGGCGAGAGGCGCTGGATCAGCGCCAGCAAGCGGGTTTTGCCGCCCAGCACTTCGTGGCGGTCGGCCGCGAAAGCGCGCCAGAACTCGGCGGCCAATGCATCGGGGCTGATCTTGCCCTTGCCGCGGCCTTGGGTCATGGCGGTATCCACCAAGGGCGGCAACAGCTCGAACACTTGCACCGGCGTGCCTTCCAGCTGCCAGCGCAGGGTTTGCGAAAAACTGTGCAGCGCGGCCTTGCTGGCGCAATAGATGCTGGCCGCTTCCTTGGGCACGATCGCCAGACCCGAGGAGACAGTGACGATGGCCGCCTGCGGCTGGCGCAGCAGCGCGGGCAGAAACGCATGGGTCAGCAGCACCGGCGCGGCCAGATTGGTTTCCAGCTCGTGGCGGATGTCGGCCGGGCTCTGCTCCAGCAAGGGGCGGTTGATCTGGATGCCGGCGTTGTTGACCAGAATGGAAATATCGCCATGCGCCTGCAACAGCCGGGCGCGGTCGGCAGGCTGGGTGATGTCGGCCACTGCCGTTTGTACGCCGGGCAAGGCGCGCGCCGCCTCGGCCAGGGCATCGGCGCGGCGGCCTGCCAGCACCACCGAGTTGCCCGCGGCATGGAAGCGCTTGGCCAACGCCAGCCCGATGCCGCTGGCGCCGCCGGTGATCAGCACTTTGTGGCCGGATGTGTTCATGGGTTTGCCTCTTGCGATGAAGCGTGATCAAGATGCCGCTGGCGCAGCCACAGAAACAGCGGCAGCGCCAGCGCCGACGCCACGACATCGGCCCAGGCAAAGGCCGACAGTCGGTCGCCCTGAATCTGCTGCCACATCAGCCGCAGGTGCAGGCCGTGCTCGGCCAGCCAAGGGATGAACTGCGCCAGAGGCAGTACGGCGCCGATCAGACACAGGGCGAGGTAAAGCCATTGCATGCGGGGTCTCCTGCACGTTGTCGTATCCGTCAGACTAAAGCAGCCGAAACACTAGGGAGCGATATGGTCATATTTTCTTTCCTGTTAGTTGCAGTTTGGGCTGTGTCTGCGACCGCCAGAAATTCCATGCACCCAAGGCGTACAACGTGCCCGTGAACAAGCACAGGGCAGATGTGGTCAGCCAGAAAGCATCGCTGTTTTCGGGAAATACGGGCTTGAGCAGCGGGAAAGCCAGCCCGCGCAGCATGAAAACCACAGCAGTGACAGCCAAAATCCAGCGGTGCAGCGGTAGCTTGGGCTTGCCTCGCGCAGCGGCGCATGCGGCCAACGCAGCAATCCATAGTGCCGTGCCGACCAAAGCGGCGACAAATGCCGGATACCAATGCCCGCGCTCTGCCATTTGGGCAATGGCCTCGCCAGCACCCATGAAGCGAAAGCCATCTGCACCCCAAGCAATGCAGGCGTAATGCAGCAGGCTCGCAAACAAAGTTATTGCGGAGGCCAAATAAAGCAGCTTGCTTGATACGGGATTCATTTCGGCAACTCCGGCGCTTGAAAACCTTGCACGATGCACTCCACGGCTTCGGCGCAATCAAGCAAGGCTTCGTCTTGCCAACGCCTGCCCACCAATTGCAGGCCAACAGGCAAACCATCAAATATGCCTGCGGGCAAGCTGACTACGGGGCTGCCGGTGAGCGAAAACGGCGTCACCAACGAGGTAGTGGCTTCCAGATAAGGCAGGCTTGCTGCGCCGATGGCAATACGGGTTTGCGGCTTGCAATGCGGGAAGGCGGTCGTCGGGGCAACAGGACAAAGCCAGGCATCCCATTGCTGAAGAAACTGCTCCAGCACGGCAATCAGCCGTTCGCGCACATTCAAGGCATGGTTGTAGCGCTTGAAATTCAAACGCATGCCACGACCAACCGATTTCATCATAAAGCGGGAAGGAGGCAGCAGATGGGCCGAGGCAGCGAACGCCATGCGCTGCCATGCGGGCAAACCCAGCCCCACTTCAGCACCCATGATTTCCCCGTAAGCCGCCCAAGCATCGGAAAAATCAAAATCTTCCGGCCTGATGCGTTGCACCGTGATCCCTGCTGATTCAAGCTTTTCAATGCTTTGGCGCAGAGCGGCCTGGGTGCGCGGACATAAAGGCAGCCCGTTGAAATCATCCCAATAAGCGATTTTCAGGAAACCTTTGTGTTTGGCAGCCTGCCACGACACAGGAGCAACCGTGCTATCGGTGGGCATTTCGTTCGGCCGTGCTGTCAGCAGAGCCTGTAGCCCCAACCGCAAATCATCAACTTGGCGCGCCAACAATCCCGGAGAAAGCAAATGCCAGACCGAGCGTTCGGCTTGCGGCAGCTGTGGAACATGACCCGTACGCGGCAAACGATTTTCCGTGACTTTCAAACCCGCCACGCCGCAAAAAGCGGCCGGCAAGCGGATAGAGCCTGCCAAATCGCTGCCGATATCCAAAGCCGAAAATCCGGCGGCAATGGCGGCGGCACTCCCGCCGGAACTACCGCCACTGGTGTAGCCACTATTCCACGGATTAACGGTTGTGCCGAACACGGCATTCTTGCACTGAATATCGCTGCCCAATTCAGCGGTATTGGTTTTCCCCAGCAGCACCGCCCCCGCTGTTTGCGCACGAGCCACCAAAACCGCATCTTCTTGCGGCACATAACCCGCCAGCGGCTTGAAGCCGGCGGTGGTTCTCAGTCCCGCAGTCGCATACAAGTCCTTGATTGTGAGCGGCAGCCCAAACAGCGGCGGCAATGTCGCGCCGCTTTCACGCAAATGGTCGGCGGCCTGCGCCTGCGCAATGGCCTGTGGATTGTTCGTAACCACCGCATTGATTTTCGAATTGTGCTTGGCAATCCGCTGCAAACGCTCACGGATATGCGCTTCAACACTCAGGCGGCCAGCAGAGAAATCGGAAACCAGCTGACGATTGCTTGCCATGTTTTTCCTTACATAACGCCCGCAGAAGCGGAAGATTCTTGTGGAACAGGAACGTTTTTGTGCACCATAAATAACGGCAACAACGACAATGCCGTCCATACGATGCGCACAAGCAGCCTAATCAGGCTAGGCTGCCGGCTCTGCCGTGCTCAGTCGCCTTGCAGCTCGGCATTCACCTGCCACGGGGTGCCGAAGCGGTCGGTGACGATGCCAAAGCCCTTGGCCCAGAAAGTTTCGGCAAACGGCATGTGCACTTGGCCGCCTTGCGCCAGTGCGTCGAAGATGCGCTGACCCTCGGCCACGCTGTCTGCGTTGATGGCGACTTGCATGCCTTGAGCGGGCTGAAAGCCGTTTTCACCGCAGAACATGGGCAGCGTGTCGCTGGCGTACAGAAAGGGCTTGCCGTCTTTGACCAGTTGGCTGTGCATCACCTTGGCCTTGTCCGCGTCCGACAGCGGCGGCATGTTCGGCTCGGGCGGCATTTGCCCGAAGGTCATGGTTTGCGCCTCGCCGCCCAGCAGCCCAGCGTAAAAGGCCATGGCCTCGGCGCAGTTGCCGTTGAAGTTGAGGTAGGGGATGAGTGGCATGGGATCTCCTGTGCGGTGAAAGCGAGGGATCACGATAGCGTTCAAGCCGACTGGGCGCTTGTCACGGATTGCGCATCCGTTGCTCATCCTTACCGAAAGTCATCCGGGGGCAACCAGGCGGGTATGTCGCGCTGCTCATGCAGCACACGCCAAACGTCGATGTGGTCTGGCTGCTCAACGTAGAACACCAGATAGGGGTAGCGCTTCAAAGCCCAACTGCGCAGGCCGGGCAGGTTCAACTCATGCGCGTAGCGCGGCGAACCGGTGGCCGGGTGGCGGGCGATATGGGTGTAGGCCTGCTCCAGCGCGTCGATGAAGCCCAGCAAGACTTCTTCGGCTTGGGTGTTCAGGTAGTAGGCGAAGGCCTCGTGGACATCAAGCTCTGCTTGAACTCTGGGGACGACGGGTTTGGCCTTCATCCTTGCTCGTCGTCATGCTTTGCTTTCACCTTGGCGCGCAGCGCATCGAAATACGCTCGATCCACGGGCTTGGTGGGTGCAGACGCAGCGCCAGCCAACAACAAACCACGCAGTTGTTGTCGATCCTGATCGCGGCGAATCAACTCACGCACGTACTCGCTGCTGGTGCCATAACCGCGCTGGCTGACCTGATCGTCAACAAAGGACTTCAGGCTTTCAGGGAGGGAAATGTTCATCGTGCTCATGGCACGGGATGCTAAGGATCATGGCAAATTTTGGCAAGACGACTGTGCGCGTTCGCCAAGGTGCAATGCGTCTTGATAAGAGCGAGCCTGCCAGATATGGCTTACATAGCCTTGGCAGGCAGAGGCGTCGGTCAGGCGCAGCGCGTCGCCTTAAAGCAGCTCCAGCTTGCCGAGGCGCTTTTCTGCGCGCTGCCAGGCTGGGTCGGCCTCGATGCGGCGCACGTAGGCGGCGATGTGGGGCAAATCCAGCGCGGTGCGTGACAGGGCGGCCTGCAAGGGAAAGCTCATCATCACATCGGCGGCGCTGACGGTTTCGCCCAGCAGCCAAGTGCGGCCTGCCAGCTGGCTTTCGACAAATGCCAGATGCTGTTTCAGCTGCGGCTTCAAAAACGCGGCGCGCACGCCGTCGGTGATCTTGCGGGCCACGGGTTTGACGAAAAACGGCATGGGGCGCGTGTCGATTCTTTGGAAGACCAGCGACATCACCAATAAGGGCATCAAGGAGCCTTCGGCGTAATGCAGCCAGAACAGGTAATCGGGATAGGCCGGGTTGTTGGTCGGCGGCTTCAGCGCGCTTTCCTGTCCGTAGCGGCTGATCAGGTATTCCACGATCGCGCCGCTTTCGGCCAGCACCCGGCCGTTATCGTCCAGCAGCGGCGATTTGCCCAGCGGGTGGATGCGGCGCAGGCTGTCGGGCGCCAGCGCGGTTTCGGCATCGCGCGCCATGACTTCCGCGCGATAGTCCAGGCCGAGCAATTCCAGCAGCCAGGCGATGCGGTGGGCGCGGGATTGTTGGAGTGCGTAAAGAATCATCATGCGGTTTTTCCTTCAACCACCAGCGGCACGAAGCCGCCATAAATCAAGCGTTTGCCGTCAAAGGGCATCTCTTGGGGTATGCGTGGGTCATTCGTCACCTTTTGCCAGCCGGCATCGCGCGTGGCTTTATCAGGCCAGATGATCCAGCTGAACACCACGGTTTCATCGTCCTTGCATTGCACTGCCAACGGCATGGAGGTGAGCTGGCCTTGCGGCACGTCTTCGCCCCAGCATTCCACGATTTGCAGTGCGCCGAACTCTTTGAACAAGGCCGCAGCGGTGGCGGCGTATTGACGGTAGGCGTCTTTGTTGGCGGTGGGAACGGCGGCGAGAAAGCCGTCGATGTAATGGTTTGAAGTCATCGCGCGTCTCCTTCTTTGAAAACACGCACGGTAGGGCAAATTGCATCTCGGCGCTTGTCACGGATTGCGCGGGTGCAGGTAGTCAAACAGCAGCTTGGGCAGGTTGACGGTGATCGGCGGGTCGCCGGGGCGCAGCGGGCGGAAGGACAGGTCGAGCGTTTGCGGCGCGGGCAGGGGGAAGGTGATGGGCTCGGGATGCAGGGCGCGCTGGCAGTGGTCGAGGCGGAAGAAGTCCAGCGGGTTCAGGCTGGGGCGCATTTCGCAGCCGAGCAGGTGGTAGCGGCCGTTGGGGATGTGGTCGATGACGCAGCGGCGGGCGTGGAACAGCGCCCGCCCCCACACCGGCGCGCCGCGCGGAATCGGCTCGGGAAACAAGCCCACAAACACCAGCGCGGCCAGCCCTTGGCCCTGCACTTGCACGCTGAGCGCATGCGCTTGGGGATGGGCGGCGGGCTCGAAGTCGTGGTAGGGCAGCACCCGGGCGCGGCCGTCGTGCAGCGCCTGGCGCACGGTGGTGCTGAAGGCGGCGGCCTGTGCGCGGTAATCGCGCGGGCTTTGTCCGGTGTGGGCGCGGAAGCGGTGCGCGAAGGTGGCGGCGCTGCTGTGTCCGGCTTCCAGTTGGGCGTCGATCACGGACTGGCCTTGCACCAGCGGGGCGATGCCTTGCTCGATTTTCAGTGCGGCGATGTACTCGCGCAGGCTCAGCCCGTTGCGGGCGCGGAACCAGCGGCTGAGCGCAAATCGGTTGACCCCGAAATGCGCGGCGATCTGCGCCGGGCTGGGGTTGTCGGCCAGCCGTTCGCGGATATACGCGGTAAGGGCTTCCAGCGTGGGCAATGGCATGGGCTTGGCCTTGAGGACAAATCAGCCGCAGTCATCATATCCGGCGGGCCA
Source organism: Lysobacteraceae bacterium NML08-0793 (assembly GCA_002798275.1). Lineage (GTDB taxonomy): Bacteria > Pseudomonadota > Gammaproteobacteria > Xanthomonadales > Xanthomonadaceae > Solilutibacter. Next base: position 260,519 of record NWQR01000001.1, on the reverse strand, counting down.
GTGCTTGCCCCAGCCGTACCGGGGTTTCGGCTTTGAGTTGCGGGTTCAACTCCGCAACACCCGGCGGCAGCAGGGTGATGACGGTGGAGCCGTAGTTGAAGCGTGCCATTTCGGCAAAACGCGCCAAGGTAATGTTCTGGTCGCGGTAGTCCTTGCGGCTGATGCGCTCGGCATAGGCGGGGATTTCCACGCCACTCCAGACCGTTTCCACGCCGGATACCAAAAGCGCGCCGACCATCACCTGCACCATCGGGCCAAATGCGGTTTCAAAGTGGCAGACCAAGCGTTCATTGCGGGCAAACAGCCGGGGCACGTTTTTGACCGCATCGGTGCCGACCGAAAACAGCCGTCCCGGCACATGCACGGTTTCCAGCAGTCGTCCGTCGCAGGGCATGTGCACGCGATGGTAGTCGCGCGGGGACAGGTACACCGTGGCGAACAGGCCGTTTGCATACGGCTTGGCGGCCTCTGTATCGCCCAGCAATTCGGCGGCGCTGAAGGACTGTCCCTTGGCTTGGAAAATCCGGCCATTTTCAATCGCGCCGCATTGGCTGATATGGCCGTCGGCCGGTATCAGAAGGCTTGCTGGGTCGGCATCCGGGGTGCGTGCGCTGGGCTTTAGGGCGCGGGTGAAAAACGCATTGAAGCTGGGATAGGCATTGGGATTGGGTTCGGCGGCTTCCTGCATGTTGACGCCAAACTTGTCGATGACCGTATCAATCAGGCGCTGTTTGATGGCTGGGTTTTGCGAATATGCAAGGCGTCGCGCCGCCGAGGACAACAGGCGATGGGGCAGGGCATAGGTCAGGGTGGTGATTAGGCTCATGGCTGGGTTTGGCTCAAAAGAATGAAATCGCGGGCGATTTTTTCGGCATCGAAGCCGTGGCGGTCGGCAGCGGGCTGGATATGCCCGGCAAAGCGCAATTGCGGGTCGATGACCGCCAGTGCCGCAGAATGATCCACGGCATAAACCTCGGGGCGTTTGGGGTCGGTCGGGGCCTGCTTCATGAACACTAGGGACAGGCTGCGGGCGAAGCGCTCCAGGGCGGGCAGCGTGCCGGTGGCGGCCAGGGTATCGGCGTGGAAGGCATGGGCGTACTGGCCAACCCGTTCTGGCGTGTCGCGCTCGGGGTCAACGGAAACAAACAGCAGGCGCGGGCGGCTGGCTTCGGGCAGTGCTTGCCACTGTTTTTGCGCCTGGCGCAGTTCGGCCAGGGTGGTCGGGCAGACATCCGGACAGTAGGTAAAGCCGATGAACACAATCGTCCAGCGCCCTTGCAAATCCTGGCCGGTGAGCGCCGTGCCATCGTCGCGCAGCAGCGAAAAATCCGGCAGTGCGCGGCGGTTTTCAAGGCACTGAAAGCTGAGCGTGGCCGGGCATGCCGCGGCCACGGAAGGGCTATCCTGCAACTGGCAGCCAGTCAGAGCACTGGCGGTTGCGGCGCTGAAGGCCAGCGCGATCAAAGAAGTGCGGGTGAACATCGGGCTTGCCACGGGAAAACGCCGGACATGATAGCCGGATGCACTCGCCCTATACTGTTGCGCCTTTTGCAATGGTTATCAGCCGTGAACCCGGAAGCCGCGCGTGAGTTGCACACTTTGATTGATTTCATCCGTTATGGCGCAAGCCGCTTCAATGCGGCCGGGCTGACTTTCGGGCACAGCTATGACAACGCGCTGGACGAGGCCACGCAATTGGTGCTGCACGCGCTGCATATGCCGCATGACCTTTCGCCGGTGTACGGCCAGGCGCGGCTTTTGGCCGAAGAAAAGGCCGTGATTCTGGAGTTGTTCCGCCGCCGCGTGGAAGAACGCATCCCGGCCGCGTATCTGACCGGCGAAGCCTGGTTTGCTGGGCTGTCGTTCAAGACCGATCCGCGCGCGCTGGTGCCGCGCTCGCCGATTGCCGAGCTGATCGAATCGGGCTTTGAGCCGTGGCTGGGCGGGCGTGAAGTTACCCGTGCATTGGATATCTGCACCGGCTCGGGCTGCATCGCCATCGCCATGGCGCATTACAACCCCGGCTGGCAGGTCGATGGCGTGGACATCAGCGCGGATGCGCTCACGCTTGCCGAAGAAAACAAGGCGCGGCTGCTGGCCGAAAATGTGCGCTTTGTTCAGTCCGACCTGTTCAGTGCGGTGGCGGGCGAAAAATACCAGCTCATCGTGACCAATCCGCCGTACGTTACCCATGCCGAAACCGATGCGCTGCCGCCGGAATATGCCCACGAGCCGGAGCTTGGGCTGCGCGCCGGCGAGGATGGGCTGGATCTGGCGCTACGCATCCTGCGCGATGCTCCGGACTATCTGACCGAGGACGGCCTTCTGATTTGCGAAGTGGGTGAGGCCGAGCGCGCCTTGAGCGAACTGCTGCCGGAATTGCCGCTGGCTTGGGTGGAGTTCCGGGTCGGCCAGATGGGGATTTTCGTGGTCGAACGCGCCGACCTGGTGGCGCATCATGCGCGCATTGCGGCATTGGCCAACGCGCGCGCATGAACAGTTTTGGGCGGGCGCTGCGCGTTACCACGTTTGGCGAATCGCATGGGCCTGCCATTGGCTGCGTGATTGATGGCTGCCCGCCGGGCATCGCTATCGCGGTCGAGGACTTCCGTGCCGATCTCGAACGTCGCGCTACTGGCCGCAGTCGGCATACTTCGCAGCGCCGTGAGGCCGATCAAGTCGAAATCCTTTCCGGGGTGCATGAAGGCCGCACCACCGGCACGCCGCTGACCTTGCTGGTGCGCAATACCGATGCGCGCAGCCGGGATTACGCCGATATTGCCCGGCAATTTCGTCCGGGACATGCCGATTACAGCTATTGGCAGAAGTACGGTATCCGCGATGCACGCGGTGGCGGTCGCAGCAGTGCGCGCGAAACCACCATGCGGGTGGCCGCTGGCGTCATTGCCAAGAAATGGCTGGCCGAGCGTCATGGCGTCGTGGTGCGCGGCCATCTGGCGCAGTTGGGGGAGCTCACACCCGCGCGGCACGACTGGCAGGCGGTGGAGCAAAACCCGTTTTTCTGGCCGGATGCAACCGAGCTGCCGCGTCTTGAAGCCTATATGGATGCGCTGCGCAAATCCGGCGATTCGGTCGGTGCCGTGGTGGCGGTCTGCGCCGACGGCGTGCCGCCGGGCTGGGGCGAGCCGGTGTATGGCAAATTGTCTGCCGATATCGGCGCAGCGATGTTTTCCATCAATGCAGTCAAGGGCGTGGAAATTGGTGATGGTTTTGCCGCGGCCAGTCAAAAGGGCAGCGAGCACCGCGACTTGATCTACCCGGACGGCTTTGCCAGCAACCATGCTGGCGGCATCCTCGGCGGCATCAGCACCGGTCAGCCAATCAAGGTGCAGGTGGCGTTCAAGCCCACCTCCAGCCTGCGGCTTGCTGCCCCCAGCGTGGATATTGATGGCGCGCCGGTGCAGGTTATCACCACTGGCCGGCACGACCCTTGCGTGGGCATCCGCGCCACGCCGATTTGCGAGGCGATGCTGGCGCTGGTGCTGATGGATCATGCCCTGCGCCATCGCGCCCAATGCGGCGATGTGGGCGAAGTCGCCCCGCGTATTTCTTCAACCCGTGAATGAAACAAACCCCATGAGCAACAAGCAATTCAATGTCGCAGTCGTTGGCGCCACTGGCGCGGTGGGTGAAGCCATGTTGGCGATTCTGGCCGAACGGCGCTTTCCGGCTGCTCGTGTCATCGCATTGGCCAGCGAGCGTTCGGCAGGTACGCAGGTGGCTTTTGGCGATGACATGCTGGATGTGCAGGATCTGGCGAGGTTCGACCCCGCAGGCGTGGATATCGCGCTGTTTTCCGCAGGCGGCAGCATCAGCAAGGAGTACGCGCCGAAATTCGTCGAAAAAGGCGCGGTGGTGATCGACAATTCCTCGGCTTTTCGCTACGAGGCAGATGTGCCGTTGGTGGTGAGCGAGGTCAATCCCGAGGCCGTCCGGCAGCGTCCGCGCGGCATCATCGCCAATCCCAATTGTTCCACCATGCAGATGCTGGTGGCGCTCAAGCCCATCCACGATGCCTTCGGCATTGCCCGTATCAACGTGGCGACCTACCAATCGGTATCTGGTGCCGGGCGCAGTGCGATGGAAGAATTGGGCAGGCAAACCGCGCAGCTTTTGAATTTTCAGGGGGCAGAGCCGGAGAAGTTTCCGGTGCAGATCGCGTTCAATCTGATTCCGCATATCGACGAGTTTCTCGATAACGGCTACACCCGCGAAGAAATGAAACTGGTCTGGGAGACCCGCAAGATTCTGGGAGATGACAGCATCCAGGTGAACCCGACTGCGGTGCGCGTGCCGGTGTTCTATGGGCATAGCGAAGCGGTGAATGTAGAAACCAGTGCCCCGGTAACTGCCGAGGCGGTGCGCGAGTTGCTGCGTCAGGCACCGGGGGTGGAAGTGGTGGACGAGCCGCGTGATGGCGGTTATCCAACGCCGGTAACGCATGCCTCCGGGCAAGACCCGGTGTATGTGGGGCGTATTCGTCAGGATCAATCGCATCCGCGCGCGATCAATTTGTGGATTGTGGCCGACAATATCCGCAAGGGCGCGGCGCTCAATGCGGTACAGATAGCTGAACTCGTTGCAAATGAGGCTTAAGTCCGGCTAGAGTTGTGGCTACCTATGAAGAAGTTACTGCAAACACTTGTCTTAACAGCATTTGTTGCCTTGGCATCTCCCGCCTGGGCGCTTGGCCTTGGCCAGTTGAAGCTGAAATCCGGGCCCAATCAGCCGTTGGTGGCAGATATCCCGGTCATCAGCAACGACCCAGCGGAGCTTGACCGCCTGCAAGCACGGCTGGCGGCTCCAGAAACCTTCCTGCGGGTGGGTTTGCCGTTGCCGGACAAAATGGTGTCGGATCTGCGCTTTTCACTTGTCCGCGACAGCGATGGCAAGCCGGTGATTCGTGTTACCAGTCCGGGGCCGGTGGCGATTCCGATGCTGACCTTCCTGCTGGAAGTGGATTGGGGCGAAGGTCGTCTGGTGCGTGAATATTCGGTGTTGGTGGCCGCGCCCGAAAGCGTCGAGGCCGCTGCCGTACCGGATATCAATGCGGCCGAGGGCGCGCCCTCCAATACCATCGTGCGCGATGGCGAGGGCGGCATCAGCCAGGCGCCGTTGCCCGAAGCAGGTCAGACTGCCGCGGGCGCAGCGGAAACTTCGGCGACTGTCGCCACGCCTGCCGCTGCCGGGCAAACCCTGCCTGCGGTGCAGCGTGGACAGACGCTTTCGGGCATTGCTGCGGCGCTGAAACAGCCGGGACAGGATTTGCAAACCGTGATGGCGGCGTTGTTGCTGGCCAATCCGCAGGCATTCATTCATGGCAACCCGAACCGCCTGCGTGAAGGCGCGGTATTGCAGTTGCCCGCCGCAGATGCGGCCAATGGTGGATTCAGCACTGCCGAGGTCGAGGCGATGGCCGCGCAACTGGCGCAGTGGCGCTCACGTTCCGGCCGCCGCGGGCGGGCAGTGAATGTGGCAAGCGCCGTGAGTGATGCGCCTGCGGCACGCGGCAATCATTCGAACCAAGCAAATACGCGCCGCAGTGCGCGACTTGAAATTGCACCGGCGGCAGCTTCCGCAGGTGCCGCGGCCACCCGTTCCGGTACGGGTGGCAAAGGAGATTCATCAATGGCACAACAACTTCAGGAAGCGCAGGAAACCATCGCCGCCCGCGATGCGGAAGTGGCCGAGCTCAAATCGCGCGTGGCCGAGCTTGAAAATCTGAAGGAGCAGCAAAATCAGCTGATTCAAATGAAGGACGGCGAGCTGGCTTTGGCGCAGCAGCAACTCAAGGCTCAGGCCGAAGTGCGGGCCGCCCAACAGGACAGCACCGGCTCGACCTTGCTGTGGTCGGCGCTTGCGGTGCTGCTGTTGGCCGGCATCGTGTTTGCGGCGTGGATTTTGCGCCAGCGCAAGCAGACAAGCTGGAAAGCCACGGGCAAGAACAAGCGGCGTGATATGGATTCGATCGCCGTGGCAAAGCCGCTGGCAGATGATTTCGAGCCAGTTTTCGAGCCTGAAATGCCAGAAGAAAGCGCTGTCGAGGCGGCTTCGGAACAATCTTTTGCTGCTGGTGAAACGGCAGCTTGGGACGATTTCCAAAATGGCGGTGATTCAGGCGATTCAGTCGCTACAGAGACAGCCAGCCCGTCGGCAGCGGCCAACCCGCTGTGGCATTTGCCCTCTTGGGTCGGCAGTGCCAGCCATGATTGGGAAAAGACCGGCGAAACGAAAGATGATGTGGCGCTGAAGCCGCTGACCGATGACCCGGCCAAAATTGGTGCTTGGACGTTCCCGGCCGATGGCGGCGAGCCGCGTGCCGAGGGCTTTGCCAATCAAGCGCAGCCGGTATTGCCCGATGCGGTGCCTGCTGTGCCTTTGCAGGATGCGTTTTCTGCCGACAGCATTGCCCGGCCGGTTGGGCAGGCGGATGCCGAGGGCGAGTTTGAAGATGGCCGTCTGATGCTGGCGCGAACCTATATCGAGCTTGGCGACCACGGCACGGCACGCTTGCTGTTGCAGCAAGTGCTAGATGATGCCGATGGCAACCACGCCAATGAGGCGCGGCAGTTGCTGGAAAGCCTGGGCTGATTGTCGATGGCGCGCTGGGCGCTTGGGGTGGAATATCAGGGCAGCCGCTATCTGGGCTGGCAGCGTCTGGGCGATAACGGCCCGACGCTGCAACAGACGCTGGAAGAGGCCATCGCCCGCGTGGCCAATCACCCGGTGGATACGGTATGTGCAGGCCGCACCGATGCCGGAGTGCATGCCCGCTGCCAAGTTGTGCATTTTGATTCCGATGCGGCGCGCGATGTGCGCGGATGGATGCTTGGCATCACCTCGCAATTGCCTGCGGACATGGCGATACGCTGGTGCGTGCCGGTGGCCGATGATTTCAGTGCGCGTTTTTCCGCGCAGGCGCGCCGTTATCGCTACCGGATCCTGAATCGGCCGGTGCGCCCCGGCATCGAGCGTGACTATCTGGGCTGGGAGCGACGTCCGCTGGATGCCGAACGCATGCACCAGGCCGCGCAGGCGTTGCTTGGCGAGCAGGATTTTTCCGCTTTTCGTACGGTGCACTGCCAGGCCACGCACCCGCGCCGGGAAATGCAGTACATCGGTGTCAGCCGTCATGGCGATGAGGTGCATGTGGAGGTGCAGGCGAATGCCTTTTTGCACCACATGGTGCGCAATATCGTCGGTTCGCTGATTCCGGTCGGGGCGGGGGAGCAGCCGGTTACATGGCTGGCCGAACTTCTGGCAGGTCGCGATCGCACCTGCGCAGGCCCCACGGCGGCGGCTTCCGGGCTGTGTTTTTTGCACCCAATTTATGCGGCTGAACATCGCCTGCCTGATGAAGTTACTGCGCGGGCATGACATCGAGCGAGCCCACTCGGATCAAACTCTGCGGCTTTACCCGCGCTGCCGATATCGCGCTTGCCTGCGATTTGGGCGTGGATTTTTTGGGGCTGATTTTTGCTGCAAAAAGCCCAAGGGCATTGACTTGCGTGCAGGCAGAGCGCTTGCGTCAAGCGGTCACAGCACCGACTGCGGTGGTTGCCTTGTTCATGAACAATCCGCATGCCGAAGTGGCCGCCGTGGTGGCGGCAGTCGCGCCGGATGTGTTGCAGTTTCATGGCGATGAGGACGAAGATTTCTGTCGCAGCTTTGGGCGGCCGTACATCAAGACGATGGCGATGGGAGGGGCGCAGTCCTGCGATATCCAAGCCGCTTTTGTCCGCTATCGGCACGCTTGGGCTTTTTTGCTCGATGGGCATCCGCCGGGCGCGGCCGGTGGCAGCGGGCAGGGCTTTGACTGGTCGCGCCTGCCGCGTGGCGCTGAAAAACCGCTGATGGTGGCCGGTGGTCTGACGCCCGAGAACGTGTACGGACTGGTTCACGCCCATCGTCCCTGGGGCGTGGATGCCGCCTCCGGGGTGGAATCTGCCCCCGGCATCAAGGATGGCGATAAGATGCGCGACTTTGTCGCTGCGGTGCGCCGCGCCGATCATGAACACGCAACCGGCTAACGCCAATGGCCACGGGCATGTCGTCAGTGTCTGTGGCGCAAGGAAACCTCATGAAAACCATTCATTATTTGCTTTTTGTCGTGGCGGTTCTTCTGGCGGCGCTGATATCACTGCTGTTCTATGATTTTGTTTATAGCAACAAGGCCGAGCAGCGCACGCTTGACTATATCCAGGCGGAAATGAGCAGCAGAAACGCAGAGCAGATGCATGAGCTGAAGCAACTGGCGCATGACAGTGAAAGCATCCACGCTGCCGCCAACGGGGCGAGCTATCTCAAGACCATGATTGCCGAGTTCCATGCCGAATATCAGCGGCTACCGACTTCATTGCGCGATCTGAATCTGGCCCCTGACTGGACGCCCAGCTCCAGGATAAAAACCGTGACGATAGATGACAGCGGCGCGGTTACGATTGTCATTGACAATGCGCACAGCAACGGCACGCTGGTCTATGTGCCCGGCATTCACCAGTCGCAATTCGTGGAATGGCAATGCAGCACCCCGGATATCCGCGATATTGGCCGACACCTGCCGACTTGCGAATACACCGGGCGCTGATGTCTGTTGGCATCGCTCCTCTCAAATACTCAAGCACTTGAGCTTCACCGATGATTGATTTTCATGCTTTCCCCGATGACAACGGCCATTTTGGCCGTTTTGGCGGGCGCTTTGTCGCCGAAACCCTGATCGGCCCCTTGCAGGAGCTGGCGGCTGCCTACGATGCGGCACGGCTTGATCCGGACTTTCAGGCCGCGTTCGATGCCGATCTTGCCCATTATGTCGGGCGGCCAAGCCCGATTTATCACGCCCGACGCCTTAGTGCGGAAAATGGCGGCGCACAAATCCTTTTGAAGCGCGAGGATCTGAACCATACCGGCGCGCACAAAATCAACAACACCATCGGTCAGGCATTGCTAGCCGCACGCATGGGCAAACCGCGCATCATTGCCGAAACCGGCGCAGGCCAGCATGGCGTGGCAAGCGCCACCGTTGCCGCGCGTTTGGGGCTGGAATGCGTGGTGTATATGGGCGCGACCGATGTGGAGCGACAAAAGGCCAATGTCTGGCGCATGAAGCTGCTTGGCGCGCAAGTTGTCCCGGTGAAATCCGGCTCGGCCACGCTAAAAGATGCCCTGAACGAAGCAATGCGCGACTGGGTAACGAATGTGGCCAATACCTTCTACATCATCGGTACTGTGGCCGGCCCCGACCCGTATCCACGCATGGTGCGCGACTTCAATGCCGTGGTCGGGCGCGAGGCGCGCGCGCAGATGCTGGCCGAATATGGCCGTCTGCCCGATGCAGTTACCGCATGCGTGGGCGGCGGCAGTAATGCCATCGGCATTTTTCATGCGTTTTTGAATGACAGCCAAGTGCGCCTGGTAGGTGCCGAAGCCGCCGGGCATGGCATCGGCAGCGGCCAGCATGCCGCGTCGCTGGCTGCAGGCCGCCCCGGTGTGCTGCATGGCAACCGCACCTATGTGCTCTGCGATGATGACGGACAAATCACCGAAACCCATTCGATCAGCGCAGGTCTTGACTACCCCGGCGTCGGCCCCGAGCACGCCTTTTTGAAAGAAACCGGGCGCGCCGAATACCTCGGCATCAGCGACGAAGAAGCTCTTGCCGCCTTCCATATGTTGACCCGCACGGAAGGCATTCTGCCGGCACTGGAATCCAGCCACGCCATCGCCCAAGCATTGAAACTGGCGCGCGAGCTGCCGCGCGATGCCTTGGTGCTGTGCAATCTTTCCGGCCGGGGCGACAAGGACATCCACACCATTGCTGCCCATCAAGGAATCGAACTGTGAACCGTCTTGACAGCTGTTTTGCCCGTCTGCGCCAACAAGGCCGCAAGGCGCTGATTCCCTTTATGAGCGCAGGCGATCCGTCGCTGGAAGCCACGGTGCCGCTGATGCACGCATTGGTGGAAGCCGGTGCCGATGTGCTGGAGCTGGGCGTGCCGTTTTCCGATCCGATGGCCGATGGCCCGGTGATTCAGCAGGCTTCCGAACGCGCCATCGCGCGGGGCGCCGGGCTTGCGCATGCGCTGGCAAGCGTCAAGGCGTTTCGTGCCACCGATAGGCAAACCCCGGTGGTGTTGATGGGTTATCTGAACCCGGTGGAGATTCAGGGCGCGGATGCTTTTGCCCAGCGCGCCGCCGAAGCCGGGGTAGATGGCCTGCTGTTGGTGGACTTGCCGCCGGAAGAAGCCGATGCGCTGCATGCGGCGCTGGCCGTGCACGATATCGCACTGATTTGGCTGGCATCGCCGACCACTGATGATGCCCGCATGGCGGCGCTCAACGCACGCGCCGAGGGCTATTTGTATTACGTCAGCTATGCCGGTGTAACCGGCGCCAATCACTTGAGTCCTGCCGACGCAGGCGTCCGGCTGGCAGCCATTCGCCGTGATTGCCCGGTGCCGGTGGTGGCGGGTTTCGGCATCAAGGATGCGCACAGTGCTGCGGCAATGGCCGAAAACGCCGATGGCGTGGTGGTCGGCAGCGCCCTAGTGGCGGCCTTGGCCGATAGCGCCAGTGTCGAAGATGCCTGTCGGCGTGCCGGTGAATTTCTCGCGCCGCTGCGTCGTGCACTCGATGGCGGCGCAAGCTGACAGACAAGGCTGCAAGCTCTAAACTGCCGCGTCTTACACGCACAGAACCTCGTTCAATGTCCTGGCTCAAAAAACTTACCAGTCCGCGTATCCGTACCGAAACCGCTAGTGAGCGCAAGCGCAGCGTGCCCGAAGGCTTGTGGGAAAAATGCGGGCGCTGTGGCGAAGTGCTGTATCGCCCGGAGCTGGAGGCCAATCAGGAGGTCTGCCCGAAGTGCAATTTCCATAGGCCGATCCGTGCCCGTGCCCGGCTTGGCGCATTTTTGGACATGGGCAGCGCTCGCGAGCTGGGCGGCAAGCTCGGTCCCACCGATGTGCTCAAGTTCCGTGACCAAAAGCGCTATGCCGACCGCATCAAGGCCGCCCAGAAATCCACCGGCGAGCGCGATGCGCTGGTTACCATGGAGGGCAAGTTGAAGGGGCGTCCGATTGTGGCCAGCGCCTTCGATTTCGCCTTCATGGGCGGTTCGATGGGTTCGGTGGTGGGCGAGCGCTTTACCTTGGGTGCCGAGCGTGCGGCAGAAATCGGCGCGCCGTTCGTATGCTTTTCCGCCAGCGGTGGCGCACGCATGCAGGAGAGCTTGTTCTCGCTGATGCAGATGGCCAAAACCTCCGCCGCCTTGGGGCGTCTGCGTGCCAAGGGGTTGCCGTATTTTTCGGTGCTGACCCATCCGACCACCGGCGGGGTATCGGCCAGCTTCGCCATGTTGGGTGATATCAATATCGCCGAGCCAGAAGCCCTGATCGGCTTTGCCGGGCCGCGGGTGATTGAGCAAACCGTGCGCGAAAAACTGCCCGAAGGTTTCCAGCGCAGCGAGTTTTTGCTTGAGCACGGCGCGATTGACCAGATTTGCGACCGCCGCCAGATGCGCGAGCGCATCGCGGAACTGGCCGCACTTTTGATGCAGCAGCCGCATCCGCCCGAAGACACCGAACTGGTGGCATGAGCACAGCAGGGAGCGCGCGATGACACGCAAATACTTCGGAACCGATGGCATCCGTGGCCGGGTCGGCGAGGGCGTGATTTCTGCCGACTTCGTGCTGCGCCTTGGCAATGCTTACGGTCATGCCCTGCGCGCGCATCGCGGTGGCGGTTGGCGCAAGCCGAAAGTGGTCATCGGCAAGGACACGCGGATTTCCAATTACATGTTCGAGGCTGCGCTTGAGGCCGGACTTTCCGCCGCCGGGGTGGACGTGGAGTTGATGGGGCCGATGCCAACACCGGCGGTGGCACATCTGACCCGTTCGCTGCGTGCCGATGGCGGCATCGTGATTTCTGCCTCGCACAATCCGCATCATGACAATGGCATCAAGTTTTTTTCTGCCGATGGCGAAAAACTCGGTGATGCCGATGAGCTGCTGATTGAGGCGGCACTGGAAAAACCGTTTTCCACCGTGCCTTCCGAGCAGCTCGGGCGTGCGGTGCGTACCGAAGACGCGATTGGCCGTTATGTGGAAGCCTGCAAAAACTCGGTGCCGCGTGGTTTTGACTTGAACGGCCTACATCTGGTGGTGGATGCGGCCAATGGCGCCAATTACAAACTCGGCCCGCTGGTACTGCGCGAGCTGGGTGCTCGGGTCGAGGCCATCGGCATTTCGCCCAACGGCCTCAATATCAATGATGGGGTGGGTTCCACCCATCCTGAAGCCTTGGTGGCAGAGGTCAAGGCGCGTGGCGCGGCGCTTGGCATCGCCTTTGATGGCGATGGCGACCGGGTGCTGTTTGTCGATGCCCAAGGGCAGGTGCGCGATGGCGATGACCTGCTATGGCTTCTGGCCTCGCACTGGCAAGACACGGGGCGGCTGAAAGGCCCGGTGGTCGGCACCTTGATGAGCAATTATGGTCTTGAGCGCGCTCTGGCCGGGGCGGGTATCGGCTTTTTGCGCAGCAAGGTGGGCGACCGTCATGTGCATCAGATGCTGCTGCAAAAACAGGGCATATTGGGGGGCGAAGCCTCCGGCCATCTGCTTTGTCTTGATCGCGCCAGCACTGGCGACGGCATCATCGCAGCCTTGCAAGTGCTGGAAGTGTTGCGCGAGCGTGATGTTTCGCTGGCCGACGCACTGCACGGCATGGAAAAGCTGCCGCAGAAAACCCGCAATATTCGTATCACGTCCGGCATGGAGGTAACCGAGATGGACTCGGTTAAGCAGGCATTGGCCAAGGCGCAAAGCCGCGTGGCCGGGCGCGGTCGGGCATTCTTGCGGCCATCGGGAACCGAGCCGGTAGTGCGGGTCACGGTGGAAGCCGATGAGGCCGTATTGATGCAGGAAACGCTCGATGGTCTGGCAGCCGCAGTGGAGGCGGCAATGTCCGCGGCTTGATTTGCCGCAAGCCGGACGCATGCGTACGGACTAAAATGCCGCCTTCGTTTTTCGTTGTTCAGGACTTTTCATGAGCCGCATTCCCACGCTTGATATTCGTCGCTTCAACAACCCGATCAATGCCGAAGACCGCGCCGCGTTTGTGCGCGAGCTGGCCGAAACCTACCGCGAGTGGGGCTTTGCCGGGATTTGCGGCCACGATGTTTCCGACTCGCTGGTGGATGCGGCCTATGCCGACTTCAAGGCGTTTTTCGCGCTGCCCGAGGAAGTGAAAAAACGCTATCACCTAGAAGGCAAGGGCGGCGCACGCGGCTATACCCCGTTCGGCATCGAAACTGCCAAGGGCGCGCAGCATCACGACCTGAAGGAGTTTTGGCATATCGGCCGGGAAATCGACCGTGATTCCCCACATGCCGAGGTGATGCCGGCCAATGTCTGGCCGGAAGAAGTGCCGGGCTTCCGTGAGCACGGCTATGGCTTGTATCAAGCGCTGGACAATTTGGGCTCGCAGGTGCTGGCCGCGCTGGCCTTGTCGCTGGGGCTGCCCGAAGACTGGTTTGCCGACAAGACCGACAGCGGCAATTCCATCCTGCGGCCAATTCACTATCCGCCGATTACCACGCCGGATATTCCCAATGTGCGTGCCGGGGCGCACGAGGACATCAATCTCATCACCCTGTTGGTCGGTGCCAGTGCCGCCGGCCTTGAGGTGCTCTCGCGCAAGGGCGAATGGGTGCCGTACACCGCAGCGCCAGGCACCATCGTGGTGAATATCGGCGACATGTTGCAGCGGCTGACCAACCATGTGTATCCGTCCACCACCCATCGGGTGGTCAACCCGCCGGGCGATGAGGCCCGCCAGCCGCGCTATTCCACGCCATTCTTCCTGCATCCGAATCCGGACTTCCTGATTGACGTGCTGCCGCAATGCGTGAGCACCGACAATCCCAGCCGCTATCCCGAACCGATTACCGCGCACGGCTATCTGATGGAGCGCCTGCGTGAAATCAAACTGGCTTGAGCTTCACCAACTTACAAGGAATTGACATGCGCAAGAAAATCGTCGCCGGTAACTGGAAATTGAATGGCAGCCGTGCCTTTGCTCGTGAACTGTTGGGTGCATTGAATGTGCCGGAGGGCGGCAAGGTCGAAGTGCTGGTATTTCCACCGGCGCTGTATCTGGCCGAGTTGGTCGGTATTCGCTCGCTCGAAAAAGTGGTCAAGCCCGGCCGCCTGCAATATGGCTATGAAGGCATCAGCTTTGGCGCACAGGATGTCAGTGCGCATGAGAAAGGCGCCTATACCGGCGAAATCTCCGCGTCGATGCTGAAGGATATTGGCGCCAGCCACACCTTGGTGGGGCATTCGGAGCGTCGCCAGTATCACGGTGAAACCAGCCAAATCGTGGCGGCCAAATTCGCTGCCGCCAAGGCGGCGGGCATCGTGCCGGTATTGTGCGTGGGCGAAACCCTAGAAGAGCGCGAAGCCGGGCAAACCGAAGTGCGCATCCGCGAACAACTGGATGCAGTATTCGCTCATCTGGGCGAAAAGGCGCTGGCCGATGCGATTATTGCCTATGAGCCGGTCTGGGCGATTGGTACCGGCAAGACCGCCACGCCGGAAGAAGCCCAGGCGGTTCACGCTTTCATCCGTAGCGAAGCCACCCGTCGGGATGCTAATATCGCCCGTTCGCTGCCGATTCTCTATGGTGGCAGCGTCAAGGCCGACAATGCCGCCTTGCTGTTTGCGCAGCCGGATGTCGATGGCGGTCTTGTGGGGGGCGCCTCTTTGGTGGCCGCTGAATTCAACGGCATCATCGCTGCGGCGAGTGCCTGACGGAACTACGATACATGCTGCTCTGGATTATCAATATTGTTTATGTGCTGGTTGCCATCGCGATGATTGCCCTCATCTTGATGCAACGTGGCTCCGGCGCTGCGGCCGGCTCGGGTTTTGGTGGCGGTGCTTCGGCGACCGTGTTCGGTGCGCGGGGCGCTTCCAATTTTCTGTCCAAATCCACCAAGTGGTTGGCGGTGGCCTTCTTCAGCATGACTCTTGGCATGGCCTGGATGCATATGCAGAATGCCCGCAAGGCCGGGCAGGGCGATCTTGGCGTGATGGCGAATCTGCCGCAAGAAACCGCCGCGCCGACGGAAAATGCCGCGCCGGCCATCCCGGCGGCGCCGGTCGCGCCGGTCGAAGCACCCGCGGCAACCACAGATGCGCCGCAGGCAGAAGAAAATTCTGCTGAAAAAAGCGCACAAGAAGGATAATTTCGGATTACAATAACGAGCTTCCTGCAGTGCAGTCAGTGTACTTCGGGAAACATGCCCAGGTGGCGGAATTGGTAGACGCACTACCTTGAGGTGGTAGCGGCTTAGGTCGTAGGGGTTCGAGTCCCCTCTTGGGCACCACTTGTACCGTATCGGGCCTCGGCAGAGGCCCGATGCTTATTAGCCACGCCGCGTACCTCGCGCGGCCTAGCCGACGAGACTAGCCGTGCTGGCACAATACTTGCCGACTCTGCTGTTTTTGATTGTTGCCACCGGGATTGGCGTTGCGCTAATCGTTATCGGCAACCTGGTCGGGCCGAAAAAGCCCAGCGCCGAGAAACTCTCTCCTTACGAGTGCGGCTTCCTGCCCTTCGAGGATGCGCGTATGCAGTTTGACGTGCGCTATTACCTCATCGCCATCCAGTTCATCGTCTTCGACCTGGAAATCATCTTCATCGTGCCGTGGACGCAAGTGTTCATGGAGCTGGGCGCGCGCAGCCTGGTCACCATGGGGCTGTTTGTCGGCATGTTGTTCCTCGGCTTTGTTTATGTCTGGAAGAGGGGGGCGCTCGAATGGGAGTAAGCCATACGCCATTCTTCAATCCGCTGCCGGAAGGGCGGCTGGATGATCTGCTGCGTCCCGAGCATGACAACCCGGTCATGCAGCAGGGTTTTGTCACCACCAGCATGGACGCGCTGTGGAACTGGGCGCGTACCGGCTCGATGTGGCCGATGACCTTCGGCCTTGCCTGCTGCGCGGTGGAAATGATGCACGCAGGCTGTGCGCGCATCGACATGGACCGTTTTGGCGTGGTGTTCCGCCCAAGTCCGCGCCAGTCGGACGTGATGATTGTTGCCGGTACCCTGGTCAACAAGATGGCGCCGGCGCTGCGCAAGGTGTACGACCAGATGCCGGATCCGAAATGGGTCATCTCCATGGGTAGCTGTGCCAATGGTGGCGGCTATTACCACTATTCCTATTCGGTGGTGCGCGGCTGCGACCGCGTGGTGCCGGTGGATGTCTATGTGCCGGGCTGTCCGCCCACGGCCGAGGCGCTGACCTACGGCATTTTGCAGCTGCAAAAGAAGATTCGCCGCAGCAGCGTGTTCGGCAAGAAAGAAGCCGAGCCTGCGCATTCTCTTGTTCGTTCTTGAGCGTCTAGGACATGAACTCCAATCCCGCGAACTTCGCAGAAACCCTGCGCGAGCGCTTTCCGGACTGCCGTGTGTTGCTGGCCGAGCCGCGTGGCGAAATCACCTTGGACGCGCCTGCCGGGCAGTGGCTCGACATCGCCCGTGCGCTGCGTGATGAATTCGGTTTCGAGCAATGCATTGATATCAGCGGTATCGACTACATGGGCTATGGCAGCGACGAATGGGATACCGATGTGTCCTCGCGCGGCTTCAGCCGTGGGGTGGAAGGCGCGAACGTTGGTCGTTTCAAATGGGGGCAGGCAATGAGCGAGCAAGCCCCGCAACCGCTGGCTATCGAGCCGGTTGACAATCGTCCGCCGCAGCGTTTTGCCGCAGTGGCGCATTTGCTCTCGATCAGCAATAACCGGCGTCTGCGCCTGCGCGAGTTCTGTGCCAACGACGATATGCCGATGGTGGACTCCCTGACCGAAATCTGGCCGGGTGCCAATTGGTTCGAGCGCGAGGCGTTTGATCTGTTCGGCATCATTTTCCGTGGCCACCCGGATCTGCGCCGCATCCTGACCGACTACGGTTTCGTCGGCTATCCGTTCCGCAAGGACTTCCCGCTGATTGGCAATGTGGAAGTGCGTTATGACGCGGAAAAACAGCGCGTGGTGTACGAGCCGGTGACCTCGGTCGAGCCGCGCGTGGGTGTGCCGCGCGTACTGCGCGATGACGCACGTTTTGCCACTGCCGCGGGCGAGGACAAAGACCTGAAACTTGGTGGAGCTACGCGATGACTGATGTGAACCCGCGCTTGTTGCCGCCGCATGGGCTGATTGCCAGCAATGCCGAAGAAGCCCGGCAGGAAATCCGCAATTACACGTTGAACTTTGGCCCGCAGCACCCGGCCGCGCACGGCGTGTTGCGCCTGATTCTGGAAATGGACGGCGAAACCATCATGCGTGCCGACCCGCATATCGGGTTGCTGCACCGGGGTACGGAAAAACTGGCCGAATCCAAGCCGTTCAACCAATCCATCGGCTACATGGATCGTCTGGACTATGTGTCGATGATGTGCAACGAGCACGCCTACGTGCGCGCTATCGAAACCCTGCTTGGCGTGGAAGCCCCTGAACGGGCGCAGTGGATTCGCACCCTGTTCGACGAAATTACCCGCATCCTCAATCACCTGATGTGGGTCGGCTCGAATGCGCTGGATCTGGGCGCGATGGCGGTGATGCTGTACGCCTTCCGCGAGCGCGAAGAACTGATGGATGCTTATGAGGCGGTCAGCGGGGCGCGTATGCACGCGGCCTATTACCGTCCCGGAGGCGTGTACCGCGATTTGCCCGAGCGCATGCCGCAGTACAAAGAATCGAAATGGCGCCGTGGCGCTAAGCTCAAGCGCTTCAACGAAGCTCGTGAAGGCTCGTTGCTAGATTATCTGGAAGCCTTCACCCGCGACTTCCCCAAGCGCGTGGATGAATACGAAACCCTGCTCACCGACAACCGCATCTGGAAACAGCGCACTGTCGGCATCGGTGTGGTTTCGCCTGAGCAAGCTTATGCCTGGGGTATGACCGGCGCGATGTTGCGCGGCTCGGGCATCGCCTGGGATTTGCGCAAGCAGCAGCCGTATGCCAAATACGCCGAAGTGGATTTCGATATTCCGGTCGGTGTCAATGGCGACTGCTATGACCGCTATCTGGTGCGCATTGCGGAAATGCGCCAATCCAACCGCATCATCGCCCAGTGCGTGAAATGGCTGAAAGAAAATCCGGGCCCGGTGATGCTCGATAACAAAAAAGTGTCGCCGCCGCGCCGTGAAGCGATGAAGGACGACATGGAAGCGTTGATTCATCACTTCAAACTGTTCTCCGAAGGGTATTCGGTGCCTGCGGGCGAAACCTATGCGGCGGTGGAAGCGCCCAAGGGCGAGTTTGGTTGCTGGCTGGTGTCTGATGGCGCCAACAAGCCATTCCGCTGCAAGCTCCGCGCACCGGGCTTTGCCCATCTTTCGTCGATGGACGCCATCGTCAAGGGTCATATGCTGGCCGACGTGGTGGCGATGATCGGCACTTACGACATCGTGTTTGGTGAGGTCGATCGATGAAGGCCACCGGCAATTTTGAAAACGCGCGCAATGTGGATCCGATGGTGGTGCTGTCGGCCGAAACCCGTGCGCATA
Source organism: Lysobacteraceae bacterium NML08-0793 (assembly GCA_002798275.1). GTDB lineage: Bacteria > Pseudomonadota > Gammaproteobacteria > Xanthomonadales > Xanthomonadaceae > Solilutibacter. The sequence continues at coordinate 241,929 of NWQR01000001.1, read as the reverse complement.
TCGACCACTGGCTCGGCAAGTTTCCGCCTGATCGCAAGCGTTCGGCGCTCTTGCAGGGGCTGCATGCGGCGCAGGAGCAAAACGGCGGCTGGCTGTCGGACGAGCTGATTGCCGCGGTGGCCAAATATCTCGGCCTGCCGCCGGTGTGGGCGTATGAAGTGGCTACCTTCTACTCGATGTTCGAGACAGAAAAAGTCGGCCGCCACAACGTGGCGTTCTGCACCAATATCAGTTGCTGGTTGAACGGTGCGGAAAAACTGGTCGAGCATGCAGAGAAAAAACTCGGCTGTCGTCTGGGTGAATCCACTCAAGATGGCCGGGTGTATTTGAAGCGCGAAGAAGAATGCGTCGCCGCCTGCTGCGGCGCGCCGGTGGTCGTCATCAACGGCCACTACCACGAAAAACTCACCACCGAAAAAGTGGATGAGCTGCTGGACGGGTTGAAATAACATGGCCGGACATTCGTATTATTCGGAAGGCTACGGGCCGGTCGGTCCGGCGCCGCAGGCGCATAATGTGGTCTATACCACGCTGCATTTCGACAAGCCTTGGTCGTATGAGAACTATCTCAAGACCGGCGGCTATGTGGCGCTGCGTAAGATTCTGGAAGAAAAAATCCCGCCGGCCGAGATCATCGAAATGGTCAAGGCATCCGGTCTGCGTGGTCGTGGCGGTGCGGGCTTCCCCACCGGGCTCAAATGGAGCTTCATGCCCAAGGGCGATGGTCAGAAATACATGCTGTGCAATTCGGACGAATCCGAGCCGGGCACCTGCAAGGACCGCGACATCCTGCGCTACAACCCGCATGCGGTGGTGGAAGGCATGGCGATTGCCTGCTATGCCACCGGCTGCACCGTGGGCTACAACTATTTGCGCGGTGAGTTCCACCACGAGCCGTTTGAGCATTTCGAATCGGCGCTGAAAGAAGCCTATGCGCATGGCTGGCTCGGCAAGAACATCCTGGGCAGCGGCGTGGATATCGACATTTACGGCGCACTCGGCGCCGGGGCGTATATCTGCGGCGAAGAAACCGCGCTGATGGAGTCGCTGGAAGGCAAGAAAGGCCAGCCGCGCTTCAAGCCGCCGTTCCCGGCCAATTTCGGCCTGTACGGCAAGCCCACCACCATCAACAACACCGAAACCTATGCCTCGGTGCCGGCCATCATCCGCAATGGCGCAGAATGGTTTGCCGGGCTTGGCATTCCCAATAACGGCGGGCCGAAAGTGTTTTCGGTTTCCGGCCATGTCAACAATCCCGGCAATTTTGAAATCCGTCTTGGCACCCCGTTTGCCGAGCTGCTGCAAATGGCCGGTGGGGTGCGCAATGGGCACAAGCTCAAGGCGGTGATTCCGGGCGGCTCCTCGATGAAGGTGCTGCCGGCCGACATCATGATGGGCTGCACCATGGACTATGACAGCATCGGCAAGGCCGGTTCCGGTCTGGGCTCGGGGGCGGTCATCGTGATGGATGAAACCACCTGCATGGTGCGTGCCTGCCAGCGCATCTCGCGCTTTTACTTCAAGGAATCCTGTGGTCAGTGCACTCCTTGTCGTGAGGGCACCGGCTGGATGTATCGCATGCTGACCCGCATCGCCAACCTAGAAGCCACGCTCGATGACCTCAACATGCTGCGTGCGGCTGCGGGGCAGATCGAAGGCCATACCATCTGTGCCTTTGGTGAAGCGGCTGCTTGGCCGGTGCAGGGCTTCCTGCATCACTTCTGGGACGAGTTTGAATATGCCATCGTCAATAAGCGTTTCTTGGTGGACGACATCCGCGATGGCAAGGTAATCGAGAAGGTGGCTGCATGAGTGCGCAACCGGAAAAACCGAACCTGCCGCCGGATCACGTAACCGTCTTTATCGACGGCGTGGAACTGGCTGCCCCGAAAAACAGCATGATCATCCATGCCGCCGACAAGGCCGGCATTCCGATCCCGCGTTTTTGCTATCACGAAAAACTGCCGATTGCCGCCAATTGCCGCATGTGCATGGTGGAAGCGGAGATGGGCGGCCGGATGAGCCCGAAGCCGCTGCCGGCTTGCGCTACCCCGGTGGCCGACGGCATGAAGGTGTTTACCCGCAGCGACAAGGCGCTGAAAGCACAGCGCAACGTGATGGAGTTCCTGCTGATCAACCACCCGCTGGACTGCCCGGTTTGTGACCAAGGCGGCGAGTGTGAATTGCAGGACGTGTCGATGGGCTATGGCCGCGGCATCAGTCGTTATTCCGAAACCAAGCGTTCAGTGGCCGATGAAGACCTAGGGCCGCTGGTCGCCACCGAAATGACCCGCTGCATCCAGTGCACCCGCTGCATCCGTTTTACCGCGGAAATCGCCGGCACTTACGAGCTGGGCGGCATGCAGCGCGGCGAAAACCTGCAAATTGGCACCTATGACGGTAAGCCGTTGACCACGGAGCTGTCTGGCAATGTGATTGATGTCTGCCCGGTGGGCGCGCTGACCAACAAGGTGTTCCAGTTCAAGGCGCGTCCCTGGGAGCTGGTGGCCAAGCCCTCGATCGGCTTCCACGATGCCATGGGCAGCAATTTGTTTCTGCATACCCGTCGCGGCGAAGTGCTGCGCGTGGTGCCGCGCGACAACGAGCAAGTCAATGAGTGCTGGATCTCCGACCGCGATCGCTACGCCTTTCAAGGGCTGTATGCCGAAGACCGGGCGCTGAAGCCGATGATTCGCGTGGGCGAGGGCAGTGAGCCGGATGCCTTCCGCGAAGCCAGCTGGGAAGAAGCCTTGGCCGCGGCCGCGCAAATCCTGCGTGAAAACAGCGGCGATGCGCTTGGCGTGTTGGTACATCCTGCTACCAGCAACGAAGAAGGCGCCGTGCTGGCACGGTTTGCCGAGGCGCTGGGCACGGGCAATCTTGATCACCGCCTAAGCCAGCAGGATCTTTCCGATGCCGCCGTAGCCGAGCCGTTTGGCGTGGCGTTGGAAGATATCGAAGAGGCCGAAGTCATCGTCGTGCTGGGCAGCAATCTGCGCCATGAATTGCCGTTGCTGCATCAGCGTCTGCGTAAGGCTTGGAAGCATGGCACGCGCATCCATGTGATCAACCCGGTGGATTTCGAGTTCACTTTCGAGGCCGTCGGCAAGTCGATCGTGGCGCCCTCGCAACTGGCCGATGCTCTGACCGCACTGGATGTGGGGCAGGCCGAGCGCGTGGCGCTCATCATCGGCGGGATTGCAGAAAACAGCGCCCACGCTGCTGCCATCCGCACCGCGGCGCGCGGCTTTGCCGAGCGCACCGGCGCGCGCGTCTGCCGCATTCCGCAGGGCGCCAACGCCGTGGGTCTGGCGCAGTACGGCGTGCTGCCCAGTGCGCGCAGCACCCAAGACATGTTGCGTGAAGCGCGTGCGGCGTATCTGATTTACGGCATCGAGCCGGGTCTGGACTTTGCCGATCAGGGCGTTGCCATGCGGGCACTCGGCAATGCCAGAACCGTGGCATTTAGCCATTACGCCTGCCGTTCCACCCGCGCAGTGGCCGATGTGATTTTGCCCATCGCACTGTTGCCGGAAATGGACGCGAGCCTGACCAATCTTGATGGCAGCGTGCAGTTGGCACATGCCGGGGGCAAGGTGCGCGGTGAAGTCCGCGAAGGTTGGCGGGTGCTGCGTGCCTTGGCCGATGCACTGCAACTGCCCGGCTTTGGCTATATGGATCTTGCCCAGCTGCGTGCTGGCATCAAGCCGCGCAGCGTCAAGGTCAGCGCCAGCAATGTGCCTGCTGCGGGCAAACCGGGGCTGGAGCTTGCCGTATCCCAGGCGATTTATCGCGTCGATGCCACGGTACGCCGTGCCCCGGCATTGCAATCGCATCCGCTGACCGTGGGCGAATATGCCGTGCTGCATCCGGCCACCGCAGCAGCGGTGGGGCTTCAGCATGAGGCGATGGGGCGGTTCTCAACCGCTGCCGGTACCGCCACGCTGCAAGTGCTGCTCAGTGAGCGCATCGCCGAAGGCGTGGTTTGGGTGGAATCGGGCTATGGCGCGACGGCGCCGTTGGCCGCAAGCCGTGTGGAGGCGAAAGCCGTATGAATCCCCTGACCGCAATGATTGATTCCCTGCATCAGTGGTTCCTGTCGCTGGGCGATATCGGAGCCGTGCTCTGGATCGTACTGAAGATTCTCGTCATCGCCATGCCGGTCATCATCACGGTGGCCTTCTATGTGGTGTGGGAGCGCAAGCTGATTGGCTGGATGCATGTCCGCCACGGGCCGATGTATGTGGGCTTTGGCATTTTCCAAGCCTTTGCCGACGTCTTCAAACTGCTGTTCAAGGAAGTGGTGCAGCCCACCCAAGCCAGCAAGCTGTTGTACATCTTGGCGCCGCTGATTGTGCTGGGGCCGTCTTTCGCCGCTTGGGCGGTGATTCCGTTTGATGCGCAACTGGTGCTGTCCAATGCCAACGCCGGCTTGCTGTATCTGTTGGCGATGACTTCGCTGGGCGTGTACGGCGTGATTCTGGCCGGTTGGGCTTCCAACTCCAAGTACGCATTCCTCGGCGCGATTCGTTCAGCTTCGCAGGTGGTGAGCTATGAAATCGCCATGGGCTTTGCGTTGGTCGGGGTGATGATTGCCGCCGGTAGTCTGAACCTGACCGCGATTGTCGAGGCTCAGGCAGGCAATGCCGGTTTCTTTGAATGGTTCTGGCTGCCGCTGCTGCCGCTGTTCGTGGTGTATTTCATTTCCGGCGTGGCCGAAACCAACCGTGCACCGTTCGACGTGGTCGAAGGTGAATCGGAAATCGTCGCCGGTCACATGGTGGAATACTCCGGCTCGCAGTTCGCACTGTTCTTCTTGGCCGAATACGCCAACATGATTTTGGTGAGCTTCCTCACCGCGCTGTTCTTCCTGGGTGGCTGGCTCTCGCCGCTGCAAGGCTGGCTGGATCTTGGCGATGTGCACTGGGCAGTCAACTGGATCTGGGCCGGTGGCTGGCCGTGGTTGTTTGCCAAGGTGTTTTTCTTCATGAGCTGCTTCATCTGGTTCCGCGCGTCTTTCCCGCGCTACCGCTATGACCAGATCATGCGCCTGGGCTGGAAAGTGTTTATCCCGATTTGTATCGCCTGGATTGCCGTCGCCACGCTTTTGGTGTTCTTCGGTGTCATCAAGGCGGGGGTGTAAGGCATGAATCGCATCGCCAATTACTTCAAAAGCCTGCTGTTGTGGGAGTTGCTGCAAGGGCTGGGGCTGACCTTGAAATATCTTTTCCGCGACAAGTACACGCTGATGTACCCGATGGAAAAGACGCCGCAATCGCCGCGTTTTCGCGGCATCCATGCGCTGCGCCGTTATCCCAATGGCGAGGAGCGCTGCATCGCCTGCAAATTGTGCGAGGCAGTCTGCCCGGCGCTGGCTATCACCATTGATTCGGAGCGTCGCGAGGACGGCACCCGTCGCACTACGCGCTACGAAATCGACCTGTTCAAGTGCATTTTCTGTGGCTTCTGCGAAGAATCCTGTCCGGTGGATTCGATCGTCGAAACCCATGTGTACGAATACCATTTCGACAAGCGCGGTCAGAACATCCTGACCAAGCCCACCCTGCTCGCCATCGGTGACCGTCTGGAAGCCGAAATCGCCGAGCGTCGCGCCGCTGATGCGCCTTATCGCTGAGGACGACATGGAAACAATCATCTTGTCCGCTTTCTATGTGTTCGCCGCCCTTGCGGTGATGGCCGCCGTGGGGGTCATCAGCGTGAAAAACCCGGTGCATGCGGCGCTGCTGCTGGTGCTGACCTTCTTCTCGGTGGCCTGCACCTGGATCATTGCCGGTGCCGAGTTCTTGGGCGTGGCACTGATTTTGGTGTACGTCGGCGCAGTGATGGTGCTGTTCCTGTTCGTGGTGATGATGCTCGACATCGACACTACGCCAATGCGCGAAGGCTTTGTGCGCTATCTGCCGGTCGGTTTGGTGGTAGCGGTGGTGATGCTGGTGGAAATCCTCACCCTTCTCGGCATCAAGGCCAAGCTCGGTGGCTTCTCGCCCGATAGTGTCGAAGAAGCCGGTATTGCCAACAGCAAATGGCTGGCCGAAACGCTATACACCAAGTTCCTGCTGCCGTTTGAGCTGGCGGCGGTGATTCTGACCGTGGCGGTGATTGCCGCGGTGATGCTGGCGTTGCGCGTGCGTCAGGGCGCGCGCCATCAGAACCCGTCCGAGCAGGCGGCAGTCAAGGCGCGCGACCGCGTGCGCATGGTGAAGATGGATGCGGTGAAGCCTGCCGCAAGCCAACAAGAGGAGGCTCCGTGATGTTTGCTGTCCCCGTAGGCCTCGGCCATTACTTGGCGCTTGGTGCGGTGTTGTTCTGCATCAGCGTCGCCGGGATTTTCCTGAACCGCAAAAACGTCATCATCTTGTTGATGTCGATTGAGCTGATGTTGCTGGCGGTGAACATCAACTTCGTGGCGTTCTCGCGTCATATGGTGGATCCGCAAGGGCAGATTTTCGTGTTCTTCATCCTGACCGTGGCTGCGGCTGAAGCTGCCATTGGTCTGGCCATCCTGGTGGCGCTGTTCCGCAGCCGCCGCACGATTGAAGTGATGAAGCTCGACTCGCTCAAGGGCTGATGCCCGCCAGTTTTGCAACCCGACAACCAAGTGGCACCTTCCGGTAACACGGTGATTCCGACATGACCCTATCCACAACCCAACTCCTGACGATTGTGCTGGCACCGCTGCTCGGCTCGATTATTGCTGGTCTGTTTGGCCGCCAGGTCGGGCGCGCGGGCGCGCATACCGTCACCATTCTCGGTGTGGCCGTGGCCTGTGCGCTGTCTGTCCATGTGCTGTGGCAGCTGGTGGGGCAGGGCGCTGCGCCTTACAACCAGAACATCTATACCTGGTTCGAAATCGGCAATTACGCCGCCCATGTCGGCTTCTTGGTGGACAAGCTCACCGCGATGATGATGGTGGTGGTTACCTTTGTGTCGCTCTTGGTGCACCTCTACACCATCGGCTACATGGAAGAAGACCCCGGCTACCAGCGCTTCTTCAGCTATATCTCGCTGTTCACCTTCAGCATGTTGATGCTGGTGATGAGCAATAACTTCCTGCAACTGTTCTTCGGTTGGGAAGCCGTGGGTCTGGTGTCCTATCTGTTGATTGGTTTCTGGTTCAAAAAGCCGACCGCGATCTTTGCCAACCTGAAAGCCTTTCTGGTCAACCGTGTCGGTGACTTCGGCTTTCTGCTCGGTATCGGCGGCATCCTGTACTGGTTTGGCTCGCTCGATTACAGCACCGTGTTTGCCAATCTTTCAGTGCTCGATGGGCAGAGCGTGCCGGGCTTTGCAAGCTGGTCGGCGGTAACTTTCATCTGCATTTGTCTGTTCATCGGTGCGATGGGTAAATCCGCCCAAGTGCCGCTGCATGTCTGGCTGCCGGACTCGATGGAAGGCCCGACGCCGATTTCCGCACTGATTCACGCCGCTACCATGGTGACCGCCGGTATCTTCATGGTCGCACGCATGTCGCCGATGTTCGAAATGTCGCTGACTGCACTGAACTTCGTGCTGTTCATCGGCGCCACCACCGCGTTCTGGACTGGGCTGATCGGCATGGTGCAGAACGATATCAAGCGCGTGGTGGCTTATTCCACGCTTTCGCAGCTGGGCTATATGACGGTGGCGCTGGGGGTGTCGGCCTATTCCGCCGCCGTGTTCCACCTGATGACCCATGCGTTCTTCAAGGCGCTGCTGTTCTTGGCCGCAGGCTCGGTCATCATCGGCATGCACCACGAGCAGGACATGCGCAAGATGGGTGGCCTGCGCAAATACATGCCGATTACCTTCATCACCAGTCTGATCGGCACGCTGGCGCTGGTGGCAACGCCGTTCTTCAGCGGTTACTACTCCAAGGACGCGATTATTGTTGCGGCGGCAGAAAACGCCCACACCCAGGGCGGCTTCATCGCCCAGTATGGCTATTGGGCTGTGTTGCTGGGCGCATTCGTAACCAGTTTCTATAGCTTCCGCCTGCTGTATCTGACCTTCTTCGGTGCGGAGCGTTTCCGCGATGCGCATCATGCGGATGCCCATCACGATGACCATCATGGCCACGGCGCGCACGAGCCGCATGAAAGCCCGTGGGTGGTAACCGTGCCGCTGGTTCTGTTGGCGATTCCGTCGATTCTGATTGGCTTCTTTACCGCAGGGCCGATGCTGTTTGGCACCGACTGGACCGGCAAAACGGCGCAGGAAGGTTTCTTTGCCAACATCATTTTCGTCAACGAAGCCCGCGATGTGCTGGCAAAAATCGCTGCCGAAGACTGGCATGGACCGGTGGCCTTCGCTCTGCACGGCTTCATGACCCCGGCCTTCTGGCTGGCCTTTGCAGGCTTTGCGCTCGCCACCTTGATGTATCTGATCAAGCCCGAGCTTGCCGACAAGGCCGCACGCGCCTTCAAGCTGCCGATTCGCATCCTCGAAGAAAAGTACGGCTTCGACAAGTTGTGGATCAACGGTTTCGCCGGTGGCAGCCTGCTGCTTGGCAAGCTGTTCCGCTGGTTCGATGCCACGGTGATTGACCGCGGCGTGGTGGAAGGCTCGGCCAAGAGTGTCGGCGGCATCGCCGCACTGGTACGCCGGGTGCAGACCGGCCGTCTTTACAGCTATGCCTTTGCCATGATTCTGGGCTTGATTGTGCTGCTTGCCTGGCTCATTCGCACCGTGAATTGAACATGATGACTGAAACGATGAACCTGATGCCGACAACCGGGGAGGCCGCCAAGTGAGCCAATTGCCTTTGCTCAGTCTGTTGATTTGGCTGCCCATTCTGGGGGGCGCCGTCCTGCTTGCGATGGGGCGGATGCCGGCCAATGCCTCCCGCTGGACGGGGCTTGTGGTGTCGCTCCTGACCTTGGCGTTTTCGCTGCCGCTTTTGACTGGCTTCGACTACGCCAATCCCGGCCTGCAATTTGTCGAACACAAAGCTTGGATTGAAGCCTTTGGCATTTATTACCACCTGGGTGCCGATGGCATCGCGGTAGCGCTGATTGTGCTCACGACCATCACCAGCGTCTTGGTATTGCTGGGGGCATGGGGCTCGATTGACGAGCGCGTCAACCAGTATTACGCCGCATTCCTGATTCTCGAAGGCATGATGGTCGGCGTGTTTGCCGCTGCCGATGCCCTGTTGTTCTATGTGTTCTTCGAGGCGATGCTGATTCCGATGTTCATCATCATCGGCGTCTGGGGCGGCCCGCGTCGCGTCTATGCCTCGGTCAAGTTCTTTCTGTACACCTTCCTAGGTTCGGTATTCATGCTGGTTGGCTTGATTTACCTGTACCTCAAGGGCGGTAGCTGGCAGTTGGCCGACATGGCGCGGTTGCCGCTGTCGATGGCCGAGCAAACCTGGTTGTTCTTTGCCTTCCTCGCCGCCTTCGCGGTCAAGGTGCCGATGGCGCCAGTGCATACTTGGTTGCCCGATGCCCACGTTGAAGCTCCGACTGCGGGTTCAGTGGTACTGGCTGCGATCATGCTGAAAATCGGTGGCTATGGCTTCTTGCGCTTCAACCTGCCGATTACCCCTGATGCCAGCTATGAACTGGCTTGGCTGGTCATCTTGTTGTCGATGGTCGCCATCATCTATGTGGGGCTGGTCGCACTGGTGCAGGAGGACATGAAAAAGCTGATTGCTTATTCCTCGATTGCGCACATGGGCTTTGTTACCCTCGGCACCTTCATCGCCTTGGGGTTGATGCGCGATGGCGGACATGAGGATGCCGCACGCCTCGGCCTGCAAGGCGCGATGGTGCAGATGGTTTCGCACGGCTTCATCTCTGGCGCGATGTTCTCCTGCGTCGGCGTGCTGTATGACCGCATGCATACCCGCATGATTCGTGACTACGGTGGCGTGGCCAATACCATGCCGTGGTTCGCCTTCTTCTTCGTGCTGTTTGCCTTTGCCAACTCGGGTCTTCCGGCCACTTCCGGCTTTGTCGGCGAGTTCATGGTGATTCTGGCGAGCTTCCAGCTCAGCCCGTGGCTTGCCATCGGTGCAGCTACCACGCTGATTACCGGCGCGGCCTACAGCCTGTGGTTGACCAAGCGCATCATCTGGGGAGAAGTCAACAACCCGCAGGTGGCCGAGCTCAAGGACATCAACCGGCGTGAAGGCTTCGTGCTGTTGGCCTTCGCCGTGGGCGTGATGGCCATTGGCCTGTATCCCAAGCCGCTGACCGACCTGATGGAGCCTTCCATCGCCCGGTTGGTCAATCAACTGACCTTCAGCAAGCTGACCGGACCGTAATCGATGGAAACCATGCAACACGTATTCGATTCCGCTGAACTGTGGCATCTGCTGCCAGAGCTGGTGCTGGCCGCTGGCGCATTTGCCCTGCTGCTGTTTGACCTGTTTTTTGACAGCAAACAAAAGGGCATCACCCATTGGCTGTCGATGGCCTTGCTGCTGGTCGTGGCTGTGCTGGTATTTACCGGCGCGGGTGGACAACCGGCACACCTAGGGCCGCCGCCGGTATTGAATGGCATGTTCATCCGCGATGGCGTGGCCGATCTTGCCAAGGGCTTTATCTGTCTGGTGTCGGCGCTGGGTTTCATTTATGCCTTGCCGTATTTGAAAGAGCGCGGCATCTACAAGGGCGAAGTGCCGGTGCTGATGCTATTTGCAACCCTGGGCATGATGGTGCTGGTGTCCTCGGCCAACCTGATCATGGTGTATGTCGGGCTGGAAATGCTGGCGCTTTCTTCCTATGCACTGGTCGCCGTCAACCGGGACAGCCCGGTGGCGACCGAAGCTGGCATGAAGTATTTCGTGCTCGGCGCATTGGCTTCGGGGCTTTTGCTGTACGGCATGTCGCTGGTCTATGGCGCAACCGGCACGCTCGATTTGGAAGCCGTGCTGGAGGCATCCATCAGCACGCAAGACTATCTGATGCTGATGACTGGCGCTGCCTTCATGGTGGCCGGTGTGGCGTTCAAACTTGGCGCTGCCCCGTTCCATATGTGGTTGCCGGACGTTTACCAGGGCGCACCGACCCCGGTCGCTCAGTTCATCGGAGCTGCCCCCAAGCTGGCCGCCTTCGTCATGGCCTATCGCCTGCTCAGCGCGCTGGCGCCGTATAGCGAAATCTGGGGCACGATGGTTGCCGCCCTTGCCGGGCTGTCGTTGATTGTTGGCAATCTGATGGCACTGCGGCAGAGCAACCTCAAGCGCCTGCTGGCGTACTCCACCGTTTCGCATATCGGCTTCTTGCTGATGGGCGTGGCCGTTGGTAACGCACAAGGCGCCGCTGCCTCGATGTTCTATGCGGTGACCTATGCGCTGACTTCGCTGGCTTCGTTTGGTTTCATCATTCTGATGTCGCGCAAGGGCTTTGAAGCCGACGAAATCGCCGACTATCGCGGCTTGGGCAAGCGCAATCCCTGGATGGCTTTCCTAGTGCTTTGCGTGGTGGCATCGCTGGCCGGTTTGCCGCCGTTCATCGGCTTCTTCGCCAAGGTGGCCGTGATTACTGCCGCCGTCAACGAAGGGCTGCTCTGGCTTGCCATCGTCGGTATCGTTTGCGCGGTTATCGGCATGTTCTACTACCTGCGCATCTTGAAAGCCATGTATCTGGAAGCGCCGGAAGAGGGCGTTACGGCGCTTGCCAATCCGCGTGATTGTGCACTGATGCGTACTAGTTTTGCCGTCAACGCATTGCTGCTGCTGGGTGTCGTCGTGGTCATGAACCCACTGATTGACTGGTGCTATGAGCTTTTCTTTATCCCATGAAAAAGCCCAAAAGGGGCTTGCAAATTTCTGCGAAGCCCCTATAATCTCCCATCTCTGCTGCGGGGTGGAGCAGTCTGGCAGCTCGTCGGGCTCATAACCCGAAGGTCGCAGGTTCAAATCCTGCCCCCGCTACCAACCTTGAATATAACGGCTCAACCATTGCTCCGGTTGAGCCGTTTTTTTGTATGGCAGCCTAAGCCCGATGCCCTTGGTGCCAAGAAGCCAAGAATGCGATGGCCTGCCTGCTCGACTCTTGAAATCACTGATTATTGCAATCGGCTTCGGTGGATGTGGGGCAAGTAGTCGTTGCTGTCATAAACGCTTGTGGCAGGCCGTCTTCGCGGTAGCTGAGGTGGATGTGGTTGCCACTGCCGTCGGCCTGTCGCCGTCGCTAAAGCCTTTAAGGGCTTTGCGGCTTGGCCGGGCGTAAGCTACTGCCGTGCGGCACAGGGGATCGTCTTCACCCGAGTAAAGACACTGCTGCACATTGAGCGTTGACACACGCACTACCACTTTCTTTCTATCGATAGTCGAACATCGCGATAGCTCGAGTTTCTGCTGTGCCGGATCGATGAACGGTCAACATCATCAAAACGGTTCGAAGTGTTGACAGCCGGCTCCAGCAGATTGCTCCCTGTCAACTTGAACATAAGACCATTTGTCATAGTGTAGGAGAGATAGATCTCGAGAAGACGCTGATCCGATCGCCAGAATGTCTGAGTATTGGAGATCGCGGCGACTCCATTCTCGACGAATTTGTAACTAGCCCCCATGCCGAAGGGCGAAGACTTGGATCGAAAATCGTAACTCATCCCCGCAGACATAGTAGGCTGGGAGTCCAACCTATTATTAGGCCTATCAACGCCATCAACAGCGGATCTATACAAACCAAGAGAGATCCCGAAGTTGCTATTGTAAGTCTCACGCTCTCTAGCAATCCGGTACTCGCCATCAAGGCCATAAACGCGAGCACGTGGAAAGTTTATGGGGTGATCAACCCATCTGTCATCGACAACCTCCCTGACAGAAATGATTGGATTATCGATATCGCGATAAAACCCACTAATCGAATAAGAGACCCCAGATCGCTCAAAGTTGTACCCAACGTCAACACCTTTACTTTTCTCTAGATCAAGGTGTGGATTGCCAATTACGTCAGGCTCAAAGAAAGAATTATTGATCGAGATGGAGCGCACCCCCATCCTCTGGCCGAGTACAGGAAGCTTATATCCACTGTTTATACCAATTTTAACAGAGGAGTTAGAAGATAGTTTCCATCGCAACTGAGCGGAGGGGAGTGGAACTAAATATGACACATGAGAATTTGGCTCTCTTTCATCAGAAATCGATTCCAACCTGACCCCATATGAGTAGGCCAAGCTACCGTTTTCACTTTCATGCTTCACATACAGAGCGGTGGATTTCAAATCTCCATTTCGCAATGACGAATATATCTCACTGCCGGACAAATAATCCAAACGCTCAGCCTGCACGAAGCTGACCCCAAGTGCCGCCCCATAGCTCAACTTGCCATTATTGGCGACCTCCAAATCATCATCCCACTGCAATCGAAATCCATGCTCTGATGATTTATCTAAAGTGTTTCGTACATCTTCCGGGAATGAGTAGAAAACATCGCTTTTCCGTCGGCTACTTCTCCTGCTGAGCGATAGCGCAATTTTTCTCTCCAACTTGTCCGATACATTCTTTCTCAGCGACACATCAAGCATGTCGGAAGAAACATCCCCATCTGATAGGTAGTTGTCTGTAGTGTAACCAGGATCAATCCCTGCGTGATAAAAGGATCGATCGTATCCTTCGCTTTTATAAGCGGTCTGTGAATGCCTAATGTTCGCCCTTACCGTCCCGCCAAACATATCAAACACCAAGCCGCCGCCAATAGATGCTGTATATCCTTTATCCAAGTTGGCTTGGATAAGATCCCGCACTGTAACCAGCTCGCCGTTATCGATATTGACAAGACCACTCTCATAATGATCGATTCCCTCGAAAGCACGAACATTAGCCATAAGCGAATAGTCGAAATTTCTCGTCGATCTCTTCATATTGAAAGAGGCGCCACCGGATGTTCTCCCATAAACATTGCTAACACTGGCTTCTATCTTGGTCTCTGGTTTTCCGACCGGTCGCTTCAAGATAACGTCAATTACTCCAGCAATGGCTCCTCCAGGGAGCTGAGGCAAAGGCGCAGAACTAACGATGATCCTTTCCACTTCACTTGCAGATATTTCATCCAAGGGCAGATTAGTGGGCATTCCATTCACCAGAATACGGACATATCCCCCGCCCAAACCCCGCAGACGCACACGATTTGCACTCGTAGCGGAATAGCCCTCAACAATAATTCCAGGTTGGCGCCTCAGCACCGCTCCCACTGATGCGTCGGAATATCTGGAGATTTCATCGGAGGTAATCACCCTTCCGATCTCAAGCGCATCTACTTCCCCCTCTTTTCCATCGCCCTTGACCACAACGTGCTCGAGCTCCTTCGTGTCTTCCTGCACTTCCTGGGCAGCGCAAATTGAAGAAAGGCAAACCATGATTACGGGGGTCCATTTCAGCCACCCATAACGTCGATCACTACGAACCATCGGACACTCCATGCTGGCAACTCTTATCGGATAAATAGACACGTTTAGCTCCTTACTAGCGACTTTTTGACCTGCCCGCGCCAGCCGTACCAGTCGAAGCCAGCAAAGTTTGGGTTGAAGGTTGCTGCATTTGTGGGTTGTGCCTCGGTTTGCCAGGCTGGATATAGCGGATGGCCATGCCGTTGAACTTGGCTCACTTCACGAAGGCTTCAGCCCAGCAGCCGCCCCAGCATTTTGGCGCCGCCAAGCCATACGCCGATGGCGGTGAAGGTATTGGTGAGGAAAAACACCAGCAGGATTCGCGAAACGCGGTTGCGGTAGGCGCCACGGATAGAGGTGATGTCATCGCGCAGTGCCAGAAAGTCGGCATAGGTCGGTTTGCGCAAGCCCGCTTCAACTAAGGCGCTGACCATGCCGGAAGCCAGTGCGGGGTGCAGCGGGGTGATGGGGGAGGCTATGGCTGCGGCAAGAATGCTTAAGGGATGGCCACCGGCGATAAGGCAGCCCAAGGCGCCAAGGCCGGCAGTCAGTGCCACCCAGTACAGGATGAGTTCGCTGGCGACATCTAGACCGCCCTGCCAGAAGCCCCAAGCAAAGCCACCCAGTACGAATACCGTCAAAAACAGCGTGAACCAGGGGATTTCGGATTTCGGCTTGAGTTCGGAGAGTTTTGCCAGGGTGCTGGCTGGACTGTCTTGGCTTTCTTGCAGATGTCGGGCGGTACCGGCGAGGTGGCCTGCGCCGATTACGGCCAGCACATGGCGGGCATTGCCGGCGCTTTCCCGCAGGCGTGCCGCCATCCAGGCATCGCGCTCGGCGATCACGGTGTCGTACAGTGCCGGGCTGTCGCTGGCGAATTCGCTGAAACTTGCTTCCAGCATGTCGCCTTCTTTTAGTTTTTCGATTGCCTGGTCTTCGACCTTTTCATCGAAAAGCAACGAGGCAAGGATGCCGCTGCCAAGTTTCAGGCGTTGCCACCAGCCAAGGCGCTCGGAGGCGCGTTTGAAGGTCAGGCCGACATCGCGGTCAATCAAGTGCATATCAAGGCCGCGTGCTTGTGCGCCATTGGCGGCGGCTTTCAGCTCTGCGCCCGGCTCGATGCCGAGCTGTTCTGCCAGGCGTCGCTGATAGGCAGCCAAACCAAGGTTGGCCGCAAACATCGGGATGCGGTTTTCGCGGATGACTTTGACAATATCAAGCTTGGCAAGCTGGTCTGGGTCATGCATCGCGGCATGGCGTTGGGCATCCAGCTCCACCGCCACGGCGTCAAATTCGCCGCTGGCAATCGCCGCTTCCACTGCATCCACGCTGGCGCGGGATACATGGGCGGTTCCCAGCAGGGTGTAGCGCACGCCATCGCGTTCTACCTGCATATGCGGCTGGCTGCGCCAGTCAAAATCCGGCTGCATGGCGTTCAATCGCGGTAACGCAAGGTGAGGTCGGCATAGGCATCAATGCGCCGGTCACGCAGGAATGGCCAAATGCGGCGGACATGTTCGCTGCGCTGCATATCGACATCGGCATACAGGATGCTGGCATCAAGGCCGGCTTCTGCAATGATTTCGCCCTGCGGCCCTAGCACGATGGAATTACCCCAGAAATCAATGCCGGAAGCGCCCAGCGGTGAGGGCTCATGGCCAACCCGGTTGCAGGACAGAACTGGCAGGCCATTGGCGACTGCATGCCCACGATGGGACAGTACCCAGGCATCGCGCTGGCGGGTTTTCTCGGCCTGCTCGTCATCCGGGTCCCAGCCAATCGCGGTGGGATAGAGCAGAAGATCGGCGCCAGCCAGCGCCATTAGGCGAGCGGCTTCCGGGTACCACTGATCCCAGCACACCAAAACCCCGAGGCGGCCGACTGAGGTTTCAATCGGACGAAAGCCCAAGTCGCCGGGCGTGAAATAGAACTTTTCGTAAAAGCCCGGATCATCCGGGATATGCATCTTGCGGTATTTGCCTGCCATGCCGCCGTCGCTATCGAATACCACGGCGGTGTTGTGGTACAGGCCGGTGGCGCGCTTTTCAAACAGCGAGCTGACCAGCACTACACCGTGTTGGCGGGCAAGTTGGCCGAGGCGTTCGGTCGAGGGGCCGGGGATGGTTTCGGCAAGGTCGAACTCGTCCACCGATTCGTGCTGGCAAAAATACGCGCCGTTATGCAGCTCCTGGAGCAGCACCAGCTTGGCGCCCTGCTTGGCGGCTTCGGCTACGCGGGCTTCGATGACGGCCAGATTGGCGGCGGCATCACCGTGGTTTTTTTCCTGAATCAGGGCGACGGGAAGGGTTTTGATGGACATGGCCTACCAGTATCAGAGGTTATTGAATCAAGCCTGCGGGCAATTGCATGGTGATGCAGTGCAGGCTGCCGTTTTGCCAAATCAGCGGTTTGCAGGGCACCTGCACGATTTCGCGACCGGGGAACGCCTGTGCCAGCACGGCGGCGGCCTTTTCGTCAGCGGCATCACCGTAGGCGGGCATCAGCACGGCGCCATTCAAAATCAGGAAGTTGGCATAGCTGGCTGCCAGACGGCGCTCGCCATCGAGAATGGGCTTGGCCCAAGGCAACGGATACAGCTTGTAGGGCTGGCCATCGGGCGTGCGCAATGCGGCGATTTCTTCGGCCATGGCTTTCAGTTCGGCATAGTGGCTGTCGGCCTGGTCATCGCAGGCTTGAAAGACGATGGCATTATTCGGCGCAAAGCGGGCGAGGGTATCAATGTGCGCATCGGTATCGTCGCCTTCCAGATAGCCGTGATCGAGCCAGAGTACACGCGATTGTTTTAGCCAATCGGCTAGTTTCGCGCTCAATTCCTCGCGGCTGGCATGCGGGTGGCGCAGCGACAGACATTTCCAAGTGGTGAGCAGGCTGCCTTCGCCATCGGTGTCGATGGCGCCGCCTTCCAAGGCAAAGTCAATGCCCTCCCGCGCAGCGTCGCCCAACTCGCCAGCCGCATGCAGGCGCTCAACCAGTTGGTCATCGTCGCTGGCTTCAAACTTGCCGCCCCAGCCGGTAAAGCGGAAGTCAAGCAGGCGAAAGGCATTCTCGCCCACCAAGGTAATCGGGCCGGAATCGCGCAACCAGGTGTCGTCATAGGCAGCGCTGACAAAGCGCACCTGCGCCATGTCGATGCGGTTGGAACGCAGCCGGGCATCGGCATAGGCTTCCACATCGTCATCGGCTACACAGATGATGACCGGCTGGAAGCGGGTGATGGCCGCGACCAGTGCGATATAGGTTTCTTCTACTTCGCCAAGGCGCGGCGCCCAGTCGGTATCGGCATTGGGCCAGGCAATCAGGATGGCGGATTGAGGCTCCCACTCGGCGGGGAGGCGCAGGGCAGTCTGGTTCATGGGCAAAAAATCACGCGCCGGGTTGCACGGCAATCAAATGGGGAAACAACAGAATTAGCGTACGGGCGGCTTGGGGCCGGCTTCTTGCGGTGAGGCTTGGTTCACCACCACGTCCACAACGCGGCTGCGCTCGAAATACACGGTGTAATCGGCATAGACCCAACGGTTGATGGTCGGCCATTGGCGCTTCTGGCCGCCACGCGGCTCAAGGCGGGATTGCGGGGCGCCGAAGCGGCGTTCGACCTCGGCCATGCTCATGCCGCGTGCAGGCTTGGGGGTGGCGCTTTCTTGCTTGACCCGATCAACCAGCAGCACATCACCTGCATGGGCGGGGGCGAAGGCAAGCAATGCAGCGGAAGAAAGGGCAAGTATCAGCAGACGGGACATGTCCAACTCCTTGGGAAATTTTGAACGAGCCTGATTCTACGGCTGCCGCACAAATTGTGCACGCATGAAAAAACCGCCTTGCGGCGGCCTTTTCATTACATCGGCTGAACAAGCCCGGTGGTTTCTTAGCGCTGACGTGCCTTGAAACGCGGATTGGACTTGCAAATCACGAAGACCTTGCCGCGACGGCGGACGACTTTGCAGTCGCGGTGACGGGCCTTCGCCGACTTCAGGGAGGACAGGACCTTCATGACAAACCTCTGATGGCGAAAAGTGGAAATGACGAAGCTCAGCATCATAACAGAAAAATCCGCGCGCAATCAAGCCGTTAACCGGAAAGTCCCGTTGGGTTCGCAGGCTCGCTAAACTTGGCGGATGAATCAAGACTATCGCACTGCTCGCAACGCCATTCCCGTACTCACCATCGACGGACCTTCCGGCTCCGGCAAGGGCACCATCAGTCGCCGCGTGGCACGCCATCTGGGGTGGCATTATCTGGACTCTGGCGCACTTTACCGGGCGGTCGGCGTGGCGGCCATGAAAGAAGGCATTGACCTTGGCGACGAAAGTGCTGTCGAAGCATGTGCGCGCCGCACGCAAATCCGTTTTGCCGACGATGCCGAGGGGCAGGCGCGGGTGCTTGTCAATGGTGAGGATGTTACCGATGAGCTGCGTCTGGAAACCACTGGCGCTGCGGCTTCTGCAATCGCTTCGATGGCGGGCGTGCGCGCCGCGCTGGTGCAGATGCAGCACGATTTTCGCGCCGTGCCGGGGCTGGTTGCCGATGGCCGCGACATGGGCACGGTGATCTTTCCCGATGCCCTTTGTAAGGTGTTTTTGACTGCCAGTGCCGAAGAACGCGCCGAAAGGCGCTATAAACAGTTGATTGAAAAAGGGGTTTCGGTTAGTCTTGCCGGTCTGTTGGGCGAAATTGTTGCCCGCGACGAGCGCGATGCCAATCGGGCGCTTTCACCGTTGAAACCAGCACCGGATGCCGTGTCCATCGACACCACCGGCGTGGCGATTGATGCGGTGGTGGCAGAAGTTTTGGCGCTTGTGGAGAGTTCTGGCGCTGTGCCGCCAATCTCCTGAGCCGTTTGTCGTGGTTCAAGGCTTCACCCGCAGACCCGCCCCGCAGGCGCAGGCTTGCGGTCAATCCACTTCAACACTCACGGCCAATGGGCAATCCCGCCCGCGCCGACCAACGGGTGGAGCAGAGGCAACGCGGTACGCCGCTGCTCTGAAAATCAACCTAGAGAATAGAAATGACTGAATCATTTGCCGAACTGTTTGAACAGAGCCAGCAACAACTGGCCAAGCTGAAGCCCGGTGCCATCGTGACCGGTACCGTCGTTGCCGTAACCAACGACGTAGTGGTCATCAACGCCGGTCTGAAGTCCGAAGGCATCGTGCCGATCGAACAGTTCCGGAACGAAGCCGGCGAAATCGATGTGGGCATCGGCGACGAAGTAAAGGTGGCGCTGGACTCGATCGAAAACGGCTTTGGTGAAACCGTACTCTCGCGTGAAAAAGCCAAGCGCGCGATGGTGTGGGACGAGCTGGAAGAAGCCTTGGAAAAAGGCGAAATCATCACCGGCCGCATCAGCGGCAAGGTCAAGGGCGGCTTTACCGTCGATATCAAGGAAGTCCGCGCATTCCTGCCCGGCTCGCTGGTCGATGTGCGCCCGGTGCGCGACCCGGTGTACCTGGAAGGCAAAGAGCTGGAGTTCAAGCTCATCAAGCTTGACCGCAAGCGCAACAACGTGGTGGTCAGCCGCCGCGCCGTGGTGGAAACCGAGCACTCCGAAGAGCGCGAGCAGCTGATGGAAAAGCTGGTGGAAGGCGCCAAGCTGAAGGGTGTGGTGAAGAACCTCACCGATTACGGTGCCTTCGTGGATCTGGGCGGTATCGACGGCCTGTTGCACATCACCGACATGGCTTGGAAGCGCGTGCGTCATCCGTCCGAAGTGGTCGAAGTCGGCCAGGAACTGGACGTGCGCGTGCTGAAGTACGACCGCGAGCGCAATCGCGTCAGCCTCGGCCTCAAGCAAATGGGCGAAGATCCGTGGGACAACATCGCCCGTCGTTACCCGGCCAATACCCGTGCTTTCGGCAAGGTGTCCAACGTTACCGATTACGGTGCCTTCGTTGAAATCGAAGCCGGCGTTGAAGGTCTGGTGCACGTTTCGGAAATGGACTGGACCAACAAGAACGTCAACCCGTCCAAGGTGGTGCAGGTCGGTGACGAAGTCGAAGTGATGGTGCTGGACGTGGATGAAGAACGCCGCCGCATCTCGCTGGGCATGAAGCAGGTTTCCAGCAATCCGTGGGAAACCTTCGCCGCGACCCACAAGAAGGGCGACAAGGTCGAAGGCCAGATCAAGTCGATTACCGATTTCGGCATCTTCATCGGTCTTGAAGGCGGCATCGACGGTCTGGTGCACCTGTCCGACCTGTCTTGGAACACCAACGGCGAAGACCTCGCCCGCAACTACAAGAAGGGCGACACCGTGCAGGCCGTGGTGCTGGCCGTTGACCCGGAACGCGAGCGCATCTCGCTGGGTGTCAAGCAGCTGGAACAAGACCCGATGGGTCAGTACCAGGCTTCCAATACCCGTGGCTCGGTGGTCAAGGGCACGGTGAAGGAAGTGGATGCCAAGGGTGCAGTGATTGAGCTGGCCGATGGCGTGGAAGGCTATCTGGCTGCCCGCGACATCTCGGTTGACCGCGTGGACGATGCTTCGCACGTGCTCAAGGTGGGTGATGAAGTGGAGGCCAAGATCATCGGTACTGATCGCAAGAGCCGCGTGATGCAGCTCTCGATTCGCGCCAAGGATCAGGACGAAATGAACGAAACCCTGGCCGAATACAACCGCAGCAATGCGGAAGTTGCCAGCGGCACCACCCAACTGGGTGCGCTGCTGCGCGAACAGCTCGGCAAGGGCGAGTAATCCCTGCGGCCGGAGTCCAGTACACGGGATTTCCCGCTGTACTGGCTCCGGCTTTTTTATTGGATGCCGGAAAATTGCCGCCTGCATGTTGTTGGTGGCTCAAGTCCCGCTAGTTTTGGCCTACGGTTTTCTTCGCGATGACCAAATCGGAATTGATAGAAATCCTCAACCAGCGTCAGCGTCACCTCAAGGCGGAGGACGTTGAGTTTGGTGTGCGTACCCTGCTTGAATTGATGAGCAAAAGCCTTGCCACCGGCAGCCGGATTGAAATTCGCGGCTTTGGTAGTTTTTCGCTGCACTATCGGGAGCCGCGTATCGGTAGAAACCCCAAGACGGGTGAGGCCGTGGCACTGGCGGCCAAATATGTGCCGCATTTCAAGCCGGGCAAGGAATTACGCGAGCGTGTCAGCGATGTGACGCCGATTGCCGAAAACGATTGAGTGGATGTGCTGCACATTGCAGTCATCCTGATGGATATCCCCCATGGCCTTCATTGAACAATGGTTCTGGTTTGTCCTGCTTCTGCCCGCTGCGGCGGTAATGGGTTGGGTGATTGGCAGGCGCGGGGGGGAGCGCCATAGCGATAGCCAAGTCAGCAAACTTTCGACCACTTATTTTCGTGGTCTTAACTATCTTTTGAACGAGCAGCCGGACAAGGCCATCGAGCTGTTCCTGCATATTGCCGAGCTTGACAAGGAAACGTTTGAAACCCAGGTGGCTTTGGGGCATTTGTTTCGCCGCCGGGGCGAGGTGGATCGCGCCATCCGCCTGCATCAGGCGCTGGTCGAGCGCAAGGATCTGAACGACACGCAGCGGGTTCAGGCCTTGCTTGCCTTGGGTGAGGACTACATGAAGTCGGGTCTGCTAGACCGGGCGGAAACGGTTTTCACCGAGCTGGCCGAAATCGACCAGCGTGCACCGCAGGCGTTGCGGCATTTGATTGATATTTTCCAGTCCGAGCGCGACTGGAATCGCGCCATCGAAAATGCGCACCGCTACGAGGCGGCCACTGGCGAGCCGATGGGCAAACTGATTGCGATGTATGAGTGCGAGCTGGCCGAGCGCCATCGCGCCAATGGCGATGTGGCCGCGGCGCGCGAGGCGATTGCCAGAGCCTATGCGGCCGATTCCAACGCGGTGCGCGCCGGGATGCTGGAAGGCCGAATCGAGGCGGCTGAAGGCAACGATGCTGCCGCCATCAAGGCGTTTGAGCGCGCAGCCCGGCATGATGCCGACTATCTGCCGGATATCCTGCCAACTTTGCTGCAATGCTACGAGCGCACCGGCGATACGCCGGGGGCGCGGCGGTTTCTGGCGGAAATGGCCGAGCATTACGCCGGTGTCGCCCCGGTGCTGGCGCTGACCCACTTGGTCGAGCGCGATGAAGGTGTGCATGCGGCACGGCTGTATCTGACCCAGCAATTGAAAGACCGGCCATCGGTGCGCGGTGAGGCAGCGCTGATTGATTTGGCGCTGCGCGATGGCGATGACATTCTCGGCACGCTTCAGGCATTGGGGCGAATCAACGACCAGCTTTTGGTACGCAATCCCAGTTACCGCTGTACCCAGTGCGGGTTCGGTGCGCGCTCGCATCACTGGCAATGTCCCAGTTGCCGGCAATGGGGAACGGTCAAGCCGTTGCTCAATTACGCAGTGGTATGAACGCCCTGGGGCTTTGCCTAGTTGGGGCGGCATTCGCCAGCTTGCTGGGCACTGGGCTTGCGCGGCGTTATGCCTTGCATCGGCAGCTTTTGGATATGCCCGGCGAGGCGCGACGCAATCATCAGGTGATAACGCCCAGAGGGGGCGGTATTGCGATGGCGGTGGTGATGCTGCTGGCTTGCTTGGGGCTGGCTTGGACACACGCACAGTGGGCTTGGGCAATGGTCGCGGCCGGCTTGACGCTGGTGGCTGGGATTGGTTGGTGGGATGATCACCGGCCGCTTGCCGCACGGCTACGCTTGACGGTGCATTTGCTGGCCGCCGTATTGCTGGCAGTGGCCGGTATCGGCTTTGGCTGGCCGCTTTGGCTATGTCTGTGCGCTTTGGTTGCGGCCGTGGCACTGACCAATATCTGGAACTTTATCGACGGCATCAACGGTCTTGCCGCATCGCAGGCGCTGCTGGTGGCGCTGCTGGGGGCTTGGCTGATGGGCGGGGCGGGGCAACTGTTTGCGCTGGCGCTTTTGGGGGTATGCGCGGGTTTTTTGCCGTGGAACTTTCCGCGTGCGCGGATTTTCATGGGCGATGTCGGCAGCGGCGCGCTGGGCTATTTGCTCGCGGCGCTTTGGGCGATGGCGGCAGCCGATGATTTTGCGCATGGCTGGCTAATGACACTGCCTTTGTCGGCCTGTGTGTTGGATGCGAGCTTGACCCTGCTGCTGCGGATACGGCGGGGCGAGAAGTGGTGGCAGGCGCATTCTGCGCATACCTATCAAATCCTGGCGCGGCGTTTGGGACGGCATCTGCCGGTGACGCTGGGCTTTTTCCTGTGGACACTGAATGGGGTGATAATTGCGGGCGTGTTTTTGCAGGATGTCTCACTGCGGCTTCTGCTGATTGCGTGTATCTTGTGGCATTGGCTTGGTGGCATTTGCTGGATGCATTTGCGTAAGTTGGACTTGAATCGGAATCAGGCATGATCTTGTCGATCAAAAAGCATTTTTCGCAGGCTTTGCCGCGACTTGCCGTCATCACGCATGATTTGTTGATGGTGGTGGTGGTCTGGCTGGGATTGCAATGGCTGCGCTACGAAATGCACCCAGTTGCGGTGATGCCGAAGATTGATTGGATCGAGCTTGCACTGGTGGTTGTCTTGCAAGGCGCGGCCTTTCGCTTTTCCGGGCTGTATCGCGGCCTGTGGCGTTTTGCCAGCACGCCAGATCTGACCAATCTGGTCAAGGCATCCGCGCTCGGGTTGGCGGCGATTGTCGCTGCGCTATTTCTCTACAAGCGGCTCGAAGGGGTGCCGCGCACGGTGCTGGCGATGTATCCGTTCGCCTTGGTGATGTTGCTGGGGATGCCGCGCTGGCTGTATCGCATCTGGAAGGACGGCATTCTCCACGTCAATCGGCATGAAGCCGCAACCCGGGTCTTGATTCTTGGTGCCGGACGGGCAGGGGAAAACCTGTTGCGCAATTTGCGCAGTTCCACAACCTATGTGCCGGTCGGCTTTCTGGATGATGCTCCACGCCTGCGCGGCGTTCGCCTGCATGGCGTGCCGGTTCTGGGGCGGATTGACCAAGCCGAGGAAATCGCCCGTGAAACCGCGGCCGGAATGCTGGCTATTGCCATGCCTTCGCTGGGTGCGGATGCGATGCAACGGGTGATTGCGGTTTGTGAATCCACCGGGCTGCCGTTTCGCATGATGCCGCGTGCTGAAGACATGCTGGACAACAATATCAGCGGCGGCGGACTAAAAGAGGTCGCCATCAGCGATCTTTTGGGGCGGGCCTCGATACCGGCCAACTGGCAGGAGATTCGCGCCTGGCTTGGAGGGCGCAATGTGCTGGTAACCGGCGCGGGCGGATCGATTGGTTCGGAATTGTGCCGGCAATGCGCCCGCAATGGCGCCGCCTCGATTACCTTGATTGAGCAGGACGAGCTGTCGCTGCTGCGGATGGAGCAGGAGTTGCGGCGTGATTTTCCTGATATCGGCTGTGTACCGATTCTTGGCGACTGCGGCGACCCGGCAGTGATCAGCCATGCCTTGAAGCAGACCCAAGTGGAAGCGGTATTTCATGCCGCCGCTTACAAGCAGGTGCCGGTGTTGGAAGGCCAGTTGCGCGAGGCGGTGCGCAACAATGCACTGGCGACCGAGACGGTGGCGCGGATTTCGGCACAGATGAATGTCGGGACATTCGTGCTAATTTCCACCGACAAGGCAGTGAACCCGGCGAATGTGCTGGGCGCCAGTAAACGCCTTGCCGAAATGGTGTGCCAGCTGCATGCACGACAAAGCCAAACACATTTTGTCACTGTGCGTTTTGGCAATGTGCTCGATTCGGCAGGCAGTGTGGTGCCGCTGTTCCGCGAGCAGATTCGTCTGGGCGGGCCGGTTACGGTTACCCACCCGGAGGTGACCCGCTACTTCATGACCATTCCCGAGGCCAGCCAGTTGATTCTGCAAGCCTCAAGCATTGGCGCCCATCACGCCATCTATACCCTGGACATGGGCGAGCCAGTGCCTATCCGTGTGCTGGCCGAACAAATGATTCGCTTGGCAGGCAAGCAGCCTGGGCGCGATATCGCCATCACCTATACCGGCCTTCGCAGTGGTGAAAAACTGCATGAAACCCTGTTCCACGACGAAGAGGGCTATCGCCCGACCGCGCACCCGAAGATTTTGCAGGGACGGGTACGGGAGGTGGATGTCGAATCATTGCAGGCTTTGCTGAAGGTCTTGTCCGATGCCGTTGCCGATTATGACGAGGCCGTGCTCGGCAAGGCGCTCAGAAAAGCCGTGCCGGAGTTCATACCGGCCAACAATCCGCTTTCAAAAGCCCCGCCTTCGGTGGTCGTGCAATTTCCTAGCCGCCGGAATCGTAGAGATTGAAACATGAGCCATCCGCGTATCCGTAAAGCCGTATTTCCCGTGGCCGGTCTTGGCACCCGTTTTTTGCCAGCCACCAAAACCGTCCCCAAGGAAATGCTGCCGATTGTGGACAGGCCGTTGATTCAATACGCCGTGGACGAGGCGATTGCCGCCGGCTGCGATACGCTGATTTTCATCACCAATCGCTATAAACATGCGGTGGCGGATTATTTCGACAAGGCTTATGAGCTGGAACAGCGTCTGGAAAAAGCCGGCAAACAAAAACAACTGGATGCGGTTCAGAGCGTTCTGCCCAAAGGCGTACAGGCGATTTTTGTCACCCAGCCCGAAGCCTTGGGGCTAGGACATGCGGTGCTATGTGCCAAGGAAGTGGTGGGCGATGAGCCTTTTGCGGTACTGCTGCCCGATGACCTGATTTGGAGCCGGGGCGATGGCGCGCTGCGGCAAATGGCCGACCATGCACAGAAAACCGGCAACAGCGTGATTGCCGTGCAAGATGTGCCACATGCCCAGACGGGCAGTTATGGCATCGTGGATGCGCCGGATTTTGATGGCCGCGCCGGGGCTATCAGGGGCATCGTGGAAAAACCGCATCCGGATCAGGCGCCCAGTGATCTGGCCGTGGTCGGGCGTTATGTGCTCTCGCCATATATTTTTCAGCTGCTTGAGCACACGGGTGAAGGCGCGGGGGGTGAGATTCAATTGACCGATGCGATCGCCGAGCTGCTCAAGAAAGAGCAGGTGGATGCTTTCCGCTTCCAGGGAACCCGTTTTGATTGCGGCACCCATCTGGGACTGATTGAGGCTACCGTGCGCTATGCGCTTGACCACGAGCTGCTGCGCGGTGAGGCCAAGCGCATGATGCAGTCGGCACTGGATGAGCTGGGTGTGGTGGAAACATGAGCGCAGCGCCTACCCAGATTACCTGGGATGATTTTCAGCGCGTCGCGCTGCACGCGGGTACGGTTGTCCGGGTCGAGCCTTTTCCCGAGGCACGCAAGCCTGCTTGGAAAATCTGGGTGGATTTTGGCGAATACGGCATCAAGAAAACCAGCGCACAAATCACCGATCTTTATGCGCCGGAGAGCTTGCTAGGTAAGCAGGTGTTGGGCGTCATCAATTTTCCGCCCAAGCAGATTGCCGGTTTCATGTCGGAGTTTTTGCTGACCGGCTTTCATAGCGAAGCTGGCGTGGTGCTTGCCAGTTGTGAGCGCCCGGTCGCCAACGGCGCCCGTCTTGCCTGAAACAAAACCCCGCCATCCAAGGATGGCGGGGTGAGGGCTGTGCCTTAAAGCGCCTCGAAGATACCAGCAGCGCCCATGCCAGTGCCGATGCACATCGTGACCATGCCGTATTTCTGTTTGTGACGACGCAGGCCATGCACCAAGGTTGCGGTACGGATGGCGCCGGTCGCGCCCAACGGGTGTCCCAGCGCAATCGCGCCGCCCAGCGGATTGACGCGTGCGGGGTCGAGCTGGCAGTCGCCAATTACCGCCAAGGCTTGCGCGGCGAAGGCTTCGTTCAGCTCGATCCAGTCCAGCTGGTCTTGTGTCAGTCCTGCCTGTTTCAGGGCTTTGGGAATCGCCGCAACCGGGCCGATGCCCATCACTTCCGGACGGACACCGGCGACCTGGAAACTGACAAAGCGAGCCAGCGGGGTCAGACCGTAATCCTTGATGGCCTGTTCCGATGCCAGCATCACGGCGGCTGCGCCATCGCTCATCTGCGAGCTGTTGCCGGCCGTGACCGTGCCGCCGAACTGGCCGTTGCGAAATACCGGCTTTAGCTTGGCCAGCGTTTCCATGCTGGTGCCGGGGCGCGGCCCCTCGTCGGTATCGACACACCGGTCGCGGGTGATGATGCGGTTTTCAGCTAGATCGGGCAGATGGCTGACGATGTCGTATGCGGTGATTTCATCGCGGAATTCGCCTGCGGCAATCGCGGCCAAGGCTTTTTCATGCGAGGCTACGGCAAAGGCGTCCTGCGCTTCGCGGCTGATTTTCCATTCTTCGGCCACTTTTTCGGCGGTGATGCCCATGCCATAGGCAATCGCGGTGTTTTCGTTGTTGGCAAAAATTTGCGGTGAGAGCGCAACCTTGTTGCCCATCATCGGCACCATGCTCATTGATTCGGTGCCCCCGGCCAGCATCAGGTCGGCCTGCCCCAGACGGATTTGGTCTGCCGCCAGCGCGATGGCTTGCAGGCCGGAAGAACAAAAGCGGTTCACGGTCTGTGCGGCTACGGTATTGGGCAGCCCGGCGAGCAGTACGCCGATGCGGGCGACGTTCATGCCTTGCTCGGCCTCGGGCATGGCGCAGCCGATGATGGCATCGTCAATGCGCGTGGTATCCACGCCGGGCGCCTGCGCCACGACGGCGCGCAGCACATGCGCCAGCAGATCGTCCGGGCGGGTATTGCGGAACATGCCTTTGGGCGCCTTGCCCACCGGGGTGCGGGTGGCGGCGACGATATATGCGTCCTGGATTTGTTTACTCATGGGTCTCTCCAAAAGTTGGGATAACGGCACCGGGCTGTGCCGCCCTGGCAACACTTGCGCGGCCACGCGCGCTGTCAAAGGTCATGCCCTTGGGCAGCGCGAGAAAAGTTGCGGCAGGATGGTCAATCTTCGGCATCGGCTTTTAGTTGCGCAGCGGCTTGCCGGTATTGAGCATGTGCTCGATGCGCGCTTGGGTTTTTTCCTGCTGCGCCAATGCCACAAAATGTTTGCGCTCAAGGCGAATCAGCCATTCCTCGTCCACCTGCGAATGGCGGTCGATTTCGCCGCCGCAGATGACCGTGGCGATGCGCTCGGCAATTTCCGCGTCATACGGGCTGATGAAGCGGCCTTCGAGCATATTGACCAGCATCATTTTGAAGGTGGCGATGCCGACATCACCGGCAACCCGAATGGCGCGGGCGGGCAGGGGCGGTCGATAGCCGCCTTCGGCCAGTGCTTTGGCTTCGGCCTTGGCCACATGCAAAAGCTCGTTGGCATTCATCACGATGCGGTCATCAGCACGCAGCAGCCCCAGCGTTTTGGCCTCCAGCGCCGATGTGGAAACCTTTGCCATCGCTGCGGCTTCAAAGCCTTTTTTGAGTGCGGCAAAGACATCGCCGTTTTCAGAGACCTTGGAGGCCCGCAGAGCAAACTCTTTCAGGCCGCCACCGGCAGGCAGCAGCCCGACACCGGCTTCGACCAGGCCGATATAGCTTTCCAGGTGAGCCACGGTGCGTGCTGCGTGCATCTGGAATTCGCAGCCGCCGCCCAGCGCCAGTCCGCGCACTGCCGCCACCACCGGCACCAGTGAATATTTGATCGCCTGGCTGGTTTTCTGGAAGTTGGCGACCAGCGCTTCGAACTGCGCCAGCTTTCCTTGTTGCAACAGCCCCAAGGCACCGGCAAGGTCGGCACCGGCGGAGAATGGTTCGCTGGTCTGCCAAATCACCAGACCCTTGAAGTCGCGCTCGGCAATGCGGATAGCTTCCTGCATGCCGTCCAGCACCTGGTCGTTGACGGTATTGAGCTTGGTCTTGAAGCTGACCACGGCAATTTCTTCGCCCTCGTCTGCCCAAAGGCGCACGCCTGCGTTTTCCCAAATGGTTTTGCCGCTGGGGTGGACTTCGCCCAGTATTGGGTCTGGGAAACGCTGGCGACGATAGACCGGCAGCGCCGAGCGCGGCAGCAGTGTGTCTTGGCCGGGGCTGTAGCTGCCGTCGGCGGCATGCACACCATCGCGCTGCATCACCCAGTCGGGCAGGGCGACTGGGCTCATGCTCTTGCCTGCGGCAATGTCTTCGGCAATCCATTCGGCGACTTGTTTCCAGCCAGCCGCTTGCCAGGTTTCAAATGGGCCGGCCTTCCAGCCATAGCCCCAGCGGATGGCAAAGTCCACATCGCGGGCGGTTTCGGCAATATCGGCCAAGTGGAAGGCGGCGTAATGGAACAGGTCGCGGAAAATCGCCCAGATGAATTGCGCCTGTGGATGCGCACTGGCGCGCAGCGCGGCAAATTTTTTCGCCGGGTCTTTTTCTTTCAGGATGGCGATGACTTCTTCGGCAGCGCCAGCGTTTTGCGGGACGTAATCGCCTTGTTCAAGATTGAGTACGTCGATTTGCCGACCCTGCTTGCGATAGATGCCGATGCCGGTTTTCTGTCCCAGTGCGCCTTTTTCAATCAGGGCATCGAGCCATTGCGGGGCGTGGAAAAAGCCGTGCCAGGGGTCTTGCGGCAGGGTGTCGGCCATGGTGTTGATGACATGCCGCAGGGTGTCAAGCCCCACCACGTCTGCCGTGCGGTAGGTGGCGGATTTGGGGCGGCCAAGTAGCGGGCCGGTCAGGGCATCGACGGTATCAAAGCCAAGACCGAAAGCCTGGGTGTGATGCAAGGTGGCGAGAATCGAGAACACGCCAATGCGATTACCGATGAAGTTGGGGGTATCGCGGGCGATGACCACACCCTTGCCCACTTGTGTGGTGAGGAAGGTTTCCAGCCCGGCCAGATGTCGGTTGTCGGTATGACGGGTGGGAATCAGCTCCACCAGATACATATAGCGCGGCGGGTTGAAGAAATGCACGCCACAAAAACGCGGTCGCAGTGCTTCGGGCAGCGCATCGGCCAGTTTTTCGATGCCAAGCCCCGAGGTATTGGAAGCCAGCAGCGCATGCGCTGGTACATGTGGAGCAATTTGGCGATACAGCGCTTGCTTCCAGTCCATGCGCTCGGCAATTGCCTCGATGATGAGGTCGCAACTTTCCAAAAGCCCTAGGTCGGTTTCGTAATTGGCCGGCACAATCGCTTCGGCCAGAGATTTTTCCGCCAGCGGGGCAGGGGAGAGTTTGCCCAGATGGGCGATGGCTTTTTTTGCAATCGCACTCTTGTCGCCTTCTGCGGCGGGCAGGTCGAACAGCAGCGTGTCTATCCCGGCATTGACCAGTTGCGCGGCGATTTGCGCGCCCATCACGCCTGCGCCTAGGACGGCAACACGGCGAACAATCAAGTTTTCGGACATTTCAGGCTCCGGTTTGGTTGGAGAGGGAAGGCTCAGGCTTTCAGCCCGGCCACGGCAAAGGCGATGAGTTCATCGGTGGCCCGCGCGCGGTGCGCCGCTTCGCTGATGCCGGAGGGGCGCTTGATGACCCCGAAATCGGCCATCGCATAGGTCAGCGCGCCGATGACAAAATCCAGCCGCCAATACAGTTGCTCCTTCGACAGCGCGGGCAGGCAGGGAGCCAGCGCCAGGGCGAATTCACGCAGTACATGACCATAGCGGGTGGAGAGAAATGCGCGCAGGCCATCGTTTTTTTCGGCGTAGGCACGGGCGATGACACGGATGAACGCCACCCCGCCGCGCTCGGTGGAAACGCCCAGCGCCGGAATGATGAAGGCGCGCAGGATGGCATCAATTTGGCCGGGATTTTCGGTTTTGGCGGTTTCAAGAAGTGCCAGTCGCGCATCGCTCATTTCATCCATGCGGCGACGGAAAACTTCGTTGACCAAGTTTTCCTTGCTGCCGAAGTGGTAGTTGACTGCCGCGATATTTACATCGGCACGGCTGGTAACTTCGCGCAGGGAAGTGGCGGAAAAGCCCTGCTCGGCGAACAGGGCTTCTGCTGCGTTGAGAATCCGGTCTTTGGTGCTGAACTGGATGGCCGCCATGAGAGTCAATCAATTCAAATGAATGATTGATTCTATGTCCGCACCCGCAGACAAGTCATGCTGCGTCGCGCAAGTGCGCCAATAGCCGATAAATGGTTCATTGCAGCGGCTGCAATACCCGGACAACCGGATAGCGATGCAAATCCCGGTCATAGGCCGGATGGCGCTGATAGAAAAACGCCAGCCGCTTGCTGGCAGAGGCGGCAAATTCGGCATCTTCGGCCAAACGACGCTCGAACTCGGCCTTCAGCGCCGGGTCTTGTGCCAGCATCTTGCGGGCTTCGGCCTCGGCCACATAGTCCTCCATGTATTCCTTTTGCTCGAACACATTGTTCATTTCCCCCCAGGCGACCAGTGCATCCGGCGCTTGTGGTTCGACAAGCTGCATGACAAGACGCGCCTTGGCCTGGGCAATCGGTATCCAAAGGGCGCCGGGCGCGAAGGATTGTTGCCCTTCTGTCTGCCATTGGCCGTCAAGGTCGAGGCGCTGATGGCCTTCCACGGATGTCTTGGCGAATTCTGCCTTGCCTGCGCGGAAAACCTCCACCGGAATATCGGTCAGAGCGTTGTCGATGCGGCGGTATTGGATGCCATGCAATTCGAGCTTGGGCTGGAACAGGCTGGCCCAGGCGGCGGGAATCAGATAGCCGTTTTTCGGCGCGGTAACTTGCAGTGCCGGTGCAATCTGGTTGCGCAGCGGTACGCGCCAGACTTGCGGCTTGGTTTCGTCATAGCGGGTCATCAGCGCGCCGGAAATTTCCGATGGGCTGCGGGTATAGGCATAGCCTTGAAAGTCGATGGTTTTGGCCTGATCCAGCACTTTCCAGCGCAGCGATACCGGCTGTCCGGCCAGCGCAGCGGCGCGCCGATCACTGGCGTCGGCAATGCTGCGCCATTGGCGACCATGCTGGGCGATGTGCTTGATCAGGCTTTCCACGCTGGCACGGGTTGAGCGCACGCGCTCGGGATAGGTGCGCCAGCTATGGGTTTCCACCAAGATGCCGATGCGGTTGCGCAGATGGAAATAACCATGCGAAAAACGTGGGCTCGGAACACCCTCGGAAAAACCCGAGGCGGGGTTGTCGTATTCGACAAAGCTCGGATAGAAATCGACCGGCATGAAGCCGCTTTGCTCAAGATCGGTGATGATGCCATCGCGCAGCGTGCGGCCGACTTGTGCCAATGCGGTATCGCCAGTGTTGACCGGATGCGCGGTGATGGAAATCGCATGCTGGAATTGCGCGCCATCGGTGGCATGCAGGTCGATTTCCACCAGCGGATCCCATGTGTTGACCAGGCGCAGCATGGCCTGCATTTCCGGCGAATCGGCTTTCAGATAGTCGCGGTTGAGGTTGTAGCGCTGCGCGGTAACGCGAAAGCCCATTTGTTCTGGCCCGCGTTGATTGGGGCGGTGCCAGGCGCGGAAGTTTTCATGCCCATCCACATTGAACACCGGCACGAACAGCATCACCTGTTTGCCAAGCACGGCATGTTTGGTCGGGTCGGCCAGCCAGTCGCGCAATAGCCAGAACACCGCATCCTTGCCGTCGATTTCACCCGAATGGATGCCGCCTTGCACCAGAATCACCGGCAGGTTTTCGCGCTTTGCCGCTGCCGCATCCAGCGCGCCACTGGCCGATATGGCCAATGCCTTCATCGGGCGTCCTTCCGGGGTAGTGCCAAAGTCAAAACAGCGCACCATCTGCGGATAAGTACGGGCAAAGTCTTCACATAGTGCGATGACTTCCGCATAGCGGCCGGTTTGGGTAAAGCCGCTGCGCTCGGCATGGGTGGACAGCGGCGGCTGGCTGGCAATTGCCGACAGCGGGGCAAGGGCAATCAGGCTGGCAAGGGCGAGCGCATTAAGACGGGGCATTGAAATCATCCTGTTGGGAAGGATGTCGATATTAGCGCCCCGGGCAGAGGGGGATGGTAGTCTTGCGCCCCCTTGCCGTTTGAGCCGCACAGATGACAACGCCCAATAGCTGCCCTGAATTGCCGCGTAGTGGAGAGATGCCATGGAGATGACCTTGCTCATCATCGCCATCACCGCGCTGGTTTCATGGCGGGCATTTGACAATCCGCGTTTGCTGGATCGACTGATGCTCTGGCCGGTAATGGTGGTACGCCGCAAGCAGTACGCGCGTCTGCTCACACACGGCTTTGTCCATGCCGATTGGATGCATCTCATCTTCAACATGGTGACGCTGTACTTTTTTGGCCGCCAGATTGAGCAGATATTCGGCGGTGGCTTGACCGGTGCGGCGGGATTTGCGTTTTTTTATCTGTCGGCCATTGTCATGGCCGGATTGCCGGCCTGCATCAAGCAGCGGCAAAACCCCAACTATCGCAGTTTGGGCGCATCCGGCGGCACCTCGGCGGTGCTGTTTGCGTACATTCTGTTTTCACCGTGGTCGAAACTGGTGATTTTTCCGATTCCGTTCCCGATTCCGGCAATCGTGTTCGCCGTGTTGTATGTGGCGTATTCGATCTGGATGGAGCGTCATGGCCGCGACAATGTCGCGCATGGTGCGCATCTGGCCGGAGCGGCCTATGGGGTGATGTTCATGCTGCTGACCCAGCCGGGACTGGCCGGGCACTTTCTGCGGGAAATCGGTTTTTGAGTCAGCGCCTTGGCGTTCAGGCCGCTTGCGGCATGTCAAGGCAGGCATCTTCCAGGCTTTCGTCATCGGCATAGCTATGCACCAGACGGGCATAGGCCTCATCGCTCAGATGCTGGTAGTGCTCGGCATTGTTGCCGCTTTCCAGCATCAGGTCGAACATGGTGCTGAGGAGGTCGAAGTTGTTGCTCATGGCGTTACCTTTGAGGTGAATTTGGGTGGGCGGGAAGTGAAACATTCTCTGCCGTATGTAAAGCATGAAGCGTGCCAACTTTTTTGACGGCACAAATCCCCCATGACAATGGACGCAATCTTGCAAACGGTGACGTATGGCGGCACTGTTGATGTTGTTTCCACAGGAGAGTGCCATGACCGATATTGTTCACGACCCCGCTTTGGGGCGTTTTTTTCTGCGGCAGGACGGTTATCAAGCCGAACTGGATTACCGCCGCGAAGGCGGACAGATGGCGATTGTCCGCACCCATGTGCCCAGCCAGATCGGCGGCCGGGGGTTGGCCGGAGAACTGGCCGAAGCCGCTCTGCAATGGGCGCGCGCCGAAGGCTTGCAGGTCAATCCGTTGTGTTCCTATGTGGACAGTTGGATGCGGCGGCATCCCGAATATGCGCAGCTGCGCACAGAAGGATAGATATCGCACCGGGCAAAGTGAAAAACCTCACCTTATTGCGCCGCTTTCGTGTATGGTGCGCGTACTGTTTCAGCGGGATCACGGAAACATAGTGATCCGATGTGTTTGATCGTGCGGTCAGCTTCATCGCTTGCGTGTTGCCTCTTGTCTGACAGTCCGGCCTTGCGCCGTGTTTTCATTCAACTGTTTCCAAGGAGTAACAACATGTCCGATCGTCAGACCGGTACCGTCAAATGGTTCAACGACGCCAAGGGCTACGGCTTCATCACCCCCGAAAGCGGCGCCGACCTGTTCGTCCACTTCCGCTCCATCCAGGGCACCGGCTTCAAGTCGTTGCAGGAAGGCCAGCAGGTGTCCTTCAAGGTGGTGCAGGGTCAGAAGGGTCTGCAAGCCGACGAAGTACAGGCGCTGTAATCACGCCCTGCATGCAAAAGCATGAAAACCCGGCTTCGGCCGGGTTTTTTGTTGCCCAAGATGGCGGGACAGCCTCTAGAATGGCAGCCTGATGCGGGCATCGCACTCGGCATGCGCGCCGTCCTTTCACCTTTGCATTCAATTTTATAGATCCCCATGTCCCTGCGAATCGTATCCTTGTTAACGCTGTCGGTTGTGCTTGCCGGTTGCCAAATGGCCTCGCCCCCAGCGGACAAGGAAACGGGCGTGGCCGACACAAGCGAGGCAGCCGATACGGAAGAAGCCGCCTCGGCATTGGAATTGCCGCTCAAGGACGTAACCGAGCGCAATGCCAAATATCTCATCGGCATTACTTATCCTGCGGCGGCTAGCCAGCATCGCAAACTTGCCCAGGCGTTGTTCGACTATGCCGAGGGGGCACGGCGGGACTTGGAGGATGCGGTCAAGTTGGCCGGCGATTTGGTCGGCAGTGGCGGTAATACCTACGACCTTAGCCTGAACTTCATCGAGCTGATGAATAGCCCGGCGGCCGTCGTGGTGGCCGTCGATGGCAGCCTTTATACCGGCGGCGCGCATGGCATGCCGCTGATTGCCCGCTTTACCTATCTGCCGCAGGAAGATCGGATGCTGACTCCGCAAGCGCTGATTCCGGAGCATTCGGGCTGGCTGGCGGTATCGGACTATGTGCGCAAGCAATTGGCTACCCAGGTGGAAACACGTCTTGAAGAGGACGAGGTGCCACTGGCTGAGCGCGCGGAAATTACTCGCAGTGCCAGCAATATGATTGAAGAAGGCACCATGCCCCAAGCGGAGAACTTTGCCCAGTTTGAGCCGATTCCTGCTGCCGATGGCAAATGGCTGGGGCTGCGGTTCGTGTTTCCGCCGTATCAAGTGGGGCCGTATTCCGACGGCACCCAAAGCGTGGATGTGCCGGCGGCGGTGCTGCGTCCGCATTTGGCGCCGCAATATCGCGCCATGTTTACCGGCAATTGATGGGCGCTGCGGGTATCAAATCCCCAGTGCACGGATCTCGCTGACAGGCCGGGCGCGCTCCCAGGCATCACCGAAGCGGTCGGCCAGTGGCCGGATATGTTGGTTGGCTCGGGTCAGGGTGGCGGCTGCGCGCTCGCCGCTGTCAAACAGCAGCAGGGCTTCATCGCCCAAGGTGAAACTTTGGCTGGCCGGTGGGGAAAAGTCCGGCGCGGCTTCGCGCAGCAGGATATGGCTGGACAGGCGCTGGGCAAGGGTGACAAGTGCGCCGTAGTCGCGCGCCAAGCTGTTGGCATCGGCAAACAGCAGCCGTACTTCGCGCATGGCGCGCTCAGTGGTGAAGCGACGCAGGGTGTCCAGGGCTGCCGGGCTGTTCCAGAAGCCGGGCAGCGGCTGCGCGATATAAACGCTGACATGGCGCAGGCTGTGCCCGGTGATGTCGCTCAGTGCGTGGGCGAGGGCATCAACGCCTTCGGCTCGGGTGCTTTCTTCACTCATCTTCGTCCCACTCCTCTGTTTGAAGCTGGTAATGCCCGGCATCGGTCAAGGTTTGCAGCAGGATTTGGCCGCGCTGGGTGAGTTTGAAAATGATGCCTGCATCCAGTTTCTCGGCTGCGGCAATGATTTTTGCGTCGGCCACACAGGCTTTGAACGCCGCACCATTGGCAAACAGCAGCGCGCCGTCGCCGGACTTGCGCCAAGCCATGCGGCTATACGGATGGCGCTGCCAGGTTGCGCCGTCATGGATGCTTGCCAGCACGTCGATAGCTGCCGCATCGTCCGGGCTTGGCGCCTGGCCTTCGGCGACCCGGTAGGCGCTGATGAAGCGGCCAAACCATTCGCCCAATTGATCGCGCTCATGCAGTTGCAGGCGGGCAAGCGCGGCCAGGGCGCGGTCGAGCGCAGCGTCGTCGATTTCATTCGGGTCTTGCGGTTTGGCAAGATCCGGGTCGGCATAGCGGATGCGTTCGTCGGCATCAAAAGCTAGGGTTTGCGCGTAGTGGTCAAGCAATTCAGCGCTAGAAGGCGCACGCAGCCCCACGGAAATGGTCAGGCAGGCGTCTTCGGCCACGCCGTGATGCGGCACGCCCGGTGGCAGATAGAGCATATCGCCCGGCGCCAGCACCCAGTCCTGATTGGGGTTGAAGTTTTTCAGAAGCCGCAGCGGCACATCATCGCGCCAAGTTTCATCCGGGTTGGCGCGGGTGTCGATTTGCCAGCGCCGATGACCTTGCGCTTGCAGCAGAAAGACATCGTATTGGTCGATATGCGCGCCGACCGAGCCGCCCGGGGCGGCAAACGAAATCATGATGTCGTCGATGCGCCAGCGCGGCAGAAAATCAAAATGCGTAAGCAAAGCGGCGACATCGGCATCCCATTTGTCCACGTCCTGCACCAAGAGCGTCCAGTTCTGGTGCGGCATATCGGGGAATTTTTCTTCCGGGAACGGGCCGTTTTCCACCTGCCAAGTATCGGCCTGCCAATCATGGCGCACGATGCGGGCAAGTGCGCCTTCTTCGCAAGCAAGGCCAGCCAGGTCTTCCGGTTGCAGGGGGGACTGGAACGCCGGGAAGGCATTGCGGATCAGCAGCGGCTTTTTCTGCCAGTAATCGCGCAAAAATGCTTCGGCGCTCATGCCCAGCAGCCCCTTGCCGCTGGCATCCACTTCAACGGGAACGATTTTGCGCATCAGATGTCCTTGGCGAGTTTTTCAGCAAGGCCGGTGTAGCTGGCCGGGGTCATGGCCAGCAGGCGGCTCTTGGCATCGGCAGGCAGGTCGAGGTTTTCGATAAACACTTTCAGCGTTTCGGCGCTGATGCCTTGGCCGCGGGTCAGGGCTTTGAGCTGCTCGTAGGGTTCGGGCAGGCCATAACGGCGCATTACGGTTTGCACCGCTTCTGCCAGCACTTCCCAGTTGGCGTTGAGATCGGCGGCGAGGCGCTCGGGGTTCACTTCCAGTTTGCCCAAGCCCCGCAGCAGGGCATCAAAGCCAATCAGGGCATGGCCGAAGGCGGTGCCGAGCGCGCGCAATACGGTGGAATCGGTCAGGTCGCGCTGCCAGCGGCTGATCGGCAGCTTGGCGGCGAAGTGCTCGAACAAGGCATTGGCAATGCCGAAATTGCCCTCGGCGTTTTCAAAGTCAATCGGGTTGACCTTGTGCGGCATGGTCGAGCTGCCGACTTCACCGGCTTTCAGCTTCTGCTTGAAATAGCCCTGCGAGATATAGCCCCAAATGTCGCGGGCAAGGTCAATCAGGATGGTGTCGATGCGCTTCATCACATCGGACAGTTCCGCCACGCCGTCGTGCGGCTCGATCTGGGTGGTGTAGGGCTGCCAGTCCAGACCCAGAGCGGTTACAAAATCCTTGGAGAGCGCTGGCCAGTCCACTTCCGGGTAGCTCGCCACATGGGCGTTGTAATTGCCCACCGCGCCGTTGATTTTGCCCGGCATCGGCAGGGTGTTCAGCACTTCGCGCTGGCGCTCCAGACGTGCCACCACATTGGCGATTTCCTTGCCCACGGTGGTGGGCGAGGCAGTCTGGCCGTGGGTGCGCGAGAGCAGCGGCAGGCCGGCATGTTGCTGTGCCATCTCGCGCAGACGGTCGATGATTTCGGCTAGTTTCGGCGCAATCACCTCGGCGCGCGCTTCGCGCAGCATCAGCGCATAGGAGAGGTTGTTGATGTCCTCGCTGGTGCAGGCAAAGTGCACGAACTCCAGCGCCGGGCCCAGTTCGGCATCGTCTTTCAGGCGTTCTTTGATGAAGTATTCCACCGCTTTGACATCGTGATTGGTGGTGGCCTCGATCGCCTTGACGCGCGCGGCATCGTCCACGCTGAAGTTCTGCGCCAATGCTTGCAAACGCCCGACGGCGGCGGGACTGAAGGCTGGCAGCTCGACAATGCCCGGATGCGCGGCCAGCGCCAGCAGCCATTCCACTTCCACCCGCACCCGTGCGCGGATCAGGCCGTATTCGGAGAAGATCGGACGCAGCGCATCCACTTTGCCGGCGTAGCGGCCATCCAGCGGGGAAAGGGCGGTGAGAGTGTTCGACATGGCGGTAAAAGGTCAGGTTGAAACTCAACCATTTTACCGGACGCTTAACCGCACTCATGGGAAAATCTGCATCGCAGTTGGCGCATCACGCAGGCATTCCCCACGGAACCGGCATCTGCATCCCTTGAACCTATCGACATAAGGAATCAGATATGAGCGAGTTTCGTCTTGAACACGACAGCATGGGCACGCTTCAGGTGCCGGCCAATGCGCTCTGGGGCGCGCAGACGCAGCGGGCGGTGGACAACTTCCCGGTGTCGGGCTTGCGGATGCACCCGGCGTTTATCCGCGCATTGGGGGCTGTCAAGGCCAGTGCGGCAGAAGTCAACACCGCCTTGGGGCTGCTTGATGCGGCGCGGGGCGAGGCGATTGTCCGTGCGGCCGAAGCCCTCGCTGCCGGGCAATATGCCGATGCGTTTCCGTTGGATCGCTTCCAGACCGGCTCTGGTACTTCCACCAATATGAATGCCAACGAGGTCATTGCCCATCTAGCCAGTCGCGCTGCGCTGGCGGTTCATCCCAATGATCATGTGAATCTTGGGCAAAGCTCCAATGACGTGATTCCCAGCACCATGCGCGTGGCAGCGCAGCAGATGATGGCGCGCGAGCTGTTGCCAGCCTTGCAATATCTGCGCACGCAGATTGCCGGACGCGCCGAAGGTCTGGGGCAAGTGGTCAAGACCGGACGCACGCATTTGATGGATGCCATGCCGCTGACGCTTGCCCAGGAGTTTTCCGCCTGGGAGGCGCAACTGGCTTCTGCGCAAAGCCGCATCCAAGACAGCATGCAGCGTGTGGCGCGCCTGCCCATTGGTGGCACTGCGATTGGCAGCGGCATCAATGCTCATCCCGAGTTCGCCGAACGGGTCTGCCAAACGCTTTCGCAGCGTCTTGATGCACATTTTGTGGCCTCCAACGACAAGTTTGAAGGCATTGCCGCCCAAGATGATTTGGTCGAGCTTTCCGGCCAGCTGAGTGCACTGGCGGTGGCACTGACCAAAATCGCCAATGACTTGCGCTGGATGAATTCCGGCCCGCTGGCCGGTCTTGGCGAAGTGGAACTGCCTGCCTTACAGCCTGGCTCCTCGATTATGCCGGGCAAGGTCAATCCGGTGATTTGCGAATCACTGTTGATGGTCTGCGCGCAAGTTATTGGCCTGCACATCGCCAATACCGTGGCTGGTGCCAGCGGCAATTTCCAATTGAATGTGATGCTGCCGCTGCTGGCCAACAATCTACTCGATGCCGGGCAGTGGCTCGCCAATGGCATGCGCCTTCTGGCCGACAAGGTCATCGTCGGGCTTCGCGTGCGCGAGGACGTCATCGCCGGTGCATTGGCGCGCAACCCGATACTGGTGACCGCGCTCAACCCGGTCATCGGTTACGAAAAAGCCGCCGCCATCGCTAAACGCGCCTACGCCGAAGGCCGTCCAGTGTTGGATGTGGCGATCGAAGACAGCGGCCTTGAGCGCGAGCAACTCGAACGCCTGCTCGACCCGTTGCTACTTACCCGCGGCGGTATCCATACCGGCAGCAGCGCGGGCGGTTGATTGGCCAATTACTAGCAAGCGGAGAGCGCCAGCGGCGATAATGGCGCTCCCCGATTGACAGCAGAGGCATCCATGAGCGCCCGGATTCTTGATGGCAAACGCATTGCCGACGAAGCATTGCAGGCGATGAAGCACGAGGTGGAGGCGCGGGTAGCGGCAGGCAAGTCGAGGCCGGGGCTGGCTGTGGTGCTGGTAGGCAATGACCCGGCTTCGCAAAGCTATGTGCGCAACAAACGCCGTGCAGCGGAGATTGTTGGCATCCAGACCTTTGATCACAACTTGGAATCGGCCAGCGAAGAAGAGCTGCTCACCCTGATTGACACGCTCAATGCCGACCCTGCCGTACATGGCATTCTGGTGCAGTTGCCGCTGCCCGGTATCCCGGATGCCGCGCGCCTGATTGAGCGTATTGACCCGCGCAAAGACGTGGATGGTTTCCATCCGGCCAATGTTGGCCATCTGGCGCTGCGCCAGTTCGGCCTGCGCCCTTGTACTCCGCGCGGCATCATGCATCTTTTGACCCAGACCGGCGAGCCGATTCGCGGCGTCAACGCCACTATCGTCGGCGTTTCCAACCATGTGGGGCGGCCGATGGCGATGGAATTGCTGATTGCCGGCTGTACCGTAACTTGCTGCCATCGTTTTACTCCACCAGAGGTGCTGGAGGCATCGGTGCGCAATGCCGATATTCTGGTGGTGGCCGTGGGCAAACCTGCACTGGTGCCGGGTGAATGGGTCAAGCCGGGGGCGGTGGTGATTGATGTGGGGATCAATCGCACCGATGATGGCCGGCTGGTGGGGGATATTGGTTTTGAGGCCGCCAAAGAACGGGCAGGCTGGATTACCCCGGTGCCTGGCGGTGTCGGGCCGATGACGGTTGCCACCTTGATGCGCAATACGCTGGAAGCTGCGGCACTGGCCGATACCTGAAGGCGTGGCTGAACCGCAGGCATCGGCAATCTTGCAAGGTTTGGCGGCGCGCGCGATTGACTCTATACTCGCTGCGGTCGGATGACACGATTTCCCGGGGGTGCACTGGCTTCGACGGGGGTTGCGAAATCGTCTGGCGCATGCCGAGGGGGTAGCTTTCCTCGCTAATCCAGCTGCAAAAAACATAGTTGCCAACGACGACAACTACGCTCTGGCCGCCTAAGGCCTAGCCCCGAAACCGCTTGTGCCTGTGCTCGCGGCGTAGGGTCATTATCACAGGATCGGTGCTGGCGGCGACCCGTCAACCAGCGCCCAAACAAAGCGGGTATGTCCTGTGGTGTGCTTCGCACGTCGTGTTGCCACAGGCCGAGAATGAACGGCGAGCTAAGCATGTAGTGCCGGGCATGGAGTGCCTTCGGACGGCGGTTCAATTCCGCCCACCTCCACCAATACAACGTCCCAAGACGTACCAGAAAGGCCGGAATCCTCAATAAACACAAGGGTTTCGGCCTTTTTCATTGGTGCATATCGTCCCAGGTCGTGCCATTGAATCCCGGGGTATGTGGGGGTAACTTTGGGGGTAACTGCTGTTACCCCGAAAGGAGTTACCCCCAAATGCTGACCGATGCCGCAATACGCAAGGCGAAGCCGAAAGCCAAGGCTTACAAGCTGGCAGATGGTGGTGGGCTGTTTTTGCTTGTTACCCCCACCGGCGGCAAATGGTGGAGGTTCAAATATCGGCGGCCTGTCACGCGAAAAGAAAATCTGCTGGCCTTTGGCACTTACCCGGAGACTTCCCTAGCCGATGCCAGAGCCAAGCGGGAGGAAGCCAAGAGGCTGCTGCAAAACGGCATCGACCCCGGGCAACAGCGCAAGGCGGAAAAGCTGGCCGGGGCAGAGCGGGCGGCAAACAGCTTCGAGGCGGTGGCGCGGGAGTGGCTGGCCAAGCAAAGCTGGGTGCCCGGCTATCTGGTCAAGGTGACCGCATGGTTTGAAAAGGATGTTTTCCCGTGGATAGGCGCGCGCCCTGTTGCTGACCTGACCGCCCCGGAGTTTCTGGCCGTGGTGCAGCGGGTAGAGCAACGCGGGGCGATAGAGAGTGCGCATCGCATCCTGCAAAACTGCGGGCAAGTCATGCGCTACGCCTGCGCCACCGGACGGGCAACGTCCAACCCCATTCCCAATCTGCGCGGCTCGCTCACGGCAGCGCCGGAAAAGCATCACGCGGCCATTACTGACCCGGCAGCCATTGGCGCGCTGATGCGTGCCATAGAGGGTTACAAGGGCTGCCTCGTCACGCGCTGCGCCTTGCGCTTGGCTCCCTTGTTGTTTGTCCGACCGGGTGAACTGCGCAATGCCGAATGGGCGGAAATTGACTTGGAGGCGTGTGAATGGCGCATACCGGCGGAAAAGATGAAGATGCGAGAACCGCACCTTGTGCCACTGTGCAGGCAAGCCGTGGATATTCTGCGAGAGCTTCACCCACTGACCGGGCGTGGCCGCTACGTCTTTCCAGGCGGGCGAGGCGGGGACAGGCCG
Organism: Lysobacteraceae bacterium NML08-0793; assembly: GCA_002798275.1. Taxonomy (GTDB): domain Bacteria; phylum Pseudomonadota; class Gammaproteobacteria; order Xanthomonadales; family Xanthomonadaceae; genus Solilutibacter. The sequence continues at coordinate 198,921 of NWQR01000001.1, read as the reverse complement.
CTAAGCAGTAACGCGGTATTGGCCGCCCTGCGGCGCATGGGCTATGCAAAGGACGAAATGACCGGGCACGGCTTCCGGGCAATAGCTCGCACGGTATTGGATGAAGTGTTGGGCTTCCGGCCTGACTTTATCGAGCATCAATTAGCGCACGCGGTACGGGATGCGAACGGACGCGCCTATAACCGCACCTCATACCTGCCACAGCGCCGGGAGATGATGCAGGCATGGGCGGATTACTTGGATAGCCTACGGGAAGCCGAAGCTGGGAAGGTCGTCCCATTCAAGCGGAGCGCCTGAAACGTTGCAGTAACGTTGCACAGTTGCGCGCGCGCAATCCATCACCGGCATAGCCTGCCGTTGTCACCCATGACAACAGAGCGCAAACTTGCGTTTAGCTTGGAAAACAAGGGCTTGCCGCCTGTTTTTCCGCAGCCATCGCGCGCGCGGGAATCTTTTCAACTGGCTGAATTTTCAGCCCGTCGAATGCTCGCGGCCATCGCGCGTGGGAGTCGAGAGCAGCCCCTTGGCTGCCGCACAAAAAAATGCAGCCCTTAAAACAAAGGGTTAGCGGGAACCTGCGGGCTTCTGGCTTGGTGGCTACACAAAAAAATGTAGCCCTAGAATCAACGGGTTACACGGCCTTGCTTAGCAATTCGGCCATGCGGGTTTGCCAGCCCTTGCCGGTGGCGCGCCAGCGTTCCAATGCAGAAATGGGAATGCGAAGGGAGATAGCCTCCTTGGCTTCGCCCTGTATTGGCCTGCCGGGCTTGCGGTTAGCCAGCATCGCGCCAATAGCCGCATTCTCTGCGCTAGCGCTCGCATCCTTGGCAATGTCGGCCTGTACTCGAGTCCAATCACTGCGAGACGCGCCACGCGCGCGCGCCGCCTTCATCTGTTCGCTACTCAAAGAGGGGGAGGATTTTTCTTTGTTCGCGTTCATTGGCTTTCCGGCCTATGCCCTGACCTGCATATCTACCTGCAAGCCTGCGCGGTGCAGCAGGCACACCAATTTGTCTAGGCTGAACTTTTCGGCCTTGTGGTTCATCACTTCGGAGATACGCGAGCGGGGAACGCCAAGCTCATCGGCCAGCGCCTGTTGCTTTTTGCCGCGCTTGCGCAGCGCCTTTTCCAGCTCAATTAGCAGGGTTTCGCGTGCCAGCATGGCGGCGGCTTCATCGGGTGGAAAGCCCAAATCTTCAAACACGTTCCCGCTGCTTACGGTCATTTTTTCTGTCATGGTCATTCTCCAATCTGTTTGTAACGCCGCTGACCTAGCGCAATGTCTGTTGCCGCTGTTTTCTGCGTCTTTTTCTGGAAGGCATGCAGCACATAAACCGCATTCCCTATCTGCGCGACATAGAAGGCGCGAAACTCGCCCCCGGTCTTGACTCGCACCTCCCGCACGCCTGCGCCTATGGTTTTCATCGGCTTCCAATCCAGCGGGTCAAGCCCGCTCTGCACGCGCAGCAACTGCCGCCCCATAGCGCGCCGGGCATCTTCGGGGAATGCCTGTAGCCGCTCCCTGCTGTCTCCCATGAAAATCAGTGTGCGCATGGCGTAAATGTACAAAATGTACGACAAGCATTCAAGACGAACCGGGACGCACTGGGACGATATGCGCTTGACAAAGGGCAATCGCTGCGCTGTACTGGCCGGGCAGTGGTCAATCCCGCTGCCGGGTTTGACAGCCTGAATCCCTACGGCGCACCAGAGCGCCCCACGGCGCTTTTTTCGTGCCTGCTTTATGGCGGGCGGTGCGGGGAGCCGCAAGGCTCGCCTGTCCGTAGGCAGGTCTGTCAACCCGTACCGCTCGCCACCTGTTTGACAGCAAGTGGCGACGGCCTCCCCTTCAACCTACGGAGCCTGTCCCATGACACACGCCACCCCAAGGGCAAACACTGCCCGCACTACCCCTACCAAGCACGCACAGAGCGCCGAAGCGGCCTGCAAGGCGCTGTTTGGCCGCTACCCCGAGGATGTTTTGCAGTCGCTGGAAACCGCAAGCAGGACGTTTGGCTGGATTCGGGAGCTGCTGCTGACTATCGAGCGGGAAGCGCGCGCGCTGAACGCACCGGGCGCACTGCGCATTGTTTCGCTGGCAGAGGCTGCGGGCTATCTGGCCTGCGACTTTGGCAACCTTGCCGACTGCGAGCGTGAGGACATGGCGGAGCATCTGGCAGGGGGTGCAGCATGAAAGCCACCACCACCGAAGCCGTGAACCCGCACTGTGAGCTGCAATGGCCACGCAACCTTGACCAAAGCGGCTGGGCTTCGCGGCTGCAAGAGGCAGCCATTGGAGCCAATACGCTTTTCCGGCTGATTCACGCTGACTTGAACCTTACTGAAGAGAGGGCATGGGACGACAACCCGGAAACACTGCCCGCGCCTTTTAATCCAGCCGTTGCCTTTGGCCTGCGCATGGCCTTGAAGGTTTGTCTGGATGAAGTCCAAGCCATCGCGGAGGCGCTGGAGGGCATGGACATTCAGCCAAAGCCGGGCGCGTGATTCAGGCGCGCGCGGTAAGCTAACAGCCCGCATCTAGCCCGACGGGGCGAACGCGCCGAAACCCTGCGGCGCTGATGCGGGAACTTTCAGGGAAGCATTGAAGGGTGATGCAGTGGAATACAAAGAGCGCCCCAGCTACTGGGATGAATGGAAATATGTTGAGTATTTGACGCTTGACCAAGCCGCCGCGATGCTTTCGGGTATAGACCCGAGTTCCGATAATAATTTTTCTTCAAACGCCAAGAAGCCCATGTTAGAGGCTCTAAAGCAGGCTGTGCTTATGACTAGCCTTAAGCCGTTTAGGCTGTACGAATGGGAAGGCGAAGGCTATGACGCTTTTCTAAAGCCGGTCACGGATACTCTTCTGCTCGTGGAAGCAGCTCAGCAAAGCACGGTATTGATTCCTGACCTTGCCGCATGGGCAGACAGCAAAGGCATTCCCCACCATTGGCCGCGTGTGCAATCAGACGGAGCGACAGGAAGTGATGCCGAACTGAAAGCCGCAAAAAGTGAGATAGAAGCACTCAAGGCGCGCGCCGAAACTGCCGAAAATAAGCTAGCAGAGCTTGAAGCCTCGCCATTCAGCGCGCGGGAGCGCAACAACATGTTGCGAATCGTTCGCGCCTTGTCGGAAATGGCTAGGCTTCCCGAAAAGGGAGCCGTGCCTTCTGTTGAGAGCCAGCTACAGGAGTTAGGCTTCACAAGCCCCAAAGAAGAGACTATCCGTAAGGTGCTCAAAGAGGCGGGGGAGCTGGAGCCGGACGAAAACCCTAATTAGGGTTTTCATTTTCCTAATTAGGCCAACGCTGCCGGTAAATCCTAAAAATTCCATATCACGTCCAGCACAGAGCCAAGCCATCCCGGCAAGGACTGATGCAGAAAAGGAGGCGTGACTATGTTGATTCGATTGAATGAAGTCCGAGGCCGCACCGGCCTTTCCCGTAGTGAGATTTACCGCCGCATCCGTGAGGGCGGATTCCCCAAGCCGGTCAAGCTGGGCGAGAAAGCCAGCGCATGGGTACTGGCAGAGGTGGAAAGCTGGATTGCCGCGCGCATCGCCGCGCGTGATGCCAAGGAGGTGCAGGCATGAGGTACGACCTGCACACCGTGGACGAATGGCGGCAAGCCTGCCATCTGTATTTCTCCCTTGTCCGTGAGGTTCTGCACCATGTGGAATGCGAGAGCCTTGTTCTGTCCGAATGGACAAGCCGCAGCCGCGCGCGTGACATTCACGACCTGCTGAAGGCGCTTGAACATGCCGTGGCGCGCGCGCCCTTTGAAAGCGAAAGCATGGAGGGCGAGGCATGAAGCAGGCAAAGCAAAGCCCGGCGCTGGAACCGGGCTTCACCAAAGCACGCGAGGGAACGGGTGCGCAGCCATTCTACCGGACGAAGCCACAGGCAGGCACGCAATGCGCGGAGGTTCTGGATTTGCTGCTGGCCGGGCGCGCGCTGACCCACTTGGACGCATGGCGGGAGGCTGGCACGTCCCGGCTTGCCGCCCATGTCCACGAGTTGCGGCGCAAGGGCTGGCCTATTGAGGCACATATCATCGCCGTGAAAGGCCGCAAGGGGCGCATGTCACGCATTGCCTGCTATGTCCTGCCTGAAGCGCAGGACGGCCATACAGGCGCTTGTATGCAGCCAGAGAGCGATTCCGGCAATGGAGGCTAAGGCATGGCGCGCAACAAGTCCAAAGGGGATCCGCATGTCCGGCTCCACCTGTACGAGATGCAGACCCCGGCATGGCAGACGTTATCGGTAGATGCACGCGCGCTGCTGCTGGAATTGCGCGCCCTGTACCGGCAAAGTCAAGCGAATGTGGTTTTTCTTTCCGTGCGAGAGGCTATGCGCAGGCTGAATATCGGACAGCGCCGGGTTGAAAGAGCCTTTGCAGACCTGAAAGAACGCGGCTGGATTCGGATAGAAACAAAAGGCAGCTTTAACTGCAAAATGGGGCAAGCAAGCGCTTACCGGCTCACAAATAAGGAGGACGGCTCGCCGGGAAGCAAGCCTACAAATGATTTCATGCGCTGGAGGCCAAGCCCGTGAAACATCGACCATACGCCACCGAATGCCAATTTTTCACGGTAGCCGTAGCGCATACACTCGGTAGCCGTGGCAGCTACCGGGGTGGTGAAAGAATAGCCAAAATACCCCTTCACGGTAGCCGTGGCAGCTACCGTGACCCCCATTTTTGCCCCTCTCGCGGTAGCCGTGGCGGCTACACAGGTATTTATGCCATCCCAAGGGGGTTTTAATTGTGACCGTGAAATACCGTGAAACATGGCGGGCGGCCTTCGCTTGCCGCTTGTCGCCTTCGTTGGTTGCAGGGGTGCAACCCGGAGACTTCACACGAGGCGCTGACAGCTTGGCTTCCTGTTGGTGGTGGAGACAACACAGGCAGGGCGACCATTCCCTGCTGACCATTGGACACCCCAAAGAGGCACCCCATGACGAAACGAAACCGGAGCGCAGCCCGCACCACAGCCCCGAGCGTGATAGATGCCCGAGAGCGGGCGGCGCGCGCCTTGGCACTGCGCAAGGACGGCCTGACCTTTGCCGAGATTGCCGAGGCGCTGGACTACAACAGCCCACAAGCGGCGCATGACGCGGTGAAGCGCGCGCTGGACAGGGTGGTACGAGAGCCAGCCCTTGACCTGCTGGCGCTTGAATCGGAAAGGCTTGACGGCCTTTGGAAAGCGACCTACCCGGCAGCCAAGGAAGGCGACACCAAGGCGATAGCGGCCTGTCTGCGCATCATGGAGCGCCGGGCAAAGCTGCTGGGACTGGATGCCCCGGAGCGCGTGGAAGCCAAGGTGACAGCGCGGGAACTGCCCGCAAGCGTGGAAGAGTTTGTTTGACTGCTGGGAGGCGGGAGAGGTTTTTGCAGCCATCGCGCGCGCGTGAGTGCCTGACCCGCTGACAGCACCGCCTACCCCATTGGTTGCAATGCCGCTAAAGCGCACTGTATGGCTGCACAAGGCCATTACACCCATTAGAGGCTACCCATATAGCAGAAATGCAATACAAGCGCCTTTTAGGCGCAAATAGGAGCACTACCGATAACTTGCGAAGGATGGCGCATCGCTGGTGATACTGCCGCGCGCGAAGCCAAAGCCCCTTCAAAGGGCAATGATGCGCTGAAAAAGGCAGGGGGCGGGCAAAAGTTCAGGTGGCCTATGGGCTGTAAACCGACTGTCCGGCGCATGTAGAGAAAAAATCCCCCTTTTCAAACGAAATCAAATGGACGGCACAGGAATCAAATGCCGCGCCACTGCCGGAAGCGATGAAAGCCTGCTGCTGGAAAGCATGACCGCTTACCATAGGGCGCACCTGATGCCGGGCAGTTTGCAGGGGTGGTGACAGGCTGGGCTTACCCCCTGTATCTGGGTAAGCAAAGAAAAATGGGGGTAACTTTGGGGGTAACTTTTTGCGATTTAAAACAGAAAGCCTTGCCAGATAAGGTTTTCCGGCGCTTGTTTGATAGAGCCCACCCCACCAATACAACGTCCCAGGACGTCCAGAAAGGCCGGAATCCTCAATAAATACAAGGGTTTCGGCCTTTTTCATTGGTGCATATCGTCCCAAGCCGTCCCATTGAATCCCGTAACTTTTGACGGTAACTCTAGTTACCGCCACCGCAGTTACCGTCATGTCCCTGACTGATACCGCAATACGCAAGGCAAAAGACCCGGGCAAGCTGACAGATGGCGGTGGCTTGTATCTGCTGATTACTGCTGCCGGTGGCAAATGGTGGCGCTTGGACTATCGCCGCCCTGTGACTGGCAAGCGCAACACCTTGAGCCTTGGCACTTACCCGGAAACCTCCCTAGCCGATGCCAGAGCCAAGCGGGAGGAAGCCAAGAAGCTGTTAAAAGACGGCATAGACCCCGGGCAACAGCGCAAGGCGGAAAAGCTGGCAGGGGTGGAGCGGGCGGCTAACAGCTTTGAAGTGGTGGCGAGGGAATGGCTGGATAAGCAGAGCTGGGTTCCCGGCTATCTGGTCAAAGTGACCGCATGGTTTGAAAAGGATGTTTTCCCGTGGATAGGCGCGCGCCCTGTTGCTGACCTGACAGCCCCGGAGTTTCTGGCCGTGGTGCAGCGGGTAGAGCAACGCGGGGCGATAGAGAGTGCGCATCGCATCCTGCAAAACTGCGGGCAAGTATTGTGCTACGCCTTGCGCCACCGGACGGGCAGCGTCTGACCCCATTCCCAATCTGCGTGGCTCGTTTGCCGTAGTCTGGAAAGCGTCATATGGTCGTTGCCTCTGAAAGTACCGATGGCCGGGAATCCCGAAGTTTGCAGAGTATTTGGCAGCAAAAAACCCACCTTTCGGTGGGCTTTCTTGAACAACTGGCGGAGACTGAGGGATTCGAACCCTCGATAGAGCTTTTGACCCTATACTCCCTTAGCAGGGGAGCCCCTTCGGCCTCTCGGGCAAGTCTCCGGGATGCCTGCATGCGTTGCCGCGTGCAGGCTGGCTAGTGTAACCGGTTAATCGTCAGAGGGCAAATATTCTTTCGAGAAGTTGCCGTTAGCTTCTTCGTGAATCCGGCGATAGATTTCCTCGCGGTGCACAGCCACATCCTTGGGTGCGGTAATGCCTACGCGGACTTGATTTCCTTTCACACCCAAGACGGTAACCGTTACCGAGTCACCGATCATCAGGGTTTCGCCAACGCGGCGGGTCAGAATCAACATGGTGTAAAGCTCCTGTGTGGTTGTTCCCACACCTTCTATGTTATCGACGTTGGAACGCTTGCGGGAAGCATAGCAGCAGAGTGAATGTTGTGTGTATCAATTTCATTCATTTGCTTGAATCATGCTTGTCAGCGAGTGATTTGGGCAGTTCGGCCAAGGCTTCGAGCAGGGCGGGGCTATCTTCGCCGCCACCTTGCGCCATGTCCGGGCGACCGCCGCCCTTGCCGTTGATGCGGCGAGCCACGCTGCCAAGAATCTCCCCGGCCTTGAACTTGCTCTGTGCCTGGCCGGAAACGCCTGCCACCAAGGCAACCTTGCCGCTGCCATCAGCACCTGCCAAAACGATGACGGCATCGCCCAGTTGTTGTTTCAGATTGTCCATTGCTTCGCGCAGGGCTTTGGCATCAAAGCCTTCCAGGCGCACGGCCAGCACTTTGATGCCAGCCACTTCTTGTGCTTGGCTTACGAGATCGCGAGCCGCACCGCTGGCGGCTTTGGCCTTGATGGCTTCCAGTTCGCGTTGCAGCTTCTTCTGTTGCTCAAGCAGGTTGCGCAGTTTCTCCACGCTATCGCCGGCGGCACCGCCCAAGAGGTTGGCGATTTCGCCAAGGCGTAGTTCTTCTTCGGCGATATAGTCGAGTGCAGCCTGTCCGGTGACGGCCTCGATACGGCGCACGCCAGCGGATACGCCGCTTTCGGAAATAATCTTGAACAGACCAATATCGCCGGTGCGGTGGGCATGTGTGCCGCCGCATAGTTCGATGGAGCCGGGGCCAAACTTCAGTACGCGTACTTCATCGCCGTATTTCTCGCCGAACAAGGCCATCGCACCGAAGTCGAGTGCTTCCTGCATCCCCATATGATGGATTTCGCCGTCGTGATTGGCGCGGATTTCGGCATTGACACGGCGTTCGATTTCAGCGATTTCCGCAGGTGTAACCGGCTGGAAGTGGGCAAAGTCAAAACGCAGGCGATCGGGTGCCACCAGCGAGCCTTTTTGTTGGGCGTGACTGCCCAGCACTTGATGCAGGGCGGCGTGCATCAGGTGGGTGGCGGTGTGGTTGAGCACGGTGGCTTGACGGCGTGTGGCATCAATCCGGCCATGCAGGCGGTCGCCGATTTTCAGGGCGCCCGAAGCGAGTTGACCAATATGGCCGTGAAATTGCCCGGCAAGTTTCAAGGTGTTGCGTACATCCACACGGCTGCTGGTATTTTCCAGTGTGCCGATATCGCCGACTTGGCCGCCGGATTCGGCATAGAACGGGGTGCGGTCGAGAATCAGCACCAGTTCGTCGCCAACGCTGGCTTCCGTTACGGGTTTGCCGTCCTTGAGCATGGCAATCACGGTGAGGTCATCGTCCTGCAATTGCGTATAGCCGCTGAAGTGGGTGGGGGCAAGTTGAGCCACCAGTTCCGCAGGCAGCTGGATGCCGCCGCCAAACTTGCCCGCAGCGCGGGCGGTGTCTTTTTGCTGCTGCATGGCGGCATTGAAGCCGTCCATATCCACCGACAGGCCGCGTTCGCGGGCAATATCGGCGGTCAAATCCACCGGGAAACCGTAGGTGTCGTACAGGCGGAAGGCATCTTGCCCCGGAATGCTGCCGGAGGATTTTTCCGCCACTTCGTTGAAGATGCGCATCCCGGCATCCAGCGTTTCGGCAAAGCGTTCTTCCTCGGCTTTCAGTGCGCGCTCGATGGTGGCGCGTTCATTGCGCAGAATCGGATAGGCATCGCTCATCAGGCCATCGAGTGTTTCCACCAGCTTGTGGAAGAACGGCTGGCGCACGCCGAGCATCCAACCGTGACGCAGGGCGCGACGGATGATGCGGCGCAGCACATAACCGCGGCCTTCGTTGGACGGCAGCACGCCATCGGCAATCAGGAAGCTGGCGGCACGGATATGGTCGGCAATCACGCGCAGGGATTTGTTGCCGAGGTCTTGCGTGTGGGTCAGTTCCGCAGCGCGGGCAATCAGGGTCTGGAACAGGTCGATTTCGTAGTTGGAATGCACGCCTTGCAGTACGGCGGCGATGCGCTCCAAGCCCATGCCGGTATCCACGCAAGGGGCGGGCAGCGGGGTCAGCGTACCATCAGCCGCACGGTCGAACTGCATGAATACGTTGTTCCAGATTTCGATGAAGCGGTCGCCATCTTCATCCGGCGAGCCGGGCGGGCCGCCAGCATATTGTTCGCCGTGGTCGTAGAAGATTTCGGTGCAGGGGCCGCAGGGGCCGGTATCGGCCATTTGCCAGAAATTGTCCGAGGCAAACGGTGCGCCTTTGTTGTCACCGATGCGGATAATGCGATCTTCCGGCAGGCCGATGACATCCCGCCAGATGGCAAAGGATTCATCGTCGGTGTGATAGACGGTGGCGAGCAGGCGCTCTTTGGGCAGTTTCCATACTTCGGTCAGCAACTCCCACGCCCAGACGATCGCTTCTTTCTTGAAGTAATCACCGAACGACCAGTTGCCCAGCATCTCGAAGAAGGTGTGGTGGCGTGCGGTATAGCCGACCGAATCCAGATCGTTGTGTTTGCCGCCTGCACGCAGGCAGCGTTGCACATCGGCGGCACGGACGTAATTGCGTTTTTCCGCGCCAAGAAACACATCCTTGAACTGCACCATGCCGGAGTTGGTAAACAGCAAGGTCGGGTCATTGCCCGGCACCAGCGGGGCAGAGGGCACGATGGTATGGCCGCGTGCGGCAAAGAAATCGAGGAACTCTCGACGGATTTCGGCAGTCGTTTTCATGAGCTGGACAAAAAAGAAGGGTCTGGCAGGCAAGTACGCATCTGCCCGCCACATCCGGTTGGGGACGGGCGGGCAGGGCTTGCGCAAGGCTGCCAAGATTAACAGGGCTTGGCGATTATTTGCGGCCACACTGGCCGAAAAACAAGTCAGAACTCGTCGTCAAAGCAGTCGCCTGCAATCGCTTGGCGCATCTGTTCGCGGGTAAAGCCGCGTCGCAGCAAGAGGTCGGCGGCTTTGCGCTGGCGTGCCGGGTCTTCGGCAAGTGCTTCACCAAAACGGCGTTGCACCAGGTTGTGCGCCAGTTGCGCCCAGTTTTCTTCGACTGATTCGATGGCGTGGCTGATGGTTTCGCTTTCCAGTCCGTGGGCGGCGAGTTCAGCACGGATATGCAAGGGGCCATAGCCCTGCATGGCACGGTTGCGTGCCAAGCTTTCGGCAAAGCGCTGGTTGCTTTGCCAGCCGGCATCGGTCATTTGCGCAACGGCGGCATGGGCTTCTTCATCGGCAATGCCGCGCGCCTTGAGTTTTTGCAGCAATTCTTTGCGGGAATGCTCGCGGCGAACCAACAACCCCAGCGCGCGTTGCGCCGGGGTTTGTTCGCGCCGCTGCCGACGGCGAGGGCGGGGGATATCATCGTCGGCAGGGGGCAGGCTCATTCTTCTTCACCTGCACCCGGGGCGTCATCATTTTCTTCGCGTGGGGCATCTTCGGGGATGAACTTCTCGCGCAATTGGGCTTCCAGCTTGGCGGCTGCTTGGGGGTTTTCCTTGAAGTAATTGCGGGCGTTTTCCTTGCCTTGACCGATACGTTCGCCGTCATAGCTGTACCAGGCACCGGCTTTTTCCACCAGCTTGGCGTTGACCCCCATTTCAATCAGCTCACCCTCGCGGCTGATGCCTTCGCCGTAGAGGATTTCAGTAACGATTTGCTTGAATGGCGGTGCCAGTTTGTTCTTGACCACCTTGATTTTGGTTTGGTTACCGATGATTTCTTCGCCCTTTTTGACCGAGCCGATGCGACGGATGTCCAAGCGCACCGAGGCATAGAACTTGAGTGCATTGCCGCCGGTGGTAGTTTCCGGGCTTTGGCCAGGCATCATGGCGCCAATCTTCATGCGCAACTGGTTGATGAAAATGACCAAGCAATTGCTGCGCTTGATGTTGCCGGTAAGCTTGCGCAGCGCCTGACTCATCAGGCGTGCTTGCAGCCCTGGGAGTTGGTCGCCCATGTCGCCTTCGATTTCGGCTTTCGGGGTGAGCGCGGCCACCGAGTCCACCACCACCATGTCCACTGCACCGGAGCGCACCAGCATGTCGGCAATTTCCAGCGCCTGCTCGCCGGTATCGGGCTGCGAGAGCAAAAGGTCATCGACCTTCACGCCGAGCTTGGCGGCATAGATGGGGTCGAGCGCGTGTTCGGCGTCGATGAAGGCGGCAGTGCCACCGGCTTTTTGGCACTCGGCAATGGCTTGCAGGGTGAGGGTGGTCTTGCCGGAGGATTCCGGGCCGTAGATTTCCACCACGCGACCTTTGGGCAGGCCGCCGATGCCAAGGGCAAGATCAAGCATCAGCGAGCCGGTGCCGACGGTTTCGACCTGCTCGATGGCGCGGTCGCCCATACGCATTACCGAGCCTTTGCCGAACTGCTTTTCAATCTGGGTAAGGGCGGCACTGAGTGCGCGTTTGCGGTTCTCGTCCATGGGGGTGTCCTCTGTGGTTTGGATGGATGGGGAGAGTTTGGCCGATGGCTGTCGCAAAAGCTGCGACTGGCATGAATGAAATGAAAATATTTTTCGCGCTTGCCTAGGGAAAGCGGAAAAACCGGCAGCAAGGGTCGGAAAACGACCCAAGTGCCTTGGGAAAACGGGGGCGTTAGCGGTTGGGTCTGACCAGCCCGCAGTACAGCCCTTCGATGGCGAAGTCTTGTCCGGGCAGGACTTCGATCGGGGCATAGTCCGGGTTGCGTGGCAACAGTCGGATGCGGTCGTGGGTCTTTTTGAAGAGTTTGACGGTGATTTCTTCGTCAATGCGGGCGACCACGATCTGGCCATTGCGGGCATCCGGGGTGCGATGCACGCCGATGAGATCGCCATCGAAAATGCCCTCGTCAATCATCGAGTCGCCCTTGACCTTGAGTAGATAGTCTGGTTTGGGAGAAAACAGCACGCGGTCGAGAATCAGCACCTGGTCGGAGCCAATATCTGCGCCGATGGGTAGCCCCGCCGCGACCTGCCCGAGCACTGGCAGCTGAATGGCGTTTTCATCCAGCGCCGTCAGTGGCTGGATGGCTTGGGGCAGGGCGCCGGGGCGCAGGATGCGCAGGCTGCGCGCCACACCGGGGCGGCGCTCGATGGCACCGGCCGCTTCCAGCGCTTCCAGATGGTATTGCGCCGCACGCACACCTTTGAAGCCGAAAGCGCGGGCGATTTCGGTTTGCGAGGGCGGGAAACCGTCCACGGCAATGCGCTCGGCGATATAGGCGAGGATGGCTTCTTGGGTATCGGTGAGGGTGTTGTTCATATGTGTAGTATTGCTACTAAGCTAATGGATTGCAACCACCTCTATCGCCATTGGCGCCAATCTGCTGCAATGGCGTGATGAAAAATCTGCCTTGCCCCTGCGACAACACTCGTGAATACGCCGCTTGCTGCCAGCTTCTGCATGAGGGACAGGCAGCAGCTACTGCCGAAGCGCTGATGCGCTCGCGTTACAGCGCCTATGTGCTGCGGCTAGAGGACTATTTGCAGGCGACCTGGCATGAAACCACCCGCCCGGATGCGCCGATTCTGCCGCCGGCCGGGCAGGTGAAATGGCTGCGCCTGCCTGAAAGTGTTGGCGCACCGGCAAACAGACGATAGCCATGCCGAGGTGCAGTTCACCGCCCGCTATATCGAGGCCGGGCGGCACGGGCAGATGACCGAATTGAGTCGCTTTGTAAAAGAAAACGGCCGCTGGCTGTATCTGGATGGGGATTATTGAGCGTCACCATCTGTGCAGTGTTACGCGCTTTGCTTCACAGCAGCATTTTCAAAATGCCTTGCAGCGCTTGGGCGACGGTCTGGCGGCGCACGGCATCGCGGTCGCCGCTGAATTGGAAGAGTTCGGTACGGGCGTAATCGCCGCGACGTTTCCAGCCAATCCAGACCGTGCCGACGGGCTTGTCCGGGGCGCCGCCGCCGGGGCCAGCGATGCCGGTAACGGCCACGGCGATGCTGCCGCCGGAGTGCACCAGGGCACCGGCGACCATTTCGGCTACGCATTCGTGGCTGACCGCGCCGTGTTTTTCCAGCGTCTCCGGGCGCACGCCGAGCAGCGCCTGCTTGGCTTCGTAGCTGTAGGCCACCATGCCGCAGTCGAACCATTCGGATGAGCCGCTGATGCCGGTGGCGGCTTTGGCAATCCAGCCGCCGGTACAGCTTTCGGCGGTCACCAGCATTAGATGTTGGCGGCGTAGGGCATCGCCGGTTTGCCGGGCGAGTTGTTCAAGCTGGCTGTCAGTTGGAATGTTCATCGGGCAAACTAGGCGGCTCTTTTTTTGCCATTTTCGCCCGGATGACTCATCTCGACCAGCACACCCCGTTGATGCGCCAGTTTTTTGCCGCCAAGGCCGAGCACCCGGATGTGCTGCTGTTCTTTCGCATGGGCGATTTTTACGAGCTGTTTTATGACGATGCCCGCAAGGCAGCGCGGCTTCTGGATTTGACCCTGACCCAGCGCGGCATGAGCGCCGGGCAGCCGATTCCGATGGCTGGCGTGCCGCATCATGCGTATGAGAGCTATCTGGCGCGGCTGGTAGCGCTGGGGGAATCGGTGGCGATTTGCGAACAAATCGGCGATCCGGCCACCTCCAAGGGGCTGGTGGAACGCAAAGTGGTGCGGATTGTTACACCCGGCACGGTAACTGATGAAGCCTTGCTGCAAGACCGCCGCGATACGCTGCTGATGGCGGTTTCGCGCAGCAAGGACGGCTATGGCTTGGCCTGGGCTGATCTTGCTGGTGGCAGGTTTCATGTGGCGCAGCTTGGCAATGACGACATGCTGGAAGCCGAGCTTGCCAGACTGGAGCCGGTCGAGCTTTTGATTGCCGATGAAGAAGGCTGGCCTGAAGCTGTGCTAAGCCGCAGTGGCGTGCGTCGGCGTGCGCCGTGGCTGTTCGATGCCGATGCGTCAAGACGCAAGCTGCTGGCGTTTTTCGGCCTGCATGATTTGTCTGCCTTCGGTATCGACAATCTACCCCTGCCGGTGGCCGCAGCCGGGGCATTGCTGGGCTATGTGGAAGAAACCCAGAAGCAGCGCCTGCCGCATCTGAACGCGATTGCGCTGGAATCAGGCGATGGCGCCATCGCCATGAACGCCGCCACGCGCCGCCATCTGGAGCTGGATACCCGCATTGATGGCGATACCCGCAATACTTTGCTGGGCGTACTTGATTCTTCCATCACGCCGATGGGCGGACGGCTGCTGCGCCGCTGGCTGCATCGCCCTTTGCGCGCGCAAAGCGTTGTCAATGCACGGCAGCAGGCCGTTCAAGCCCTGCTGGATGCCCGGGTAGTTGAAGATTTGCGCACGACTTTCCGCAGTTTTGGCGATATCGAACGCATCCTGACCCGCGTAGCACTGCGCAGTGCCCGCCCGCGTGATTTGTCCACCCTGCGCGATGCGCTAACCAGCCTGCCAGCATTGCGCGCTGACTTTGAAAAGCTGGATTCGCCGCGCTTGCAGCATCTGGCCGTGCAGATGGGCGAGCATGATGAAATCGCCGCATTTTTGCAGCGTGCGGTGGTGGCGCAGCCACCGCTGCTGGCGCGTGATGGCGGCGTGATTGCAGAAGGTTTTGATGCCGAGCTGGACGAGCTACGCAGGCTTTCCACCCATGCCGACCAGTTCCTGCTGGAGCTGGAAGCCCGCGAGCGCGAAGCCACCGGCGTTGCCACGCTGAAAGTGGGCTATAACCGCGTGCACGGCTATTACATCGAAATGGGCAAAGTGCACGCCGACAAGGCGCCAGTGCATTACACCCGGCGGCAGACGCTGGCCAATGCCGAGCGTTACATCACCGAGGAGCTGAAAAGTTTTGAAGACAAAGTACTGTCTGCCCGCGAGCGCGCGCTTACGCGCGAAAAACTGCTGTACGAGGAAATCCTGGACAACTTGAACCGCGATATTGCGCAGCTGCGGCAATGCGCCGAGGCGCTGGCCGAGCTGGACGTGCTGTGCGCCTTTGCCGAGCGTGCCGAAGCGCTGGACTGGGCATGCCCGGTTCTGGATGGTGCGCCGGGGCTGGAGATTTGCGCCGGACGGCACCCGGTAGTGGAAGCGGTGCGCAAAGAACCGTTCACCCCCAACGACCTGCATCTGGATGAAAACTGCCGGATGCTCATCATCACCGGCCCCAATATGGGCGGCAAATCCACCTATATGCGGCAGAACGCGCTGATTGTGCTGCTGGCGCATATCGGCAGCTTCGTGCCGGCGCGAAGCGCCCGCATCGGCCCGATTGACCGCATCCTGACCCGCATCGGCGCAGGCGATGACCTTGCCAAAGGGCAGTCCACCTTCATGGTGGAAATGAGCGAAACCAGCTATATCCTGCATCACGCCACATCGCAGTCGCTGGTGCTGATGGACGAAATCGGCCGCGGCACCTCGACTTATGACGGTCTGGCGCTGGCCGATGCCTGCGCCAGGCATCTGGCCGATGACAACCGCAGCCTGACCCTGTTTGCCACGCATTATTTCGAGCTGACCGCCTTGGCCGCACCCGGCAGCGGTATCCGCAATGTGCATCTGGATGCGGTTGAACATGAAGACAGCCTAGTTTTTATGCATGCGGTGAAAGACGGCCCGGCCAATCGCAGCTTCGGCCTGCAAGTGGCCTCGCTTGCGGGGCTGCCGAAAACCGTGGTGAGTGCCGCGCGCGCCCGACTTGCCGAACTGGAACAAGGCGGGCAGGCCAAGCCTGCGGCGCCGCTGACCGCGCAAACATTGGATCGGCCACAACAATATGGGCTGTTTGCTCCGAGTCACGCCGCAGTCGAGGCATTGGCCGGCATCGACCCGGACGAGCTGACCCCGAAACAGGCGCTGGAAGCGATTTATCGGCTGAAGGCTTTGGTCTGACGACGCAGATATTGCCGCCGTTAGGTCGGGCTTACCCCATGCTGCGCCAGCGCCCAAGCCACATGCTCGCGTACCAGCGGCGATGGATGTTGCGCCCGGCTTTGCAGGGCAGCGATGACCGCAGGCGTGCCGGGGGCATTGCCCAGTGCCACGGCGATATTGCGCAACCAGCGCTCATGGCCACTGCGGCGAATGGCCGAGCCTTCGGTGCGGCGTAAAAACTCGTCCTCATCCCAAGCAAACAGCTCGACCAGCGTGGCACGGTCAAGATTGTTGCGGGTGCGGAAATCCGGTTCATCACTGCGTTTGGCAAACTTGTTCCAAGGGCAAACCAACTGGCAGTCATCGCAGCCGAAAATCCGGTTGCCGATGCCTTTGCGTAGGTCTTCTGGAATCGCACCTTCGTGCTCGATGGTTAGATAGCTGATGCAGCGCCGGGCATCCAGCCGGTAAGGGGCGATGATGGCCTGTGTTGGGCAAACCTCGATGCAGCGGCTGCATGTACCGCAATGCGAGCTGGCCGGCAGTGAGGGCGGCAGTGGAATATCCAGATACAACTCGCCAAGAAAAAACCAGGAGCCGCCGTTTTTGTCGATAAGACAGGTGTGCTTGCCAATCCAGCCGAGCCCGGCATTGCGTGCCAGCGCACGCTCCAGTACCGGGGCAGAATCGACAAATACCCGATAGCCCAGTGCCCCCAGCCGTGATTCGATTTGGCTTGCGAGCTTTTGCAGGCGATTGCGCATCAGCTTGTGATAATCGCGCCCCAGCGCATAGCGGGCGACATAGGCACGCTCGCCATCGGCTAACGTCTGCCACGCCGCTTGATGTTCGCGGCCATAGTCCAGTCCCACCGAAATCACCGCCAGCGTGCCGGGAACAAGTGCCGCCGGACGCGAGCGCTTATCACCGTGCGCGGCCATCCAGCGCATGTCGCCGTGCATCCCGGCAGCCAGCCAATTGCGCAGATGAGCCTCATCTTCGGGCAACTCCACCCCGCTGATGCCAAACCGGGTAAAACCAAGCCGCAGCGCCTCTGCGCGGATATATTCGACAAGCTCTTGAGTGGTGGGTGGTGGGGTTTGAGACATGGGCGGGAAGTATAGAAGCTGCCCGCCCGTAACATAGATGCCCGATACGGGAAAAATTGCGACTTGGGGCACAGACATATTGCCTCCCCTTTGTGCATAATTTCGCGCACAAAGGGGAGGGGGTATGTCCGGTGAAGGAACAGCGAACAGCGAACAGCGAACAGCGAACAGCGAACAGCGAACAGCGAACAGCGAACAGCGCCTAGGCGCGCCGTAAAAGCGCCCAAGACGCAAAGCAGCGAGCTGGATAAAACCGGCAATGCGCTGGAGCGCCAGCTACTGATGCTTTCGCGTCTTGGGCGCGACGAAAAAATCACCGCACCGCAGCTTCACCACTATTTGGTGGGGGAGGGATATTGCGTCAGTATCCGTACCATCGAGCGCGACTTGGAAAAGCTTTCGGCACGCTTTCCTTTGGTATGCGATGACAGCAGCAAACCCTATCACTGGAGCTGGAGCCGATACGCAGAGCCACTGGCCATCCCCGGCATGTCCATCCGCCAGGCGGTGGTACTGCTGACCGCACAAACCCATTTACAGGCCTTGTTGCCGGCCAATCTGCATGACGCGCTTACCCCGTTATTTGCGCAAGCCAGCACCACACTGCGCCAACGCAGCCAACCCGGCAAAACCCACTGGCCCGGCAAAGTGGTGCAGGTCAGCGCCAGCCAACCATTGATTGCCCCGGAGATTTCCCAAGAAGTATTACTGGCCACCCATACCGCCCTGTATGAAGGCCAGCAACTGCAAATCCAATACCTGCGTCGTGGCGCAGAAGCAGCCCGTTGCCATCAGGTTCATCCTGCACGGTTGATACAGCGTGGCGCAGTGCTGTATCTGGCCGCCCGTATCGACGGCAAACCCATGCTGACCCTGTTTGCCCTGCATCGCATACAGGCGGCTGAAATACTGCCCCGTCCTGCAACCAATGCCACGGAGGCGCAGCTGCGCGACATCATGGAAGAAGTGAGCGCGGGCTTCAGCAAAGGCGAGCCAATTGAATTGCGCCTGCATATGCGCCGCGAGCTTGCCATCCATATTGAAGAAGCGCCGCTGTCTTATGACCAGCAAAGCAGCCCGGTGGATGAGAATTGGACAGAAATCATTGCCACAGTCACCAATAGCGCCCAACTGCGCTGGTGGCTGATGGGCTTTGGTGCAGGGGTGAAAGTGAAAGCCCCGCAACACCTGGCTGAAAGCATCACCCAAATGCACCGCGAGGCAGCGGCATCATGAAATGGAACTTTTCCGCAATGATGCGACACGGTTTGTCGCAGGTGCTGGCTAACCTTGCTCATACACAACAAGGAGGCAAAACATGATGCCTATCAAAAATCGCAGGCAATGCCTGCGTTGCGGCCATCTTTTTATCGTGAATGAACTGAAAGCCGCACTCAAGATGACCAAATGCCCGAAATGCAAATCTGACATGACCATGAAAGCCGAAGGGTGTGTGATTGTTCCGGTTAGAAATGAGGCGTGTAAGGAAGGGGCGACGGATGAATAGGGTTCGTAAGTTAAAAAAAAACTCCGCCTTGAGAAATATTTTTGAGGATAATGAATTGAGTAAGGCAAATTCTGTTTCCAAGTACAAGACTAGGACGCCTAAAGTATCTTTGTGTAAAGATTTGGTTTTGACTGCAAAAACTCGACAAATGCTAGATGAAGCAATTGGCGCATTGCGTTATCACAAAATTATCTATAGTGATTGGGGATTTGATGAGGTTGATCCGCTGGGGCGGAACATGGTTATCAATTTCTATGGGCCGCCTGGTGTAGGAAAAACTTTGGCCGCAGAGGCCCTTGCTGGTGAGTTGGGGATGCCTTATATCCATCTTGGTATTTCTGATATAGGAAGCAGATTTTTGGGTGAGGCTTCAAAAAACATTACGGCAGCCTTTGAACAAGCGGCCACAGACGGGGCAGTATTGTTCTTTGACGAGGCGGATACACTCTTAGGAGTTAGGCTGTCCTCAGTTAATCAAGGTATTGATAACGAAATCAATGCCATGCGCTCAACCATGCTGATAGAGCTTGAGCGTTTCGAGGGGGTGGTGATATTTGCCACCAATTTTGCCAAGAACTATGACGATGCTTTTGTAAGCCGTATCCGTTATCACGTCGAGTTTACTCTGCCAGATAAAGAGGCACGTCAAGCAATTTGGTCGCGCTTCTTGGTTCCTAGGATACCGCTTTCTCAGGAGATGAGCCGAGAGGAGATTGTGGAAAAAACAGCAGAGCTGACCGAAGGGTTTTCAGGCAGAGAGCTAAGAACCGTCATGCGGATGGCTTTGCCAAGAGCTATGCAGATGCAGCAAGACTCCCCTGTATTGCGTTGGGAGGATATTGAAAGCGTAATTTTAGATGTGCAGGCAGCAAAAGCGAATGTAGGTAAGTCGGTGTACTCAAATTTAGTTTCATCTTCAGTTGGTGCGGCGCGTGCTGCATTGTGTTTTTCTTGATTTTAGAGGTAATTTAAATGGGTCTATTTAATGATCTTTTTTCTTCGGTTGTGATGACTTGTTCGATATTTTAGAGTCGCTGATTATTGGGGCGGGTCGTAGATGTGCCTTGATGGTCGCATGTATTTCCGGAATGCTTCCGAGGTTTGGTGGTTCAGGGTCGAGTGTGGTCTGAATTGTTATTTGTTATGTAAAGTAAAATTTTGGATGGTAAAAATGGAAAAGTTTTCGCCAAGTGGAATCTACCAGCGTGTCCGTAATGAAACGGAAGAAGTGCTGAAGATTTTTGATGAATCTTTGGGTTCAAGTGATGAGGAGCTTGCCAGCGCTATTGAAGATGCCAAGAAAAGCTTTGAGCAAGAAAAAGATGTGTGTGATAGCGTGCTTGCCGAGCTTGATAGGGCAGCGGAGTGGGGGGCGCTCACCATTGCCTTTTATGGTGAAACCAATGCCGGTAAATCAACCATCATAGAAACCCTGCGTATTTTGATGGGGGAGCAGACCAAGAAAGAGGAGCAGCGTCTATTCATTGATACCAGAGACCGGATTGGTCTGGATGAAGCCGGTATCCGCAAATGGGAGGAGACAAAGAAGGCGCTTGTTGTAAAAAAGGAAGAGCTTTCCACCCTTGATGAGAAGAACGAGGCTATCCGAAAGGCGCGAGAGGCTGAAAAGGAAAATCTGAAAAGGCAGGTCAAGGAGATTGAAGACAAGATTGCTGCCTATCCGGCTTGGAGGCGTTTAATCTCGCTTATATGGAAGATTCCAGAGAAGGTGCAATTGAAATCTTCACTGGCAGGCTTGGAGTCATTTGAGGCTGAAACTGCACAGGTGATTAGTGAGCAAGATGCCTGCAAGGCCAAGTTGAGCTCTGAAATAGCCCGGGAAGAGGAAAGTATTGCGGCAGTTTCAAAAGCAATGGAAGAGCTTGCTCAGCTTGAAGATGGGAAAATTATCGGTAATGGTGAGTCAGACTTTACTCGTAACACCAGTCGTTATGAATTCAGTGTGGGCACTCGAAAGTTTGTGCTTTTGGATGTTCCTGGTATTGAAGGCAAGGAAGAGGAAGTGATTAGCGAAATCATGGAAGCGGTGCGCAAGGCGCATGTCGTCTTCTATGTGACCAGCGAGACCAAGCCGCCGGAAAAAGGTGACAAAGGCAAAGGGACAATTGAGAAAATAAAGGAGCACCTTGGAGCGCAAACGGAAGTCTATACCATCTATAACAAGCGGATAAACAATCCGACCCATCTTGATGGTGCACTTGTAAACGAAGGGGAAAAGGCGGCGCTTGATGTTTTGGAAAGGGTGATGAAAGAGCAGCTTGGCAGCAACTATAGGGGGCGACTTGACGTTGGTGCAGGGCCTGCCTTCTTCGCTGCTACAGACTGTTTTGCGCCCGGAAGCCGTAGCTTTAAACAACGTGCAAAGTTTGCTGAGAAAATTGGAGTAGAGCAAGTTCTTTCCAAAAGCGGCATGAGGGGGCTGATTGGCAAGATAAAAGAAGACATGCTATTTGATGTGGAGAAGAAAATTCTCCGATCAAACTTTAATAAGGCAAATGATGCGGTATCAGCATTCAAATCTGGCATTGATGTGCAGGTGGTGGAGAGGCTCAAGCCGCTTCACTTGTCGCTGATTGAAAGGAACAAAGATTCAGTTTCTCAGGTCAGGTCTGCTGTGCAAGCTTTTTGCCAAGGGCTTGGCTCTGATGTTTCGGATGTTGTCGAAGCAAGAAAGCGAGAAGTCAGGAAAGAAATATATGATTTTATTGATTTAAATGTAAGTAATGATGATTTCAAGTGCAGGCTGGAGTCTGCGCTTGAGGGTGAAGTGGAATCAATTGGCTCTGATGTTGGAAGCAGGGTTGTTAATCGCAAGGAGGAGCTTAAGAAAAAGATTGAGCGAATATCGGAGCAGTATGCTGAGCATGTGGGTGGCGTGATTTCTGACTTCAACCTCAAAGCTGAAAATAGATTTGGTTTGAATCTGAATATCGCAAGTGGGATTGACTACTGGGCAATTGCGGGGGCTGTTGGCTCGGGGGCTGCCTTGGCTTTTGCGACGGGAGGGTTTTATATTGCCGTTGCTGCGATTGGGATTGTTGTTTCTCTTGGAAAGGCTGTTTGGTCATTTTTTTCTGATGATTACAAGATGTCTCAACAGAAAAAAGAAGCGGACAAGCATATTGATGCGGCTTTCAAGAAAATTTTAGAGAGCTGCAATGAGGGCGTGGCTTCTGTCTATGAGCAGGCAAGAGAAGTTGCTTCGCGTGTAGAGGATGCATACATGATGCCCTTGGAGCAGTTAAAGAAAATTATTTCACTGTTGCAAGAATCAGCCGGAAGGTTGGAAACTATTTCAATGGAAATTAGGCTTAAAGGAGGCCTGTGATGAGTCATGTTGTAATTGAGTTCAAAGAGCAAAAAGAAAAGGCAGCTGCCATTCAGGCGCGGCTTCTTGAATTTCTTGAGCAAGGCGAGAAGGCAGGTGTTGTCATTGACCCGTCGCTCAAGGAAAAGCTGAATCACTCCCTTGCTGGAAGTGATAAGCTGAAAGTTGCTTTGATTGGTGGTTTTTCAGAAGGGAAAACCTCGATTGCAGCAGCTTGGCTTGGTCGCAAGCGGGACGATATGAAGATTAGCCAAGAGGAATCTTCCAATGAGGTGGTGGTTTATCAGATTGATGATGAGCTGACCTTGGTGGATACGCCGGGGCTGTATGGTTATAAGGAAAAGCACAGTGCTGATGGCGAAACGACAGAAAAATACAAGGACATCACTCGCAAGTATGTGAGTGAGGCGCACTTGGTGCTATATGTGATGAACTCGGAAAATCCGGTCAAGGCAAGCCATGCCGAAGAGCTTAACTGGCTTTTCCGAGAGTTGAACCTTCTGCCGCGTACAGTCTTTGTATTGAGTCGTTTTGACAAGGTGGCAGATGTTGAGGATGAGGACGACTATAGTCATCACCTTTCCATCAAGAAGAAAAATGTAACCTCTCGCCTTGAGGAAACGCTTAGGCTTTCCACAGATGAAGTGAAAGCACTTTCCATCGTTGCTGTGTCTGCAAACCCTTGGGATAAGGGCATTGATTATTGGGTATCCAATCCAGAAGAGTTCAAACGGCTTTCGCATATGTCTGTTTTGCAGGATGCAACCGTAGGGAAGATTCGCTCTGAAGGTGGTCTTGAAAAAATGACGCTCGCGGCAGGAAAAAGCATTATCCTTGATGTGCTTGTTCCCAAGATTTATGAGGCAGAGGGCAAGCTTAAAGAAGCGAATGATGAAGTTGAGCGGTTGGGTAAAGCTGTAGATCGCACAAGACTTGATATGGTGGAGGCGAAGCAAGAAATAGAGAAAGCTAAGGCTGCCATGAGTAATTTTGTTGCTCAGCACTTTGCGGATGTTATTTTGCAGGTAAGAGGTGCTAGTCTTGAGACTATTGCCGAAGTTTTTGAAAGGCAAATTGGTAGTGATGGCGTAGTTTTGAATGCCTATATCCAAAAAGGGCTGACTGAGCGTTCGGCAGCCATGTCTGGTGAATTGGTTCGTATCCAGACTAGCCTGAGGGAGGATGTTACGGTTTTTAATGACCATATGCTTTCAATGGGGCGGCAGGGGCTGGATTGGCTTGCCAAGAGTCAGATCATTAATGCCAATACGATAAAGGCTGCTAGAGATATTTTCTGGAGTAGCTTCAAGTTCAAGCCATGGGGAGCAGTAAATCTTGCAAAAGGCATAAATAGTGCATTGCCTATCGTGGGGCTTGCTCTGGATGCTTGGAGTACTTATAAAGATATTGAAAAGCGTGAGGCTTTTGAGAAAGGAAAGTTGGAAATTATTTCAAACCTTGAACAGCAGAGGCGTGAATTGGTGGGTAGGCTGGAATCAGAGGCTTTTGAAGGGGATTTCTTCCCGGGATTCCAAGGGCTGCTTGGCGGTCTTGAAGAATTGCAGCGAGAGTATGAAGGAAAGCTCGGCCAGCAAAACGCTTTCAAGGAGTGGCGTGACCAAGCGAAAGTGATTGAGGGCGAGTTCCGACAACTCACTTCCTGATTCAAAAAATGCTCTCCTTCTTATGAGGGGGAGCATTTTTCATGATTGAATTTTTTGGATCTATTGGACTTTTAAAGAGTGGACAGAGCACAAGAAAACTTTCGTATCCGTCTGCATCGGGCGCGTAGTTGGTTGAAGCAGGCAGAGGCGGTGCGGGACTCAGATCCGGATGGCTGCTTTATCTTTCTGTGGATTGCGTTGAACGCCGCGTATGCGCGGGAGTTTGGTGAGGGTGAGAGTGAGCGCAAGCGGATGCTCGCCTTTATCAATAGCTTGTTGCAGGTAGATACTGGGCGCAGCCTGCATGCGTTGGTGATGCAGCGTTTTACTGGGCCAGTACGTTGCCTGATTGACAACAAGTTTGTGTTCCAGCCGTTTTGGCAGGCGTTGCGCGACTATGACGCCAGCAATAAATGGGAGCAGCAGTTTGCAGCGGCCAAGAAGCATGCAATGGATGCAGTGATGGCGGGGGATACCGCCAAGGTGTATGACATTGTGCTTTCGCGCCTGTATGTGCTGCGCAATCAGTTGGTGCATGGCGGTGCAACTTGTGGCAGCCGTTTGAACCGTCAGCAGTTGGCCGATGCCAATAATTTGATGCTGGAACTGGTGCCGCGTGTTATCAGCCTGATGGAAGAAAACCCGGAGCATGATTGGGGGGAGATTATGTATCCGGTGGTGGGCTGACTGATGCTTTATAGGGGCAAGGTGTCAGGCTTGCCTTCCAGTTTATGTGTACGGTTGTGGTATTGGGCAAAGGTCTGCTGCATTGCACGGCTTTAGCCATCTTCCTGTAACTGCATAACACGGGTGTTTTGAAAGGCTTGGATGGCGTCGTTGTAGTGTTGCAGGGGGATGCGCAGGTGTAGTTGGCAGTCAAGTTGTAGTTCTTGGCTCAAGACTTCGGCTTGGTGTTGTTTGGCAATGCGCAGGGCATCGCTCAGGTGCGGGTAGTCGCAGCGCAGCCAGAGGGTTTGGGTAACTTCTTTTTCAATGATGTTCGCGGCGGCAAGTGCAGCAGCGGCAGCGCCTTTGTAGGCGGCTATCAGGCCGGGAACGCCCAGCAGGGTGCCGCCAAAGTAACGCACTACCACAATCAGTACGTCGCGCAGGCTGGCCGAATCAATTTGCCCAAGGATGGGGCGGCCGGCGCTGCCGGAGGGTTCGCCGTCGTCATTGGCGCGAAATTGGCTGCCGTCTGCGCCTAGGCGATAGGCATAGCACCAGTGGCAGGCTTTGGGATGGGCATCGCGCAGGGCATCCAGGTGTTCGCGCAGCGCGTTGGTATTGGTTATTGGATAGGCGTAGCCGATGAAGCGGCTGCCGCGGTCTTTGATTTCACCGCTGGTAGGAGCGGCGATGGTGCGGTAGCGGGTGATGGGATCAGCCATTGGGCATCATTGGGCAGCTTGCGGGGAGGTGTCAGCGGAAGCCTTCGTGTTGCAAAAACGCAGCCATTTTTTCGGCAAAGCGCCGATAGCCTTGGGCATTGGCATGGATTTGGTCGGACTTTAGGCTGTTGTCTCCGAGGATTTCGGCCCAGGTTTCTTCCAGCAGTGGGACTTGGTGCTGCTTGGCAAGGTCCTGATAAATCGGGCTGTCCGAGAGGTTGCCGAACAAGGCTCCCACGCTGAGTTGGGGCACGGCAATCAACACCACCGGGATATTTTCGGCTTGTGTGGTGCTGATAATTTGGCTGATATTGGCGCGGGTCTGGTCTTCTGGCAGGCGGCGCAGGAAATCATTGCCGCCGATGCCGACCAATACCAGATCTGGTTTTTGTTTGAGTAGTTCAGGCAAGCGCACCAAGGCTTGTGCGGAGGTGTCGCCGGAGACACCGCCATTGATGATTTTCCACCCGGTTATCTGTGCCAGTTGGCTGGGATAGTCCTGTCCTTGTCCTGCGCCCACGCCTTGGGTCAGGGAGTCGCCCAGCGCCAGTACGGTGGCGGAGCTTGGCAGTGCTGCTTGTTTGGGCGGGTTGTTGCCGCAGGCGGCCAGCAGCAACAGGCTGACGGAAAGGGCGAAAAAACGAGCAAGAAAACGGTGGCGGTTCATCAATCAGTCCAGCAGAGGCTTGAGGTCGTCGGGGATTTCCATGTCGGGATGGCGACGCATGAGCTTTTTAAGCGCACGACGTGCCTTGCGAGTATCGCCTTGCGCCAGCAGTGCACGGATGTGGGTAATTTCCGCGTCGCTAGGCAAGTTGCGGGAGCCATCCACCATGATGCTATCCAATGATTGGGCGCGCTCGGCCTCTGGCGCTGCCGACATGCGTGCGGCCGGGGCGGGAGGCGCAGGCGGTGCTGCGGGCGGCGGAGCAGGCATGTCGGTGGTTTCCGCACTGCGCAGTGCCGCCTGGCTTGCCATGGCTGCAACGGGTTTTGCCTTATCGCTTGCCTGCGATTTTTGCTGTGCATCCGCACTGGGGAGGGATTTGGCCATCACGGCCTGTGGTTTGGGCGGGGTAGCAGGCGCAGCGGCGGGGGGCGGCGTTGTCGATGGTGCAGCGGCGGCGACTGGCGTAGCCGCGCTGCTTGCCGGTGAAGCTGGCGCTGCGGTTATCGCTGTGTCGGCAAAGGTTTGTGCTGGCTGTGCTGCTTCTTGGGACGGGGGCAGATTGGCGGCCATATCAGCTTCGTTGATGGCCGCTTGCGTTGGTGCTTCTAGGTTCAATACCGGATGCACGCGCCAGATGAAGCCTGCAACCAGTGTCAGTGATGCGGCCAGCGCCAGTGGTGGCAGCCAGCGGCGCGGCTTGCGTTGCGCGGGCGCAGTGGCGGCCGCCGGGGCGCGGGCGGCCAGTGCCAGAATCTTGGCATCCAGCGCGGCGGACGGCTCGGCACGCGGGGTGATGCGGGCGAGCTTGTCTGCCAGCGCACGTTCTTCGTAAGAGAGGGAGGGGCGTGTCATGGCTTCAACCTCGCGCGTAGTTTGTCCATCGCATAGCGCAGCCGTGATTTCACCGTTTCCCGTCCATGGCCGGTGACTTCGCCAATTTCTTCCAGGGTCATTTCATGCTCCAAGCGCAGCAGCAGCACGGTGCGCTGCTCGTCGGGCAAATCTTCCAGCGCCCGTTGCAGGCGGCGGCGCTCTTCAAATTCGGAAAGTTCACGCTCGGGGTTGTTGTCATCGCGCAGGCTGGCGATGCGCGCATCGGCATCTTCCGGGGCGGCCGGGCGATGTTTTTGCGCGCGCCAATAATCGTTCAGGCGGTTATGGGCGATGCGGTACAGCCAAGCGTGAAATGGCGCATCGGGTTTCCAGTCAAGACGGGCGCTGATGATTTTTTGCCAGATATCCTGAAACAACTCGTCGGCCAGCGCTTCATTGCGCAGATGGCGCAGCAAAAAGCGATACAGCGGCACGCGGTGGCGGCCATAGAGCGTGGCGAATGCGTTTTCATCGCCTGCGGCATAGGCCAACATCAATTGCTGGTCATCCGGTTGTGCGGTGTCTTGGGCGATGGGGCTGTCCATGCGCCATAGTCTAAAGCCCGCCGCCCCGGCTGGGCGGGAAATCCAGACAAGGGCCGGGGCAGCGGGCATATGCGTCAATCACCGTCGATCAGGCGTTCGGCCTTGCCAATCAGTTGCACGAACTCGCCGCGCTGGCCGTCGCTATCACTGCCGCCTTGCCGGGCAAGGCGGGCGATATCGGCAAGCGGCATGCCGATACGCTGACCGCCGCGCAGGGCATCGGCAAAGGCTGCGGCAGAAGCGGCTAGGTTCATGGCCGGGCTGGCACGCTGTACGCGATTTTCGATGCGCACCTGGCGCAACTGGCTTTGGCTGTGTCCTGGCAGTTTGTAGCGCAGGCTGACAGTGGCGATTTCGCCTTGTCCATCGCCATTGCTCGTCGGCTGTTTCTGATAGCGCAGCGTCGGCAACTGCGTGCCGGCAGAGCCGGTGCGGGTGATTTCATACAAGGCGGTAACTTGGTGACCGGCACCCACATCGCCTGCATCGACGCGGTCGTTCTGGAAGTCCTCATCGCGCAGCGTGCGGTTTTCATAGCCAATCAGGCGATATTCGGCAACTTGTGCGGGGTTGAACTCCACTTGCAGCTTTACGTCCTGGGCAATGGTCAAGAGCGTGCTGCGCATGTTCTTCACCAGCACCCGATGCGCTTCGGCCAGACTGTCCAGATAGCTGTAATTGCCATCGCCCACATCGGCCAGACGCTCGGCCAGATGCTCGTTGTAATTGCCGCGCCCCACGCCAAGCGTGGTGAGCGCGATGCCATGCTTGCGCTGGTCGGCTACCAGGGTTTCCAGCGCATTTTGGTTGACCGTACCGACATTGAAATCGCCATCGGTCGCCAGCAGCACGCGGTTCACGCCGCCACGGATGAAACTTTTGCGGGCTTGCTCATAGGCCATCTGAATCCCGGCGCTGCCGTGGGTGCTGCCGCTGGCACCTAGGGTTTTCAGGGCTTGGTAAATGGTGTGTGATTGGTTACCCGGCGTCGGTGGCAGATGCAGCCCGGCATCGCCGGCATAGGTCACGATGCTGATGCGGTCTTCGGCACGCAGCTGCGGCAGCATTTGGCAAATGGCTTGACGCACCAGTGGCAGTTTGTCGCTGCTGGCCATGGAGCCGGAGGTATCCACCAGAAATACCAGGTTGGCTGCCGGTATTTGCGCCGGGGTGTAGCCGGTCATGGCGATGCGCAGCAGTTGACGCTGACTGTTCCACGGGCTTTGGGCAAGCTCGGTTTCCACCCGCAGTGGCTCGTTCTGGCGATGTGGTTTGGCAAGACCGTAATCGAAATAATTGATGAACTCCTCGGCGCGTACCGCATCAGCAGGCGGGCGCAGGTTCTGGTTCAACATGCGCCGCACATTGGTGTAGCTGCCGGTATCCACATCCACCGAAAAAGTCGAAAGCGGGTTTTCCCGCGCGCGCTTGACTGGGTTGTCATCGTAATGCCCGTAACGCTCGGTATTCACCATCGGCTGAAAACGCCCAGGCGGCCTGGTAACCGGCTGGCCATGACTGGGCTTGACCAAGAGCAAATGCGGGGCGGGTGGGGCGGGTGGGGGGCTGGAAGCTGGGATTGCGTTTTCGTTTGCGGCTATCGCCGCGACCTTGGCAATAGCGCCGCCCATTTCCCGCAGGCGCGAGCCGCTGACCACGATGCTGTCCACTGAAGCATCAAATTGCCCAAGCGCGGCGCAGTCCAAAGTATTTTGCTTAGCAAGGCTCAGCGCTTGGGCGCTCGGCATGAATGCTAGGCCGACGGCCAAGGAAAGGAGAGAAAGCGACGGGGAAATATGCGACATGACAAGCTCCGGTTGAGGGGTCTGTCATCTCAAACGCACAAGGCGCGAAAACGGGGTTGGACGGCTGCAAAAAAATTTCAGCCGCGCAGCACCATCAGGCGTTCTTCGCTCATGTCCAAGATTGCAGAGCGCACCCCTTCGCGGCCAATGCCGGAGGCTTTCACGCCCCCATAGGGCATGTTGTCCACGCGAAAGCTGGGCACATCGCCAATGATGACGCCGCCCACTTCCAGCTGATCCCAGGCGCGCAGACTATGGTCGAGGCGGCCGGTGAACACACCCGCTTGCAGGCCGTAATCGCTGGCGTTGACGCGGGCAAGGGCATCGTCAAAATCGTCGAAGGCTTCCAGCAGCATCACCGGCCCGAACACTTCCTGCTGGTACAGCGGCAGATGCGCGGGGACGTTTTCCAGAAGTTGCGGGGGCAAGAGATTCCCTTGCCTTGCCGCGCCGTACAGGCGTGTGGCGCCGTGCTGGAGCGCCTCGGCCACCTGGTTTTCAATGCGTTCGGCGGCGGCTTGGTCAATCACCGGGCCAATGAAGGTGTCTTCCTGATGCGGATCACCAGCCTTGAGGGCTGCCACGCGCTCGCACAACAAGGCTTTCAGCGCCGGATAGTGGCTTTGGTGAATCAGTACCCGTTGCACGCTGATGCAGCTTTGCCCGCTTTGGTAGAAGCCGCCAAACAGCAAGCGTTCGGCGATATGTTCAAGGCTGGCACCGGGTTCGGCATCGACGATGCAGGCGGCATTGCCGCCCAGCTCCAACGTGACTTTCTTGCGTCCGGCACGCGCCTTCAGCGCCCAGCCAATCGCGCCGCCGGTGAACGAAAACAACGCGATGCGCGGGTCTTCCACCAGCGGCGAAGCGTCTTGGTCGGTCATCGGCAAGATGGAGAACGCGCCTTCGGGCAGTGCCGTTTCGGCCAGAATCTCGCCGATGATGAGGGCGCCCAGCGGGGTTTTGCTGGAGGGCTTCAGTATGAATGGACAGCCTGCGGCAATCGCCGGTGCCACTTTGTGGGCGACCAGATTCAGCGGGAAATTGAACGGGGTGATAAAGCTGCACAAACCCACTGGCACCTGCCGGGTAAAGCCGCGATAGCCACGGCTGCGTGCAGAGACGGCCAACTCCAAGGTTTGCCCATTGATGCGCGTGGCTTCTTCGGCGGCGATGCGGAAGGTATCGACAAGACGGTTGACTTCGCCGCGTGCATCGCGGATGGGTTTTCCAGCTTCGATACACAACACCTGCGCCAGTTCTTCATGGCGTGCCTCGAAGCGCTGTATGCAATGCAGCAAGACATCGCGGCGGACATCGGCGGGGAGTTGCGCCATCGCGCTTCGCGCTGCAACGCCTGCGGCAATCGCGCGCTCGATGATGGCGGCATCGGCAAGACTGGCTTGCGTGGCGATATCGCCACTGTATTTGTCGGTTACATCCAGCCGAGCCGTAGTTGTGTGCGGACGGTTGGCAAGATAAAGCGGGTAGTGCGGGGCGAGCATGTCAGTACATCCATTTTTCAATCAGAGCATCGCCAAAGCGCTGTCTGAACAGGTTTTCGTCAATATCGTCGTCCACGCCTTGCATCAGGCTGAGCAGCATCAAACTGTCGAGGTAATCTTCGATGCGCGGGAACATCGGCTGCCAATGGGGTGGGCTGTCGTGGTCGAAGTACCAGACGGCGCCTGTTTCGCGGTGAAAGCACCAAGCATTGCCATTGCCAAGGTAATCCCCAAAGGCTACCAAGGATTCAACTACGGCGCGTTCACCGATAGCCTCATCTGCGGGAAGGTCTTCCAGAATGTCTTCAATGCCGGGGTAAAAATCGAGCAAAGGCTCCGGCACTATCAGGGTCTCGGCAAGATTGAGATAGCCAAGCTGGTGTAGATACTCGCGCAACAGTGTTGGCAGCGCACAGCCCAAGGCTTGCTCCAGCTGGTCAAGCTCAAACAGGCTTAAAGGCTCGCAGCTGATGCTATGAAGTGTTTCAGCATAGGCGGCGATGCACTGCCGGTACCACTCAAGCCGTGCAGCGTTGTCAGGCAAGTTGGGCCAAACAACGGCGGGTGGCGGTTGTTGAAGCTCAAGGCAGGGTTTTGCACGACCAAAATAAGCGCACAAGGTGTCACCAACGGATGTGTCCGTGGCTTTTGCCATGATGCTTCTCAACTGCGCGATATCCAGCCAGTTCACATAGCCATCGCGCACTGGGTTGCCCGGAGCACTGAGTAGCAGATGGCTGAGGGAAGTCAGCAGGGCTTCCGGCTGGTCAGGGAGGGTTTCAGCCAGCTTGGCAGGCAGCCACACCTGGGCCTCATCAGCTAGTTCCGGCAGCAATGCCAAGAGTTCATTAAAGGATTTGATGAGCTTCATGAAGCACTATCCGCAGGATTTGGGGCGCTGACCAGAACGTGCAATTCGCCATCATGCAGGCGCGCAGTGAGGGCATCACCCGGTTGCGCGGCGCGGGCGCTGCGCAGCACCCGGCCATCTTCGGTTTGCAGAATGCTGTAGCCGCGTGCGAGTGTGGCCAGCGGGCTGACGGCATGGAGCGCGCGCGCCATGCCGTGCAGGTTTTTCTGTTGCAGGCGCAGTTGTTGCTGGATGGCCGTTTGTGGCCGGGCTGCCAGCCGGGTAAGACGTTGTTGCAGGAGTTGCAGGCGTTTGTGCGGATGTTGGATATACAGGCGCTGTCCGGCGTACTGGCTGCGTTGCTGCGCTTTTTGCAGTTGCTGTTGCCAAGCCGCATGCAGGCGATGGCCGACCGCCTGCTGTCGTTGCCGCAGCGCGGCGAATTGACGTTCGGGCGTTTGAGCGCGTAGTGCCGCAGCCACCTGACGGGTGCGCTGCAAGGCCGTTTGCAGATGGCGGGAAAGGGCATGATCCAGTCGCTGATGCAGTTGCTGCTGGCGCAGCCGGGCAAGTTGCAGGCGCGTGCGCGGGCTGGTGTTTTCCAGACGCAGACGGGTGTGGTCAAGCTGCTGGATGTTTTTCCGCAATTGGTGGCGGGCTTCGCCATGCAGATGCTGTCGGGCACGGGCAAGACGCTGGCGGATGGCATGTTGGTCGGGGGCAATCAGCTCGGCCGCCGCAGAGGGGGTGGGTGCACGCAGGTCGGCGGCAAAATCGGCCAGGGTGAAGTCGGTTTCATGGCCGATGGCGCTGACGATGGGCACCGGGGAGGCGGCAATGGTGCGGGCCAGTTGTTCGTCATTGAACGCCCAGAGGTCTTCCAGTGAGCCGCCGCCACGCGCCAGCAGCAGCAGGTCATAGCGGCCACTGGCATAGGCGCGTTGCAACATCTGGCGGATTTGTGCTGCTGCGCCTTCACCCTGTACCGGCACCGGAAGAAGTTCGATTTCAAGCAGCGGGAAGCGGCGCGAGAGCACCGAGCAAATATCGCGAATCACCGCGCCGCTGGGCGAAGTGAGCACGCCGACCCGGCGCGGCAGGAATGGCAGCGGGCGTTTGCGTTCGGCATCGAACAGGCCTTCTGCGGCAAGTTTTGCCTTCAGCTGCTCAAAGGCGCGGCGCAAGGCGCCTTCGCCAGCTTCTTCCATCTGCTCGATGATGATTTGGTAATCGCCGCGCGGCTCGTACAGGGAGAGCTTGCCGCGTGCCAATACCCGCAGG
This sequence comes from Lysobacteraceae bacterium NML08-0793, assembly GCA_002798275.1. Lineage (GTDB taxonomy): Bacteria > Pseudomonadota > Gammaproteobacteria > Xanthomonadales > Xanthomonadaceae > Solilutibacter. The sequence continues at coordinate 166,311 of NWQR01000001.1, read as the reverse complement.
CCCTCACGCGGGGCAAAGCGCAGGCTGGCTGCGCGGCCACGGAACATCACCGCGCGCACCTGGGCGTGGGCATCTTTCAGGCTGAAATACCAATGCCCGGAGCTTGGCCGGGTCACGCTGCCAAGTTCGGCTTCAATCCAGACCATTGGGAAAGCATCCTCCAGAAGCCCGCGCGCCAGCGCATTGAGTTGGGAGGGGGTGAGAATCTGGTTGGCATCGGGCGTTCGCATCTGACAAGGATACGGTTTTGCGGCGTACTAATTACAATGCGCGCATGAATGAACAGACCCAGATTCCCCGTTTTGGCCCGATGCACCGCCACACAACGCGCAGTGTGCAGATTGGCAATGTGCGCGTGGGCGGTGATGCGCCCGTGGTGGTGCAGTCGATGACCAATACCGATACTGCCGATGTGGCCGCTACCGTAAAACAAGTAGCGCAGCTGTGGCGGGCAGGTTCGGAGCTGGTGCGGCTGACCGTCAACAATGCCGAATCGGCAGCGGCCATCCCGCGGATTGCCGACAAGCTGGCGATGATGGGGATCGAGGTGCCGCTGATTGGCGATTTTCACTACAACGGCCATACCTTGCTGGCGAACGAGCCGGCCTGTGCTGAGCGCCTAGCGAAATACCGCATCAATCCCGGTAATGTCGGCTTTGGCAAAAAGAAAGACACCCAGTTTGCGCAGCTGATTGAATTCGCCATTCAGTACCGCAAGCCGGTACGCATCGGTGCCAACTGGGGCTCGCTCGACCAGAGCTTGGCTGCGCGCCTGATGGATGAAAACGCTGAGCGCGCCGAACCTTGGGATGCCGGGCGGGTGCTGCGTGAGGCGCTGATTCGCAGCGCGCTGGATTCTGCCGAACGCGCGGTGGCGCTGGGGCTTGCGCGTGAGCAAATCATCTTGAGCGCCAAGGTCAGCGGGGTACAGGAGCTGATAGCGGTATATCGGGACATGGCGCGGCGCAGCGATTTCGCCCTGCATCTGGGGCTGACCGAGGCCGGTATTGGCAGCAAGGGTATCGTCGCTTCCAGTGCGGCGCTGGCGGTTTTGCTGCAAGAAGGCATTGGCGACACCATCCGTATATCGCTGACTCCAGAACCGGGGCAATCGCGCACCCAAGAGGTCATCGTCGCCCAAGAGCTTTTGCAAACCATGGGACTGCGCGCCTTCACGCCGATGGTTACCGCCTGTCCCGGCTGTGGCCGCACCACCAGCGAGTTTTTCCAGGAGCTTGCCAAAGTGGTGCAAACCCATGTGCGCGGCAAAATGTCGGAATGGAAAATCACCCGGCCGGGTGCGGAAAACATGACGCTCGCGGTGATGGGCTGCGTGGTGAATGGCCCTGGCGAATCACGCCACGCCAACATCGGCATTTCGCTGCCGGGCACCGGCGAAGCACCCTCGGCGCCAGTCTTCATCGATGGCGAAAAAGCCGTTACCCTGCGCGGCGAGAACATCGCTGACGAGTTCATCGCTCTGATTGATGACTATGTAGATCGGCATTACAGCCGGCAGGCATGAAAATGCTTGCCGAGCGGCTGAAACAATCGCTGCACTTTGCCGGACAGGAGCTGCGCCAGCACGGTCTGCGCCAAGCGCTGCTGTTTGCCGCCATCGTGCTGCCTCTGTGGGGGTTTGGCGAGTTGGCAGAAAGTATCTACAACGGTGAAATCATCCCGTTCGACCTGCCAATCCTGCTCTGGATGGAGGCGCACCATGCCCCGGCACTGGATGCGCTGATGTTGTTTTTTTCCGCCATCGGCTACCAATACGGCGTAGTGCCGGTGGATGTGCTTTGGGTCATGCTGCTGGCATGGCGGCGCTGCTGGCCGGAAGGCTGGTTTGCCGGTTTGTCGCTGGCAGGCGCGGCATTGCTGAATGTTGCTGCCAAACATTACTTTGCTCGTCCACGTCCGACACTGTGGACTTCTATCGCGCCGGAGGCGACTTACAGCTTTCCCAGTGGGCACGCGATGGGGTCGATGGCACTGGCCGCGGTATGGGTGCTGCTTGCCTGGCGTACCCGTGCGCGCTGGCCGGTGATGGCACTGATGCTGGTTTTCGTGCCGATGGTGGGGATTTCACGCATCTATCTGGGCGTGCACTATCCCAGCGATATCTTGGCGGGTTGGATGGCGGCGATTGCCTGGGTGGTGGGCAGCTACTGGGTGATTTTTGGCCGCAGCCAGCGGCCTTGGCAGTCAGCAAAACCATGAAATGCAACAAGCCCGTCGAATGGAACGGGCTTGTTGGGTGAGGGCAGGGCGTTCAACGCTCCAGAAAAGGCAGTTTGTTCGGTTTGCCGTCCCATTCGCTGGCATCGGGCAGCGGATCTTTGCGCGTGGTGATGACCGGCCACAGCGGGGTGAGCTCGGCATTTAAGGCAATGAAATGCTCCTGCCCGGCGGGCACGTCGTCTTCCGGGAAGATGGCATTAGCCGGACATTCGGGCTCGCACAGGGTGCAGTCGATGCACTCGTCCGGGTCGATGACCAGAAAGTTCGGCCCTTCATGGAAACAATCGACCGGGCAGACTTCCACGCAATCGGTGTATTTGCATTTGATGCAGTTGTCGGTAACGACGAAGGGCATGGCGGCTTGGATTATCCTGGCTGTGGGGGGGCTGCCACAGGCGTTGTATCGGGCTTCCCGGAGGGGATTCCCGATTGCTGCGAACCGGGCAGGCATCGCATCTTGCGCGAAGCGCGATAGTATAGGCGCATTCATCCAAATTGACACGATCAGGGACGAATGGCAGAACATTCCAAGACCCACGCCAATCTGCAACATATTCCACGCGATACGCACACGATTTCGCGCAAGGACATCAGTCCCAATGCGCTGCGGGTGCTGTACCGGCTGCGTGAGGCCGGTTTTCAGGCATATCTGGTGGGGGGCGCGGTACGCGACCTCTTGATTGGCGTCATCCCCAAGGACTTCGATGTGGCGACCGATGCCACGCCGGAGGAAGTCAAGAGCCTGTTTCGCAATTGCCGTTTGATTGGTCGCCGTTTTCGTTTGGCGCATGTGATGTTTGGCCGCGAAATCATCGAGGTGGCGACTTTTCGCGCTGCCGGGGGCAGTGATGAAAACGGCGACCGGCAGATTGACGACGAGGGTCGCCTACTGCGCGACAACATCTATGGCAGCATCGAAGAAGACGCGCTGCGCCGTGATTTCACTGCCAATGCGCTGTATTACGCGATCGAGGATTTTTCGGTGCGCGATTACTGCGGCGGCTTTGACGATGTGCAAAACCGTGTGCTGCGTCTGATTGGCGAGCCGGTGGCGCGTTACCGCGAAGACCCGGTGCGGATGCTGCGTGCGGTACGTTTGGCGGCCAAGCTCGGGTTTTCCATCGACCCGGAAACCGCCCGGCCGATTCCGCAACTGGCTGCGTTGCTGGCTGAGGCCGCGCCGGCACGCTTGTTTGAAGAAACCCTGAAGCTGTTTTTGTCCGGGCATGCCCGCGCCAGTTTTGAAGGACTGGAAGCGCATGGCCTGTTGCCGGTGCTGCTGCCGGAAACTGCCGCCGCGCTGGCGGCCAATCGCAGCGGCGCCTTGCGGCAGATGCTGATGGCTGGACTTGTGGCAACGGATGCGCGTTTGGCGCGTGATGAATCGGTGTCCCCGGCGTTCCTGTTTGCATTGCTGTTGTGGCCGGCCTATGCCCATGCGCTGATGAAGCTGCAAAATCGGGGCGTGCATCTGGCCGAGGCGCAGCGACGCGCAGCCGATCAAGTTACCTTGCATCAGACCCGCACCATTGCACTGCCGCGCAGGTTTTCGATTCCGATGCAGGAAATCTGGCTGATGCAGCCGCGTTTTGCCCAGCGCAAGCGCGTTGGTCGCACCTTGGCGCATCCGCGTTTCCGCGCGGCTTTCGATTTTCTGCAACTGCGCCGCCATGCTTCGAACGAGCACGAGGCCGATATCGCTTTCTGGCGCGGTGAACAATCGGCTGCGGCGGTACAGCAATGGCTGCCGACGCCAGCCGAGCTGCCCGATGAAATCGCCGCCGAAGAAGCGCAGCATGCGGCCGAGGCGCCGAAGAAGCCGCGCTATCGCCGACGGGGCATGCGCAAGATAAAAGAATGACTTGCCACGCCTTCATCGGTCTTGGCGGCAATTTGGGCGATGCGCCGGCAACCCTGCAATCGGGGCTGGCGGCCTTGGCGGATTTGCCGCAAACCCGGCTACTGGCGGCTTCCGGGCTGTATCGCACCGCGCCGGTGGGCGGCATCGAACAGGCCGACTTCACCAATGCCGTGGCCTGGCTGGAAACCCGGCTTGCGGCAACGGCGTTGTTGCAGGCGCTGTTTGCCATCGAGCGCGCGCATGGCCGCGACCGCAGCCGCGAACTGCGCTGGGGGCCGCGCACGCTGGATCTTGATTTGTTGCTGTATGGCGATGAAATCATCGAGGTCGAGGGCCTCATCGTGCCGCATCCGCGCATGGCCGAGCGTCGCTTCGTGCTTGAGCCGCTGCTGGAAATCGCCCCGGATATACGGATTCCCGGCATCGGCCGGGCAGATGAGGCACTGATGCGGCTGTGCTGAAGTGTGGGCGCTACAATGCGCTCCCTTTTGCCACTTCCCCCGCCATGTCCGACGCCCATCGCAAACCCGTGACCGTACCGGACTTGTCCGGCCTGCGCGCTGCCGGTCACAAGCTCACCATGCTGACTTGTTATGACGCGGGGTTTGCCCGGGTGTTGGACAGCGCCGGAGTGGATTTGATTTTGGTGGGTGATTCGCTGGGCATGGTGGTGCAGGGGGGGCAGTCCACGCTGGCGGTTACGGTGGATGATGTGGCCTATCACACCCGCTGTGTGGCGGCCACGGCCAAGCGCGCCCTGATTGTCGCGGACTTGCCGTTTCAGGCCGATGCCACGCCCGAGCGCGCGTTGGATGCGGCCACCACCTTGCTGCGTGCCGGTGCCGGAATGGTCAAGCTCGAAGGCGCCGGGCATAAGTTGGCGGTGATTGAATATCTGGTCGAGCGAGAAATCCCGGTATGCGCGCATCTTGGTCTGACCCCGCAATCGGTATTGCGTTTTGGCGGCTTTAAGGTGCAGGGCAGGGGTGATGCGGCCGCAGAAAAACTACGCCAAGAAGCTCGGCAAGTGGCTGATGCTGGTGCCGCACTGCTGGTGCTCGAAGCGGTACCCGCGCCGCTTGCCGCAGACATTACCCGTGGTTCGGCCATTCCGACCATCGGCATTGGCGCCGGCAAGGATTGCGACGGTCAGGTGCTGGTCTTGCACGACATGCTGGGGCTGGATTCGGGGCAGCGCAGGCCGCGCTTTGTGCGCGATTTCCTAGCCGAAGGCGGCTCTATCGCCGGTGCAGTGGCGGCCTATCTGCAAGCCGTGCAGGATGGCAGTTTTCCCGCAGCAGAACATGGTTATCAGGCATGAAAATCATTGAAAACCTGCCCAATTTGCGGCAAGAAATCGCAGCTTGGAAAAAAGCCGGGCAGCGGGTGGCGTTCGTGCCGACCATGGGCAATCTGCACGATGGGCATTACTCGCTGATTGCGCTGGCAAGGCAACAGGCCGAGCGTGTGGTGGCGAGCGTATTCGTCAATCCGACCCAATTTGGCCCGAATGAGGATTTCGACCGCTATCCCCGCACGCCCGATGCCGATGCCGAAGGCTTGGCGGCTGCCGGTTGCGATTTGCTCTGGCATCCTTCGGTCGAGTGCATGTATCCGCTGGGGCTGGACAATGTGGTGCGCGTGCAGGTGCCGGGCATCACCAGCATCTTGGATGGCGCCCACCGCCCAGGGCATTTCGATGGGGTGGCAACGGTAGTGGCGCGGCTGTTCAATCAGGTGCAGCCGGATGTGGCCGTGTTTGGTCGCAAGGACTATCAGCAGTTGGCGGTGATTCGTCATCTGGTGCAGGAGCTGGCGTTTCCGGTGGAAATCATCGGCGCTCCGATCAAGCGCGAGGCCGATGGCCTGGCGATGAGCTCGCGCAACCAGTATCTGTCGCCGAAGGAGCGCGTGCTTGCGCCGCATATCTACCAGACACTGCAAAAAATGCGTGCAGAACTTGAAGCCGGGATTGCGTTTGCCCAAGTGGAGCACAATGCCCGCGCTGCCCTAGAAAGCGTCGGCATGGTGGTGGATTACGCGCAAATCCTGACTGCCGCGTTCAAGCCACCGCAGGATTTTTCCACGCCGCTGGTGGCATTGATTGCCGCGCGCCTTGGCAAGACGCGCCTGATTGACAATCTGGAGTTTCAACCGGGTATGCCGCAGCAAGGATGAAAAACCCCAGCATAGCCACTACACTGCGTCTCTTGTTTGTTTGACAGAAGTTTCCCGATGTTGCTGACCTTGCTCAAAGCCAAAATCCACCGTGCCAGCGTGACCCATGCCGAGCTGCACTATGAAGGCAGCTGCGCCATCGACAGCCATCTGCTGACGCTCTCGGGCATTCTGGAAAACGAACGGGTGGAGATTTACAACATCAACAACGGCGAGCGCTTTGCCACCTATGCCATCCGTGCAGAGGCCGGCAGCGGCATCATCTCGGTCAATGGCGCGGCCGCACACAAGGCCAGCCCCGGTGATTTGGTCATCATCTGCGCCTACGGTCAATGTGATGCTGCCGAAGCGGCGCAGCACACCCCGAAGCTGGTGTACGTGGATCAACACAATCGCGTAACCCATACCAACGACGTCATTCCTCCACAGGCCGCCTGAACGCATCATGCCCGCACATTTGGCATCGGAAGCCACAAGACTCAAAAACATTTCATTGCAGCAGCTCATGCAGCAGGATCCGCAGAGAGCGCAAGACTTTGCCCTGCGCGTGGGGCCGCTATATGCAAACTTCGCCCGGCAAAAAATCGACCGTAAAGCGCATCGGCTTTTGTTGAATCTGGCACAAGAGGCGGGTCTGTCTCAGGCCATGCGGCGTTTGGTGGATGGCGAAAAAGTCAATGTCAGCGAGGGCCGGGCGGCGCTACATACCGCCTTGCGCGGCGCGCTGTCTGCGGCTACCGCAGCGCAGGCGGCACACCTTCAGGCGCAGGCCGCACTTGTGCAGATGCAGGCACTGGTCGAGGCCATTCATGCTGATGCAAGCATTACCGATGTCATCAGCATCGGCATTGGCGGCTCCGACCTTGGCCCGCGGATGGTGGTCGATGTCCTGCAAACCTCCGAGGCCAAGGTGCGGGTGCATTTCGTTTCCAATATCGACGCGACGGCCATTACCCGAGTGCTGGCCGGGCTGAAGCCTGAAAACGCGCTTGGCATCGTGATTTCCAAGAGTTTCGGCACCCAGGAAACTTTGCTGAATGGTCGCATCCTGCGGCAGTGGCTGAAAAACGATGCCCGCCTGTATGCCGTCACGGCCAATCAAGCGCGGGCAGCGGCGGAGTTTGGCATAGCTTCCGAGCGTATTTTGCCGATGTGGGATTGGGTTGGTGGCCGTTATTCATTGTGGTCGGCAGTGGGGTTTCCCATCGCGCTGGCAATTGGAATGCCGCGCTTTCTTGAATTACTCAAAGGCGCTTCGGCCTTCGATATGCATGCCGTTGACGCAGCCCCCGGACAAAATCTGGCGATTTGGCATGCGCTGATTTCGGTCTGGAACCGCCAGGCGCTCGGATTGACGACCCAAGCGGTGATGCCCTATGACCAGCGGTTGGCACTGCTGCCTGCCTATTTGCAGCAACTCACCATGGAAAGCTTGGGCAAATGCGTGCGCAGTGATGGGCAGCCAGTCGATGTCAAGACCTCGCCGGTGTGGTGGGGCGGGGTCGGCAGCGATTGCCAGCACAGCTTTTTTCAAGCCTTGCACCAAGGCAGCGAAATCGTGCCTTGCGACTTCATCGGCGTGATTCGTCCCGACCACAGCTTTGATGAAAGCCACCAATTGCTGCTGTCCAATTTGCTGGCACAAAGTCAGGCGCTCGCCAACGGGCAGGCTTGCGATGATGCCCATCGTCATTATCCCGGTGGCCGACCCAGCACGCTGTTGCTGCTCGACAGGCTGGATGCGTTCGCGCTGGGGCATCTGTTGGCGCTTTACGAGCACAGCGTGTATTTGCAGTCGGTGCTTTGGGGGATCAATGCCTTCGATCAGTTCGGCGTGGAGCTGGGCAAACAAGTGGCCAATGCCTTGTTGCCGGCCTTGCGAGGTCAGCACGATGCCGAAGACCCGGTAACCGCGGCACTGATTGCGCAGATAAGGCAGGGCTGATCTTGACCGGCCGCGATATCAGTTGCCACACATATTGAACTGATTCTCAATTGCAATAGAATTGCTGCCCTTCATGAGCCTTTTGCGCCGCAGGGTACAGCATGATCGAGATGCGTCTGGATGCACTCTTTCGCCATTGTCGCAGTGATATCGAGCGTTTTTTCGGTCAGCGTCTGGATACACCGGCGCTGGCCGAAGACCTTTCGCAAGAGACTTTTCTGCGTCTTTTATGCAGTGCGCCCAAAGCGGCGATTCGGGATGCGCGCGCTTATTTGTTTCGCATCGCCAACAATTTGTTGGTGGATTACTATCGCAGCCGTTCACGCTGCCCGCAGGTGGCCTGCGATGAGGCATTGCTTGAAGCGATTGAAGACCCCTCGCCGCAGCCCGACATCGTTGCGGAAAATCAGCAGATGCTGAAATTGCTGCAACAGGCCATTGACAGCCTGCCGCCCCGGGGACGGGAGGTATTCATCCTGCACAAGTTTCATCATATGGAATACAGCCAGATTGCGGAAAAGCTGGATATTTCCCCGAATACCGTGATGGTGCATATGGCGCGGGCATTGATGCAGTGTCGAAACCATTTGCAGCGGCAGGTGATGGAAGATCAGGCATGACCGAGGCTTGGGAGGATGACAGCCCGCAGGGGCAGGCTGCATTTTGGTGGGCGCGATTGCGTGCGGATGATGTGGCACCGGAGGATTATCTGGCGCATGCCCGATGGCTTGCCGGGGATGCGGAAAATGTGCGGGCATGGAATGAAGTGCAGGCACTCTGGTTGCAACTGGATCAGTTGGCGCCAAGGAAAAAGCCGAACTGGATCAAGCAAGGCGGCTTGCTCGGGCTTGCTGTCTTGGTCATCGGTTGGCTTGTCTTGCTGGGGCCGAACTGGTTGGATGGTACGCCATTGCGACCGGCAGATATACGCACGTCCTCACATGAAACGCAGACCTTGCGATTAAGTGATGGCAGTCTCTTGGTCGTGGATGCGTCATCGGCGCTCTCTGTGCATTTCGATGAAAAAAAGCGCCGCATAAAGCTGCATCAGGGCAGCGCCTATTTTCAGCCGACGGATGAAGATACCCGGCCATTTGTCGTGGAAACGCCCAATGGTCATGTCACAGATATTGGCACGGCATTCAATATCCGCCATCGCCTTCATGACAGTGAAATCCAAGTGGCCGAAGGGATTGTGGATATTTTTCCGAAGAATGGACTTCGCCTGCGTCTGCATGCCGGGCAGGCGGCGCGTTATGACGAGCAGCAGGTACAGTTGCTCGAGGAGGGGGAGACAGAAATTGCCGCTTGGCGGCATGGCTATCTGCTGTTCCGGCAGACACCTTTGAATCAGGTGCTGGCAGAGCTGGAAGCCAGGCAGGCCGGCCGTATCGTGCTGCTTTCTGGCAGCCTTGCCGAGCATCCGGTCAATGCGCGCTTGCGCAACGACAGTGGGGCGCAGGCTGTTGATGCCTTGGCGCAATCGCTGGGGCTGCGGGTGGTGCGCATTTCACCGCTATTGACGTTGCTTTATCAAGAGCAAGAAATCTCGCCCCAACTGTAATGGTTGGGACGCGCCCAAGCGTCTGGATATGTGATGGGGTTGCTTTGCCCCGGTCTTTATCTTGCAAGGAGTTCACATGTCCAATTCGTATCCCAAGAGGGTTTTGCCGGTATCGGTGCGTTCTGGCGGCCCCAGACCTTTACTGTTGGCATTGGCGTTGTCTGCCTGTCTTGGCAGCATTTCCGCCAGTGCACAGACAAATCCGGCAGGCAGCCAGTGGGAGTTCAGTCAGCCGGCCCAAAGTTTGCATGATGCCCTGCTTTCGTTTTCACGAAAGACCGGGATTGAAGTGGTCATGGATGGCAATTTGGTACGCGGCCATCAGGCACCTGCGCTGCAGGGGCGCTACAGTTCATCCGAGGCTTTGGCCAGAATTCTGGCAGGCAGTGGCTTTATCGCTCGGCATACCGCTTCTGGCACCCTGATTATCGAGCGCGACAGAGCCGGGGCTGTGATTGAAACGGATGTGTTGCGGGTTGGCGCAGAGGCCGGTAGCGGGGGTGGCGGAGATATTGCTAGGGAAATGAGACGGCTGGATCAAAACCTGCTTTCGCAGCAGCCCAATTACAGTGGCAGTGTGGAAGATAGCCTGCGCCTGCTGCCGCAGGTGAAATTTGATCTCGCCGCACAGCGCGCCATGCAGCAGGGTGAAATCAAGCCGCCGCTTATATCTCTTTCGGGTGGAAAGCCGTATGAAAATACCTATGTCATTGATGGGCTTTCCAACAATAACTACATCACGCAGCCGCTGCTTTCGGTGAACGGACGCTTGCATCAGTCAAGGACGGAGTACACCCGGAATGTCGGCAGCACGCCCGAGGCGACACCGCAAACGTATAACCTCAATGTCGAATTGCTTGAAAATATCGAGGCGCACGACTCCCGCATTCCGGTGAAATACAGCGGGTTTACCGGCGGCTTGGTCGTGGCCGAAACCCGAAAACCCGACAGCGCCGATGTATCGGGGCATCTTTACTGGCGGCATACCCAGGATGGTTGGAGCAAGCATCTCTATGATCCGCGCGCGCTGGGTGCAAGTAGCGATTTTGAAGTTTCCTACGATGAGGCCAGGCAGCCGAGATTCATCAAGAATAATTTTGGCTTCAACGTGAATCTGCCAGTCAATGAAAGATTTGCCAGCATCATTTCCTATGATACGCAGACTTCGCATATTCCTTTGACTTACTACGCGGGTGATTCGGCGCCGCATGTACGCAGGGATCAATCCCGCGAGGCCAAGACACTGCTGCTGTCGCTGGGCGGAACGCTTGACAATGGCTTGGATGCCCAGCTCAGCTTCGTTCATTATGACTATAAGGGAAATTATTATGAGAACCGGGCAATCAACTCGGCTCATGATGAAGCCCAGGAAACATATGATCTTTCGCTGAAGCTGGAAAAAGAAACGGAAAACGGCGAATGGGGCTTCAAACTCAAACATGGCTTCATGTCCAGCATGCGTGATACCCAAACCAATGTGTATATGCCGTGGCGAACCTATGGCGATAAAAATTGGGGGGATACCAGCGGGCGTGCCGCAGCTTGGGGGACTGATCCATCCAGTTGGCGATATGGCTGGATGACGGCGCCAGGCTACTCTACCGATGGCTCTTTCTACGGTAGTGATATGCGTTTCGGCCAGAAAACCATGCAGGCTGTTTTTGATTACACGCACAAGCCTTTCGCCGTTGGCAACAGCGAGCATCGCCTTTCTTTCGGGCTGGATACCAGAGTGGTATTTGGAGATCTTGATACCGAGGAAAGCATCACCTGGCAATCGGGTAATTATCTATCACTCAACTACCCGCTGGCACCCGGTCAGGAAGGGGTTTCCTATAACTGGGAGCGTACCGGCGGGCAGTTGTATGACCATTATTTGAATGCGCGCGACATTACGCCAGCCTATAGCAGCAAGGCGCGCAATCGTACATTTTCCATCTGGCTGGAGGACAAGATTCAGATGGGAGAGCTGATGCTTCAGCCTGGTTTTCGTATCGACTACGATGATCAATTCAAAAACTACAATTTTGCACCAAGATTTTTCAGTAGCTGGGATGTCATGGGCAAAGACCGGATACACCTGCATGCCGGAGTGGCACGTTATTACGGTGGTCCGAGTCTTTACTACAGTCTGTACAAGGGACTTGGCTTTTATCGCATGACCCGAACCGATGCGCGCGATGTCAAGGCCGATGGTCTGCTGCATTGGGGGCCGACTATTCGTCAGGTATTGCGTGATACTGCGTATGAAGCCAGCGATTTGAATACGCCTTATTCAGACGAGTTCAGCTTCGGGCTTGATTATCGTGCTCCTGCCGGTTTCGCAATCGACTACAACTTTGTCCGCCGACTGGGCCGGGATGGGATTGTCAAGCGTGTCAACACGAGTGAATATCAGGTTGCTGCCAGCAACGAGGGGCGGACTTACTATACCGGGCATACGCTTTCCATCAGTAATGATTATTTTGATGATCATTACTTCCGCTTGAGCACGCAGTGGAGCCGAACCACGACCAATTATGCAGATTTCAGCTCGCCGATGGTGAGTGCAAGCTCTCGCAATACGATTGATTACACCCGGGCAATCTTCAAGGGTGAGCTTGTCGATGCAGCCAAGCTGCCTTGGGGGAACTTCAATCCGCCGCTGCAAATTGTGGGCTATTATCAGGGACGTTTTGGCGATCACTTTGATCTTGCCAGCACGATGACTTTTACGCGCGGAAATCCAGTTTTGCTGCAAAATGCCATTGTGCGTCTGGATGATGGCATGGATATCTACTCTTATGAGCAGAGCAAGATGCCGTCGCATTTTTCACTGGATATGACTGCCGGATGGACAATATTTCGCAGTAGCCAGCAGAGTCTGCGCTTGTCGGTAGAAGCCTACAATGTTCTGAATCGCAAGCGTCCGATTGCAAGGCGCATACTGTCGCAGTCGGATGGCAGTCGTGTGTTTATTGATACCTATGCGCCGGGGCGTTCGCTTGCGGCAAGGCTGGATTATCGCTTCTGATTTCCGGTAAGAATATCGCCCCTGCCCTTGGCAGGGGCGATTCAATTTCTGTGAATGAAGAAGCTGACTGGCACACGCACTTTGAGAGGGTCGCCCGGCAATTCTTCAGGCGGCATGGGAACGGGATTGGCACGATTGATTGCATTCAATGCGGCATTGTCCAAGCGCGCATACCCACTGCTTTGTGCTAGCTCTATATTACTCACATGGCCTTTTCGACTTACCTCGAAACTTATATAGACGACCCCTTCTTCGCCAGCTCTTCTTGCGGCCTTGGGATAATGACGATAGCGCTCCAGATGAGCCAGTAATTGACCCTGCCAGTTGCTGGCAGCGGCTCCGCCGGTAGCGCGGGCAGTGTGTGGGGCCGCATACCGGGGGGCTTGTGCAGTATGTATTTTTGGTGGGGCACTGGCCTCCGAATGGCTAATATCGGCCTCTGGTTCGGCAATATCCTCGGCGTTGGGTTCAGTCTCAGGTTGCAAAGCTGCTGGCAACTTGGCGGTTTCACTTTCGATGCTAGCCAGTGGTATTGGCGTTGTTGGCTGATTGTGGCTATGTGATTTTTGGATTTCTTCTTCAGGCGGGCCGGGAGGCAGCTCGCTAGCTTTCACCTCCGGAGCGACCGGCAGGCTGGCAATTTCCACCTGCAAGGCATCCATTGCCTGATTTTCTGTGATGGTATCAAGGCGTTCTGTTCGACCGAAAATGCCCCATAGGCATAATATATGCAGCAGCACTGCCAAGAGCAGGGCTCTCCACCAGTGAGGCTTCATTTTTTGGAGGCTTCCAGTGTAACCAGCGCGACTTTGTGAAGCCCGATGGATTGCAATTGATCCATTACTTTTATGAGTTCGCCATACGGAACTGTCTTGTCGGCACGAATATAAATGCGCTGATTTGGATTTTCTTTTGCCAGCTGCCGCAATGCCGACGCAAGACCTTCGGGCGGCAGTACCTCATCATTCAATGAGATGGACAAGTTCGAATGTACCGTCAGTAACAATGGCTCTTGCTCGCTCGGGGTGGCTGTGCGGTTTGCTTCGGGAAGATCCACGGGAATGTCAACCGTGGCCAGTGGGGCTGCCACCATGAAAATCATTAGCAGCACGAGCATTACATCGATGAAGGGCGTGACATTGATTTCATGGTTTTCTTCAAATGCTTCCCGCGTGCGTCGATTTCTGCCGGCGCTCATGTTTTTTCTGCTCCAAGGCGCTCAAGATCGCGGCAGGCCACTTGCTCGATGGCTGCGCCTATATCGCCAGCCAAATCTCGGATTGCCGCCAGTTGCCGGACAAGATAGTTGTAGGCCAGCACGGCAGGAATAGCTGCTGCCAGCCCCATGGCTGTGGCCAGTAGTGCCTCTGCAATGCCCGGTGCCACTACTGCGAGACTGGTGGTATTGGCTTGTGCAATGCCGATAAAGCTGTTCATGATTCCCCATACCGTACCGAACAGGCCAATGAAAGGTGCGGTTGCACCGATACTGGCAAGCGGAGCGATACCATTGCGCATGCGTCTTTCATGGGCAAGCTCGATGCGCTCGAGACGGGAGGCTAGGCGCGCCTTGATTCCCGCAGTTGCGCCCATGCCGCTGGAAAGTTCAAGCTCGATTTTCACTGCCGCCAGCATTTGCATTGAAAGATCTGATGATGGCGTGATGGCGTGGATAGCCTGCAAATTTGCGCTTGTCTGCAAATTGCCGGCGATTTGCTTCAGCAGTTTGCCGGTGCGATGCAATTGCCAATGCTTTGCAAGCAGAATGGTCCAGGTTAAAACCGAGGCAGCAAACAGCAGCAACATCACTGCTTGCACGATCCAGTCGGCTTGGTGGTACATCTCCAAAACGGTCAATTTTGAACCCGGTGTCATGGCGTGCTTGAATTTTGAAAGTTGGGGGCGGGCGATTGGGCTTTGCTGCACTGCAGTGATAAATGATACTTATTCTTGAATCTGGGTAGAACCTGCCGGGGCAATGCGGATGAGGGCAGGGGAGCGCGTTTGTTCTCTGGTCGTCGTCTCTATAGGAAATGACTATTGATTCAAGAAAAACAATTCATTTTTATTTTTGATTGCTTGCAGCTATCGTGTCTGCACATTCACCAAGGAGCCACGCCATGAGCGATAGCCAGAACAAGCAGGGGCAGTGCCCCGTCACCCACCTCACCACCCAGTTCGGTGCGCCGGTGGCCGATAACCAGAACAGCCTGACCGCAGGCGCACGCGGCCCGTTGTTGGCGCAGGACGTGTGGTTGAACGAAAAGCTCGCCAACTTCGTGCGTGAAGTCATCCCCGAGCGCCGCATGCATGCCAAGGGCTCGGGCGCGTTTGGCACCTTTACCGTCACCAACGACATCACCAAGTACACCCGCGCCAAGCTGTTCAGCGAAGTGGGCAAGAAAACCGAGCTGTTCGCCCGTTTCACCACCGTGGCCGGCGAGCGCGGTGCGGCCGATGCCGAGCGCGATATCCGCGGCTTTGCGCTGAAGTTCTATACCGAAGAAGGCAATTGGGACATGGTGGGCAACAACACCCCGGTGTTCTTCCTGCGTGACCCGCGCAAGTTCCCGGATTTGAACAAGGCGGTCAAACGCGACCCGCGCACCAATCTGCGCAGCGCCACCTACAACTGGGATTTCTGGACGCTGCTGCCCGAATCCTTCCACCAGGTCACCATCGTGATGAGCGACCGTGGCATTCCGAAGTCTTACCGCCACATGCACGGCTTTGGCAGCCACACCTATAGCTTCTGGAACGAGGCTGGCGAGCGCTTCTGGGTGAAGTTCCACTTCCGCACCCAGCAGGGTATCGAAAACCTCAGCGATGCCGAAGCCGAGGCGCTGATTGGCAAAGACCGCGAAAGCCACCAGCGTGACCTGTATGAGGCCATTGAGCGCGGCGACTATCCGAAATGGAAGATGTATGTGCAGGTGATGCCCGAGGCCGACGCGGAGAAAGTGCCGTATCACCCCTTCGATCTGACCAAGGTTTGGCCGCATGCGGACTACCCGCTGATTGAAGTGGGCGAGTTCGAGCTGAACCGCAACCCGGAAAACTTCTTTGCCGATGTTGAACAGTCCGCGTTTGCACCGGGCAATCTGGTGCCGGGCATTGGCGCCTCGCCCGACCGCATGTTGCAGGCGCGCCTGTTCAACTATGCCGATGCGCAGCGCTACCGCCTAGGGGTGAACTACCACCAGATTCCGGTCAACGCCGCCCGTTGCCCGGTGCACAGCAATCACCGCGATGGCTATGGCCGCATGGATGGCAACTACGGCAGCATCCCGCATTACGAGCCCAACAGCTACCGTCAATGGCAGGAGCAGCCGCAGTACGCCGAGCCGCCGCTGCGCATCAATGGCGATGCCGCGCACTGGAACTACCGTGAGGACGATGCCGATTACTTCAGCCAGCCGCGCGCGCTGTTCAAACTGATGAACGGCAAGCAGAAAGAAGCACTGTTCAACAACACCGCCGCGGCAATGGGCGATGCGCCGGACTTCATCAAATACCGGCATATCCGCAACTGCGCTAAGTGCGATCCGGCCTATGCCGAAGGCGTAGCCAAGGCGCTGGGTCTGACCGTGGCTGATGCCGAAGCCGCCCGCGACAGCGATCCGGCCAAGGGGCAGCCTGGCTTCCTCTGATTTTGGACAAAACACGCGGATGCAAAGACGCCCCGGCTTTTGGCCGGGGCGCTTTGTTTGGGCTTGCGGGATGAGGCTGAATCAGCCGCGTCCGCGCGGGGCGCGATTGCCGCCGTAGGGGCGGCCATGACCTGCCGGTTTGCCGCCACGCGGCGGGCGGTTGCCGGCTGGTTTGCGTCCGCGCGGGGCGTCCCCATAGGGATTGAAGCCCGGCGTGGCGTGATCGGAGGGGAAGCTCGGCGCATTGCCTGGATGCCCGTAGGGATGGCGCGGTTTGGCAGCGGCCTTGTTGCTCTGGCCGGGATGCCCGCTGCCGCTGCTGCGTGCCGGTCGGCCAGCAGCGCCGCTGGCACCTGCAAAGCCACGACCGCCGCTACGCGCCTTGTCGGCGCCATAGGGCGACTTGCCGCCAGCCGAACGCGGTTTGCGGCCATCGGCATTGCGATGACCGGCGGGGCCGGTGGCGACCCCATCGGGGACAAACCAAGTGCGCATGGCGGCCGGGTTATCGCCGCCGCGCTCCTCGCCGGGGCGCATGCGCTGGCCTTTGGCGCGTTGCTGACCCTTGATTTTCAGCCCCTTGTTGGCCTGCTTGGCAGCATTTTCGCCGCTGACGGTCAAGCCAGCGCTCTTGCGTGCGCCACCCCGACCACGGCGATCTTCGCGCACATGGTCGAAACGGCGCAGCTCGCGGCCTTCGTCAGCGGTATTGTGGCCACCGATATAGCCGCCCTGGCTGCGGCGGTCATTGGCGATGTGCACGGATTTTTGTGCGCGACGCTGGCCGATTACCGGCAGCAGGGTGAGTGCGGCGGGAATGTTGTCCTCAAGGCCGACGGATTTTTGCAAGGCGGCGACCTGGCTATCGGAAAGCTCTTGCGATTGGCCGCGCAGCAGCGGCTGCGGCAGGCTGATTTTGCCGTAGCGGATGCGCTTCAGGCGCGAAACCTGGCAGCCCTGCGATTCCCAAAGACGGCGTACCTCGCGGTTGCGGCCTTCGGTCAGGGTGACGCGGAACCAGTCATGCGTATCGGTGCCGGTCATGCGCTCGATGGCATCGAATTTGGCCGGGCCATCTTCCAGTGCCACGCCACGCGCCAGACGGTCAACAATTTTGTCGCTGACTTCATCCTCGCCCTCCGGCGGACGTACGCGGCAGACATATTCGCGCTCGACCTCGTGGCTCGGATGCATCATCGCATTGGCCAGCTCGCCATCGGTGGTCAGTAGCAAGAGGCCGCTGGTATTGATATCCAAGCGGCCAATGGAAATCCAGCGCGAACCTTTTAGTACCGGCAGGCCATCAAAAATGGTTGGACGACCTTCGGGGTCTTCGCGGGTGGTAACTTCGCCCTCGGGCTTGTTGTAAATCAAAACGCGCGGCGCTTCGGTCAGCGCACTGGCCACAAAGGCGCGGCCATCAAGCTCCACCTTGTCGCCGGCCTTGACCGACATACCCACTTGCGCGGCCTCGCCATTGACCATCACTTTGCCATCGGCAATGCGTTGCTCCAGTGCGCGGCGCGAGCCAAGCCCGGCCTGTGCCAGCACTTTGTGCAGGCGCTCTTCCAATTTGTCGTTGTTGTTTTGTTCCTGGCCGCGTTTCAGGGAAAGGGTGCGGCGTTCGTTATTGCTCATGGTTTGCTCCTGACCTCGCCGCCTCGGCGATGTCGTGTTCTACAGGGGGTTCAGAGGGTTCGGGTGGATGGGAAATGTCGCTGGCCGTCTGCGCGCTTTCATCGGATGCAGGCGGTTCAGCCTCGGAGGATGCCGGATTATCGGCCTTGGCAGCGGCGGGAATGGGTACTTCATCCAGCGGCAGTTGCGGCTCCAGTTCGGCAAAGTCTTTCAACTCTGAAAGCGGTGGCAATTCATCCAGCTTTTTCAGGCCAAAATAATCAAGAAAAGTTTTGGTGGTGCCAAGCAGCTCCGGGCGGCCTGGCACATCGCGATGGCCGACCGAGCGAATCCAGTCGCGTTCCTCCAGCGCCTTGATGATATTGCTGTTGGTCGATACCCCGCGGATTTGCTCGATTTCGCCACGGGTAATCGGCTGGCGATAGGCAATCAGTGCCAGTGTTTCCAGCGTGGCGCGGGTATAGCGGGTCTGCCGTTCGGTCCATAGCCGCGACACCCAGGCATGCACATCACGCTTGACCTGAAAGCGCCAGCCACTGGCGACCTCGACCAATTCCACACCACGGTTTTCGCATTCGGCCTGCAATGCCTTCAGCGCCGCCTGGATACTGCCCTTGGGGGCTGGCGCCTCTAGGGTGAACAGTGCATCCAGTTGTGCCACGCTCAAAGGCGTGGACGAGGCCAGCAGAGCCGCTTCAACAATGCGATTGATGAGTGTCTGTTCCATGTATGGATTTATTCGGTCACGGCTTCATTGCCGGTATCAAATTCGCTCTCGGGGATTTGCGCAAAACCGCCTTCGCCAGCAGCAAGCGACTTGATGTAAATCGGTGAAAACGGAGCTTCCTGCACGATTTCCACCAGCTGCTCCTTGGCCAGCGTCAACAGGCCGAGAAAAGTTACCACTGCGCCCAGCTTGCCCTCTTCGGGCTTGAACAGCGATTCAAAACGATGAAAAGCGCCATCGGTAAGCGACTCCATCAACTCACTCATGCGCTGGCGCACACTCAACGCATCGCGGCGGATGGCATGCTGGGTAAACAACTCCGCACGCTTCAGTACATCGTGCAGTGCCAGCAACATTTCACGCAAATCCACCTCCGGCGGGGCGCGGCTGATTTTCAGGTCCGGCATATGAACCGCAGCCGCACTGGTGGTATCGCGCTCCTCACGCGGCAAGGCATCCAGATCTTCGGCAGCCTGCTTGTAGCGCTCGTATTCCTGTAAGCGCCGCACCAGATCCGCACGCGGGTCTTCCTCAACGCCTTCTTCATTGACCGGACGTGGTAGCAACATGCGCGATTTGATTTCAGCAAGAATCGCTGCCATCACCAGATATTCGGCTGCCAGTTCAAAGCGCATATCGTGCATGGCCTGGATGTAGTCCACATATTGCCGGGTGATTTCCGCGACCGGGATATCGAGAATATCCAGGTTCTGGCGGCGAATCAGATACAGCAGCAGGTCCAGCGGCCCTTCAAATGCCTCCAGAATCACCTCCAGCGCATCCGGCGGGATATACAGATCCTTGGGGATTTCCAGCACCGGCTGACCAAGCACCGTCGCCAGCGGCATTTCCTGCTGCTGGGGAGGGGAAGGCATGGCGGCGGCATTGCCCGACTGGGCGCTGTCTTCGGTCATGAATGCAAAAACGCCGGGCGCACGCACGGCAAAACTTGAAGTGCCTGCTCACCGGCATTGAGCACCAAGGTGCTTGCGGTCAAAGGGCAGGAGGGACGCGGCGATATGAATCCTCGGGCGACGCGCCCGCGTAGGGTAGGGCAAAGGCAGGGCGCATGTAAAGGGCGGTTGGGCTTGGTATGCGCGTTTTTGCGGAGCTTGGCAGGGGCTTCCAGAGGACGTTGCGGGTCAGGAATAGGGTCAGAAATCTCGGGGCGCAGGCCGTTATACTCGCCTGCCCGGTCAGCCGGGTTTTGCGTCCCAGTCATTCCTGCCCCATGCGTCTTTCCACCATCAAACTTGCCGGGTTCAAGTCTTTTGTTGACCCGACCACCCTGCATCTGCCGAGCAATATGACCGGCGTGGTGGGGCCAAATGGTTGCGGCAAATCCAACATCATCGACGCGGTGCGCTGGGTGATGGGGGAGTCCTCTGCCAGCCGGTTGCGGGGTGATAGCTCGACCGACGTGATTTTTTCTGGCTCCAACAGCCGCAAGCCGGTCAGTCAGGCCACGGTGGAGCTGATTTTCGACAATACCGACCACACCATCAGTGGCGAGTACGCCGCGTTCAACGAGATTTCGGTCAAACGCAGCATTGGCCGTGACGGGCAGAGCAGTTATTACCTGAATGGCGGCAAGTGCCGACGCAAGGACATCACCGACTTATTCCTAGGCACCGGGCTTGGCCCGCGCAGTTACTCGATTATCGAGCAAGGCATGATTTCGCAGGTGATCGAGGCGCGGCCGGAAGAATTGCGCGTGTATCTGGAGGAAGCGGCCGGGATTTCCAAATACAAGGAGCGCCGCCGCGAGACGGAAAACCGCATCAAGCACACCCGCGAAAACCTGGAGCGTTTGACCGATTTGCGCGATGAGGTGGGCAAGCAACTTGGGCATTTGGCGCGGCAGGCGCGGCAGGCCGAGCAATACACCGCGATTCAGGCCGAGCGCCGCATCAAGGATGCCGAATGGAAGGCGCTGCAATACCGGGCACTGGATGGCGAATTGCAAAAACACCGGCAGACCTTAGCTGCCGATGAAACCCGGCTGGAGCAGCTGATTGCCGAGCAGCGCCATGCCGAACGCGAAATCGAAACCGGGCGCGAGCGCCATCAGAATGCGATTGATGAGCACGCCAAGGCGCAGGCCGAGGTGTATCGCGTTGGCGGTGTGTTGGCGCGGCTGGAGCAGCAAATCCAGCATCAGCAGGAAATGAGCGCCCGCCTTGCCACGGCACGAGATGAGGCCGAGGCGGCGCTATCGGAAATCGTTGCCCATATCGGCAGCGATGAAGAAGCGCTAATGGTGCTGCAAGAGAGCCTTTTGGAAAACGAGCCGCGTCTGGCCGAGCTGCGTGAGGCCGATGGCGCTCACCAAGACGCCCTGCGCGAAGCCGAAAGCCAACTGGCGCAGTGGCAGCAGCGTTGGGAAACGCAAAGCCGCGAACAGGCCGAAGCTGCCCGCGCTGGGGATGTGGAGCGCACCCGTGTGGATTATCTGGACAGGCAGTTGCTGGATGCCGAGCGCCGCCGCGAACGCCTGGCCGAAGAACGCACCCAGCTTGATTTGGAACAGTTGGCCGAAGCCTTTGCCGCGCTGGAAATCCGCCACGAAGAACAAAAGGCCGGTATCGACACCCTGCAAGAAGAAGTGGAGCGCCGCAAACAGACGGTAACGGATTTGCAGGATGGTCAGCGGCAGATGCAGGCGCGGCTTGCCGAGACTCGCAAGCGTGCGCAGGAAAAACGCGGGCGCTTGAGTTCGCTGGAAACCCTGCAAAGCGCCGCGCTTGGGCAGGAGCAGGGCGCAGCAGTGGCTTGGCTGCGGCAGCGCGGGCTGGACAGTGCGCCGCGTGTGGGCGAAAAAATCAGCGTCGAAAGCGGCTGGGAGCAGGCCGTGGAAAGCGCGCTGGGACAAATGATTGAAGGCGTGTTGCTGGAAGACCCAGCAGCCCTGGTTGATGCGCTGGGCGAGCTGGATGAGGGTCGTCTGGCCTTGGTGGCTGCGGCAGAGGGCGAGGCAGATTTCGCGCCGACATCACTGGCGGCGAAGGTCAGCGGGCCAGTGGCGATCCGTCGAATGCTGGCAAATCTGCATGCGGCGCAGACGCTGGCCGATGCGCAGGCATTGCTGCCCGAGCTGCCCGCTGGCGCATCGGTGATTACCCGCAGTGGCGAGCGTCTTGGGGCGGGCTGGGTGCGCGTTTTACGCTCTGGCGCGGCCAAGCAGGGCGCCTTGTTGCGCGAGCGTGAAATCCAGACATTGCGGGCGGAAATCGAAGCCCTGCAAGAAAGTGAACAGGCGCTGGAGCAAGAAATCGCCCAACTGCGCGAGCAGGCGCTGGCTGCCGAGCAATCGCGTGAAGAAGCCCAGCGCATGTTGTATCAGGCGCATCGGGCGGTATCGGAATTGGCCGGGCAATTGCAAAGCCAGAAAGGCCGACTGGACTCGGCTCGCGGGCGGCTTGCCCATATCGAGGGCGAGCTGGCGCAGCTTGCGCAAAGCATCAACGAGGGCGAGGCGCAAACCCGCGAAGCCCGTGAACGGCTGGAAATCGCCATCGAGCGCATGGCCGAGCTGGAAGATGCCCGCTTGCAACTGGATGGCGAGCGCAGGCGGTTGGGCGAAGCACGCGATGCCGCACGCGATGCGGCACGGCAGTCGCGTGAAACCGCGCACGCCCTAGCGCTGACTGTGGAAACCCAGCGCACCCAGGTCAATGCCTTGACCCAGGCGCTGAACCGCATGAGCCAGCAGCGGGGGCAGCTGGATTCCCGTCTTGGCGAAATCACCGCCCAGTTATCCCGTGGCGATGACCCGGTAAAAGCCCTGAAGGCCGAGCAGCAGGCGGCACTGGATGAGCGCGTGCGCGTCGAGCAGGCATTGACCGCGGCCAGAAGTGCGCTGGAAAGCATCGAAACCGACTTGCGCGGCCATGAGCAAACCCGGCAAAAGCGCGATGCCGAAGCCTTGGCGCAGCGCGAAACCATTTCGCAGCGTCGTCTTGACCAACAGGCGGCGATGATTGAAGCCAACCGCTTGGCAAGCGAGGTGGTCGAGGCCGGTTTTGCCCTGCCGGAAGTGGTGGCAAGCTTGCCCAGCGAGGCCAAGCCTTCGGACTGGGAAAAGGCCGTGCAGGACTTCGATGCCAAGCTGCGCCGCCTTGAGCCGGTGAATCTGGCCGCGATTGCCGAGCACGCCGAGGCTGAAGAGCGCAAGAAATATCTCGACGCCCAAGATGCCGACCTGACCGTGGCGCTGGAAACGCTGGAAGATGCCATCCGCAAGATTGACCGCGAAACCCGAGGCCGTTTCAAGGACACCTTCGATCGGGTGAATGCCGGAGTGCAGGAGTTGTATCCGCGTCTGTTTGGCGGCGGCCATGCCTATCTGGAGCTGACCGGCGATGACCTGCTGGATACTGGCGTAACCATCATGGCGCGTCCGCCGGGCAAGCGGGTTTCCAGCATCACGTTGCTATCGGGTGGGGAAAAAGCCATGACTGCGGTGGCGCTGGTATTTGCCATTTTTCGCCTGAACCCGGCGCCGTTCTGTCTGCTGGACGAAGTGGACGCGCCGCTGGACGAGGCCAATGTCGGCCGTCTGGCGGCGATGGTGAAAGAAATGAGCGAGGCGGTGCAATTTTTGTTTGTTACCCATAACAAGGCCACGATGGAAGCCGCAGAACAGCTTTCAGGCGTTACCATGCGCGAGCCGGGCGTGAGCCGTCTGGTTTCGGTGGATTTGGCCGAAGCCACGCGCATGGTCGGCGCGGCTTGAGACTTCACCAAGAGATTTTTGCATGTCAGACACCACGCTTATCCGCATCGGCATCCTGGTTGCAGGCGTCATCCTGTTTTTCGGCATCTGGTTTGCCAGTACCCGCCCGAAAAAGAACGAACAAGGTCGCCGGGTGGAATGGCGCAAGGATCGCAGCGAGCCGACGCTGGCGGACGAAGTGCACGAGGCACTGGAAAGCGAAGAAATCGAAGCCGTGCCAATGGGACAGCAGGGCGAGCTGGGGCTGGATGCGCCAGCGCAGCAAAGCGAGCTGGGGCGCCGCCAGGACGAGAACTTCGACAAAATCGTTTCGTTGTTTGTCGCCGCCCGCGCCGGACAAACCCTGCACGGGCCGGATATTTTGGTGGCCGCAGAAAAGGCCGGGCTGGTGTATGGGCACATGAATGTGTTTCACCGCCTGATTGACAGCCGCCCGGAAGCAGGCCCGATTTTCAGCGTGGCCAACATCATGAAGCCCGGCAGCTTCGATATGAATCAGATCCAGACGCTGGAAACCCCGGCGATTGCCTTCTTTCTCACCCTGCCGGCGCCGGTCAGCGCGCTGGAAGCCTGGGAAACCATGGAGCCGGCCGCGCAGCGCATGGCCGAGCTGCTCGATGGCATCGTGCTGGACGAAGATCGCAATGCGCTGGGGCGGCAACGGATCGTGCATATCCGCGAGGAACTGCGCACCTATGACCGCCAGCGCGAAGCCCCGCCGCTGACCCGTCCCGGACAGTGGTAATCCCGGCACAACTGGAGCCCGACATGAGTGAGCTCGCCCGGCGTCATGCCGAGCTGGTGGCGCGTATCCGCGATGCCAATCATCGTTATTACGGTTTGGATGCGCCGGATATCACCGATGCCGAATACGACTTGCTGCTGCGCGAGCTTGAAGCTCTGGAAGCGGCGCATCCGGCGCTTGCGCAAGAAGATTCTCCGAGCCGCAGCGTGGGCGATGCGCCTTCGGGCAAGTTCGCCCAAGTGGCGCATGTGGTGCCGATGCTTTCATTGGCCAACGCCTTCACCGATGCCGAGGTGGCGGAGTTTGTCGAGCGCATCAAGCGCGAAACCGGCGATGTTGCGCCGGTGTTTTCGGTCGAGCCGAAACTCGATGGCCTTGCCATCAGCCTGCGCTACGAGCACGGCGTATTCGTGCGCGGCGCAACCCGGGGCGATGGCAGCACCGGCGAAGATGTCAGCGCCAATCTGCGTACGGTGAAATCCATCCCGATGCAGCTGGCGAGTGGGCTGCTTTCGCCGGCGGTGCTGGAAGTGCGCGGCGAAATCATCATGCCGCGCGCCGAGTTCGAGGCTTATAACGAAAAAGCCCGCACCGAAGGCCGTAAGACGCTTGCCAATCCGCGCAATGGCGCGGCCGGCAGCCTGCGCCAGCTCGACCCGGCAATAACCGCCCAGCGGCCACTGGCGTTTTACGCCTATGCGCTGGGTGAGGTGCAGGGGGTGGAACTGCCCGCGACCCATTCGCAAACCCTGCAATGGTTGCGTCAGCTTGGTTTTCCGGTCAGCCCGGAAGTGGCGGTGGCCGATGGTCTGGCCGGTGTTTTGGCTTATTACCGCAGCATTGGCGAGCGCCGTAGCCGGTTGCCCTATGACATTGATGGCGTGGTTTACAAGCTCGATAGCTTTGACCGGCAGCGCGAAATGGGCTTTGTCTCGCGCGCGCCGCGCTGGGCGATTGCGCACAAATTTCCCGCTGAAGAAGCCAGCACCACGGTGGAATCCATCGAAGTCAATGTCGGGCGCACCGGCGCAGTTACTCCCTGGGTATTGATGAAGCCGGTACAGGTGGGCGGGGTAACGGTCAGTCGCGCGACCTTGCATAACGCTGACCAAATCGCCCGGCTGGATGTGCGCGTGGGCGATACCGTGATTATTCGCAGGGCAGGGGATGTGATTCCGGAAGTAGTGCGCGTGGTCGAGCGCGCGCGTCCGGCAGGCACACAGCCTTGGCAAATGCCCAGCCACTGCCCGGATTGCGGCTCGGCCATCGAGCGCGAAGCAGGGGAAGTGGTGGCACGCTGCACCGGCGGCTTGGTGTGTCCGGCGCAGCGTGTGCAGGCGGTGGTGCATTTTGCATCCCGCCGGGCGATGGATATCGAGGGCCTCGGCGAGCGTTTTGCGCAGGACTTGGTAGCTTTCGGCCTGATTCAAACCGTGGCGGACTTGTACCGGTTGGAAGTGGCGGATTTTTTGGAGATGAAACGCCGCGCCGACCTGCGCGATGGCAGCACGCCGGCCACCGTCAAGGCAGGAAAAATCGCCGACAAATGGGCGCAGAATCTGGTGGCCGCGATTGATGCCAGCCGCGATACCACACTGGAGCGACTGTTGTTTGCGCTGGGTATTTCCGATGTGGGTGAGTCCACCGCAAAAACCCTGGCGCGGCATTTTGGCAGTCTGGATGCGCTGATGGCCGCTGACGAAGCGGCTCTGCGCGAAGTGCCGGACATCGGCCCGATAGTCGCGGCACATATCGTGCATTTTTTTGCGCAGGGACATAACCGCGAAGTCATTGCCCACTTGCGCGAGCGTGGCGTGCACTGGCCCGAAGGCGTTCCGCAGCATGCCAGCGACGGCCCGCTTTCAGGCAAAATCGTGGTGCTGACCGGCACCCTGTCCAGCATGAGCCGCGATCAGGCCGGTGCCCGGCTGGAAGCCTTGGGCGCCAAGATCAGTGGCAGCGTTTCGAAGAAAACCTCGCTGCTGATTGCTGGTGAAGCGGCCGGCAGCAAATTGACCAAGGCTGAAAGCCTCGGGCTGGAAATCTGGGACGAATCCCGTCTGCTGGCGTTTCTGGCCGCCTTATCGGGCGAATAAAACACAAGCCGCCCGGTTGGGCGGCTTGCAGGGGTAAAGCGGGGCGATGGGTATCAGTCGCGCGATTGCAGTTTGGCAAGCAGACGCAGGAACTCCACATACAGCCATACCAGCGTTACCATCAGACCGAATGCGCCGTACCACTCCATATACTTGGGTGCGCCCTGTTCCACGCCAGTTTCGATGAAGTCGAAGTCCAGCACCAGATTCAGTGCGGCAATCACCACCACGAACAGACTAAAGCCGATGCCAATCAGCCCGGATTCGTGGATATAGGGAATATCCTTGCCGAAGATGCGCAGCGCAAAAGTGGCTAGATACACTAGGGCAATGCCGCCGGTCGCGGCGACCACGCCGAGTTTGAAGTTTTCGGTGGCGCGAATCAGCCCGGAGCGGTAGGCAAACAGCAGAACAAACAGCGTGCCGAAAGTCAGCAGCACCGCATTCAGCACGATGCCATCAAAACGGGCATTGTAGATGGCCGAAATGACCCCGAGAAAGAAACCTTCGGCCAGCGCATACAGTGGCGCGGTGATCGGCGCCCAAGTCTTTTTGAATGCAGTGATGAGGGCAAGAATCAGCCCGGCGATGGCGCCGCCCAGCATGTAAAGCATCGCGCTGGAAGCGACCTCGCCACTGGCGGTGAAGGTTTGCGACCAAGAGAACGTCGCGGTCAGTACCGCCAGCAACAGCAAAATGCCGGTCTTGTTGACCGTACCGTTCAAGGTCATCGCGTTGCCGGCAGCTTGCCGCAACGTGCCGCTGCCAAGATCGAGAAAAGTGGATTCGGAAAGGGCTGGATTGCCACTGCGCATGCTGCAAGCTCCAAAGATGAGAATGGGCGCCATTATGCAGGCAGATGCGGACAGAACAAGCCTTCAGAACAAGCCTTTCAGCCGGGCACCATCACGATGCAGTCCACCGGGCAGGGCGGGAGGCACAACTCGCAGCCGGTGCACAGGGGTGCGATGACGGTATGCATCAGTTTGGAGGCACCAGCGATAGCGTCCACCGGGCAGGCCTGGATACATTTGGTGCAGCCGATGCAATCGGCTTCGACTATTTGCGCGATGATGCCGGGCTTGTATTCGCCACGGCTGCGGTCATAGGGTTTGGTCGGGCGCTCAAGCAGTTTTGCCAGCGCCCGCGCCCCGGCATCGCCACCGGGCGGACAGTGGTCGATATCGGCCTCGCCGTGCGCCAGCGCCTCGGCATACGGGCGACAGCCGCTAAAGCCGCACTGGCCGCATTGGGTTTGCGGCAGCAGGCGGTCGATGCGTTCAACCAGATCGGTGGCGGGTAGGCTGTACATGTCGGTGCTCAGGCGATGCGGCGACCGCGATACCAACGTTCGTCGGCGAGGGCGAGCATCGGTCGATCCTCGCTGCTGTCGCCGTAGGCGTAAATGCGTGCGTAGCGTGACAGATCGTAGTGTGCACGGATTGCCGCTGCCTTGTTCGGGCCGATGTCGCCGCCTTCGTAGCGACCGGTCAGGCGTCCGTCGTGGATTTCGAGCTGGTTGCAGATCAGGGTCAGTCCATGTTGCTCGCACCACGGGCGAAGGTAGGTGTCCAGCGAGCCGGAGACGATGGCGATCTCGTGCCCTTGCGCATGGTGATGCTTGATCGTGCGCATCATTTCCGGGCGCAGCAGTTCCGGCAGTGCTTCGCGGGCATAGGCTTCGCCCTGCGCCGCGACCGTGGCCGGATCGCCATGCTTGAAGGCGAAGTGGGTGACGCGGCGGCGGATGCCTGCGGCGCTGACCAGTCCGAGTCGGTAGCCGAGTAGCCAGGGGCCGATCGACCACTTCGCCTGTGCGAGCTGTTCCTGTGTGGCGATGCGGCGCAGGAAGCGCGCGTAGGTGTCGCAGGTGGTGAGCGTGTGGTCGAAATCGAACAGGGCCAGTTGCATGTAATCACCAATCACCCATACCCAAACACGGCTTTCACCGCACCGGCATGCCCGCCTGCGCGCCTGCATCGGCATCCAGCAGCGCCAGTGCGCCGCCATCGAAACCGGCGGAGAGAATCATGCCTTCGCTGAGGCCAAAGCGCATCTTGCGCGGGGCGAGGTTGGCGATGAACACCACATTGCGGCCGACGAGTTTTTCAGGCTCGGCATAGCTTGCGCGGATACCGGAGAAAATCTGCCGCTGGCCGAGGTCGCCTGCATCAAGCAGGAAGCGCAGCAGCTTGTCCGAGCCTTCCACAAAGCCGCATTCGAGCACCTTGCCGATGCGCAGGTCGAGCTTGGCAAAGTCGTCGATGCCGATGTATTGCGCGGTATCGGTGCTGGCGGCGGCTTTTTCGGCAGGCTTTTCGGTCTTGGCCGGTGCGGTGTCGGCGGGCTTCAGGGTGTCGCGGTTGGCTTCGGTCATGGCGGTGATGTTTTTTGGGTCGATTCGGGTAAACAGGGCTTGATAGGGCTGGATCGGCTGGCCGGTTACGGGCGTGTTGCAGTCCTCCCAGCGGGAAAGTGGTGCATTGAAGAATTCAGCCACGCGCCCGGCGGTGGCGGGCAGCACTGGGGCAAGGGCAAGCGCCAGCACGCGGAACAGGTTCAGCCCTTGGGTGCAGACCGCTTGCAAGCGGGTATCTTCGCCTTCCTGTTTGGCAATCACCCAGGGCTTTTCTTCGTCGATGTATTTATTGGCTTCGTCGGCCAGCGCCATGGCAAGACGCAGCGCCTGTGCGGCATCGTCGTCTTGGTAGGCGCTGCGGATTGCATCAAGGCGCTCGACGAAGCGGGCATACAGATCCGGCTCGGGCAGCGTATCGGCAAGCTGGCCGGCAAAGCGTTTTTCGATGAAACCGGCGCAGCGGCTGGCAAGATTGACGAATTTGCCGACGATATCGCTGTTGACGCGGCTGACGAAATCCCCCAAGTTGAGGTCGAGGTCGTCCACGCCCCCGCTGGTTTTGGCGGCGAAGTAATAGCGCAGTGCTTCGGCAGGCAGGCCGTGGTCGAGCCAGCTACGCGCCATGATGAAGGTGCCGCGCGATTTGCTCATTTTGGCGCCATCCACGGTCAGATAGCCGTTGACATGCAGGCGGGTGGGCGCGCGCATCTGGGCGCCGTGCAGCACCGCCGGCCAGAACAGGCCGTGGAAATTGACAATGTCCTTGCCGATGAAATGATGCAGCTCGGCCTCGCTGTCGGGCTGCAAAAAGGCGTCGAAATCCAGCCCGGCGCGTTCGCACAACGCCTTGAAACTGGCCAGATAACCAATCGGCGCATCCAGCCAGACATAGAAATACTTGCCCGGTGCGTCGGGAATCTCAAAACCGAAATACGGCGCATCGCGGGAAATATCCCAAGCGCGCAGGCCGCCTTCGCCTTCCAGCCATTCGGCCAGTTTTGCCTTGACTGCGGGGATGGCGACATCGCCGTTCAGCCAGTGGCGCAGGAAGCTTTCGAACTGTCCCAGCTCGAAAAAGTAATGCTCCGAATCGCGCAACTCCGGCGTGGCACCGGAAACGGCGGATTTGGGATTCACCAGCTCGGTGGGCGAATAGGTTGCTCCGCAGTTTTCGCAGTTGTCGCCGTACTGATCGGCAGTGCCGCACTTGGGGCATTCGCCCTTCACATAGCGGTCGGGCAGGAACATGCCGCGTTCGGGGTCGAACAGTTGCGAGACGGTGCGGCGGCCAATATGGCCGTTCTGATCCAGCGCCTGATAGATGGCCTGGGTCAAGGCGCGATTGTGCGCCGAATGGGTCGAGCCGTAATGGTCGAAGTCCACATGAAAGGCGGCAAAGTCGGCCTCGTGGCTGGCCTGGATTTTGGCGATGAAGGCTTCCGGCGTGGTGCCGGCCTTTTCCGCAGCCAGCATGATCGGCGTGCCGTGGGTGTCGTCGGCGCAGACAAAATGCACGGTTTCGCCGGCCATACGCCGCGCCCGTACCCAGATATCGGCCTGGATATAGCCCACCAGATGCCCTAGATGCAGGGGGCCATTGGCATAGGGCAGGGCGGAGGTAACAAGTGCTTGACGCGCCATGAGCGTGTTCCGGTAAAAACAGGGGCGGGATTATCGCATGCCCAATGCAAAACCCCGACCAGTGGCCGGGGTTTGCAGCGGAGCATTGCGCCGTGAATTACTTCTTGGCAGCAGCTTCGGCTTCTTTCTTTTCTTCTTCCATCTTGTCGGCCACTTTTTGGGCAGCGCCACCAATGGCGGCAGCGGCGTCGGCCTTCATGTTTTCGGCGGCGTTCTTGGCATCGGCGGCAGCATTTTGACCGGCGGCCTTGAGATCGGCAGCCGCGTCTTGACCAGCAGCCTTGAGGTCGGCACCGGCTTGCTGGGCGGCGTCTTTCAGGTCGCCAGCGGCTTGT
This sequence comes from Lysobacteraceae bacterium NML08-0793, assembly GCA_002798275.1. Lineage (GTDB taxonomy): Bacteria > Pseudomonadota > Gammaproteobacteria > Xanthomonadales > Xanthomonadaceae > Solilutibacter. The sequence goes on along the minus strand of NWQR01000001.1, from coordinate 135,583 downwards.
TCGGTAGCGGTAGCGGCATCGCTGGCGGCGGCATCAACGGCGGCACCGGCAGCCTCTGCTTGGGCTGCGGCGGCGTCAGCAGCGGCATCGACGGCTTGTTCGGCAGAAGCCTTGGCTTCTTCCATCTTTTGTTCGGTGCTGTTGTTGCAAGCAGCCAGTGCAAGAGCGCTTGCGGCAATCAAGGAGGCAATTTTGATGTTCATGTGTTTTGTCTTCTGAATTGAGTAGCGGATGTGCAATGGCTGGCAGGAGGCAGACAGCCTTTTCGGTATTCAAAATGAAACCTGCCAGCGGGCTGGCAGGTTTCTTGGCGAGCCAAATTACTTCTTGGCTTCCTGAGCCACGTCGGCAGCCTTTTCGGCCAGGTCAGCAGCATTGGCAGCGGTGTTGGCAGCGGCTTCAGCTTGGGCTTCGTTGCCCACGGCATCGGCAGCGGCAGAAACATTGGCAGCAGCTTCGGCCACGTTGGCGGCGCGCTCGGCCACTTCGCTGGAGACTTCAGCAGCAGCGGCGTCGGCCACGGCTTCTGCGCCGGTCTGTGCAGCTTCAGCAGCAGCGTTGGCGGCGTCGGCAGCAGCAGCATTGGCGGCTTCAGCGGCGTTGGCGGCTTCTTCAGCAGCCGGCTTGTTGCAGGCGGCCAGTGCCAGGGTCAGGCCGATGGCGAACAGGGGAGCAAACTTGATGTTCATGATGATGATTCTCTTTGAGAGCTAAGGGAAAAGCCGGGTCTTGCCCGGGTACAACATTATTTTTTGTCGGCGGCAGCGGCGGCTTCTTCAGCCGATTTTTGTGCTTCGCCAGCGGCATCGGCCGATTGTGCGGCGGCATCAGCGGCTGCATCGGCAGCGCCATCCTGACCGGCAGCTTCGGCGCTGGCGGCGGCATCGGCTTGGGCTGCGGCGGCGTCGGCAGCAGCGGCGGCGGCATCGGCACCTGCTTGGGCAGTTGCTTCGCCGCTGACATCGGCAGCCTGTTGGGCTTCGGCGGCCGCATGGGCGGCTTCAGTGGCGGCTTCCTGGGCTTGCTCGGCGTTGTTGGTGCAGGCGGTCAAAGCCAGACCCATGGCCAGAGCGAGCAGCGTCTTGTTCAGCGTCATTGGGATGTCCTCAATTGGAAACAGGGCAACGCGAAACCGTCGCGTTGCCGACATCATGACAAATTGATGAACGATGTCAAGCAAGTTGGCCGGATTTTTTTTCTTTTCCGTTAGCGCATGTTCAACTGCCTGAAAGGGGCAGGACGGGGAGTCCGGCCTGCCCGGGTGGTTTCAGAGCAGTTCGATGGCCAGTGCCGTGGCCTCACCGCCGCCAATGCACAAGGCGGCCACGCCGCGCTTGCCGCCGCGTGCTTTGAGTGCGTGAATCAAGGTCACCACAAGGCGTGCGCCGGAGGCACCAATTGGGTGGCCGAGTGCCAGCGCGCCGCCATTGACGTTGATTTTTTCGTGGCCGATGCCAAGGTCGCTGATAGGCGCCATCGCCACGCAGGCAAAGGCTTCGTTGATTTCGAAAAGATCCACATCGGCGGCCTGCCAGCCGGCTTTTTCCAGCACTTTCTTGATGGCATCGACCGGGGCAGTGGTGAACCATTCCGGTGCCTGCGAATGCGTGGCATGCGCAACGATGCGTGCCAGCGGCTTGGCACCAGCAGCTTGGGCGGCTTCTGCCGACATCACCACCAGTGCGGCGGCACCATCGGAAATCTTGGAAGAAGAGGCTGCGGTCAGCACGCCCTCCTTGCCGAAGGCCGCCCGCAGACCGGGGATTTTGGCTGTATCAATCTTGCCGGGTTCTTCGTCGGTATCAATGACCACTTCGCCCTTGCGGGTCTTGACCGTAACCGGGGCGATTTCCGCCTTGAAAGCGCCATCAGCCACGGCCTTTTGCGCGCGGACGACCGATTCGGTGGCGTAGGCATCGACTTTTTCGCGGTCATAGCCGTATTTGGCGCAGGTTCTGTCGCCAAAAACGCCCATTGCCTGGCCGTCATCGGGGTTGGTCAGGCCATCGAAGGCCATATGGTCGATAAAGGGCGCATTGCCGTAGCGGATGCCGGTGCGCGAGCCATTCAGAAGGTGCGGCGCGTTGGTCATCGACTCCATACCGCCAGCAACCACGGTGCTGGCCGTGCCGGCCTTGATGAGATCATGCGCCAGCATCAAGGCTTTCATGCCCGAGCCGCAGACTTTGTTGATGGTGGTGGCGCCTGCGGCATCGTCGATGCCGGCCGCGCGCATGGCCTGGCGCGCCGGGGCTTGCCCAAGACCTGCGGGCAATACGCAGCCCATGATGACTTCATCCACTTGGTTGCCCTTGAGACCGGCTTCGGCCAGTGCTGCGGAAATGGCCGCGGCGCCGAGGGTCGGGGTGGGCACGCCGGTGAACTGACCGAGCATGGAGCCGATGGCGGTGCGCTTGGCAGCGGTGATGACGATATCGGACATGAGGACTCCGTATAGAGTGAGTGGGGCTTGATTATCCCCGTTTGCGGTGGTGTTGGCGATCCCGGCGCTGGCAAGTGAGACTATCGGGATTGTGTTTGTATGAATAAAGGTTAAGAATTTGCGTGTTTTTCTGTGCGCAGCGCGCGGAATTCGCTTCGAACGACACAACACTAAAGGTATTGGGGAAAATCATGGGAAACAGGTTCAACCGTAACGAGCTGTCCTGGGCAGTGGTTTCTGCTCTGGCTTTGGGACTTGGCGCATGCAGCAGTGGTGGGGGGAGCTCATCTGTGCCGCCTTTGCAAATTGGCGGGGGAAGTGGTGGCGGGAGTACCACGCCGACCCCTGCGCCGACACCGGCACCCACCACTACGCCAACAACAGCGCCGGGGCCGGTCAATGCGCAGCCGGCGATGGATGCGCATTTGAAGCTGATTGGCGCAGATCAGGCGATTGCCGCAGGTTACAAGGGTAATGGTGTCACCATTGGCATCGTCGATACCGGGGTGCGTCGTGACCATCCCACGCTCAATGGCCGGGTGAGCAAAAACCTTGTGTATGTCGATGCCGATAAAAACGACCTGACGGTAGATGACAAAGACGGACATGGCACCACGGTGGCGCAGTTGGCTGCCGGTCGTGCTTATTCCGAATGGCCAGGTGGCGTGGCGCAAAATGCCACGATTGTTTCCTCGCGCATCATCAACGACAAGGCGCCTGCAGATGACGGCTCGGGTCGGGGGAATGAAGTTCATGCCAATACCGGAATCGGCGAGTTTTTTGCCAAGGTCAACCGGGACCTTGCCGATGCCGGGGCGCGCATCATCAACAATTCCTGGGGCGGGCTGTACTGGAATGATGATTCCGCTGTTACGGCTGAATTTGTTGCCGGTTACAGCGACTTCATTCTCAACCGCAATGGCTTGGTGGTATTTGCCAATGGCAATGATGGCGAGGATGCGCGCTATCGCGCCAATCCCAGCGAAATAGCCGCCTTGCCGAGCAAGACAGGTGCGGAGCTGCTTGCCAGCGGCTGGCTGACGGTTGCAGCGCTCAATCCGACCGAAGCCACGCCGACGTTGACGAATTACTCCCAAGCCTGCGGTATTGCCAAGAATTACTGTTTGACTGCGCCGGGCAATGTGACCTTTGTGGCGCATGACGACAATAGCCTGAAATGGGGGGGTGGCACCTCCTATGCTGCGCCGCTGGTGTCCGGTGCGGCGGCGCTGGTATGGAGCGCCTTCCCGTATTTCAACAACGACTTGGTGCGTCAGACCATTCTTGGCACTGCGACTGATATCGGTGCGGAAGGTGCCGATGAAATTTTTGGCTACGGGCTTTTGAATGTGGCCAAGGCAGTCAAGGGGCCGGGACGTTTTGACTGGGGCCATGTCACGGTCAACCTGCCGGCTTCGTCCACAGGGGCAAGTTCGGTTTGGAGCAATGAAATCAGCGGAGACAGCGGGCTGCGCAAAATCGGTGGCGGCACCTTGGAATTGACTGCCCGCAGCAGCTATAACGGCGATACCAAAATCGGCTATTACGCTGATATGGATACCCGGTTTGATCCGGCGCGTCCGGATCTTGTCAGCGCCTTGGTCGTGCGTCAGGGGCTTGTCAACTCCGATGTGGATATCAGCCCGACGGGGATTATGTGGGGGCAGGGTGCGTTCGGCAGGCATGTCGAAAACAGCGGGCTGTTGCTTGCCGGCAGCAGCGACAGCGCGATGTCAATTGGTGGCAACTTCAGCAATGGCGATGCCAGTGACAATCCTCTGGGGGGCAGCAGTCCGGCGATTCTTGCACTCTGGCTTGGCAATCCGCTGAATGTTACCGGCAAGGTCGATCTCAATGATGAGGGCAAAGCCGATTCGCGCCTGCATATCATGGGCGTTCGTGATGGCTATCAAGTCTCCAGCAAGGAGCTGCTGGTTCATGCCGGTGAAGGGCTGACCGGCACCTTTGGCACGCTTTCCTGGAATCCCAAGCTGGTGCTGTTTGATGCCAAGCTGGAATACGATTATCAGAATGCTTACCTGCTCACCAGCCGGATCAATGTGGAGCAGGCGGCTCAGGCTTGGCAGTTTGATGGGGTTGCCTTGCAGACGGCCAAGCGTGTGGAAGCGGTCATGCGCCGGATTGACGAGCAACTTGCCAAACCGTTGGGCGGGGCGAGCAGCACGGCGTTCATCAATGGCCTTGGTGCTTTCCAGCGCGCTCAAGGAGTGGATGGCGTCAATCGCTCGCTGCGCAGCCTGTCCGGGCAGTTGCACGGCGTGTCTTCGGCATTGACCTATGACAGCATCGATATGAGCCGCCGTGCCGCATCGGAGCGTTTTGACCAATTGCGTACCGGCGGGTTGCTTCAGACGGGCACTTGGTACAACGACTTGAGCCGTAATGGCAGCTTGACCCAAGCTGGGATGGATGGGGTCGGCTATTCCAGCAATGGCGAAATGATCGGGCATGACGTGCGTATCGGCCAAAACGCCGTGCTTGGTCTGCTGTTGAGTCGTCAGCAGCAGCAAAGCTGGTTGCCGGCGCTGGGTGATCAGGTGCGCGGTCGCCAGAACGAAGGTCAGCTCTATGCCGGTTGGCTGCGGGATGGCTGGTATGCGCAGGGACGTGCGGGCTTTGGTCAGTTCAGCCGTGAAATGCAGCGTCATCTGCTGCTGGGCACCCAGTTGGACGGCGCCAACAGCCGCTTGTCAGGGCACTACTTCAGCCTGAATGCCGAAGCCGGTCGCCGCTTCGATATCGGCCAGACCAAGCTCACCCCGTATGCGGGTGTGCAGTATGTGGATTTGACCAATCGCGGCTTCCACGAAAGCAGCCTGAGTGGTTTGGGGTTGCGTGCGCTGGACTGGGATAGTCGCCGTACCCAAGCTTATGCCGGGTTGCGCGGCGAGCGTCGCTGGCTGCTCAACAATGGCCTGCGTCTGGGCGTGGATGCTCGCGGCGAGTGGCAGCAGCGTCTGAACGGCAAGGGAGAAATCTTCCAAGCCAGCTTTGTCGGCATGGACGACTGGCAGGCGATGTACGGCGTAGGACTGGCTGCTCGCAGCAGCCTGTTGGGGCTGGGCATGAATGCCGCTTGGCGCAAGCATTTGCTGCGCTTGGACTACAGCCGCCGCAACAGCCCGCTAGGGGATGTCGATACCGCCAGCTTGCAGTACCGGCGTAGCTTCTAAGCGGTTTGGGCAAGCCCACACAAAGGCGCAGCTTTTCGCTGCGCCTTTGCTTTGTGCGAAACGCTGCGGCTTTCGTGACGCAGTAAAAGCTGCAAAAGCTGAGAGCTAATTAACCAAAGTTTCGGATTTTCAAGGAAAATATTGAACCTTTCCCGAGGGGGTGCTTGAATTTGCGCATGCGTGTCAAAGGACTGCGAATCGAACAAATCTTGCTGGGGCTTGCGCTCCTCGTTGCGCTTGTCTGGAATCTGGCCGAGGCGCGTGAGGTGCGCGGTGTCAGCCTGCATGAAACGCCCAGTGGCACGCGCGCGGAAATCACCTTGGACAGCCGGGTCGAATATCGTGTATTGCGGCTGTCGGAGCCGGAACGGCTGGTGGTGGACATGAGCCAGACCGAGCTTGCCAAGAGCCTGAAATTGCCTGCCGCCACCGGCATCGTCAAGTCGGTGCGTAGTGGCCAGCCGGTTTCGGGTACGGCAAGAATCGTGTTTGATTTGGGGGCGCCGGTGGTTGCCATCGGCCCGAATATGGAATGGCGCGATGGCAAGGCGATCCTGATTCTGGAATGGCCGGGCGATGGCATCGCGGCGATTGCGGCAGCCGTACAAAATCAGGGTGCTGCCCCGGCGACGACGGCAACGGGGCAGGGGACATTGCCATCAACCGCAGTGGCTGGCACGGTGGCTCTGCCGCCCGGCAACGCGGAGGCCGGTCAGCAGCCGAGCACATCGCCTGCGCCTGCGGCAGCTGTCGGGCAAACGGCTGCGAGCAGCGCGCCGACAGCCGTAGGCACAGCGGAAAACCCGCCGCAAACCCAGGCACAAGCAGCGCAGATTGCGTCCAGCACACCTACCCAGAATCCGCAACCGGCAGTCCCGCGCCCGCCGCAGACCGGCACGGTCAGCCCGGCGCCGGTGCGCAGCATGCAGGAAATGAACCGCCGCAGCGCATTGCGACCGGTGATTGTGGCGATTGATGCCGGTCATGGCGGCCAGGATCCGGGGGCAGTGGGAGCCGGGGGAACTCGAGAAAAAGACATCACCTTGGCCATTGCCCGTGAATTGGCTCGGCAAGTGGATGCCACGCCGGGGCTGAAGGCTTATCTCACGCGCAATGCCGATTTTTTCATTCCCTTGGCCGAGCGCTACCAGCGCGCCCGTCGTGCGAATGCCGATGTGTTCATCTCCATCCATGCCGATGCGGCGGAAAATCGCAATGCGCGCGGCTCGTCGGTATATGTGCTTTCCACGCGCGGGGCGACTTCGCAGGCGGCGCGTTGGCTGGCTGACCGCGAAAATGCTGCCGACTTGGTCGGTGGGGTGCGCTTGCAGGGCAAGGAAGGCACGCTCGCGTCGGTATTGCTGGATCTGTCGCAAAGCGCTACCCAGCGGGCGTCGGAGCGCATGGCCAATGAGGTGTTGGATGGCCTGAAGCGAGTCGGCAAGACCCATAAGGATCAGATTGAGCGCGCCAATTTTGTGGTGTTGCGTTCGCCGGACGTGCCTTCGATGTTGGTGGAAACTGCCTTTATCAGTAACCCGGAAGAAGAGGCTCGGCTCAAGAGTGCCAGTTTCCAGCGACAACTGGCGCGGGCGGTGCTCGATGGCATCCATACCCATTTCACCCGGATGCCGCCGCCGGGCACGCATTATGCTGCGCGGCGCGAAAGCCGTGACAGTGGCGCAGGTGAGGCCAGAACCGCTTCGCCGTAAGTGCCAGTTCGCGGCCGGTTTGTGCCGCCGTTTTTCGCGAAAAAACCAAGCATGTAATGCTGTGCGTCTTGCGGAGACTTTGGGATTGTCAGCCGCAGCCTAGGTACGGGTGCCGAGTAGCAAGCCTTGGGTCTTGAGTGCGGCCAGCATTTGTGTGGCTTCGGTCAGAAATGCCGGGTTGCTCGGCTGACCGGCTTCGTCGGCAAGTTGTTGCAGCAAGGTATTGCCAGTTTGCGTGTGGTTTTCCTGCAACAACTGAAGTAGCCGGTAGGCCAGCGGCGCAAGTGCAGAAAAGCGCACCTGCATTTGTTCATCTCGATACACCAGCAGCAGGCTGGGCTGCTCGGGTAGGGTAACGGGCTTGAATGCCGGGCCGATTTTCTCCACCGGCCATTGATAGGCCAATGGCCAGACTTGGGGGGCTAGTAGTGGAATCCCTTGCAACAGATCGCCGTCGGCATCATGCGGTGGTATCGGGCTGTCGTCGATTTGTGCTTTCAGCTCCATCCATTCGTAGTGCGCCAGCTCGGCAAGCCAGGGGGCTGTCGGGTCTTGCGGATTTTGTTGCAGAAAGTCGATGAATTCGCAGCCGATGCGGGTGAACAGCGGGGTTTGCGCACGGTATTCACGATGAAATGCGCGGACTTTCTCCATCCATGCGTCAGGCCCCAATGTTTTTTTGATGACCGGAAAATTGCTCGCCAACAGGCTTTCGAGGGTATTGCCAAACAGTTCGCGATACACCGCCATGCGGCGCGCCTCGATGCCGTCGGGTGCGGGCGCCTGGGCATCGCGCAGATGGGCGGCAAAGGCAAACTGCCGGGCTTTGAGGCGACTCATGCGGCGATACCTGCAATCATTTCAGGCCTGCCTTGAATCTGTCGGATGCGAGCAAGCTCTGCCTGTAATTCGGCATAAGGGGGATAGTTGAAATCGCGCTCAAGCAAGGTCGGCTTTACGCCATGCAGGGCGTAGGCATCGGCCAGAAGCTGCCAAACGGCTTCTTTGACGGCGCTGCCGTGGGTGTCAATCTTGAGATCGTCGGCCTCGTCAAAGTGCCCGGCAACGTGATAGCCGACCACGCGCCGGGAGGGCAGGGCGGCCAGAAAATCGCCGGCCACATAGCCATGATTGATGGCGTTGACAAAGACATTGTTGACATCCAGCAGCAGGTCGCAGTCTGCGGCATCCAGTACCGCATGGATGAAGTCGATTTCCGGCATCTGCTGCCAAGGGGCGGCGTAATAGCTGATGTTTTCCACCGCGATGCGCCGTCCCAAGCGCTGCTGTACTTGGTCGATGCGCCGGGCGACATGGGCGACGGTTTCGGCATCGAAGGACAGTGGCATCAGGTCATACAGATGGCCGTCATCGGCGCTGTAGCTCAAATGCTCGCTGTAGTGGTGAATGTCGAAGCGCTGCATGAAGGCGGCGATATCGCTAAGCAGGGTTTCATCTAGTGGCAAGCTACCGCCCAATGAAAGCGACAAGCCGTGCAGGGTAATCGGATAACGGGCGGCCAGCGCCTTGAAGCGTGCGCCCAGCGCGCCGCCGACATGAATCCAGTTTTCCGGGGCGCATTCGAGGAAATCAAAATCGCCCGCAGGGGCGGCCTCGATTGCGTCCAGCAGCCCGCGACGCAGGCCAAGACCAATGCTGTAATCGGCAAGCATTCTTGGAAATCGCTCGGAGAAACAGCCCGGCCATTAGGCGCCGGGCTGCGACTTGGAAAATGGCGGCAATATCAGCGATTACCGCCGCATTTGCCTTCGCCACACTTGCCTTCACCGCATTTGCCCTCGCCGGCCTGCTTTTGCTCGCCAGTCTGACCTGCGGCTTCACGCTTTTGCGCATGGTGCTGATCCATCTCGGCTTGGGTGATTTGACCATCGCCATCCAGATCGTGAGCGGCAAAGCGCTGATCCGAGCCGCCGTGGGCTGCGGCAAACTCCGCGCGCGAGATTTTGCCGTCCTTGTCGCCGTCCATCTGGGCAAAGCCACATTTGCCTTCGCCACACTTGCCCTCGCCACCGCATTTGCCTTCGCCTTGCTGGTGTTGGGCTTGCTGTGCTTGTTGGCCGTCCTGCATATAGCCGCCTTCAAGCGCGGTAATGGCAAAGGCGCTGCCAGAGAGCATCAGGGAGCCGGCCAGTACGCCAAGGGGTAGGGGGTTGCGGTTTTTCATCGAAAACTCCGTGAAGTGTCAAGAGGAGGCACGATGCTAGCACCCAGAACCTAGGCAAAGTTGAAAAAAATGTTATGAAGCCGGATGGCAAATAGCGGGCGGGCAAGAAAGAAAAAGGCTTGGAAACAGATGCTTCCAAGCCTTGGATTTGGTCGGGGAGACAGGATTCGAACCTACGACCTCTACGTCCCGAACGTAGCGCTCTACCAGACTGAGCTACACCCCGATTGCGAGTTGCGCAGTATAGGAGGCAAATTGGCATTGTGCAAGTGTTGTTGCGAAAATTTCTTTCGCTGCCGATGGCTGGCTTAAACTACCGGGCTTTTCCGAACCATCGAGGCCATCTTGATCAAGCCCCGTACCCCGCCCGGCGTGATGGAATTGCTGCCGCGCGAGCAAATCGCCTTCCAGCGCATGCTGGACATTATCCGCAAGACTTATGAATCGTTCGGCTTCTTGCCGGTGGAAACCCCGGTTTTCGAACTGACCGAGGTGTTGCTTACCAAAACCGGCGGCGAAACCGAGCGCCAGGTGTATTTCGCCCAGTCCACTGGCGCGCTGGAAAAATCCCGCGAGCCAGATGGCGTAGCTGGCCTGCCGGAGCTGGCATTGCGCTTTGACCTGACCGTGCCGCTGGCCCGTTATGTGGCCGAGCACGAGCATGCGCTGACCTTTCCGTTCCGTCGCTATCAGATGCAGCGGGTGTATCGCGGCGAGCGTGCCCAGCGCGGGCGTTTCCGCGAGTTCTATCAGTGCGATATTGACGTGATTGGCAAGGATGCACTTTCGCCGCGTTACGATGCGGAAATCCCGGCCGTCATCAATGCGGTATTCGAGCGTCTGGCAATTGGCGAGTTCACCATCTGGCTTAATCACCGCAAGCTTTTGCGCGGCTTTTTCGAAGGGTTGGGAATTGCCGGGGCGCAGCAGGATGCGGTGCTGCGCGAGCTGGATAAGCTGGACAAGCGTGGCGAAGAAGCGGTGCGACAAACCCTGATGGCAGCGGATTTTGCCTTGAGTGCGGAAGTGGCCGATCGCCTGCTGGCATTCTCGCGTGTGCGCTCCAATGGTCATGCCGATGCCCTAGAAAAACTGGCGGCATTGGGCGCAGGCAGCGAGCAATTCGAGCAGGGGCGTGCCGAACTGGTCGCCACGCTTGAGCAATTGCGGGCGATGGGGATTGCCGAGTCCCGCTATGCCATCAATCTTTCCATCGCACGCGGGCTGGATTACTACACCGGCATCGTTTACGAAACCCAGTTGAATGCGCACCCACAAATCGGTTCGATTTGCTCCGGTGGCCGCTACGAAAATCTGGCCAGTCATTACAGCAAGTCGCGTCTGCCGGGGGTGGGGATTTCGATCGGTCTTAGCCGGTTGTTCTGGCAGTTGCGCGAGGCCGGTCTTGTCGCGATGGCGGCAAGTTCGGTGGATGTGCTGGTCGGGCTGATGGATGAGGCCGGCTTTGCCGATGCGCTGGCGCTTTCGCAGACCTTGCGCGAGGCTGGGCTGAATGTGGAAACACAAATGGACGCAAAGAAAATCGCCCGCCAGTTTCAATATGCCGACCGTGCCGGGATTCGCTTCGTGGCGCTGCGCGGCGAGAGCGAACGTGCTGATGGCACGGTGACATTGAAAGACTTGGGTAATGGCGAGCAGCAAACCGTGCCCTTGAGCGAGGCAGTGGCCTGGCTTCAACAAAACCTGGAGAAAACCCCATGACAACTGCGATCCATCTGGACGGTCGCTCGCTTGACCGTGCCAGCCTTGTGAAAATCGCCGAAGGCGCGCCGGTTACGCTGGACGCTGCGGCACTGGAAAAAGTGGCGAAAGCTGCCGAGTTTCTGGCCGAACAAGTCCGCCGCGAAGAACCGATTTATGGCGTTTCCACCGGCTTTGGCAGCAATGCCGACAAGCTGCTGGGCGCGCGTCGCACCCGCCAGAGTGCTGCGGACGATCAGGCGGAGCTTTCGCTGCATGAAGAATTGCAGCGCAACCTCATCGTTACCCATGCCGTTTGCGTGGGCGAGCCGTTTGCGCCAGAAGTGGTGCGGGCGATGCTTGGCATTCGTATCAATACGCTGCTGCGCGGGCATTCCGGGATTCGTGTGGAAACCTTGCAGGCATTGGCGGCGATGCTCAATGCTGGTGTGGTGCCGGTGGTGCCGCAATTGGGCTCGGTCGGGGCATCGGGTGATCTGGCGCCGCTTTCGCATCTGGCGATTGTGCTTCTGGGCGGCGGCGAAGCCTTCTATCAGGGCGAGCGCATCAGCGGAGGCGAGGCATTGAAGCGCGCCGGGTTGTCGCCGGTAAAGCTCAGCCACAAAGAAGGCTTGGCGCTCAATAACGGCACTGCGCAGATGCTGGCAACCGGCGTGTTGGCCGTTGATCGCATGGAAAAACTGCTGGATACCGCAGACCTTGCCGCGGCGATGACCATCGACGCCTTCGCCGGGCGACTTGGCGCATTTGCGCCGGAAGTCCATGCGCTGCGTCCGCATCCGGGACAGGTGCAGGTGGCCGATAATCTGCGTCGCCTGCTGCAAGGCTCAACGCTTGCCGATATTCCCTATCACCTGGTGCCGGGCTTCAAGACTTGGCAGCCGGAAAGCTGGAATACGCCCGCCACCAGCGCGCTCAGCTTCGATATTTTCTGGGATTGGGTGCCGGACAGTCAGCGTCATGGCCGGGAAAAGTTCTATCAACGCTTCAAGCCGTTTCGTGGTGGCAAAAAGCATCAGCCGCAGGATAGCTATTCGCTGCGCTGTATCCCACAGGTGCATGGCGCGGTGCGCGATGCGCTGGCACAGGCCGCACGGGTGCTGGACATCGAACTGAATGCAGTTACCGACAATCCGCTGGTATTTCCCGATGCTAAAGCCGAGCATGTCGAACAGCAAGTCATTTCTGCCGGTCATTTCCACGGCATGCCGCTGGCGCTGGCGATGAGTTATCTGAAGGCGGCCATTCCGGTACTGGCATCGATCAGCGAGCGTCGTACCAACAAGCTGGTCGATCCGGCCACCAATGACGGCCTGCCGGCATTTTTGATTGGCAACGAAGATGGCACCGAATCGGGCTACATGATTGTGCAATACACCTGCGCGGCGATTGTCAACGACCTGGCATCACGCGCCATGCCGGCCGCGGTGTATTCGGTGCCGACCAGTGCCAATGCCGAAGACCATGTTTCGATGGGCGCGAACGAGGCGCGTCATGTGCTCGGTATGACCCGTGATTTGGCCAAGGTGCTGGGACTAGAGCTTGCCACTGCGGCACAGGCGCTGGATTTGCGCATCGGCATGATCAACGCCGCTCGCGCGCTGGCGCGGGAGGGCGATGCCGGACAGTTCGCCACCAAGGTGCGCGGCATGCCGCAGGCCGATAGTCAGGCAGTATTTCTGGCCGAGGTCGAAAGTTTGCGTCAGGAGCTGGCGACAAGCGAAGCCTTCCATCCCGGCAAGGCAGTGGCTGCGGCGCATGCGGAAATCCGTCGTCATCTGCCGATGATGTGGCGCGACCACGCGCTCGATGGTGATGTCGCCACCGCCGTGCGTCTGGTGGAAACCGGCACGGTTTTGAGCGCCGCGCAAGCTGCCCTGGCTCGCTGATGCGGGCTTGCTGCCCGGCATGCCCTATGGCGTGCCGGGGGTAGGTAGCAGCAGGCGTTCGATCAGGCGCAGATAAAGCTGCGGCAGGGCTTCTAGGTCGGCAAGACGGATATGCTCGTCCACTTTGTGGATGCTGGCGTTGACCGGGCCGACTTCGATGCACTCTGCGCCCAGTGGCGCGATGAAGCGGGCATCGGAAGTGCCGCCGCCGGTGCTTTCTTCCGGTGCGCTGCCGGAAAACTCGGTCAAGACTTCACGCGCAGTTTGGCGCAACACGCCTTCCGGGGTATGGAAGGGGGCACCGCTGTGATGCCAGTGGATTTGGTAATTGAGTTGATGGCGCTTGAAGATGGCTTCGCAAGCCGCTTGCAGCGCCTGCGCGCTCCAGTACGGGTTGTAGCGCAGGTTGAAGCGCACCGCCATCTGCCCTGGAATCACATTGCTGGTGTGATTGCCGGCATGAACATCAGTGATTTGCAGGCTGGTCGGCGGGAAGCTGTCAAAGCCCGCATCCCACTGTTTGGCGGCAAGTTCGGCCAAGGCGGGTAGGGCGGCATGAATCGGGTTTCTGGCAAGTTCGGGATAGGCCACATGCCCTTGCACGCCGTGAATATCGAGCTGTGCCGAGAGCGAGCCGCGTCTGCCCACCCGCAGCAGGTCGCCCAGGGTTTCCCGGGATGAGGGCTCGCCGGTGATGCACCAGTCAATCCGCTGGCCACGCTGGCGCAGGACTTCGGCCACCTGGCGCACGCCATGCTGCGCCGGGCCTTCTTCGTCGGAAGTGAGCAGTAAGGCAATCGTGCCGGGGTGATCGGGGTGCGCGGCGACGAATTGCTCCAGTGCCACGACGAAGGCGGCGACGCTGGCCTTCATGTCGGCGGCGCCGCGCCCGTACAGGAAGCCTGCGCGGATTTCCGGGGTAAATGGCGCACTTTGCCAGGCATCTGGGTTGCCCGGTGGCACCACGTCGGTATGCCCTAGCAGCAGCAGCACCGGCGCGCCGCTGCCGTGGCTTGCCCAGAGATTGTCCACATCGGCAAAGCGCAAGGCTTCTGTTGTGAAGCCGCAGCGTGCGAGCCGTTCGGCAATCAATGCCTGGCAGCCGGCATCCTCCGGCGTGATCGAAGGCCGGGCAATCAACTCCAAGGTCAGTGCCAAGACTTCACTCATACATCGGCAAACAGTTTTTTGTAGCCGTTGTCGGAAAAGCCCTGCACCACGCGGCCATCGGCCAACTGCAACAGCGGGCGCTTGATGAGCGCCGGATGCTCGCGCAGCAGCAGCTTCCATTCGGCAGCACTGCCGGGGGATTTGCGGTTTTCCGGCAGTTGTCGCCAAGTGGTGGAGGATTTGTTGATGAGCTTTTCAAAACCGCCCACCGCATCTTGCCAGGCCAGCAGCATCTCCGGTGTGGGCAGGGATTCGCGCACATCGACAAATTGGTGTGCAACATCGAAACGCTCCAGCCATTTGCGGGCTTTTTTGCAGGTATCGCAGTTTTTCAGTCCGTAGAGAGTGATCATGGTGAGGCTCGCAGGGTGATTTCAGTGATTTCGGCAGGCTTGCCAAGGCGGATGGCAAAGCCCGGCCAGAGTCCGGCGCCGTTGCCGACATACAGCTGCATGCCGTCTTGCTGATACAGGCCGGAGACAAAGCCATTGTTGAAGCGCGCCACCAGCCAGTGCAGGCCGCAGATGTGCCCGCCGTGGGTATGCCCGGACAATTGCAGATCCACGCCGGCCTTGCGGTTGTGCGGGGCATTGCCGGGGCGATGGTCGAGCAGGATGATGCTGGCATCGGGCGAAACCCCGGCGAGCGCGGCGGCAAGATCGGGCTGCGGCTGGCGGCGGTCATGGGCAGCCGGATCGGTAACACCGGCGATCACCAGCTCGGCATTGCCACGGCGCAGCACGACATGCCGGTTGGGCAGCATCTGAATGCCGATTTGCGCAAAGACGGCCATCCACGCCTGATAACCGGAGTAATACTCGTGATTGCCGGGCGAGGCAAATACCCCGTCGCGGGCGCTGAGCGCAGCCAGCGCCGGATAGTCGTTACGGCGAGCCTCGACGCTGCCATCGACAAGATCACCAGAAATCACGATGGCATCGGCCGCCAAATCATTGGCGCGCGCCACCACTTGAGCGGTTCTTGCGCCATCGAGCAGACGGCTGACATGCAGGTCGGTCAAATGAGTGATGCGATAGCCGTCAAACTCGGTGGGCAAGCCGGGCAGGGCGATTTCGATGCGCTTGACTGCCGGTACCTTCACCGCCTGCCAAACCCCGTAGCCTGCCAGCAGCAGGCAGATGACCATCAGCCCCTGCAACAGCCGGCGACTACCCAGCAATGCCCGCCCCGGATTTTTGCAAACCAGCCAAACCAGCACACCGAGCATATCGCGCACTAGCAACACCAGGGCGAGCAGCAGCAGACTCATGAAGCCGACCGCAAGCGTCAGCAAGATTTCGCGGGGCACCTCCGGAGAGGCCAGGCTTCCCCAGAACGAGGCGATGATGGGGTAGTGCAGAATCAGGCCGACCAGCAGGGTCGAGAGCGCCCAGCGTGCTGCCGTAGTTTTGCCAAGCGGGAATGCCACCCGCCAGACAAGATACAGGCTGAGCAGACTTGTGATGATGAGAAAACGCATGGCTTAGCTGGCCAGCCCGCGCAGCAGTTCGTTGACGGAAGTTTTGCTGCGGGTTTTTTCATCCACTTGTTTGACGATCACCGCGCAATACAGCGAATGGCTGCCATCGGCGGCTGGTAGTTGCCCGGAAACCACCACGCTGCCCGGCGGGATATAGCCATAGCTGATTTCGCCGGTTTCGCGGTGATAGATGCGCGTGGATTGCCCCAGAAACACGCCCATGCCGATAACGCTGTGATGGCCGACGATGACCCCTTCCACCACTTCCGAACGTGCGCCGATGAAACAGTGATCCTCGATGATGGTGGGGGTAGCCTGCAACGGCTCCAGCACCCCGCCGATGCCCGCGCCGCCAGAGATATGGCAATGCTTGCCCACCTGGGCGCAGGAGCCGACCGTGGCCCAGGTATCCACCATGCTGCCTTCACCCACATGGGCACCGATATTGATGAAGCTCGGCATCAGCACCACGTCGCGGCCAATATGGCAGCCGCGCCGCGCCACTGTACCCGGTACCACGCGCACGCCTTCGCGACGGAAGTCTTCGGCTTCAAACCCCTGGAAGCGCAGCGGCACCTTGTCCCAGAACGGGGCAGGGCTGCCTGCCATCAACTGCATTTCATGGGTACGGAAAAACAGTAGTACGGCTTTTTTCAGCCACTCATGAACCTGCCAGCCATCTGCTTCAGGCGTTGCCACGCGCAATGCGCCGCTTTCTAGCCCGGCCATGCAGGCTTCAATATCCGGGTGCAGCGCGGCCAGTGCATCGGCATCGAGTGTGGCGCGGTTTTCAAAAGCCTCCTCAATGCGCTGGCGCAGTGCCGGGTCGAATGGGGTCATGGATTGTCTCCTTGCAGGGTGCGAATCAATGCCTCGCCAAGTCGCGCTTGGATGGTGTCATCCAGCGGCGCGTTGCGGGCGTCGGTGAGTTGGAAAATGTCTTCGGCGCGTTCGCCAAAGGTGGCGATGCGGGCATCGTGAACCCGCAGTCCTTGGGTGCGAAAAACCTGGGTGATGTCCGAAAGCAGGCCGGGGCGGTCGGTGCAAACCAGGCTCAACTGGCTGCGCTGTCCGCCAGCGGCAGGCGAAAAGCTGATTTGTGGCGGGATGCGGAAATGGCGCAGATGGCGTGGCTGGCTGCGGCGTGGTGCGCGCACGGCTGACAGGTCGGGCTTGGCGAGTGCTTCCAACAGTCGCTTTTCAACTTCGGCGGCGCTGACTTTGCGGCGTGGGTCGAGGGGCAGCCCTTGCAGGGTGTCAAACACTTCGCCCTGCGCCGAGTTCAACAGCCGTGCCTGTCCGATGGCAAGCCCAGCACGGTCAAGCGTGGCGGCGATGGCGGCAAACAGCCCGTCCCGGTCAGGGGCGTGTACGAAAACTTCCAGCGCGCCGCTGTGTTCATCGGCCAGCGCGCGTGCGGCCACATGCAGTGCGGCGTCCGGTGCGGCGGCCAGCACTTCCGCCTGCCAGGCGATTTGTTCGGGCTGGCCACGCAGGAAGCTTTCTTCTGGCAGCGCCGCCAGCCAGGTCTGTGCCGTTTCGGCGCTGATCTGGTGGGCTTGTTGTAGGCAGGTCTGCGCGAGAGTGTGGGTCTGGTTGCCGTATTCGGTGATGTTCAGCGGATTTTCTAGGCCGCGCTGTAGCGCCTTGCGGGTGGCTAGGTACAAATCGGCCAGCAGCCGGTCTTTCCAGCCGTTCCAGAGTTTGGGCGAGGTGGCAGCGATGTCAGCGCAGGTGAGCAGGTACAGCATGTCCAGACGTTCGCGTCGGGCGACGATGGCCGCAAAGCGCTGCACCACTTCCGGGTCGGAAATATCCTGCTTCTGTGCGGTTACCGACATCAGCAAATGTTTTTCCACCAGCCAGGCGACCAGCTCGGTATCGCCCGGAGAAAGCCCAACGGCTTCTGCAAAAACGCGCGCATCGACTGCGCCCAGTTCGGAATGGTCGCCACCGCGGCCTTTGGCAATGTCGTGAAAAAGTCCGGCCAAGAGCAGCAATTCGGGCTTTTCCAGCAGCGGCCAGACTTCATGTGCCAGCGAGAATCGCTGCCGATCCGTGCCCTGTCGGAACAGCGCGAAATTGGCCAGCAGCGCCAGTGTGTGTTGATCCACCGTATAGACATGGAATAGGTCGAACTGCATCCGGCCGGTGACTTGGGCAAAGGCCGGAATCCAGCGTGCCAGCACGCCAAGCTGCGACATGCGTTTGAGTGTGGTAACCGCCTGGTTTTGTGGCAGAAGCTGCATGAATTGGGCGCAGAGTGCCGGACTTGCTTCGCCGTGGGCGGGGATCAATGCCAGGTTTTCGGCCAGTGCGCGTGCGGTTTCCGAATGCAGGCCGGTATCTTCGGGCAGTCCGGCCCAAGTCTGGAACAGCGCGAAAATCTGTGCGGCATCGCCTTCGGGCCAATCGGCTTTGCGCGCCGAAAGCCAGCGGCCGCGCAGTTCGAAGTTTTCATCGAGCGTTTTCGGTATGGAGACACCTTCGAGATGTTCTTCCAGCCGCTGCAACAGCCGTTCGGCAATCCGCATGACCAGCGCGGCGCTGCGATAGAAGCCCTGCATCATCTGCTCGACAGCGGCATTGTCGGCATCGGTCTGTCCGGCAAGGCGTGCGGCAAGCAGACGCTGATAGTCAAAGCGCAGGCGTTCTTCGCGCTTGCCTGCGACCAGATGCAGCCCCCAGCGCAGGCGCTGCAACTGGCTGGCGGCACGCAGCAGGGTCTGGTGCTCGTCGGCACCAATCAGGTTCATCGCTTCCAGCTCTGCCAGATGGCCGGTGCCATGCACGCGCGTGGACATCCAGCGCAGGGTCTGCAAATCGCGCAGGCCACCGGGGCCTTCCTTGATATTCGGCTCCAGATTGTCGGCCGTGTCGCCAAAGCGCGCATGACGCTGACGCAGTTCCTCGCGCTTGGCGCGGAAATAGGCTTCCGGCGGCCAGAGGTTTTCTGGTGCAATCACGGCGGCAAGCCGCTGGGCGGCATGTTGATCGCCAGCCAGTGTCCGGGCATCCATCAGGGCAGTGTGGATGGTGATGTCTTGGGCGGCGGCCTGGGCGCATTCTTGCAGGGTACGTACCGCATGCGAGACTTCGATATGCGCATCCCAGAGCTGGGCGATGAAGCGGGCGAGGGCATCGGTGGTTTCAGCCTGCAAGGGCGCATCATGCAGTACCAGCAAATCCACATCCGATTGCGGATACAGGCTGCGGCGGCCAAAGCCACCCACGGCCAGTAGCGACAATCCGGCATCACCTGGCAAGAGGGCTGTCCAGGCTTCCAGAATCAGCGACTCCACGCCATCAGCGCGCGCCCGGGTCAGTGCATGTGTCGGCTCGCCGGCATCGAAGCGCCGAGCAAGTTCGGCGTCCAGTACAGCCAGGCGCGTGCGTGCGGACTGCGCCCAAGCAGCGCTTGCCTGGGCGCTCACGTGAGTGGCGGCGGGGGCGGAGAGCCGGCCGAAAGTGTTAGCACGTCAAAGCCGTCTTCGGTAACGGCAATCATGTGCTCCCATTGCGCCGAGAGCTTGCGATCCTTGGTAACTACGGTCCAGCCATCGGGCAGCAGGCGGGTATGGCGGGCACCTTCGTTGACCATCGGCTCGATGGTGAAGGTCATGCCCGGTTTCAGTACCAAGCCATCACCGGCGCGGCCATAGTGCAGCACTTGCGGGTCTTCGTGATAGACACGGCCAATGCCGTGGCCGCAGTATTCGCGCACGACCGAAAAACGCTGCGCCTCCACGTATTTTTGGATGGCTTCGCCGACATCGCCCAAGGTGGCGCCGGGGCGCACCACGCGGATGCCGCGCCACATCGCTTCGTAAGTGGTTTCCACCAGCCGCCGAGCCATCACCGAAGGCGTGCCGACGTAGTACATGCGGCTGGTATCGCCATGCCAGCCGTCGCGGATGACGGTAACGTCGATATTGACGATATCGCCATCCTTCAGTGTTTTCGATTCGCTCGGGATACCGTGGCAAATGACATTGTTGACCGAGGTGCACAAGGTCTTGGGAAAGCCGCGATAGCCGACATTGGCCGGCACGGCTTTTTGCACTTGGACGATATGTTCGTGGGCGATGCGGTCCAGCGCTTCGGTACTGATGCCGGGGCGGACGTGTTCGGTCATGAGATCCAGCACTTCTGCGGCCAAACGGCCTGCTTCGCGCATTTTCTCGATTTCTTCGCGGGTTTTGATGGTGACAGTCATGGCGGGCATTATCGCTGATATTGGCCTGAACTTTAGCCCGGCCAGTAATGGCTGTTGGGGGTGGGGCGGGCGCCGAAGATGGCCTGTCCCACGCGCACTATGGTGGCGCCCTCTTCGATGGCGATGGGGAAGTCGCCGGACATGCCCATGGAAAGCTCGTCCAGCCCGATGCCATCGGGTAGCGTCTGGCGGAGTTGGTCGCGCAGTTGGCGCAGGCGGACAAAACATGCGCGCACGCGGTTTTCATCGGCATCGAAAATCGCCAGTGTCATCAAGCCTTTGATGCGCAGGCTGGAGAACGCCGGCATTTGCCGCAGAAAATCCCGCGCAGCTTCCGGCGGCATGCCGAATTTCTGCGGCTCGTCGGAGGTATTGATTTGCACCAGTACATCCAGTGCCCGACCTTCGATTTGCAGGCGCTTGTCCAATGCTTGGGCGATTTCCAGCGAATCCAGTGCCTGAAACTCGTGTGCAAAGCGCGCCACGTATTTGGCCTTGTTGCTTTGCAGATGGCCGATGACCGACCAGCGCAATGGCAGGTCGGCCAGTGCTTCGGCTTTTTCGCGCGCTTCTTGCACCTTGTTCTCGCCAAACGCATCAAGCCCGGCTTGATAGGCCAGCCGCAGCACCTCGGGGGGATGCGTTTTGCTGACCGGCAGCAGGCGCACCTCATCGGCGTTGCGCCCGGCTGCGGCGCAGGCCGCGTCAATGCGAGCGCGCACCGATGCGATGTTTTGTCGCAAGGTTTCAAGATTCATCTGGCTCATAGCAATACCTCAACCGCTTGTTGGTTCAGCGTGAGCGCCACCGCTTCGGCCTCTTGCGGTAGAACAGCCAGCGCCAATATGCCGCAGGTCGAGACAATCTCGCCGACATTGCGCTCGCCGTGCATCAGTACATCGCCACTGGCCGCGGGCGTGGCGGTACGCAGCAGGCGCAGGCCGCGCTTGGCCTGTCCCAAAAAATGCGTGCGGGCAACGATTTCCTGTCCCGGATAGCAGCCTTTTTTCACGCTATAGGCACGCAGGCGGTGCAGCGATAGCTGTTGCGGCGTCCATTTCTCTATCTGGTCTGGCGCCAAACGGGGCAGGCCAGACTCAAGATCGGCCGCACGCCATGCCGTGTGCGCGGCCTCATCCAGCGGTGCGGGCTGCGACGCGATGATGACTTGCCGCGCTCCGGGCCAGGGCAGCAGCACATGGTCATCGTCTCTTTGTAAGGACAGATTGGCGCTTTCTTCGTGCCTTGCCGTATGTGGCAGCATCCCGGCCACATGCAAGTCCGGGCGCGGGTTGAGTTTGACCTTGCTGCGGAACACGAATCGGGCAAGCGCCGTGGCGAGGGATTCGGGGTCGGCATCGGGCAGCAGTAGCCACAGCGTTTGGGCATCCAGCCGCAGTAGGGCAAACAGGGCGATAACCCGGCCTTTGGCATTCAGCCAGCCATTCCACTGGAGCTGGCCGTCGGCAAGCGCGGTGACATCATTCATGAATTGCGACTGGGCAAATCCAATCGCATCGGCACCAGTCAATGCCAGCAGGCGGTAGTCGGGCAGGGCAAAACACGGTTTTGAGACATGGGGCGGCTTGTCTGTCATTGCTGCATCGCCGTAAAATGAAGGGATTGTGAAAGAGAAGATGATAGGCCAAGACGTTCCCGAAGCTGCTGCCGATGAGGCCGCAGCTACTTCGCAAGCGGAGCAAAAGCCCGAAGCCCGGCCGCGTGAAATCGGCGGGAGAGAGGGTCTGGAGCCGACCCGCTACGGAGATTGGGAAAAAAATGGCCGCTGCATCGACTTCTGATTCCATTGTCGGCACTGTTGCATGACAACGGCTTTCACGCCCCGCCACGCGGCATCCGCCGCCCAGCCCGGAGACTGCCAACCTCATGGCAAACCAGAAACGTCCTTTATCGCCCTTCATGCTGGGGCAGACGTATCGCTTCCAGATAACGTCTTTCATGTCCTTGATGCACCGCGCCTCGGGTGTGGCCTTGGCCGTCTCGGCCTTTGGCTTCTCCTGGTGGATTATGTCGCTGGCGCTTGGCGGCAGTTATGCCGAATGCGCCATGGCCGTTACCGCCTCCATCCCGGGCAAAATCGTGTTGTTCTTGATTTCGCTGGCGCTGATGTATCACCTGTTCAACGGTATCCGGCACTTGGCTTGGGATCTGGGCTTGGGCTTCAAGATTCCGCAGGTGTACCGTAGCGGTTATCTGGTGCAGGCGCTGACCGTGATTGTTACCGCTGCCATTTGGGCAGTTGCATTGTTTGGAGGTGCCGCATGAGTGGCAAAGCCGCACCGAGGTTCCGCTCGCCGCTGCATCAGGCCAAGGGGCTTGGCTCGGCCAAGTCCGGTACCGGGCATTTCTGGTGGCAACGCGTCACCGCCGTCATCCTGGCACTGTTGGTGCCCTATATCGTGTTCATGCTGGCCTGCCTTGCCGGCAGCGATGCCGACACGCTGCGCATGGCCATCGCCAAGCCGTGGAATGCCATCATTTTCTCGGTGTTTGCCATTGCGCTGTTCTGGCACGCCAAGCTCGGGCTTCAGGTGGTGATCGAGGACTATGTCCACGACCGCAATATGCACCTGGTGCTGCGCATCCTTCTCATCCTGGGTAGTTTGGTGGGCGTTCTGAGCGCCATTTACGCCATCGCCCGCATCGCAATGACGGCCTGAACCCGATGACTGCTTACAAGATTACTGAACACAAATACGACATGGTGGTGGTCGGCGCCGGTGGTGCGGGGCTGCGTGCCACCTTTGGCTTGGCACAAAAAGGGCTGAAAACCGCCTGCATTACCAAGGTTTTTCCGACCCGTTCGCATACCGTGGCGGCGCAGGGCGGCATCTCTGCGGCGCTTGCCAATATGGGCGAGGACGACTGGCGCTTCCACTTTTACGACACCATCAAAGGGTCGGATTGGCTGGGCGACCAAGACGCGATTGAATACATGTGCCGCGAAGCCATCCCGGCGGTCATCGAGCTTGAGCATCAGGGCGTGCCGTTCTCGCGTACCGAAGAAGGCAAGATTTACCAGCGTCCGTTCGGCGGCATGACCACCCACTACGGCAAGGGTATTGCCCAACGCACCTGCGCGGCTGCCGACCGTACTGGCCATGCCATCTTGCACACCTTGTATCAGCAATCGCTGGCGCACGAGGCCGAGTTCTTCATCGAATACTTCGCGCTCGACCTCATCATGGACGCCGAAGGCGTTTGCCGTGGCGTGTTGGCGCTGGATATGGCGACTGGCGAGCTGCATTTGTTCCGGGCGCATGGCACGGTGCTGGCCACCGGCGGTTATGGTCGCGCCTATTTCTCCGCCACGTCCGCCCATACCTGCACCGGCGATGGCGGCGGCATGGCGCTGCGCGCGGGTCTGGCACTGCAAGACATGGAGTTTGTGCAGTTCCATCCGACTGGCATTTACGGCGCGGGCTGCCTGATTACCGAAGGCGTGCGTGGTGAAGGCGGCATTTTGCGCAATGCCAACGGTGAGCGCTTCATGGAGCGCTATGCGCCGAATGCCAAAGACTTGGCCAGCCGCGATGTGGTCAGCCGTTCGATGACCATCGAAATCCGCGAAGGCCGTGGTGTGGGCGAGCACAAAGACCATATCTTCCTCGACCTGACTCACCTCGATCCCAAGGATATCCACGCCAAGCTGCCGGGCATTGCTGAAAGCGCCCGCATCTTTGCTGGTGTGGATGTGGAAAAGCAGCCGATTCCGGTGATTCCGACCGTGCACTACAACATGGGTGGCATCCCCACCAACTATCACGGCGAAGTGGTGCAACTGCGCAATGGCGACCCGGATGCCGTGGTGCCGGGGCTGTATGCCATTGGTGAGGCCGCTTGCGTTTCGGTGCATGGCGCCAATCGCCTCGGCTCGAACTCGCTGCTCGATTTGGTGGTGTTTGGCCGCGCTGTCGCCAACCGTGCGGCGGAAACCATCAAGGCCGGTGCGGTGCATCCCAGCCTTGGCGCGGATGCTTGCGACAAGTCGCTGGCCAATCTTGATCGCCTGCGCAATGCCAAGGGCAGCCTGCCGACCGCGCAGATTCGCAACAATATGCAGCGCACCATGCAGTCGGATGCGGCGGTGTTTCGTACCGGCGAATCGCTGGCGGCCGGTGTCAAGAAGGTCAACGAGATTTACCAGTCGTTTGCCGATGTGGGCGTGTCCGATCGCTCGCTAGTGTGGAACTCTGACCTGATCGAAACGCTGGAATTGCAGAACCTGCTGGGTCAGGCGCTGGTAACCATCACCTCGGCGGAAAACCGCAAGGAATCGCGCGGCGCACATGCCCGCGAGGACTTCCCCGAGCGCGATGATGTCAACTGGCACAAGCACACCGTGTGCTCGGTGGACGAGGCCGGCAAGACCCATATCGACTACCGTCCGGTGCATATGTACACGTTGACTGACGACGTGGAAGTGGTGCCGCCCAAGCCGCGCGTGTACTGACACGCGCGCATCCAGGTAAGACGCGAGATGTGAACGGCAGCCGCGCCAGCCATACCGAAAGCCCGCCACGCCCCGCATCGAACGTCCAACGTCTCACCTACAAGGTTTCAAACCATGGCTCAATTCAAGCTCCCCGCCAATTCCGTCGTCCAGAAAGGCAAGCACTTCCCGGCCGCTGCTGGCAGCAAGAACGTGCGCACCTTCAAGATTTACCGCTGGAACCCCGATGACGGCCAGAATCCGCGTACCGATACCTACGAAGTGGATCTGGCAAGCTGCGGGCCGATGGTGCTCGATGCGCTTTTGAAAATCAAAAACGAAATCGACCCGACCCTGACCCTGCGGCGCTCCTGCCGCGAAGGCATTTGCGGCTCCTGCGCGATGAATATCGACGGCACCAATACGCTGGCGTGTACCAAGGCCATCGACGATTGCGCCGCCGGCACCATCCCGATTTATCCGCTGCCGCATATGCCGGTCATCAAGGACTTGGTGCCGGATCTGACCCACTTCTACGCCCAGTACGCCTCCATCCGTCCTTGGCTACGCACCCAGAGCCCGGCGCCAACCCGCGAACGCCTGCAATCGCCGGAGGACCGCGAAAAACTCGACGGCCTGTACGAGTGCATCCTCTGCGCCTGCTGCTCCACCTCCTGCCCAAGCTACTGGTGGAACGGCGACCGCTACCTTGGCCCGGCCATCCTGCTGCAAGCCTACCGCTGGATTGTGGATAGCCGCGATGAAGACACCGGCAGCCGCCTGGACGATCTGGAAGACCCGTTCAAACTCTATCGCTGTCATACCATCATGAACTGCGCCCGCACTTGCCCGAAGGGATTGAATCCCGCCAAGGCGATCAGCGAAATCAAACAACTGATGCTGGCGCGCACCATGTAAAACAGAGCATAAAACACAGCCCCTTCTTCGGAAGGGGTTTTGTTTTGCGGGATGGACTTCTTGGCGACTTTCCGAGTGATTGCGACATGAAACCTGATTTCCCCAGTTACTTTGCCTATTGGGGCAAGGCCACGCCCCCAACCCTGCCCCAGACCTTGAGCGCAGCGGCCTATCACCTGCTGCCTTTTCATGCGTTGGATGTGGCGGCCTGCGGCGCACAGTTGCTCAAGTTGCCGCGGTTTTCACTGGCGGCGCTGTACGATTTGGGCAAGCGCATGACCTGTATTTCGCCTTGCATACTGCGATTTGATTGACTGGGTAGAAATCTATGAAGTTTTCAGACCTGCCATGTGCAGCCCGATCCATCTGGGCTAAAAGCAGCAACTCCGATGACCAGCCCGAGGGTCATGGCTTGCTAGCACATATGCTGGATGTGGCCGCGGTTGCCCAGAGCATTCTTGAACGGGAGTCACCGCGCGCTTTGGACTGGGCGGCAACCGCATTTGGCTTGCCGCGCTCGTCTTGTCAGCGATGGTTGGCCGCTTTGGCGGGCCTGCATGATTTCGGCAAGGCCATTCCGGGCTTTCAGAGCAAATGGCCAGAGGGCATGAAGGTCGATCAAGCGCATGGTCTTGCGTTTCCTTCTCATGCGTGCGGCACTACGGATCACGCCTGCGCGACGGCAGCCGTGTTGGGTAAGGTGCTTGTGGATGCCACCACTGCTGAGGCGCGCTGGCTGCGGCATACCTTGCAGGCCATCAGCGCCCATCATGGCTTTCACTTCACCCCCGAGCAGGTCAAAACAGCTGCCCCCAAGGGCGAGCCGGTAGAGTGGGGTGAAGCGCGACAAGACATTTTTCATGCCTATTGGCAAACCTTGGCGCTGTCAGGGGCGCCAAGCTCGGATGAAATCAGCTTTCCAGCCGTGAACTGGCTGGCCGGGTTGACCAGCGTTGCAGACTGGATTGCCTCCAATCCCGAGTGGTTTCCGTTGGGCGAGCGTCATGATGATCTGCATGACTACTACCGGTATGCGCTTGTCCTGGCGGAGCAGGCCTTGAACCATATCCGCTGGCGTCCTGCACGAACTTTGCTGGATGAGCCATTGGACTTGAGTACTTTGCTTTCTCGCATCACCGGACGGCAAGGCTTGCAGGCCCGGCCATTGCAGCAGGCAGGCGATGGCTTGCTGCAAGACGTGAAAGGCCCGGCCCTGTTGCTGGTTGAAGCGCCGATGGGAGAAGGCAAGACCGAGCTGGCATTTCTTGCCCATCTGCATCTCCAGGCCGCCAATAGCCATCGCGGCATGTATGTGGCCTTGCCCACGCAAGCAACCGGAAACGCCTTGTTCAAGCGCGCGCTGACGTTTCTTGAGGCCTTTGGCGTGGATGTTTCGGATGCACAACTGGTGCACGCTGGCGCCTCGATGAATGAGGATGCCCAACAGTTGCGTGAAATCCGCTTGAAGGACATCAATCAGAACAAAGGCGAATCGCTGGATGCGGCCACCTGGTTTTCAAAGCGTCGCCGGCCCTTGCTCTCGCCCTATGGCGTGGGCACCGTTGATCAGTCTTTGTATGCGGTGCTCAATGTCAAACATCATTTCGTGCGCCTGTGGGGTCTGAGCAACCGGGTTGTGATCCTGGACGAAGTGCACGCGTACGACACCTATACCTCGAGCCTGATCGCCACATTGCTGCAATGGCTCAAGGCCTTGGGAAGTTCAGTGGTTTTGATGAGCGCCACACTGCCGAAGGCAAGACGGAACGAGCTGCTGGCCGCTTGGGGCGTGAATGCAGTCACGGTGCCTGAGCAAAGCTATCCGCGTCTGCTGCTGGCCGATGATCGTGGTGTGAGTGGCGAACAATTTCGGGCGCGCGATTTGCCACCCATTCAATTGGAGCGGCTGGACGCTGCACTGGAGGCCGTGGCCGATAAGGCGATGGCCTTGATCGAAACAGGCGGCTGCGGCGCCGTCATCGTCAACACAGTGGATCGGGCGCAGAGGCTTTACCGGCTGCTGCGTGAGCGCCTGCCGCAAGATGTGCCACTGTTGCTGTTCCATGCACGCTATCCGATGGATGAGCGCAGCGTGCGCGAACGGCAAGTTCTGGCGCAGTTCGGGTTGCAGGGTGAGCGTCCTCAAAGGGCGCTGATGATTGCGACACAAGTGGCCGAGCAGTCGCTGGATCTGGATTTCGACTTCATGCTCAGCGATTTGGCGCCCGTGGACTTGCTGCTGCAACGTGCCGGGCGTCTGCATCGCCATGTGCGCGAGCGCCCCGAAGCGCATCGGCAAGCCAGGCTTCGGGTGGCCGGCTTGCAGCCCGAATTTCCTGACCTGAAAACCACGGCCTGGGAGTATGTCTATGACGCCTACATCCTCGGGCGAACCTGGGCGTTGCTGGGACAGGAGGATGTGCTTGCGTTGCCCGGTGATATCGACCGGCTGGTGCAAGCCGTTTATGGCGATAACCCCTTGCCCGAGGCGTTGGATGCGGCGTTGCGTGATGCCATCGAGATCGGCGATTTCGGCAAATACCGCGCCAAGGTGAACAAGGAACGTCAAGAAGCCCGCGATGTGGTTTTGAACCCGACCGATGAGCCGCAGGCAGGCTACGCCAACAAGCCCCACGGCAATGACGAAAGCGATTTGCTGGGCTTGCGGAACGTGACCCGACAAGGGCGCGAAACCGTCACCTTGATTCCTGTGGAAGTGGTCGATGGGCAGTGGTGTATCGCAGATGCACGGCACGACCCCAATTCGCCACTCGACGATGCCAGCGCCCGATATCTGTATGGCCGCCACCTGCGCTTGTCACGTGCTGCCGTGGTTCATCACTTCAAAAAAACGCAAAGGCCCGAGGCGTTCGCCAACCATCCGTTGTTGCGCCACTGCTGGTTGTTGCCTTTGGAGCAAGGGCACTACCAACAAACCGGCATACACATCCGGCTGGATGCTGAGCTGGGGTTGGTTTACGGCAAATGCGAAGGTGTGCAGCAGTGAGGATTTTGTAATATCTGGATACATGCGCAAGTGTTCGAGAGGATGCGATGGAGAAGAGCTTCAACTTGCTGGACGAGCCATGGCTACCTGTACGTCTGGCTGACGGCAGTATCAAGAATGTGAGCTTGCTGGAGGCATTTCGCCGCAGCGTCGAGATCGTGGCCTTGGCGGAAACCGCACCGCCCAATTTGGTGGCGCAATACCGTTTGTTGCTGGCCATTCTTCATCGCGCCCTGACCCGCAGGCACCCACAGGGTTGGAAGGACAAAGACCGCGCGCGCTGGTGGCGAGAAGGGCTGCCAATTGAGGCGATAGTGGCTTACCTCGAATATTGGCGCGAGCGCTTTTGGCTGTTTCACCCAGAGTACCCATTCATGCAGGTGGCGGCGTTAGGCGAAGCCGAGGAAACACGCGGCAAGCTCAAGCCCTGGACGCAGATCTCTCTGGCGAGTGCTTCGGGTAACACCCCAGTGCTGTTCGACCATGCTTGGGATGATGCGCCCAGTGCCATTACGCCAGCAGCAGCCATCAGTGCTTTGTTGGGGCTTATGCAGTTCACCCCGGGCGGGCTGGTCAAGGTTTTTCGTGATTCAGACAAGGCCGGTGCGCTGGCCAATACCGCTGCGGTGCTACCTGTTGGGGAGAACCTTGCGCAAACCTTGCTGCTATGCCTGCATCCATGGCAAGAACATGACGACCTGCCGTCATGGGAGCGTGCTGTACTGACAACTTTGGAGTTGTGCGCGAACCCTGTAATGGCGAGCGGGTCCAATGATCGTTATACCCGTCAAAGTAGAGCGGTGTTGTTGCGAAGCGAATCAGATGGGTTGGTGCGTTGGCTGCATTTTTCTGCTGGTTTTGCTTTGGAAAAAGGAAATGCACCAGATCCGATGAACTGCTTGCTTGGCAAAGTAGATGAAAATTCGGGTGAAATTAAATGGAGGACATTGGGTTTTTCTGATAATCGGTCTTTTTGGCGTGACCTCTCAGCGCTGGCTCCTAATCCTGCTGGTACTAGTCAGCCCGCGGCAGTACTTAGCTATGCAGCGGCCTTGCATGATGAGATTAATCCATTCAATTCAGTTTTTCAACCGGTTCTAGTAGCTGGGATTGCGAATAGTCCTAAAAAAGCGGCCAAACTGGAACGGTGGCGTACTGAGCGTATTGTTTTGCCGCTGATGTTGCTTAAAGATGCAGATAAAGCTCTTTATTTGCGCAAGTTGGTACAAAAGGCTGAAACATTATTTGGTGAGGCGAAGGCATTGGCTGTCCGTATGTTGGCGGAAATTATGCCGGCACCAGGGGACAATAAAGATCCATATAAAAATGCCAACGCTCAATTGGATGTCAGTTCTTTTTCTGCCAGTTACTTCGCGCAAGCAGAGCGTTATTTGCCTGAGGTCTTGCAGCAGCTGGGTTTGGGAGAGTTTGCCCAAGCCACACAAAGCTGGAATCAGGCTTTGCGTGATAGCGCCATGGCCGCTTGGCGGCAGCTTGTGCACAGCATGGGAGGAGGAGTCTTGGCATGGCGAGCCGATGCCAAATACGCGGGGGCTTTTCATGCAGTGCTGAACAAACATGCCCCTAAACCAGAAACCGATTCGGCCCACAAGGAGGAGACTGCATGAGCGAGCATGCAAGCGCATTTGTGCAACATCTACAGACGTTGCAAGAGAAAAAGGACTTGGGAGCGTTGGCTACGCTGCGGCGAAGTCTGGCGTTTGAGCCGGGCAGCTATCCACGCGCCTTTCCCTATGTGGAGCGCTTCGTAGGTGAGGCGCACGAACGCGACGCGCGACGCTTGGCGCTGTATGCCGTGGCGGGTTTGTTCGCGGCCCACCCCGAGCCGAACGCACAAAGTTTTGCCACGGCATTCGGGCGTTTGGCCCGGCAGCGCAAAGTATCAACAGAGCGGGAGTACAGCCTCAGCATCGAACGGCGCTTCATCGCTTTGCTGGAGGCCGATGCCGACGGCATTCACATCCATATGCGCCACGCCATCAGTTTGTTGAAAGCCGAAGGGCTCGGCCTGGACTACGCTGCTTTGCTGGACGATCTCAGTTGGTGGATGAACCCCAATTCGAACCTTGATCGCGTGCGTCAGCGATGGGCGCGGGATTTTTACCGGGCGACTCAAGCCAAAGCCGACGACGACGCCAATAACCCTTGAAGGAGATTTGCCATGAGCCTGTTTCTTGAATTTCACCTGATCCAGAACTTCGCCCCATCCAATCTCAACCGTGACGACACGGGGGCGCCGAAAGATGCAATCTTCGGAGGGCAGCGTCGCTCCCGTATCAGTAGCCAGTGTCAAAAAAGAGCCATGCGGAAGCATTTTCGAATTTCAGGGCTCCTTCCTGAAAGCGATTTGGGTATCAGAACGCGGCTTTTGGATCGTGTCGTTAAAAGTGAGCTGATTGATGCTGGTTTGGAAGATTGCTCAAAGTTCAATGAAATTGTGAAACTTGCGCTTAAGAATAAGGAAAAAGAAGATAAGGGTGGCAGCGAAGATGATAAGTCATCTGTCATGTCTTATCTGTTGTTTATTTCATTTGCGGAATCTGAGGCTTTGCGGGAACTGGTTAGGCAGCATGCGAATTTAATAAATAAGCTTGCTGGAAAAAAGGGGTTGAAAAAATCAGATATGCCGGCCGACTTTAAGCGTGATCTTGAGGGCGTATTTATGAAAGGCAAAGCTGTAGATATTGCGTTGTTTGGGCGCATGCTTACGGATATGCCTAAGGCAAATCAGAATGCTTCTTGCCAGGTTGCACATGCTATCAGCACTCACCGTGTCGAACGTGAATTTGACTATTTCACCGCTGTTGACGAACGGGCTGAGCCACATGAGGCGGGGGCGGGCCATGTTGATTTTTCAGAATTCAACTCCGCCACGTTTTATCGCTATGCCGTTCTGGATGCGCAGAAGCTGTTGGCCAATTTGCAGGATGACAAGGAGTTGACCTTGTCGGCCATTGAAGCCTTTGCCAAGGCCATGGCCTTGGCCATTCCCAGTGGCAAACAAAACAGCTTTGCTGCACATAACCCGCCGGATTTCATCGGGGTGAGCCTGCGCCATGCCATGCCATTGAATCTGGCCAATGCCTTTGAAAAGCCTGTTCGACCCAAGACAGATGCATCGTTGACGGCGCAATCTGTGGCGGCGCTGTCGCGTTACGAAGACAAGCTTGCAACCGTCTATGCCGCAGCAGAAGATCAGTGGCTGTATCTGGATTTAACTGGCGAATGGCCGGAAAACAGGGGCGAGAAGCAGCAGTCGCTGGACGGCCTGGCGCGGCGCGTACGGGAATGGGTGGCCGAGCATCTGGGAGCATGACCATGGCAACCTTGCTGCTGCGGTTGCAAGGCCCCATGCAATCCTGGGGCACGACCAGCCGCTTTGATGAGCGCGATACGCAATTGGAGCCATCCAAGTCCGGCGTCATCGGCCTGCTGTGCGCCGCCTTGGGGCGTGACCGTAGCGAGCCGGTTGACGACCTTGCAGCCTTGCGCATGGGCGTGCGGGTGGATCGGGAGGGTGTGCCAATGCGGGACTATCAAACCGCAACCGGTGTGGTAGCAGCTACAGGCAAAAGAGATCTGGCGCGTACGGTAGTCAGCCCACGCTACTACCTTTCAGATGCCGCGTTTCTGGTGGGGCTGGAGGGGGATCGTGCTGTGCTGGAGCGCACTCATCACGCCCTGCGGCATCCCGTCTGGCCGTTGGCCCTGGGGCGTAAAAGCTTTGTGCCCTCTGTGCCGGTTTACGTGCCCGATGGCTTGATTGAGGCGGATTTGCAAACCGCCTTGCGCAAGTGGCCCTGGCTGCTTGGCGAGGGTAAAGAGCAGCCCGAATCCTGGCGCATGGTGTTGGAAGACAAGTCAGAGGGTTCCGTGCGCCTTGACCAGCCCGTTGCACCCTTCAGCGCACGGCGTTTTGGCCCGCGTTTCGTGAAATCCTTGATCGTGAGCGCAGGAGACGAGCATGTACCTGACCCGGCTCTTGCTTGACCCGCGCAGCGCCCAGGTACGCCGTGACTTGGGCAGCCCATACGAAATGCACCGTACTTTGGTGCGCGCCTTCGTGGCGGAAGATGGGCAAACACCGCCGCGCTTCCTTTGGCGTCTGGAGCCGCAAATGCTCTGGGGAAGTCCGCCAGTTGTATTGGTGCAGTCTGGGCATCGTGCCGATTGGGGCGTGCTGCAAGCCTTGCGCAGCTATCTGAAAACCGAGCCGGAAACCAAGCAACTCGATGCGGTGCAGTTATTTCCCAATGGCCAGCGCTGTCGTTTTCGTTTGCTGGCCAATCCAACCGTCAGCCGCGCGGGCAAGCGCTTGGGACTGGTGGGCGACGATGCACAACTGGCCTGGCTTGGCAGGCAAGGGCAGCGGTGTGGCTTTACGCTGGAATCGGCGCAGGTAACCGCCAGTGATGTGCTGCATGTACGAAAGGCGCGTGCCGATAAAGACCCCATCAGCCTGCAAAGAGTCTGCTTTGAGGGCGTCTTGCGGGTTGCAGATGCCGTGCAGCTCAAAGATGCCCTGGTCTCGGGTATTGGCCCTGGAAAGGCGTTTGGATGCGGCTTGCTGAGTCTGGCGCGCGTTTGATGGTCTGCTTTCATGCCCACCCCCTTGCTCCCGCCCCTGAAGCCCTTGCCGATGAAAGACCGCATCTCCATGGTTTTCATTCAGTACGGAAAAATCGACGTGCTGGATGGCGCTTTTGTGGTGATCGACAAAACCGGCATCCGCACGCACATCCCGGTGGGCTCGGTCGCCTGCATCATGCTGGAGCCGGGCACACGCGTGTCGCATGCGGCGGTGCATTTGGCATCCACTGTGGGTACCTTGCTGGTGTGGGTGGGGGAATCGGGCGTGCGGCTTTATGCCAGTGGCCAGCCGGGCGGGGCGCGCGCCGATCGGCTGCTGTATCAGGCCAAGCTGGCGCTGGACGACGAGCTGCGCCTGAAAGTGGTGCGCAAGATGTACGAGCTGCGCTTTGGCGAGCCCGCGCCGCAACGCCGCAGCGTGGACCAGTTGCGCGGCATTGAGGGCGCGCGCGTGCGCGAAACCTACAAACTGCTGGCGCGCCAATACGGCGTGAACTGGCGCGCGCGCAATTACGACCAAAGGGATTGGAACGCGGCCGACATCCCCAACCGCTGCCTCTCCGCCGCCACCGCCTGCCTTTACGGCATCACTGAAGCCGCCGTGCTGGCCGCAGGCTATGCCCCTGCCGTGGGCTTCATCCACACCGGCAAGCCCTTGTCCTTCGTTTACGACATTGCCGATCTGTTCAAGTTTGAAACCGTCGTGCCGCTGGCCTTTCGCATCGCGGCCAAATCCCCCGTTCACCCCGAGCGCGATGTGCGCCTGGCCTGCCGCGACCTGTTTCGCAGCAGCAAACTGCTCTCGCGCATCATCCCGACGATTGAAGACGTGCTGGCCGCCGGTGAAATCACCCCGCCCGAAGCGCCGCCAGAGGCCGTGCCACCGGCCATTCCCAACCCCGAATCGTTGGGCGATGCAGGCCATCGCACCCAATAACGCAAGGGCGTGGCATGGCATTTCTCGTCGTCGTGACCGAAAACGTGCCGCCCCGCTTGCGTGGGCGCCTGGC
This sequence comes from Lysobacteraceae bacterium NML08-0793, assembly GCA_002798275.1. Lineage (GTDB taxonomy): Bacteria > Pseudomonadota > Gammaproteobacteria > Xanthomonadales > Xanthomonadaceae > Solilutibacter. The sequence goes on along the minus strand of NWQR01000001.1, from coordinate 101,573 downwards.
CATTTGGCTGCTGGAGGTGCGCGCCGGTGTGTACATCGGCGACGTATCGCGCCGCACCCGCGAGATGATCTGGCAACAGCTTGAAGCAGGGCACGAAGATGGCAACGTCGTCATGGCCTGGGCCAGCAACCATGAGTCGGGCTATCAGTTCCAGACGCTGGGTGAGAACCGGCGTATTCCCATTGAGTTTGATGGCTTGCACCTGGTGGCCTTCCAACCACCTAAAATCCCCGCTCTTTGACAACTCGAAATACCGCCATTCAGTTTGGTAGAATCCTGACGCCTGATTTTCTTCAATCAAATCAGGTGTCTATTGCAAGTGAGTTCCCCGCATACGCGGGGATGAACCGGAATCGTGGCGTGAATTGCGTACTATACTGTCGAGTTCCCCGCATACGCGGGGATGAACCGGGTTGGGTGCAGCTTTCGCAGGTGCGCGAGATGAGTTCCCCGCATACGCGGGGATGAACCGGATGAATTGACGGGATGGAATGGAGTACAGCTGAGTTCCCCGCATACGCGGGGATGAACCGACCGTGTCGGCGGTGCAGCGTCATTTCGGCGGGAGTTCCCCGCATACGCGGGGATGAACCGGCCGCGCTACGCGCATTCCTTGGGTTAGATAGGAGTTCCCCGCATACGCGGGGATGAACCGCGCGATTTGTTGAGTTGATGGCAAAAAAAGAGGAGTTCCCCGCATACGCGGGGATGAACCGAACATTGAAAAGCTATCTGGAGTGAAGTTGAAGAGTTCCCCGCATACGCGGGGATGAACCGCACCACCCGTTTTTGTCGGCATGAACGCCAATGAGTTCCCCGCATACGCGGGGATGAACCGGAAAACTGACCGCCGAAACGGTAGTGGCAGCAGAGTTCCCCGCATACGCGGGGATGAACCGAAGCCATCGCGGCGGCGGGGCTGAAGATGGAAGAGTTCCCCGCATACGCGGGGATGAACCGCGGAATCAAGCAAACGCGCGCTTGAAATTGCGGAGTTCCCCGCATACGCGGGGATGAACCGCCGAAACGCTCGCTTGAGCAGAACGCGCGCATGAGTTCCCCGCATACGCGGGGATGAACCGATGCGCAAAGCGTCCGGGGAGGTGAGCTATTGGAGTTCCCCGCATACGCGGGGATGAACCGGCTCTGGAAAGCATCGGCCAGTGACACGCCAGGAGTTCCCCGCATACGCGGGGATGAACCGTGACCGGCTGACAAACCCCTTTCAACTCCAGCGAGTTCCCCGCATACGCGGGGATGAACCGGGCGCATCTGTTTCCGTCGTGCCCGAATCCCCGAGTTCCCCGCATACGCGGGGATGAACCGGTGATAGCGGCGAGACGTTTATTAAGCCCATCGAGTTCCCCGCATACGCGGGGATGAACCGTTCTACCTTGCCAGCGACTGGCCAGCTATCAAGAGTTCCCCGCATACGCGGGGATGAACCGCATCTCGTCATGGCTGCGCGCGTCCCGCACCCGAGTTCCCCGCATACGCGGGGATGAACCGACAATCCATGATCTCGCGCAGGAACGGCGTGCGAGTTCCCCGCATACGCGGGGATGAACCGAATCATCGCCTTCGCCATTCATTGCAGCCTGAGAGTTCCCCGCATACGCGGGGATGAACCGTCGTTAATCGTATCAATCTTGCTAACGCCCCAGAGTTCCCCGCATACGCGGGGATGAACCGCTGAACCCCAAAATCATCTGCACCGTGGTCGCGAGTTCCCCGCATACGCGGGGATGAACCGGGCAGGCCGGACACCTGATTCCAGAAATCGTCGAGTTCCCCGCATACGCGGGGATGAACCGCCATGCCTTCGCGCCGGTGGCGGAAACTTGCAGAGTTCCCCGCATACGCGGGGATGAACCGCAGCGAGCAGCAGACACGCGGTCAGAGATAACAGAGTTCCCCGCATACGCGGGGATGAACCGGTTAATCTGGATGCGCACGGTATCCGCTGGCGTGAGTTCCCCGCATACGCGGGGATGAACCGTGGCAGCGAGCGTTACGACGGCAGAGGAGGCCGAGTTCCCCGCATACGCGGGGATGAACCGGTTGCGGATAGAGGCAGTTTTGCCAGTGCCGCGAGTTCCCCGCATACGCGGGGATGAACCGTTAATCATTTGCTCAAGATTCAGCACGTATTCGAGTTCCCCGCATACGCGGGGATGAACCGGCAGATTCAGCCATTACAAAATTGGCAGAAGAGAGTTCCCCGCATACGCGGGGATGAACCGGTGCGTTGCGGCCCGCAGAAGGAAGGCGACCGGAGTTCCCCGCATACGCGGGGATGAACCGTATCTGGACCTGGACTATGCCGAGGCGATGTTGAGTTCCCCGCATACGCGGGGATGAACCGAATGCGTTCAAGTCGAAGCTGTTTACCGCTGTCGAGTTCCCCGCATACGCGGGGATGAACCGCCGAGATGCAGGCTGTGGTGAATGAGGCGAGCGAGTTCCCCGCATACGCGGGGATGAACCGGCCGCTGCTTTGCCTTCTTTGCTCGTGCTCAAGAGTTCCCCGCATACGCGGGGATGAACCGAACCTTGCTGCCTTTGAGAATGAAGCCATTGCGAGTTCCCCGCATACGCGGGGATGAGCCGAAGTCTCCCCATTACTCGTTATCTGCCATGCAGAGTTCCCCGCATACGCGGGGATGAACCGCCATGAGCCGCTACGCCGATGAAGTCTCCCCCGAGTTCCCCGCATACGCGGGGATGAACCTTATCGCGCGCTGAGCAAGACCGATGCCGAAACGAGTTCCCCACATACGCGGGGATGAACCGCCATGAAATACCTCTTCGTCTGCTCCGGCTGTAAATCCGAGCCTTTCCATGCTCCGTTGATAAGGCCAATGAGGCAGATCAAGTTGCCTCCTCTGCCTTGGAAGCCGAAGATACGCGGGCTTGAAGTTTTGAGAGATGAAATGATGAGCGATGCCGATATGGCCGAACTCAAGCGCATCCGTTGGCGTTGTCGGCGAGGGATGCGTGAGCTGGACCAGCTTTTCGAGCGTTATCTCGAGCGTTGCTGGGCGATTGATTCCGAGGCGGAGCGGGCGGTTTTCCTACGCCTGCAAAGTTTGGAGGACGACAAACTATGGCGGTGGTTCATGGGCTATGAGGAGGCCGCTGATGCCGAAATCGCCGCACTTGTCCAGCGCATCCGCGACTTGCCGCCTTGAGTGGCGGCCATCGCGCTTTGTAGAAGGCTGGCTGTTGTCTTTGTTGTTGCTTGCGCCATTGGCGCTCTGGTCATCGGCATTGCCGCGCGCTTGGGCGTTGTTGTTGATGTTGCCGGTCGCCTGTGCGGCTCTGTTTGCCTTGTGGCGTTATCGGGCGCGTCCGCGCTATCGCTTGCTGATTCATGCCGATGGTCGTTTGCGGGTGGACGATGTGCCCGTGGCGCACTGGCAGCTTGAGTGGCGTGGGCCGCTGGCATTTTTGCGTTGGCGCGGGCAGCGCACGGTGGCGCTGGATTTTTGGCCTGACACCTTGCCTGCCCGGTTGCGACGTGAACTGCGGCTGGCTTCGCCGCCCGCCAGTGCTGTATCGCCAGCGGCTGCGATGGCAACATAGCGCACCGTTTTTTGAAGGGGTTTCCATGTTCAAACCGCTGCCCATTGCCATCGGTCTGCGCTATCTACGCGCCAAGCGGCGCAACGGGTTCATTTCGTTCATTTCGCTGGCATCGGTGCTGGGGATTGCCATTGGCGTGATGGTGCTGATTACCACGTTGGCCGTGATGGGCGGTTTTCAGCGTGAAATCCGTGATCGTATGTTGCAGATGGTGTCGCATGCCACGGTGGCGGCAGATGGTGCGCAGATGGATAACTGGCAGGATGCGATAACACTCGCGCGTGCCGATGTGCGGGTGGCCGGTGCGGCGCCTTATGTGGATACGCAGGGTTTGATTCAGGGCCCGCGCGAGCAGCCGGCGATGATTCGTGGTATTGACCCGGCGCAGGAAAAATCGGTTTCGGTAATCGAGGAAAAAATGCGCCAAGGTAGCCTTGAGTCGCTGCGCGCGGGCGATTTCAACATCATTCTGGGGCGCGAACTTGCCACCTGGCTCGGGGTTGCCGTGGGGGACAGCGTGGTGGTGATGACCTCCAAAATCAGTGCCACGCCGGTGGGTGCGGTGCCGCAGACCAAGCGCTTTACCGTGTCCGGGGTATTTGAGGCTGGCTACAACGAACTCGATCGCGGCCTTGCGCTTATCAATATCCACGACGCGCAGCGGGTATTGCGGATGGGCGATGCGGTGACCGGGGTGCGGCTGAAAATGCACGACATGGATGAAGCGGGCCGGGTATCGGTGGATTTGGCACTGAAACTCGGTGGCCCGTACCGGGTCAGTGACTGGATGTACGAAAATGCCAACATGTTTCAGGCGATGAAGATGGAGCGCACCATGATGGGCATTTTGCTCTCGCTCATTATCGCCATGGGGGCGTTCAATCTGGTGTCCTCGCAGGTGATGCTGGTCACCGACAAGCAGGCCGATATCGCCATTCAGCGCACACTGGGGATGAGTCCGGCGCAAGTGATGCAGATTTTCATGGTGCAAGGCAGCCTGATTGGCCTGATTGGCACTGTGTTGGGCGTGATTGGCGGGGTTGCATTGACCTTGAACCTTGAGCGCATTCTCGGCCTGATTGAGTCGGTATTGGGCGTAACCTTGCTGCCTGCCGATGTGTATTACATCACCGGGCTGCCGACTGAACTGCGTAGCGGCGATGTCATCACCATCGCTTGCGTGGCCTTGCTGATGGCCTTCATCGCCACCTTGTATCCGGCCTGGCGTGCGGCACGCACTGCGCCGGCGGAGGCATTGCGTTATGAATGAAATGCTTGGAAAAACCGCAGGCGATATCGTTATCCGCGCCGAAAAGCTCGCCAAAGTCTATGCCGAGGGCAAGCTAAAAACGCCGGTGTTCGATGGTTTGGAGCTTTCCGTCCGGCAGGGGGAAACCGTCGCCATCATCGGTGCATCCGGGGTGGGCAAGAGCACCTTGCTGCATCTTCTGGGCGGCCTAGATACGCCCAGCATGGGCGAAGTCTGGGTGGCCGGGCAGCGCATGAGTGCCTTGAGCGATGCCGCGCGCGGCAAGTTGCGCAATAAATCGCTGGGCTTCATCTACCAGTTTCATCATCTGCTGCCGGAATTCACCGCGCTTGAAAACGTGATGCTGCCGGTGTTGCTTGCTGGCATGGATATGGCCACGGCTCGCAGCCGTGCAGAAGAATTGTTGCTACAGGTCGGGCTTTCGCACCGGCTTGAGCACAAGCCCGGTGAGCTTTCCGGCGGTGAGCGGCAGCGTGCGGCAGTGGCGCGTGCGCTGGTCAACAAGCCTGCCTGCGTGTTGGGCGATGAGCCAACGGGCAATCTGGATGAAAAAACCGCTGCGGTGGTATTTGATTTGATGCTGGCATTGAACCGCGCCGAACGTACCAGTCTGGTGTTGGTGACCCATGACCGCCGCCTGGCGCGGCGCATGGATCGGGTGCTGGAGTTGCACGAAGGGCGGTTGATGGAAGTCTCGCCCGACGAGTTGGGGCTTTAACCATGAGCGCGGCAAGGATGCCGCTGTTATCACCGGCCAGTGTGGCCGCGTTGTTGCTGGGCATGCTGGCGGCCACTCGGTTGCCGGTTTTGCCGCATCCAGCCGTGATTGTCGTGCTGCTCTTGGCAGGCGGCGGGCTTTGGCTGCTTTGCCCGGATGTGCGCCGCGGGCTGGGTGCATTGGTTTTGGGCTTTGCACTTTTGATGGCGCAGGGCAGCCTGCGGCTTGCGGCGCAACTGCCGTCGGCACTTGCCGGTCAAGATATCTGGGTTCACGGGCGGATAGTCAGCCTGCCGGTACATGAAGAGCGCCGCAGCCGTTTTCATTTTCAGGTGGCAGACAGTGCTGACCTGCCGGTCGAGTTGCGCGGCCAGCGCCTGCGCCTGAGTTGGTACGACGGTTTTGCCAAAGCCGATGATGCCGCGCCATCTGCCGCGCGCCATCAGTTGCGTGGCGGGGAAACCTGGCAGTTGCAGGTGCGGCTGAAACGTCCACGCGGCCTGCGCAATCCCGGTGGCATCGACAGTGAACGACAGATGCTGCTGGAAAACATGGCAGCACAAGGCACGGTGCGTGATGCCGAAGGCAATCGGCGTCTGGCATCGGGCAGTGGCATCATTGCCTGGCGCGAGGCGATGGCTGCCCGCATCCATGCCGGTACACCGGCAGGCGGTGCGCGTTTCGTGGCGGCCTTGGCCATTGGCGATACCCGTGGCTTGTCCGATACCGATTGGCAGACCTTGCGTGCCACCGGGCTGACTCATTTGATTGCCATCTCCGGCTTTCATGTCGGCATGGTCGGGCTGGCCGCTGCCGGACTGATGTTTGTTTTCTGCTGGCTGCTGCCGGGAATGGGTAGGTTTTTGCCACGGCGAATCTGGATGCTGCTGGCGGCCAGCCTTGCCGCCTTTGCCTATCTGTTGGCGACCGGCGCAGCACTACCCACGGTGCGCACCGTGCTGATGATGGCATTTGCTGCCGGAGCGATGCTGCTGCGCAGGCAAACCCATATCGGACAAACGGTGGCGCTGGCATTGGCGGCGATGCTGTTTCTGGAGCCTTTATCTATTTTGCAGCCGGGCTTTTGGCTCAGTTTTGCCGGTGTGGCTTGGCTTGCCTGGGTACTGCAATCGGCTAGGCGGGGCGTGTTTTGGCAGTTCTTGCTGGCTCAAGCCGTGGCAACCTTGGGCTTGTTGCCATTGACGGCGGTGTTTTTTGCCCAAGCCTCGCTGGCAGGCCCATTGGCCAACTTGCTGGCCGTACCGTGGTGGAGCCTCGTGGTGGTGCCGCTGTCGATTTTCGGGGTATTGGCGGAAATGCTGGTTGATGGCAGTGGCCGGTTTTTCTGGGGGCTGGCCGCGCAGGCATTCGAGCCAAGCTGGCAGTTGTTCACGCATATGGCCGAATCTCCTTTTGCATTGGCAAGGTTGCCGGAAGCCGCAGGGTTTGCTCTGCCGTTGGCACTGCTCGGCATTTTCGTGCTGATGCTGCCCCGTGGCATGCCGGGCAAATCGCTGGCGGCCATTTTGCTGCTGCCGCTGCTCTGGCCCTGGGTGCCACGCCCGGCAGCGGGTGGACTGGAAATCGTGCAGCTGGATGTGGGGCAGGGCAGCGCTATTTTGCTGCGCACGCAAAAGCATGATTTTTTATACGACACAGGCCCAGCAACGCCTGGTGGTTTTGATGCAGGCGAAAGCGTGGTGTTGCCGGCACTGCATGCCTTGGGCGTGCGGCATCTGCAAGCCATCATCATCAGTCATGCCGATGCCGACCATGCAGGCGGCCTTGCGGCATTGCAGCGCGCCTTTCCCGGGGCGCAGCTTTGGGCGCCACCCGGTGCCGGGCTTGTCGATGCTCGCGACTGCACGGCAGATATTCACTGGCAGCACGATGGCGTGGGCTTTGCCTTTTTGCATCCGGTGGCAGATTTTCCTTATCTGAAAAATCAGTCCAGCTGCGTACTGCGCTTGCAGAGCCAGCATGGCAATGTACTTCTGACCGGCGATATCGACCGTCTGATTGAGGCACGGCTGTTGCGCATGGCGCCAGATTTGTTGCAGGCCGAGATTCTCACCGTGCCGCATCATGGCAGCGCCGGTTCATCTTCCCCAGCCTTTGTGCAGGCCATCGGCGCGCAGTTGGCGCTGGTATCGGCTGGACATGGCAACCGTTTTGGACATCCCCGGCAGGCGGTACTAGCGCGCTGGCAGCAGCAAGGGGCGCAAACCCCCATCAGCCATGAATATGGCGCCCTGCATGTCCGGCTTACTGTCGATGGCATCGACTGGCAGGGCGAGCGCAGCCGCAAGCCGAGGTTCTGGGATGCGGTACTACTGGCGCGAGCAGATACATTGCAAGATTCGCTTTGATAGGTTCTGCCCGCCCCATCGCGGCAGCTTGTGTGCTCGCAATCCAGACAAAGAGATGCAATCGGGGTGTCAAGGATATGGCAGGTCGCAAATGGCCACAGCCCGTCATGATCGAGTGACGGGCTGTTTGCATTTGCAGTTGCATTTTGAACAAGCGCTTACAAACCATAGCGGTCGATGATGGCCTGGTGGGGGGCGGGGTTGGCGCCGGCGGCTTCGGCCAGTGCCAGCCAGCACATGGGGCTTGGCCAGTGGGCGGTGGCCTGGCGCAGTTGCTGGTCGATTTCGGCAGCCGGGGTGCCCTGGCGGGCCGCTACGGTAAACAGGATGCCGGGCAGTTCTTCGCCTGTTTCCTGGTCTTCAAGCTGGTAGCCGTCGCGGCGGTGTACCCAGATTTGCCAGTCCAGTGCTTGCAGGGTTTGGCGCAGTTGTTCGATGGCCTCATCGCCGGGGTCGGGGCCTTCGACCACGATGCTGCGGGCGCGCTCGCCGGGTTTGATGGTATGCACGGCCATGAAGGTGGGGATGAAGTTTTGCTGTTCTTGCTCGTCCTCCGGCGGCGGCAGTAGTGCCTGGGCATCGAAAGCGACATGGTCGCCGCTGCGCTGGGCAAAGCGCGGCGGTGCGTTTTCCATGATGACGGCATCGGTGGGGCCTGAGCGCATGGCGTAATAGTCCAGTAGCTCACCGTTCTCGATGCTGCGTATCAGTACCCAGCCCAGTTGCATATCCGGGGCGCCATCGCCTTCGGGCAGCTCCATGCCCATTGCGGCGGCCATGCGGCGCACGCCCTGCCAGTCGCCTGCGGCGCTGGCGGCGGTGAGATAGTCCCAGCGAGGGGCAGATTCTTCCGGCAGTTCTTCGGCAAGGCGGGCATAGGTTTCGGCGGCTTCGGCGAAGCGTTGCTGCTGCATCAGGGACATGGCCAGTAGCCGGAGTGCGCCTTGCGATGCGGGGGGATGGGCGTGTGCCAGCAGTGCGCGGCAATGTTGTTCGCAGTCTGTCCAGTCACGGTTGTGCTTTGCCAGTTGTGCACGCATCCAGTAGGCAGTCTCGGGGGCGCTGGTCTGATAGAGGCGGGCGAGTTGTTCGACTTCCTCGGTGCGGCCGTTTTCCAGCAGCAATTCGAGCAGGAAGTAGGCCGGGATATATTCGGCATCGGTGTTTTTGCGGACATTGCGCCAGAGCAGGTCAATGGCTTCCTGGCTGGCGCCGATGGCTGCGAGGGCTTGGACAGTTTGCTGGATGAGGGCGAGGTCGTCCGGGCAGGCGGCAAGTGCGGCCAGCAGCCATTCGACTTCTGCCTCCGGGTTGCGCGGGTTGTCCGCATCTTGGCTATCAAGCCATTGCAGCAGGTTTTCCGGGGCGCTTGGCAGGGGTGTGGCCGGTTGTGCGTCAATCCGGGTTTGCAGCGCATCCAGCAAGGCGGCAGCGCCTGCATCCACACGCAGTTTTTGTTGCGCCTGGCGTGCCAGTGCCAGTTGTCGTTTGGCGCTCCACAATGCGCCGCGCGCCAGTGCCAGTTGGATGCACTGTGCGGACATGTCCAGCAGATGACGATGGGCGCCATTACGGGCGAGGGTGTCCAGCCCTTGTTGCAGGCGGCTGGCGAGGCTCCAGGTATTGAGTTCCGGGCGGCGCAGCAGTACCGGGAAGATGGCATTCAGCCAGCGGTGCAGGGCGCCGGGGTTGATGTCGCGCAAGGCGGGCAGGGCTTCCAGGGCTTCGTCATCGCGGCCAAGTGCGGCCAAGGCGCGGGCTTTGAGAATATCGCGCGGCTGTTTGATATTGGTCCATTCCGGGGCGCCGTCGGCTTTGGCTTCTTCCTTGCCGATATGCGCAAGGGCTTCTTCATGTCGTCCCAGTGCCAGCAGCAGCTTGTTGCGGAACTCGGTCATGCCGGCATTGATTTCTTCGCCAGCGGCTTCAACGGCGTGGATTTGCTGCTCAAGATAATCGTAGGCGGCCTGGGGGTTGCCCAAGTCCAGCATGGCCTCGCTTTTTTCAATGGAGATGCATTGGAAGCAGCCCCATTTGGGATTGATGCGCGCCAGGGTTTCGTCGCAGACCTCGATGCGCGCTTCGGCCCAGCCGGGGCCGTCGATATTGGCATAGCAGGCGCACAGGTCCTGGGTGATGCATACCGACTGCGGGCACTCGTGGGTATCGTCGCGGTGTGCCAGCTCGAACAGGGACACGGCATCGGCCAGTGCGCTTTCGCCTTCGTTCTTGTTGCCGAGGCGGTTGCGCATTTCCCAATGGCCGATGAAGACTTCCAGCCAGGGGTTTTCCAGCGTGCGTGCCAGGGCTTTGGCTTCCGGCAGCAGGGCTTCGGCGCGCTCGACCTGCAGGTCGCAGACTTCGCTGCTGAAATCATCAATCAGCTGGGCGCTGTGCGCCTGACCTGCATGGGCGAGGTCTTGCTGCAGCTTTTCCATCCAATGCCAGATATTCATGCCTGGGATTGCTCCTGGGGATTGTGGCGGGTGAGTTGCTGGATGCTGTCGGCCAGCTGGTGCAGGGCGGCGCTGAGCTTTTCGCGTGATTGCGCCGCATTGGCGTTGCCGGGGGTGTTGCTGGCAAGAATGGTCTTGAAGGCGCGCAGCAAGGCCGCCGCATTGCCGGCATTGGCCGGATTGCTGTCGATGCTGGCAAGCAGGGACTGCACCGCCGGGTTATCCAGGTTCAGATAAAGCCGCGCGGGCTGGCGGTCGGCGATTTTGGCGGTGAATTGCCGCGCAAGACGCAGTGCCGCCAGCGAGACTTGTTTGTCGTGATTGTCTTCTTCCAGCCGCTTTTTGAGCGCGCTGTCGCGGTCGGGTACCACCACCAATGGCAGCTCCTGCGGGGCAAAATGTGCGGCGATGAGTTCTTCGCCATCGCATAGCTGCTGGCTTAGCCAGTCCTGTTTTTCCGAAGGCAAGGGCGCGGGGCGGAACAATTGCCGGTTGCCGGCATCGGTGCCCAATTCCGCCAGACGCACGCCGCGCGCTTCGGCCCAGCGGCGCAGGAACGGGACGACTGCGTAGCGGTTGCCATGCGCCACCGGAATGCCCAAGGTGTTGAACAACATGCCTTCAAACCCGGCCTTGTTGTCCAGCATCACATGCACCGCGCCGCGTGCCAGCAGCTCGTTGGCAGGCAGGTCGCCGTGCGAGGTGGGGATGCGCAGGCTGTCCTTGAGCAGTTGGAACAGGCGCTCATCACACAGGGCTGCCCCCAGCAATGCCTCGTTATGCCGCCACAGTACCCGGCGCCAGGCTTCGGGCTGGTTGCGGGCGACTTCGGCCAGGCCATCAATCAAGGCTTCGGTCAGTGCATGGCGGGTGGCTTCGTAATGCTCGTCACGCTGCAAGTCTTCGCGGCTGGCGGTGGGGGTCATGCGCTGCGATTCAATCACGCCACCGACAAACCCGGCCCAGTGCGGCAGCAGCTCGCGGGCATCATCGTCCAGCAACATGCCGCGCAGGAATACCGACAGGTTGCGGTTGTCGCTGGTGCCATAGGTGGCGCCATCTTGCACCCACAAAATGCCGATGGCATCGCTATGTGCATCGGGCTTTACCGGCATGGTGCAAACCGGCTCGAAGCTGTGCTCGAAGCGTGCGGCAAAGGCGTGCTCCTGCTTGCGCTGCTGCAACGGCAACAGCGCCGGGGCATCGGCCGGCCTGCGCCACGGCGGTGGTTCGGGATTGATGGCCTCTGGCTCCCCGGCAATATGGATAGGCTCGGCAAGCAGCGCGCAGTAATGGCCGAGAACTTCATGCAGATGCGCGGTTTGGGTCAGCGCCTGGTATTCGTCTTTCAGCTCCAGCGTGATTTCGGTGCCGACGGCGCGCGCGGGCATTGCCGCCACGGTGTATTGCTCGGCATTGCTGGAGACATAACGACAGCCGCTGTCCGGGCTTTGCCAGGAGGTAGTGCGCACGGTGACGCGCTTGGCGAGCACGAAAGCAGACAAAAAGCCCAGGCCAAACATGCCAATCAGCCCGCTTTCTTCATGGCCGCCTTCGCGCAGGCGACGGGTATAGCCCACGCCGACGGTGGCGAGATATTGATGGATTTCCTGCTCGGTCAGCCCGGCGCCGGTGTCGATGATGCGCAAGCGGTTGTTGGCGCTGTCGGGCAGGATGTCGATGCGCGCCGGCGCCGTCCAGCCGGGCTCTTCCAGCCTGCGGCGCAGGATGGAGTCATGGGCGTTCTGCACCAGCTCGCGCAGCGCCACCATCGGCGTTGAATACAAGTGCTTGCTGAGGACGGACATCAGTCCGGACATGTCCACCCCGGCGCGATGAATCGACGTGGTGGCAGGAAAATCGGAAAGGCTCACGGGCATTGCCAAAAAAACAGGGCTTGCGATTATCGCCCAAGTGCCCGCGCCGTATCAGTTATGCTTATGCCTGACTTGACCCCTATTCTGACAAGCCCATGATTGAACTGGTAAAAGCTGGCGGCTGGCCGATGATTCCCCTGGTGTTGTTGACCCTGGTGGCGGTTGCCATCATTGCCGAGCGTTTCTGGACATTGCGCCGCAGTGAAGTCTTGCCGCAGGGGCTGGGCGAAGAAGTACGCAACTGGGCGAAAAGGGGCAATATGGAGCAGCAGCATATCGAATCGCTGCGCACCACATCGCCACTGGGTGAGCTGCTGGCTGCGGCGCTGGATGCCCGCAACCTGCCCCGCGAAATCATCCGCGAGCGCGTGGAAGATACTGGCCGGCGCATCGTGCACCGCATGGAAAAATATCTGAACACCCTGGGCAGCATCGCATCTGCCGGGCCGCTGCTGGGACTGTTCGGCACCGTGGTCGGCATGATTCAGATGTTTCTGGTGATTGGCGACCACGGTGTTGGCGATGTCAACCAACTGGCAGGCGGCATCGGCAAGGCGCTGGTGTGTGCAGCCACCGGCATGATTGTGGCGATTCCGGCACTGATGTTTCACCGCTATTTCAAGGGACGCATCAACGGCTATATCGTCGAAATGGAGCACGAGGCCGCGCAATTGCTGGACGTGCTGGGCAGCCGCAGGAAGTCCTGAGCCATGCGTATCCGTGACCGCAGTGCCGAGGACGAGCCGGAACTGAATCTGGTGCCGTTGATTGACGTGATTCTGGTGCTGATTATTTTCTTCGTAGTCACCACCACCTTCGATAGCCGCGCCGTATTGCGCCTGCAACTGCCGCGCGCCGATGGCAGCCCGGCGCCCACCCAGGTACAGCCGTTATCAGTGCTGGTCAATGCCGATGGCCGCTATTTCGTGGCCGAGCGTGAAGTGCTGCGCACCGATGTGGAAAGTCTCAAGCGCAGCATCAGCGAAGTGGCGGGCGATGACCGCGAACGCCCGGTACTGCTGCGCGCCGATGCCCGCACGCCGCATCAGGCGGTGGTGACCGCCTATGAGGCATTGGGGCAGCTTGGCTTCAAACAAATCATGATTGCTACTGCGCCGCAGGTGGCAGGCAAGAAATGACCGAAACTGCCGCAGTGCCCGGTAAAACCTGGCGACGTTTGCAGGGTTATGCCCGGCCTTATCGCGCTTTTTTGTTGCTGGCCGCATTGGCATTGGCGCTGGAAGCCGCAGCCAGCGCTGCCGTGCTGGAAGTGCTGAAGTACATCGTGGATGACATTTTTGTCGCCAAGCAGTTTTCGTGGTGGTTGCCGTTGGGCATGGTGGCGCTGCTGTTCGGACGTGGCCTGTTTGGGTTGGTGAGTGACTACGCTATCGCCCGCAGTGGCCGCAATGTGGCACGCGATTTGCGCATGCAACTGATGGGCAAATACCTGCGCATGCCGGGGCAGCGTTTCGATAATGAAACCGTACCATCCATGCTGACCCGGCTGGGTGCGGACAGCGACCAGGTGGCGCAGGCAGCGGTGGATGCGCTGAAAGTCACCGTCAGCAGTGTGTTGCAGGTGGTTGCCCTGTTGGCGGTGATGTTCTGGAACAGCTGGAAAGTATCGCTGGTGCTGCTGGTACTGGCGCCGCTGATGGCCTGGATGATGGGCAAGGTGGGGCGGCGCTACCGGCGTTTGAATCATGAAATCCAGCAGTCCGCTGCCAGCATGTTGCAAACCGCAGACCAAGCGCTGCACGCCCAGCAGGAAGTGAAAAGCTATGGCGCGCAACAGAGCGAAATGAAGCGTTATGGCAAGCAGACTGCACGCAATGTCGGCTTGCAGATGAAGGTGGAGGTTACCCGTGGCACCTTGTCGATGCTGGTGCAGTCCATCGGCGCCTTGGGGTTGGCAGTGATGCTGGTGGTGGCCGGGCGTGAAGCGGCGCTGGGGCAGTTGAGTGCCGGCGGCTTCATGGCGGTGATGACGGCGATGATTAGCCTGGTGCCCGCGCTCAAGCAACTTACCAATGTGCAAAGCATGCTAAATCGCGGCACCACCTCTGCCGAGCGTATTTTCAGTGTGCTCGATGCCGATGATGAGCCAGACCACGGCCAGCGCGCTTTGGCGCGGGCACGCGGGCTGCTGGAGTTTCGCCATGTCAGTGCCCGCTATGACGGGCAGGCGCGTCCGGCGCTGGAGGATGTCAGCTTCGTGGCGCGCCCCGGTACGGTAACCGCGATTGTTGGTCGCTCCGGCAGCGGCAAATCCACCTTGGTGAAACTCCTGCCGCGTTTTTATGCGCCCAGCAGCGGTGAGATTCTGCTCGATGGCGAGCCGATTGAGGCCTATCGCTTGGCCGATTTGCGCCGCCAAATCGCCATGGTCAGCCAGCAGGTGATGCTGTTTGACGGCAGTGTGGCCGAGAATGTCGCCTATGGCGAATTGCAGGACAGCAGTCCCGAGGCCATCGCACGGGCGATTGCTGCCGCCAATGCCGCCGAGTTTGTCGAGCGCCTGCCCGAAGGCAGCGCAAGCCCGGTGGGTGAGCGTGGCGGCAAACTTTCTGGCGGCCAGCGCCAGCGCCTTGCAATCGCTCGCGCAATGCTGAAAGACGCGCCGATTCTGGTGCTGGATGAGGCGACTGCGGCGCTCGACAACGAGTCAGAACGACTGGTGCAGGATGCACTCAACCACCTGATGCCCGACCGCACCACTTTGGTGATTGCCCATCGCCTCAGCACCATCGAGCACGCCGACCAAGTGTTGGTGCTGGATGAGGGGCGGCTGGTGGAGCAGGGCAGCCATGCCGAGTTGATCGCCCGCGATGGCCTGTATGCGCATCTGCATCGACTGCAATTTCGTGAGAGCGCATGAGCCGGAAACTGCATCACACCCCGCGCTGGTGGTATGACCAGAGCGAGCCGCCGGGATACACCCGCCCGTTAGCCGCCTTGTATGGCGGCTTGGTCAGGCTGCGCCGTAAGCTGTACCAGACGGGTTTTTTGAAGCGCCACAAAGCGGCAGTGCCGGTCATCGTGGTCGGCAATTTCACCGCAGGCGGCAGCGGTAAAACCCCGCTGGTGATTGCCTTGGTCAACCGCCTGAAACAAGCCGGTTGGACGCCGGGCGTGGCCAGTCGCGGGCATGGCCGCAGCGATGCCGGGACGGCGCGTTGGGTGGAGGCCGGCAGCGAGGCGCAAACCCACGGTGATGAAGCCGTGCTGATTGCCCGCCGCACGGGAGTCCGGGTGCGGGTGGACAAAAACCGCGTGGCGGCCGTGGCTGCGTTGGCCGAGGCCGGTTGCGATGTCGTGGTATGTGATGATGGCTTGCAGCATCTGGCCTTGTTGCCGGATATCCGCATCGAAGTGGTCGATGCCCGCCATCGCTACGGCAATGGCCGTCTATTGCCCGCCGGCCCATTGCGTGAGCTGCCAGGCACGGTGGATTTTCGCGTGGTCAATCATGGCATTACCGCCCAATTGCCAGAGCCGGAATTGGGCGAATGGCCGCTGCGGCAAGTGTTCGGTCATCCCTTTCCGCTGCATGGGGCTCGCGCCCGCGCGTTTGCCGATTTTGCCGGACAGCGCATTCACGCCGTGGCCGGCATCGGCAAGCCCGAGCGCTTTTTCGAACTGCTGCGCGCACAGGGGCTGGGCGTGCTGCCGCATGCCTTTCCTGACCACTATGCCTATACCGCGGAAGACTTGGATTTCGACAGCCCCCTGCCGATTTTCATGACCGAAAAAGATGCCGTGAAATGCGCCCGCTTCGCCCCGGAGGACAGCTGGTGCGTGGCGATTGATGCGCGCCTGCCGGAAGCCTTTTGGCTGGCGCTGGAAGAAAAACTTGCCGAACTTCGGAAGCCTGCCGATGAATGATTTTGTCGTAGCCATCCCCGCACGATTTTCCGCCTCGCGTCTGCCTGGCAAGCCATTGCGACCCATTGGCGATGCGCCGCTGATTGTGCATGTGGCGCGCCGGGCGCTGGCGGCCGGTGCACGCGAAGTTTGGGTCGCGGCAGACGATGCACAGATTGCCGAGGCGGTGCAATTGCCTGGCGTGCGCGTGGCGATGACGGCACAAACGCATGCCTCCGGCACCGACCGGCTGGCCGAATGCGCCGATATCGCCGGCTGGCGCGATGACACTCTGGTGGTGAATTTGCAAGGCGACGAGCCGTTTGCGCCTGCCGCCGGGATTCGTGCCGTGGCCGCCTTGCTGGCCGATGGGGATGCGCAGATGGCGACACTTGCCACGCCGATCGACACGCGCAGCCAAGTGTTCGACCCGAATGCGGTCAAAGTGGTATGCGCCGCGGATGGCACTGCCCTGTATTTCAGCCGCGCGCCGATCCCTTGGCATCGCGACGCCTTCGCCGCTGGGGACGCATTGCCGCAAGGCACGCACTGGCTGCGGCATATCGGCATCTATGCCTATCGTGCCGGTTTTTTGCGCCGCTTTGCCGCCATGCCGCCGGGGCGGCTGGAGCAGATTGAATCGCTGGAACAATTGCGCGTACTGGAAGCGGGCTACCGCATCCGGGTCGGCATCACCCCGGAAGCCTTCCCTCCGGGGGTGGACACCCCTGAAGACCTCGAACGCGCCCAAGCGCATTGGCTTGCTGCTTTATGAATTGGGGGATGGAAAAATTTCAAGAAACTAGGAAATCAATGATATGAAAATAAAATCGCTGCCTGCCTGCCTGCCTGCCTGCCTGCCTGCCTGCCTGCCTGCCTGCCTGCCTGCCTGCCTGCCTGCCTGCCTGCCTGCCTGCCTGCCTGCCTGCCTGCCTGCCTGCCTGCCTGCCTAAACCTTGCCCGTAATATTCAAAAAATACTGACTGTTTGGCGTGCTTCTTCGTTGAAAGGAGCGTCGGCATGAACGGCGGTATTGCTCAAGAAACCCTCTTTTCCCCTGCCGCGCCGTCTGAAAACGAAGGCTTGGCGGCACTCAAAACCCATTTCCCCGAATGCTTCGATAAAAACGGCGTCTTTCTGCCCGAAAAGCTGGCAGAAAGTCTGAATGCCGGCGGCGTGCGCACGGCTAAAGAGTTTTATTCTCTGAACTGGTTGGGAAAATCGTATGCCAAGGTGTTGCGCGATGTGCCGCCAAAAACCCTGCTGGCCGAAGATACGGCGCACAACCGGCAGCCTGAAAACGAAAACAGCGGCCACCTGCTGATCAAAGGTGACAATCTGGAGGTGCTCAAGCATCTGAAAAATGCCTATAAAGAAGCGGTCAAGATGATTTACATCGACCCGCCCTACAACACCGGCTCAGACGGTTTTGTGTATCAGGACGACCGCAAATTTACGCCCGAACAGTTGGCGGAACTGGGCGGCATGGATTTGGACGAGGCACGGCGCGTGCTCGACTTTACCGCCAAAAAATCCAATTCCCACAGCGCGTGGTTGACCTTTATGTATCCGCGCCTGTATATCGCACGGCAACTGTTGCGCGATGATGGCGTGATTTTTATCTCGATAGACGACAACGAACAGGCGCAATTGAAATTACTTTGTGATGAAGTGTTTGGGGAGGAGAATTTTGTTAATGCTGTATCTGTTAATATGAAAAATATTGCTGGAGCATCTGGCGGAGGGGAGGATAAAAGATTAAAGAAAAATGTTGAAACGCTTTTGATCTATACAAAATCTTATGAGCAATTTTCAGGCTTTAAAAATGTTTATAGTTACATTGAAATTGGCGAGCTTATAGAAACATACAGGCAAGAGGGGAAGAGTTGGAAATATACTAGTGTCCTTATTGATGCAGGAGATGAGGCTTATATTGGTTCAACAGTAGATGGTGATGGTAATGAGATAAAAATCTTTCAGCGAACCAACTATTGTATTAAATCAGTTTCGGAAACATCAAAATTAGAAAATATTTCTGAAATAGAAGTTTATAGAAAATATTCAAAGAAAATATTTCAAACCGCTATGCCGCAAAGCTCAATTAGACCAAGGGTTATGAATAAAATAGCGGAATTGAATATTTCTGGAGATTTATTTTCTATTAAATATGTTCCTAAAACAGGTAGAAATAAAGGAATTATTTATGAGCAATTTTATAAAGGAGAGGCATTTAGATTATTTACTTGGCTAAAAGATGTTTCCGAAGAGATAGATGGAAATTTATATAAAAAAGAAATGTTGGGTACATACTTGGACTTTGTGGCAGAAACTAAAAATTTAACTAAAGAAGGGGGGGTTCCTTATCCTAACGGAAAAAAACCTATGCGATTGATTAAGCAGCTTGTTCAAATGTCTACGAATGAAGATGACTTAATTTTAGATTTTTTTGCAGGAAGTGGAACAACAGCACATTCTGTAATGCAATTTAATGCAGAAGAGAAAAGTAATCGTAAGTTTATTTTGGTTCAATTGCCTGAAAGCCTTGATGAGGCTTTAAAAAAAACACCGGGAGAAGCTAAAAAATCACTTCAAAATTTGGTTGATATTCTTGACGAGGTTGGTCGTCCACATTTCATTTCAGAAGTTACCGCAGAACGATTGATTAGAAGTGCGGTCAAAATCCGCCAAGATTTCCCTGATTTCAACGGCGACTTGGGCTTTAAAATCTTTGAAACCGTGCCGGATTTCCGTGCGGCTGCCGATGCCGACTTTGATCCGTCCCAAGCAGATTTGCCGCTATTGCAGGATGCGGCATTGAGTGAGGGCGATTTGCATACCCTGCTCACTACTTGGCGCGTGTATGACGGGCAGAGGCCGTCTGAAAACGTACAGGCGATCGATTTGGCAGGCTTTCCCGCCACTTTGTGCGGCAAGCACCTGTATCTGCTGCACACGGGCTTTCATTCGGGTTCGGTTAAGGCTTTGATTGAGTGTTTGGATAATGACGAAGCCTTTACGCCCGAGCGCATTGTGCTGTACGGCGCCAATATGGACAGCGCCATGCAGCGCGAACTGGCGCAGGCGGTGGAAAGCTATGCCAATAAAAAATCCCTGAATATTTCGGTATTGGCGAGGTATTGAAATGGCCGGGTTCCACTATGAAAAAGGGCTACCGCATCAGGAGCGGGCGGTGGAGGCGGTGCTGTCGGTGTTCGACCGTGCGCGGCTTGAGTCGGCGGCAGACGATGAAAATCCGCAGTTTTCGTTTTCCGGCAAAACGCTGCAAAACAATATTACCAACATACAGCGCGCCAACGGCATAGAAGGCGAAACCTTTGCCCAAGAGCGCGTGCTGGACATCGCCATGGAAACGGGTACGGGCAAAACCTATACCTACGCCAAAACCATGCTGGATTTGCACCACCATTACGGCGTGTTCAAATTCGTTGTGGTGGTGCCGACTTTGTCGATTAAGGCGGGTACGCAAAACTTTCTGCAAAGCCCGGCGTTGGTGCGGCATTTCCGTTTGGACTTTGAAGGCGCTTACGGCGAAACGGAGTTGGTTTTGCATGTGGTGGAAAGCCAAAAGACCAAGGCCAAAAAGGCAGCGATGCCGTCTGAAATCGTGCGCTTTGTGCAGGCCGACGACCGCAGCAAAATCCATGTGCTGCTGATCAATGCCGGTATGCTCAACTCGCCGATGATGAGCGGCACGGACAAAGGCAACGACGGCAGCACGCTGATCAAAGACCGGTTTCATATTCCGTTTGAAGCGCTGGCGGCTACCCGCCCTTTTGTGATTGTGGACGAGCCGCATAAATTCCCGACCGAAAAGAAAACTTGGGAAAATCTGCTGAAGCTCAAGCCGCAATTCATCGTGCGCTACGGAGCCACATTCAACGGACAATATTTCAACCTGCTGTACCGTTTGACGGCGGTAGACGCTTTCAATGACGATTTGGTCAAAGGCATCCGTGTGTTTGTGGAAGAAATCGAAGGCGACAACGGCGCGCGCATACAGCTCGCAGATTTGGACGGCAGGGAAGCCGCGTTTGAATTGCAGCAGAAAGGCGGCGGCAAAAAGCATTTCCGTTTGGGCGTGGGCGATGCTTTGTCGAAAGTGCATTCTGCCATTGCCGATTTGCATGTGGCGGCGATGAATAAAACCACCGTGCAGCTCAGCAACGGTTTGGAGCTGAAAAAAGGCGGCGTGTTGAACCCATATTCGTATGCCGATACGGTAACCGACAAAATGATGCGCCAGGCCGTGCGGAAGCATTTTGATGTGGAGCGCGAACTGTTGACGCGCGAGGGCGGGCGGATCAAGCCTTTGACGCTGTTTTTTATCGACGATATTGCCGGCTACCGCGAGGAAAGCCGCCTTTCCGGCAGCCTGAAAAGCCGTTTTGAAAGCTATGTGAAGGCAGAGGCAGAAGGCCGTCTGAAAACGGAAAGCGACGCTTTTTACCGCAAATGGCTGCAAACAACGCTGGCAGATATTGAAGCCACGCACGGCGGCTATTTCGCGCAGGACAACAGTGACAAGGACGAGAAAATCGAGAAGCAGGTACATGAAATCCTGCACGACAAAGAGCGGCTGCTCTCGCCAAGCAACCCGCGCCGCTTTATTTTTTCCAAATGGACGCTGCGCGAAGGTTGGGACAACCCCAACGTATTCCAGATTTGCAAGCTGCGCTCCAGCGGCAGCGAAACCAGCAAGCTGCAAGAAGTGGGGCGCGGCCTGCGCCTGCCGGTGAATGAGTACATGGCGCGTGTGAAAGACCGGACCTTTTTCCTGAACTATTTTGTAGATGGCAGCGAAGGTGATTTTGTTGAAAAACTGACGGGCGAAGTGAACCGCAGCGTGGCGCAGGAAGCGGTTTACAGCAGCCTGAACGACGAGCTGATTGCCAAAATCCGCGCTGCCTATCCCGATGAAACCAAACGCAGCATCAGCAACGCATTGTATGAAGCAGGCTGGGTGGACGAGAACGACAGCTTTATCGGCAACGGTTTTGCAGAAACCCGAAAGCGCTTTGCCGAGGCATTCCAGCGTTCAGGCCGTCTGAAAGACGGAAAAATCGAACATTCCGGCAAAGCATTGAAGAAAGTGCGGATGCGCACCGGCAAGTACGATGAATTGAGAGCCTTGTGGGAAGCCATCAACCGCAAAGCCATTTTGCAGTACAAAATTGAAAGCGAAAAAGAATTTGCCACTTTGTTCTATGCTTATCTTATTGAAAACAAAAATAAGTTTTCGGAGACGGGCATACGCACCGCACGCAGCGAAATCCGCGTGGAAAACAGGCTGTTGACCGCCGTGCGGCAGGAAAGTGCGGAGGAGATGTATTTCGAGCCGATATGCACCATGCGCTATCGGGAATTTTTGCTGAAGCTGTCGCAAACGACGCTGATTAAGATGCAGACCCTGCACGAAGTGTTTTATCGGGCGCGGCACAGTTTCAAAATCGAGCGTTTTTTGAACCCGCAAACCATTCACGCCATCAAACACGGCTTCAACCGTTTTTTGCTGCTCAATTCATTTACCGATTTTCAGGTGGGCTATGAATATGTGGGCGGCGGCGTGCATCCGACCAAGTTCACCGATTCGCAAGGCAGGCCGCTGGCCGAGGTGAATGCGGCAGACTTGGGGACGCAGTATGACGAGGGCGGTGCGTTGCCGGAATACCTGTTTGAAAGCGTGTTTTTCGACAGCGATCTGGAGCGGGACAACATGATGCGCGACGAGGTTCAGGAGGTGGTGGTGTTTACCAAAATACCGAAAAATTCCATAAAAATCCCCGTAGCGGGCGGTGCAACCTATTCCCCCGATTTTGCCTATGTTGTGAAAACCGCCAAAGGCGATTTGCTGAACTTCGTGCTGGAAACTAAGAATGTGGTTGACGAGAAAGCACTACGCCTAGAAGAAAATAAAAAAATCAGGCACGCGCAACAGCTGTTCGAAGCCATAGGCCATGAGGTGAAAGTGGTGTTTCAGACCCAATTTGAGGGGGAAAGGGCATGCGGTTTGATCAGGAATGCCCTTTCACAAATTGAGGCTGGCTATAATTGACGGGAATTTTGTTTGGTATTTGCTGCAATGAAAATCCTGATGGTCTGCCTTGGCAATATCTGTCGCTCGCCGATGATGGAAGGCTGGCTGCGCGCTGAAGTGGCGCGAGATCCGATGCTGGCCGGGCTGGAAGTGGATTCGGCAGGCATCGGTCGCTGGCATGTCGGCCAGGCGCCGGATGCGCGCGCCATCAAGGTGGCGGCGCGGCATGGCGTGGATATCAGCGACCAGCGCGCCAAGCAGTTGCAGCCGCAGGATTTTGAGCGTTTCGACCTGATGTTGTTTGCCGATGCGGCTACCCTGCGCGATGGACGCGAGTGCGGACGTGGCCAGGGCGGGGCGGAAACAGCGCTGTATCTGCAATGGGCGGGTCTGGGCGCGCAGGATGTGCTCGACCCGTATTACGGTAGCGAGGCGGATTTTGAACACACCTGGCAGCAAGTGGCCGAAGGTGGCCGGGCGATTCTTGCCCGCATCAAACGCGGGCTTTGATTGCATCAATGTCCACGGTTGTGCAAATCCAAGCCAAAGGAAGCCGCAGTCGCCTTGAGATTGGCAAGAATGAGGCAGTGGACGGTTACAGCAGTTTTTGGATGCTGGCTGATATTCAATGCGACTGGATGCAGATGTACTCCAAGCTTCGGGATGTGCACTTTGTTGCATTGGAGAAATTTGTCGAGCAATTGGATGCTTTTGTCCTGAATCGCCAATTGCAGCCGCATTTGGAGGGCACGGAAGGCACATGGCTTGCATTTCAGGAGGAAGGCCGGCGGGTGTTGTTGCGCTTTGCTCTGGGCGCGATAAAAGACTGCATGCCGCACCAGCACCAAGGCAGTTTTGAGCTGGAAGAAGCGGACTTGAGCGAGCTTGCAGTGGCATTTTCCCGGCTCTTTGAGGATCGCTGACGACCTGAAATTCAAGCGATAATCCCGCCGTGTCCGATACGCCTGCTCCCTTCGATGGCAAAGCCTATGCCCGTGCGCTGACTGCGGCGCCTGGGGTGTATCGCATGTATGCCGCCGATGACAGCCTGTTGTATGTAGGCAAGGCGGCCTCGCTGAAAAAGCGCGTGGCGAGCTATTTCAACAAGGCACTGTCAGCGCGTACTGCCAGCATGGTGGCGCAAATCGCGCGCATGGAAATCACGGTGACCCGCACCCCGGCCGAAGCCCTGCTGCTGGAAAATCAGCTGATCAAGGCGCACAAGCCGCGCTACAACGTGCTGCTGCGTGATGACAAAAGTTATCCGTATGTGCTGATTACCCGCGAAACCTGGCCGCGCATGGCTTGGCAGCGTGGCGCGCGCAGCCAGCCGGGGCGCTATTTTGGCCCGTACCCCAGTGTCGGCGCGGTGCGCGAAACATTGAACCTGATGCAAAAGTTGTTCCAGTTGCGCAACTGCGAGGACAGCGTATTCAAAAACCGCAGCCGTCCCTGTTTGCAGCATCAGATTGGCCGTTGCACTGCCCCCTGTGTGGAGCGCATCAGCCAGAGCGACTATGCCGAATCGGTGCGTCAGGCTAGCCTGTTTCTGGATGGCCGCAGCGATGAGCTGACCGATGAGCTCACCGCCCGGATGGAAGCGGCCAGTGCCGAGCTCGCCTTTGAAAAAGCCGCCCGGTTGCGCGATTTGCTTCTGGCCATCCGTACCGTGCAGGCGCGGCAGTTTGTCGATGGCAATGCCGCCGAGCTGGATGTGCTGGGCTGCGCGATGGCGGGCGGTCGCGCCTGCGTGGTGTTGCTGATGTTTCGTGATGGCAGGAATCTTGGCACGCGCAATTATTTCCCCAAGCTCAATGGTGCCGACAGTGCCGAAGAAGTGCTGGCGGCGTTTGTTTCGCAGTATTACGCCGAGCAACCCGCGCCGCGTGAAATCGTGCTGGATCGGGAAATCGCCGATATTCCGTTGCTCGAAGATGCGCTGGGCGCGGCCGCCGGGCGCAAGGTGCAAATCAAACATGCGGTACGCGGCGAGCGTGCCGGGTATCTGGATTTGGTCAAGCGCAATGCCGACATCGCCTTGGCCGGTGAGCTTTCCAGCCAGATGGCGCAAAGTGCGCGGCTTGCCGATTTGCAAAAGATGCTGGGCATGGAAAATCCGCCGACCCGGATTGAATGCTTCGATATCAGCCATACCCAGGGTGAGGCGACAGTGGCTGCTTGCGTGGTGTTTGATGGGGAAGGCGCCGTGCGCAGCCAGTACCGTCGCTACAACATCAGCGGCATCCAGCCCGGCGATGACTATGCCGCGATGCATCAGGCGCTGGAGCGCCGCTTTCGCCGGGCACTGGAATCGGGCGGGGTATTGCCGGATGTGCTGTTGATTGACGGCGGCGTAGGCCAGTTGCGGCAGGCGCATGAGGTGCTGGCCGAGCTGGGCGTGACCCAAGTGCAGATGGTCGGCGTGGCCAAGGGCGTGGAGCGCAAGGCCGGGGCGGAAACCCTGATTTTGCCCGATGGCCGTGAGCTCCGACCCGGCGCACATTCGCCCGGCCTGCAACTGATTCAACAAGTGCGTGATGAGGCGCATCGCTTTGCCATTACCGGCCATCGCGGGCGTAGGCAAAAGGCGCGCAGTACCAGCCGGGTGGAAGAAATTCCCGGTATCGGTCCGCGTCGTCGTGCCGCCTTGCTGAAACATTTCGGGGGACTTGCCGGCCTTAAAGCCGCTGGGATGGACGAAATCGGTCGCGTGGACGGTATCAGCCGTGCACTGGCCGAACGTATCTACACCGCGTTGCATGGTTTGGGGGACAATAGCGCGCAATGAAAGCAAAGCTGACGATTCCCACCTGGCTCACCTTGGCACGCATCGTGATGATTCCGGTGCTGATTGCCGTGTTCTATCTGCCCTGGAAATGGACCAGCGTCGCCTCGATGCTGATTTTCGTGCTGGCGGCGCTCACCGATTGGCTGGATGGCTGGGTGGCGCGACGCTATCACCAGCACTCGGCTTTCGGCGCGTTTCTTGATCCAGTGGCCGATAAGCTGATGGTTTCCACTGCCTTGTTCTTGATTGTGCAGGCGCATCCCACCCCGTGGATGGCATTCTGGGCGGCGGTGATCGTTGGGCGCGAAATCGCCGTATCCGCACTGCGGGAATGGATGGCCGAGTTGGGGCAGCGTGCCACGGTCAAGGTGCAAATGGTCGGTAAAATCAAGACCGTGGTGCAGATGGTGGCGATTTCCTGTCTGCTGTATTCGCCCTCCAAGGTATCGCCCGACTGGCTGTGGATGGGACGCGAGGTATTTCTGATTGGCGACTGGCTGCTGGCGGGCGCGGCTCTGCTTACGCTCTGGTCGGGATTTGCCTATCTGCGTGCGGCCTGGCCGGTGCTGCGGGCAGAAGAGAGCAAACAGTCCTCGATGTGATCTGCAAGAAAATTTCATCGGGGGTATTGGCATTTTCGGAAAACCAGGTAGAATGCGCGCTTCGCCTCCGCGGGAATAGCTCAGTTGGTAGAGCGCAACCTTGCCAAGGTTGAGGTCGCGAGTTCGAGCCTCGTTTCCCGCTCCAAATACAAAAACCCGATGCCCAACATCGGGTTTTTCTTTGCATCCGAGCTCGCTGAAATCGGTTTTTATCGGTAGCACACAAAGTTTCAAGAAAGTGTTGACAGCCTCGAATAAGCCGGTAGAATGCACGGCCTAGCGACGCGGGAATAGCTCAGTTGGTAGAGCGCAACCTTGCCAAGGTTGAGGTCGCGAGTTCGAGCCTCGTTTCCCGCTCCATCCAATGAAGGCCCCGGTTATCCGGGGTTTTTCGTATCGTCAGTCGGTGTATCATGACTGACACAGCAGTTTCGATGGCTGGATGGCAGAGTGGTTATGCAGCGGATTGCAAATCCGTGTACGCCGGTTCGATTCCGACTCCGGCCTCCATCGAAAAGCACGATAAAGCCCTGATTTTTCAGGGCTTTTTCTTTGCCTTAAGGCGCGTAGTGGCGCGTTATATTTTCGTTAAAGCCGCGAATGAAGGGTAAAAAGCCGTGTTTGCCGCCCGTGTTTGGGGTGGCAAAAATGGTGTAACTTTCGATTTTGCTGTGTAACGCGAACCCTTAAAAGAGCCCCGCCATCACCATGAGCCTGCCCGAGCCTGCCATGCAATCCATTCTTGCGCTGCCCAATCCCAAGCGCTGCGAATACACCATGAAGCGCATTGCCGAGGCCCAGACGCTGTATGTGCTGGCCGATGATGAAGGCGACTGGGCGCTGTGGGCGGATGATGAGGGATATGTGGCGCTTGCTGTCTGGCCGGAAATGGAGTTTGCCCAGCTTGCGCTGGAGGCGGAAGGCGATACGGATTTGAGTGTTTACGAGCTGGAGCTGGCGCCTTTCCTCGAAGAGGGCATTCCCTATCTGATGGACAATGACTTTGGTGTGGCGATATTTCCGCTTGCTGATGGCTCGCCCACAGTGGACATGCCGGCAAGGGAGTTCGCCGCCCGCATCAATCAGATACTGGACGAAAGTTTTGGCGAAGGGCTGGAGCTGCCGTATTTGTAAGCGCAGGCTTGGCGGGACTTCGCTTTCAGTCCTCAAGCCCGCTTCAGCTCACACCCAGCCGGTGAGGTAGTACAGGCCAATCACCACAAATACCGAGGTGGTGCTGATCAGGGTAATAGCGAAGATGTCCTTGTAGCTTTGCCGGTGACTGAGTCCGGTAACGGCAAGCAGGGTGATGACGGCGCCGTTGTGGGGCAGGGTATCCATGCCAGCCGAAGCAATTGATGCCACCCGGTGCAGCACTTCCATCGGGATATGCGCGGCATTGGCGCTTGCAATGAAGCTGTCGGCCATGGCCGCCAGTGCAATCCCCATGCCGCCGGAGGCCGAGCCGGTAATCCCGGCCAGGACGTTGACTGTAACCGCCTCGTTCACCAGCGGATTGGGGATGCCGTTGAGTGCGTTGGCAACCACCAAAAAGCCGGGCAGGGCGGCAATTACTGCGCCAAAGCCGTATTCACTGGCGGTATTCATGCCGGCCAGCAATGCGCCGGAAATGGCCGATTTGCTGCCTTCGGTAAAGCGCGTGCGCACCTGTGGCCAAGCCAGTATCGTGACGCTGATGCAGCCGATCAGGAGGGCGCCCATCACCGCCCAGATGGCGGAGATTTTGCCCACTTCTTGAACTACTGGCGCAGGCGTGCCGACGACGGTCGGGATGAATGTGTGTTGGGCACCATAAAAATGCGGAATCCAGCTGCTGAGCAGTTTGTTGCTGATGCCGACCAGCAACAGCGGCAACAGCGCAATCCACGGGTTTGCCAAAGTATCGCCGTGAAAAGCATCTGGCTCATTGCGCAGCTCGCCATCATGGGCATAGCCCTGCCCGGAGTTCAGGGCTGATTTGCGGCGCCACTCCAGATACATCAGCCCAAATAGCAAGACAAATATGCCGCCCAAGGTGCCGAGGATGGGCGCTGCCCAGGCATCGGTGCCGAAGAATGCGGTTGGGATGATGTTCTGGATTTGTGGTGTGCCCGGCAATGCAGACATGGTGAAGGTGAAAGCACCAAGCGCGATGGTGCCGGGAATCAGGCGTTTGGGAATATCGCTTTGCCGAAACAGCTCGGCGGCAAACGGATACACCGCAAACACCACCACAAACAGCGACACGCCGCCATAGGTAAGCAGGGCGCAGACCAGCACGATGGCAAGAATGGCGCGTTCCTTGCCGACCAGCCGGATGGTGGCGGCGACGATGCTTTTGGAAAAACCCGACAGTTCAATCAGTTTTCCGAATACCGCGCCGAGCAGGAATACCGGGAAATACAGCTTCAGAAAACCGACCATCTTGTCCATGAACAGGCCGGTGAACATCGGGGCAACTAGCGATGGATCGGTCAGCAATACCGCGCCCATTGCAGCCAGTGGTGCAAACAAAATTACGCTGTAGCCGCGATAGGCCACGAACATCAGAAAACACAGCGCGCCAAGCACGACAAGAAACGACATCGGCAACTCTCCGGGCAGGTGATGCGGCAGATTTTTGCGCGCAGGCAAGGGTACTCCCATTGTCCGAAGGTACGATGCCGCGCTTGGGGTATTGGGCGCATTATCCGGCCACCAAACCCGTAGGAAGGGCCTTATGAAAAACACCCATTTGTGCATCGCCATCGCCACTGCACTTGCCACCGGTGCCTTTGCCAGTGCGCCAGCCCACGCACAGCAGAGCACTGCGCAATCTACTGAAGCCAAGAGCCAAGAGCTTGACCGTATCACCGTGACCGCGCGCAAGCGCGAGGAAACCCTGCAGGACGTGCCGGTGGCTGTGACCGCGTTTACCCCGGAGTCGCTTGAAAAACTCAATGTGCAGGACATCAGCGACCTGGGTACGCAAGTGCCGAACATGACCGTGTATGCCGCACGTGGCTCCAGCAGCACGGTGACCGCCTATATCCGCGGTGTGGGCCAGTCCGACCCGCTGTGGGGTGTTGACCCGGGAGTGGGGATTTACATGGATGATGTGTATATCGCCCGCCCGCAGGGGGCGCTGCTGGATGTATTTGATGTCGAACGCATCGAAGTGCTGCGCGGCCCGCAAGGCACGCTGTACGGGAAAAATACCATTGGCGGCGCAATCAAATACATTTCGCGTGGCTTGCCGACCCGTGCCGACGGCTTTGCCCAAGTGACGGTGGGCGACCATAAGCAGTTGGATGCAAAGGCTGCATTCGGAGGCCCGATTGGTGGCAGCGAAGCCCTACGCGCCCGGGTATCGGTTGCCAGCCTCAACCGCGACGGCTTCGGCAAGAACCTCTACACCGGGCAACAAGTCAGCGACAAGGAAGTCCTGGCTGCCCGCGCCCAGATTGGTGCCTATGTCAATGATGAGCTGGATATCCAGTTCGCGCTCGACTGGATGGACGACCAATCCGGCGTGCGCGGCGGCAAGCTGCTCGCCCCGAATGCGCTGGACTATGTGATTGACCCGGCGCTGGGCATGGGACAGCAGCCGCTGGACAGCCGCTATGACATCCGCAGCGGCATGCCCAATGTCAACGACACCTCGATGCTGGGCATGTCGGCCACGGTCAATTGGCGCCCGAGCGAAAACTGGACGCTGAAATATGTGCTGGCCAAGCGCGAATCCGATACCGAAACCCATATCGACTTCGACATGCTGCCCAATCGCATCGTTGACGTGCAGGCGCGTTACAGCGATCAGCAAATCAGCAACGAGTTTCAGGTCAATTACGATGCCGGTGGCCGTGCCCGAGGGGTGGTGGGCATCTATGCCTTTGACGGCGAAGCCGGCGGGCAGGTGCTGAACAACTTTCTCAATGCCTCTTTCGGCGATACCCGTGGCACGGTCTATACCGAGAGTCTGTCGCTGTACACCGACTGGACCATCGACCTTGCCGAGAAGCTCAAGCTGGATCTGGGGGCGCGCTACACCCATGAGGACAAGCGCGCGGTGGTGCTGAATCGGGCATATTCCGATGCCACTTTCCAAGCTGTCATCGCCACCCCGGCAGACTTCGATAAGACCGTGAGCTTCAGCAATATCTCGCCGAAGGTTTCGCTGGGCTATGAATTCACCCCGGATGTGATGGTTTATGCGCTTGCCTCGCGCGGCTTCAAGTCCGGTGGCTACAACATCCGCGCCAACAGCGCCGTGCCGCATACCCTGCTGCCGTTTGACGACGAAAAAGTGGACAGTTATGAAATCGGCAGCAAGCTCGCCTTGTTCAACCAGCGTCTGTTCCTGAACTTGGCGGCCTTCCACAACCGCTACGACGATATTCAATTGTCGGTATTCACCGGCTATGACGCCGATGGCGATGGCGTGGATGATGCCTTTCTCGGTGATTTCACCAATGCCGGCAAGGGCACGGTCAATGGTGTGGAAGTGGAATACCAATGGAAGCCGAGCCAGAACTGGCTTGTCAGCGGCAACTTGGCCTGGCTGGATGCCAAGTATGACGAGTTCATCAGCGGCGGCAGCAATATCGCCAAGAGTCAGGTATTCACCAATGCGCCGAAGTTTTCTGGTGCGGTGAATGTGGAATGGCGCACCGATCTTGCCAATGGCGGCAACCTCTCCGCGCGCGTGGGCTATAGCTACCAGAGCGAGGTTTACCCGACCACGGATCTGTCTGAAGCGATTAAGCAACCGGCCTATGGGCTTGTGAGCGCCGGTGTCATTTGGCGGGTAAACGATACTTGGTTGCTCTCGCTGCAAGGCAGCAACTTGACCGACAAGCACTATCGCACCACCGGCTACAACATCCCGGCTCTCGGGATTTTGAGCGGCTTCTATGGTCCGCCGCGCCAGTACAGCCTGACTGCGCGATACAGCTTTTGAGGGTGTTGCCGCAGCCCAACGCCGCCTATAACGGGCGGCGTTTTCATTTGCCAGAAACAGCGCCCAGATACCGGGCAAGTGCTGCAAGAATCATGTCGCCATCGGTGCATTGTGCAAGCAGGTAGTGCCCGGACCAGTGGTCATGGCCGGATGCCAAGCTCACTTGTTCTCGCACAAAAGCGGGCAGGATGGCTTCATCAAGGCCAGTGATGATGTCGCCGGATTTTTGAAATCGCTGCTCGCAAAGCCACTGGCATGCCGCCTCCCAGCTGGACAACTCATCTTTAAACGTCAGCCAGTGATGCCCATTGGCAGCGATGGAAAGTACGACGGACATGCGCAGTGATTTTGCAATGTGTTCTTCAGCGACAGTATGGATGCAATTCAAGTAGGCTTGGCATCCCTGCCCACCGCCCATCCGCCGATGTGTTCAATGTTGGGCATGGATGTCCAACCTACGGCGTGAGCCATCCATCCCTGTGGTAGCACGAGCATCTTCCCCACCCTGCAAGCCGCTATCCTTTCGCGATGTTTTTCACACGCATCCGTTCATGTTGAGCAGTGTCTTTATCATCGGCAGTGGCCTGTTTTGGTTGCTGCTGATGTTTGCCGTGGCACTGTATGCCGAGCGCAGGCCGCAGGTGTTCGCCGGACATTGGCAGCATGTGTATGCGCTGTCGCTGGCGGTGTATTGCACCTCGTGGACGTTCTTCGGCACAGTAACGCAGGCAGCGCGTTACGGCTGGCCGCTGCCGCCGACATTCATCGGCACGTTGCTGTTGTATCTGTTGGCGGCGGGCTTGTTGCTGAAACTGGTCAAGCTGGCGCAGGCGGCCAATGCCACCTCGATTGCCGACCTCATCGCCACGCGGCTGGGCAAAGACCCGTGGCTTGCCGCGACCGTTACCTTGGTGGCGGCGCTGGGCTTGATTCCTTATATCGCGCTGCAATTGCGTGCGGTGTCCTCGGGGTTTGAGCTGCTTGCCGGGCGCGCCAGCGGTGATGCGTTGTGGTTGGATAGCAGCCTGTATGTGGCGCTGGCGATGGCGCTGTTTGCCATCGCCTTTGGCGCCCGACATGCCGATGCCACCCGGCATAATCGTGGGCTGGTGCTGGCGATGGCATTTGATTCGGTGTTCAAGCTGGGCGCGATGCTGGCGCTTGGCGTATTTGCCTGGCTCAAGTTTGCCGATGCGATGCCGCCGTCGTTGCAGCCGCTGCGTTCGTTGAACGATTCGGGCAGTGGCTTCATACCGCTGGTGCTGCTGGGTGCCTTGGCGATGTTCACCCTGCCGCATCAGTTTCATATCGGGGTGGTGGAATGCCGTGACGCACGCCATCTTCATACTGCGCGCTGGCTGTTTCCGCTGTATCTGGTGCTGATTGCCCTGCCGGTGCTGCCGCTGGCGCATATCGGTGAGGCGGTATTGGGCGCGCAGGTGCCTTCGGACGCTTATGTCTTGGCGTTGCCGCTGATAGAGGGCAATGCGCCGATGGCGATGCTGGCATTCCTCGGGGGCTTGAGTGCGGCAGTGGGGATGGTGGTGGTCAGCACCCTGACGCTTAGCGTGATGATTGGTCATCACTGGTTGCTGCCGTGGTTTTCGCGCCAGTGGGGGCGTGCCGGGGAAGGCGATTTGAGTGGTGCAGTCTTGTTGCTGCGACGCTTCGGTATCGTGGTGTTGATGCTCCTAGCATGGCGTTTTAGTCGTAGCATTGCCGGCAATGCTGCGCTGGCCGATGTCGGCGCGCTGTCGTTTTCGGCGCTGGCCACTCTGGCACCGGCGTTGGGCTTTGCCGTTTGGCGAGCGCAAATCCGCCCCAGTGCAGTGACCTGGGGCGTGCTGGCTGGTTTCGCCATCTGGGTATGGGCATTGCCTCTGCCATTGATGCTGGAAGGGCGTACCGACTTGCCCACTTGGGTGACGGAAGGGCCACTGGGATTGGCCTGGCTTTCGCCTGACGGCTTGTTTGCATTAACCGGCTGGAGCCGTCTGGGGCGGGCAGTCGCGGCCAGTCTTGTGGTGGGTACGACCGTGATTATGCTGCTGGGGTTATGGCAAAGACCCATGCCGATGCGCGCCCAGCGCGGTTTGTCGGTACGGGTGCTGCGCCCGCTGGCACAGCGGTTCTTGCCGCCGGCTCGGGTAAACGAATTGCTCGCCGCGACTGTGAATCAGGCCAGTGTGCCGCGCCGGGTGGAAGAAGATATCGAGCGCGAGCTGGCCAGCGTGCTGGGGGCGGCTTCTGCGCGAGTATTGTTGAACGCCGCACGGCGTGAAAGCGGGCAGGATCTGGAGGCGGTGGTCGATATCGTGGACGAAACTGCTGCCGATTTGCGCTTCAACCAGCGACTGATGGCGGCCGCGCTGGAGAACATGAGCCAGGGTATCAGCGTGGTGGATGCCGAATTGCGTTTGGTGGCCTGGAATCGCCGCTATGCGGAGATGTTTGGCTTTCCTCCGGGTTTTTTGAAAGTGGGTATGGATATTGCCGAAGTCAGTCGCTGGGCATTGCGCCTGCTTTCCGAAGCCGATATGGAGGCCGCCCTTCGCCGTCGTCTTGCGCATATGCGCAAAGGCACAGCGCATCTTGCAGAACGGGTGTTTCCCGATGGCAGCATCGTGGAGATTCGTGGCAATCCGATGCCCGGAGGCGGTTTTGTGGCGACCTTTACCGATGTTACGGCTTTTCGTCAGGTCGAAGCCGGTTTGAAATCCGCCAACGAAACGCTGGAGCAGCGTGTGATCGAGCGCACCGCGCTGCTGGAGCGCGCCAAGCGCGATGCCGAGCGTGCCAACGAGGCCAAGACCCGCTTTTTGGCGGCAATTGGTCATGATTTATTGCAGCCATTGCATGCGGCACATTTGTTTTCTGATGCGCTGCGACAGCGGCTTGTCAATGAGGAGTCCATTCGTCTTGCCGAACAAGTCAGTGGTGCGCTCGATTCCACGACGGGCCTGATTACCGACCTTTTGGACATGTCGCGGCTGGAAGCCGGGGTGCTAGTCGCAAGCCCGCGCCCTTTTGCGCTGGATGAAGTGCTGCGCCCGCTGTTGGTCGAGGCCAGCGCACTGGCTGGCGAGCGCGGCTTGCAAATCCGCAGCGTTCCTACCCGCGCTTGGGGGATGAGCGATCCGCAACTCTTGCGTCGCATCGTGCAGAACTTCATTGCCAATGCGCTGCGTTATACCTGCGAAGGCCGGATACTGGTGGGGGTGCGCCGCAAAGGGCAACAACTGCGGATTGAAGTACACGACACCGGCCCTGGTATTGAGCCTGCCCAACAGGCATTGATTTTCGAGGAGTTTCGTCGTGGTTCGCAGGCGCGCGGGCAGGGCTTGGGGTTGGGGCTGGCGATTGCCCGTGGCATCGCACAGGTCTTGGATACACCACTTGGCATGAGGAGCACGCCGGGACGCGGCAGCGTGTTTTTTGTGGAATTGCCGCGCGTCGCCGCTTTGCCGCAGGTGGGTAAGCCACGCAATCAGCTGGCTGGCCTGCGTCTGTTGCTGGTGGACAACGACCTGGCTGCACGTGCGGCATTGACCACGGTATTGCAGGGCTGGGGCTGCGAGGTCATCAGTTGCCACGACAGCAGCGCTGCCATATGCGCATTGCAGCAACAGCATGTCGATGTGTGGCTGTTGGACTATCACCTGGATGAAGGCGATACCGGCATTGCGCTGTATCGGCGCTTGCTGAAAGTCGCCGGCAATACCCCCGCCTTGCTGTTGAGTGCCGACCAGACCGGCACTGTCCGTCAGGCCGCGCAAGAAGCCTCCTTGCCCTTGCTGATGAAACCTGCCCGCCCGTTGGCATTGAAATCCATGCTTGATCGCCTGCTGGCTGCCCATCGTCAAGCTTAAGAAACGGCCTGCGTGCAGGCTGGGGAGGGCTTTTCCACAAGCCTTGTGCATGGCTCTGTCTGCAAGTGTGTGGATAACTCGCCAACGTCTTGGCAGGACAAGGTTTGTAGTGGGTTGGTGAAAAAATCACCAGGCTGGATGTGGTTTTCAACAGCGGATGTGGAGGGGTTTGCTGGCAAGTATGTGGATAAGTTTTAGAAAGCCTTGCCGGACATGTGGTTACGTGCGCTGGTGATTTTTTAGCCAGTATGCGTGGGCTGGGCAGGCGCTTGGGGATCGAGTTGGCGTGAAGGGTCTTGTAGCTCCAGCTCGCGCAGCACGACCCCGGCTTGGGTGCGATTGCGTACGCCAAGGCGTTCAAAAATCGCGCTCAAATGCGCTTTTACCGTGCGCTCCTGCACATGCAGTTGGTCGGCAATCTGCTTGTTGAGCAAGCCTTCTGCCACCAGCGCCAGCACCCGGAATTGCTGGGGGGAGAGGCTGGCAAGCCGGGCGGCGAGGGCGGTATCGTCGGCATGTGATTGGGCGGCGGCAACGGCGGTGCGCAATGTCGGCGGTAACCACTGCTCGCAATCGAGCACGGTCAAAATGGCATCGCGTAGTTCTTCCAGTCCGGCACTTTTGGGCAGATAACCGGCTGCGCCGTGGTCAAGTGCACGGCGAACCACGCGCGGGTCGTCATTGGCGCTGACCACCATCACCGCGACACTGGGATATTGCGCACGCACGGTGGCAAGTCCGGCTAGGCCGTGGCTGCCCGGCATATGCAAATCCAGCAATACCAGGTCGATCGCCGAGTCGGCCTCCAGTGCGGCCAGCACGGCCTCAAGCGATCCGGCTTCGCTCAGGCGCACTTCGCCCAAGGCATCCTGTGCGGCTTGTTTCAGCGCACTGCGGAACAGCGGGTGGTCGTCGGCAATCAGCAGCGAGGTCTGGCGCATGGCAAAAGGCTAACAAGTTTTTCTCATGCTGCCTTGGTACCAAAGTACGATGCAATTTGTCTGTCCGAAGACATACGCTGTTGCCATGAAAAAGACCTCTGCCATGTTTGCCACCACGCTGATGCTTGCCGCTTTGGGCGGTAGCGCCAGTGCCGAAGAAAACTCAGCCCACACCCCGGTGCTTGTCAGTGCGCATCGTGGTGCAGATGACTTGTTGACTGCCGGGCTTGGGTGGGAAGGCTTGTCAAATCCGTTGCCGCCGGCATTTGCCGACAGCGCAAAACCCACTGCTGCCGAGTTGCGTCGCCGCGCGATTTGGTCAAGCTGGCGCGGTATTGCCGATCTTTCGTCAAGTGGTGGATATGGGCAGTTGTATGGCGCGCTGGGCGCGGTGCCGGGACGGGAATATTCCAGCCTGGCCAAGCTGCCGGGAGCCAGCCAGCCGCACCGGGTGCTGGCGCAGGTGCCGGACAATTTTGACCATGACAAACGCTGCTTGGTGGTGGCGGCAGCTTCTGGCTCGCGCGGCGTGTATGGCGCGATTGCCGTCGGCGCTGCTTGGGGGCTGCCGCGTGGCTGTGCGGTGGTGCATACCGACAAGGGTGCAGGCAGTGATTATTTCGATCTGGAAGCCGGGCTTGGCATCGGGCTGGATGGGCAGCTCGTGGGCGCCGAGGGTGCGCCGGTATTTGTGCCCGAGCCTAGCAATGGGCCGGGCGTGGCGGTGAAACATGCGCATTCGCGCGACCGACCGGAAAGCGATTGGGGGCGGCATGTGCAAGAGGCGGCGGAATTTGGCCTGAAAGCCTTGGGCATGGCCTTTCCCGATGCCGCGCCGTTTACTTTCGACAATACCCGGATAATCGCTACGGGCATTTCCAATGGCGGTGGTGCCGTGTTGCGGGCGGCGGAACTGGAAGGCGATTGGCTCGATGGCGTGGTGGCGGGCGAGCCGAATATCTATATCGACGCGCCGGGCTCCCGCACGTTGTACGACTACGCCAGCGAAGCGGCACTGCTGATGCCCTGCGCCTTGCCAGCCTTGGGCTTGCCCGCGCCGGTCAATGGCGAGGCGCTATGCAAGCGCCTTGCCGCACAAGGCGTATTGCAAGGCGAAACATTGGCAGAACAGCAACGCTCAGCCCTAGCCAAACTGAAAGCATCCGGCTGGGAAGATGCCGCCCTGCATGCGGCTGCCAGCACCACCGGCTTTGATATGTGGCGCGCGGTACTGGTGACCTATGCCTCGGCCTATGCGGGCAGCGCGCATGATGCCCATCCCTGTGGTTATCGCTTTGCTTTGGCGGATGCTGCCGCACGTCCAAGTTGGTGGAGTGATGCCAGCGGCATTCCGCCGGGTACCGGCGTGCAGATTGTTGACCCGGCAGCCGCGGAGGATATGGGCATCACCGGGCTTGAATGCCTGCGCGCACTTTGGACGGGCAACAGCCCTGCGGCGCGTGCCGTGCAGCAGGGTGTGGCTGGTACCCATGCCAAGCTGCCGCACCCGGGTTTGCCGGTAATCGTGGTGCATGGCAAGGCCGATGGGCTGATTCCGCAGGCGTTCAGCTCGGTGCCGTATGTGGCTGCTGCACGCAGCGCCGGGCGCGATGTGCGCTTCTGGCAGGTGGAAAACGCCCAGCATTTTGATGCGTTTCTTGCCCTGCCGCAGTTTGCCGCGCACTATGTGCCGCTGTTGCCGTATATGTATGCCGCGCTTGACCGGCTGGACGCATATTTGGATGGTAAGGCTGCGCTGCCGGCCGATGCCGAGATTGCCGCCCATGCGCGTGGCGAGGGCAAGGCATTGCGTGTAGAGGACTTGGCGATTCCGCGCTTGTAAGTAGCGCCACTTGGCGCTAAGATGCCGCGCCTGATGCAGCCTTGCCGCTTGCATCACCCGCCTGACAGCTGGTATCGCAGGCTCGGGCCGTCGATGTCGTTGATGCATCGGCACCGGACACATTTTTCACCGGAAGGGGCCCTAGAGGCCCTTTTCTTTTTGTTTTTCTGGATTCCTTGATGGACAAGGCACAACAAATCAGCCAATTGCTGGCGCCCACGGTTTCCGCGCTGGGGCTGGTGCTTCTGGGCGCTGAATATCTCAACATGCCCGGCGGTGCCGTGCTGCGCCTGTATATCGATGTGCCCGAAGCCGAGGCCGACGGCGAAAACCCGCGCCAGGTGGGCATCGACGAATGCGAGCAGGTCAGCCGTGAAGTTTCCGCACAACTGGATGTAGAAGACCCGATTAGCGGCCACTACACGCTGGAAGTCTCATCGCCCGGCCTTGATCGCCCGCTGTTCACGCTGGCGCAGTTTGCCCGCTTTGTCGGTGAAACCGCCAAGGTCGGCCTGAAGTTACCCCAGGACGGTCGTCGTCGCCTGACCGGACGCATTCTGAAAGTGGAAGGCGATTGGGTGCACTTCGACATCGACGGCCAGCCGTTTGCGGCGGCTTTCGACAATATCGACAAAGCTCGCATCGTCCCGGACTGGGCGGCGCTGGGCTATGCCGCCGGCAAGGAAAGCCGGGGCGGCAAAAAGAAATCCTCAACCTCACCCAAGCAGGCGGAACAGGCCGCCGATGCGGAGTCTGAACAATGAGCAAAGACCTGTTGCTGGTCGCCGAAGCGGTCGCCAATGAAAAAGGCGTTCCCAACGAAGTGATTTTTTCCGCGATCGAAGCGGCGCTGGCCTCGGCGGCCAAGAAGCGCTACGTCGATCAGGATGTGTCCGTGCGCGTGTCGATCAATCCCAAGGACGGCAGCTATGAAACCTTCCGTCGCTGGGAGGTGGTGGCCGATGATGTGGTGATGGAATCGCCCGACCGCCAAATCCGCATGATGGATGCGGTGGAAGAAAGCGACGATGTGGAAGTGGGCGACTACATCGAGGAACAAATCGAAAACGCCGAGTTTGGCCGTATCGCTGCCCAGGCCGCCAAGCAGGTGATCATGCAGCGCGTGCGCGATGCCGAGCGCCAACAAGTGGTGGATGCCTGGAAAGACCGCGTCGGCGAACTGATTACCGGCACGGTCAAGCGTGTTGAGCGCGGCAATGTGTATGTCGATTTGGGCGGCAAGGCCGAAGGCTTTATCCCGAAGGACAAGGGCATTCCGCGCGACATCCTGCGCACGGGTGATCGCGTGCGCGGCTATCTGTACGAAGTCAAAAGCGAGCCGCGTGGCCCGCAAATCTTCATCAGCCGCGCCGCACCGGAATTCATGATGGAACTGTTCCGCCTGGAAGTGCCGGAAGTCGGCCAAGGGCTGGTGGACATCAAGGCCTGCGCCCGCGACCCCGGCGACCGCGCCAAAATCGCCGTGCTGGCCTACGACAATCGCACCGATCCGATTGGCGCCTGCATCGGCATGCGCGGCTCGCGCGTGCAGGCGGTAACCAACGAGCTCAATGGTGAGCGCGTGGATATCGTGCTGTGGAGCGACAACCCGGCGCAGTTCGTCATCAATGCCATGGCGCCAGCCGAAGTGCAGTCGATCATCGTCGATGAGGACAAGCACTCGATGGATCTGGCCGTAGCCGAAGAATCGCTGGCCAAGGCGATCGGCAAGGGGGGGCAGAACGTGCGTCTTGCCAGCCGCCTGACCGGCTGGCAGTTGAATGTCATGACCAGCGAGCAAGTCGCCGCCAAGAGCGAGGCCGAACAAGCCGCCGCCCGCAACCTGTTTGTGGAAAAACTGGAAGTGGACGAAGAGCTGGCTGGGATTTTGGTCGGCGAGGGCTTCAGCACGGTGGAAGAAATCGCCTATGTGCCGGTGGCCGAGCTGTTGGCCATTGATGGCTTTGACGAAGAAATCGTCGAAGAGCTACGCGCCAGAGCGCGCGATGCCCTGATCAACGATGCGCTGGCTGCGGAAGAGGCACTGGAGGAAAACCAGCCGGCCGAAGATCTGCTTTCCCTCGAAGGCATGGATTCTGCCGTGGCCTATGAGCTGGCCGCCCGTGGCGTGCGTACCCGCGAGGAACTGGCCGAGCTTGCCGTGGATGAAATCACCGATATCGCGGGCATGGACGAAGACCGTGCCTCGGCGCTGATTATGGAAGCACGCAAGCACTGGTTTGAATGATTGCCCAAGGGCGCTAACGCTAAAATCGCATCCGGCCATGCACAGGCATGGCCCGCAACACGGAAAACGCATGTCGCAGAAAACCACCATCCGCAAACTTGCAGAACTGGTCAAAACCCCGGTTGACAAGTTCTTGGAACAGCTCGCCGAAGCCGGAATGAAGTTCGATGATGCCGACCAAGAAGTGACGACCGAGCAAAAGAGCAAGTTGCTGGCCTTCCTGAAGCGTCAGCATGGCCGCGATGAAAGTACCGCAGCGGATATCGTTGCACCGAAGAAAATCACCTTGAAGCGCCGCAAGACCGAAGAAATTACCGTCGGTGGCGGCAAGAACAAGCAGACGGTGGAAGTAACCGTGCGCAAAAAGGTGGTGCTGAAAAAGCCTGCGGCCGGCAGTGAAAAAATCAAGCCGGTCGATGACGAGCACGCCGAAGTGCTGCGCAAGCTGGAAGAATCGCGCAAGCGCAATCTGGAAGAACAGCAACGTCTGGCCGAGCTGGATCGCCGTCGTGCCGAGGAGGCTGAGGCCGCTGCCCGCGCAGCGGAAGAAGAAGCCCGTCGTGCAGCCGCGGCCCGCGCGGCCGAAGAGGCTGCTGCCCGCGCGGCTGAACTTGCCGCACGCGAGGCGGCCACTGCGGTTTCGAATGAAAAAGACACAGCGCGCACGGCAGAGTCCGATAGCGCAAAGCCTGCTGTGCGCGCTGCCAAGCCGGCGGCCACTGCCGCGCCGCGCCGTGCCGAAACTGCCCGCGATGATCGCGCTGGCAAGGGCAGTAAATCGCGTGGCGGACACAGCATCGGTCGTGATGAGGATGATGACGGTGGCCGTTATGGCAGCCAGCTACATCTGTCCTCCGGTGATCGCAATCGTCGCGGTGGCGCAGGCGCTGGTCGTGGCAAGCCCGGTGGCAAGGGGCGTCGTCCTGAACCTGCCCGCAGCGGTGGCGGCGAGCATGGCTTTCAGCGTCCGACGGAAAAAATCGTGCGCGAAGTCGCCATTGGTGAAGCCATCACGGTCGGTGATCTGGCACAGAAGCTGGCGCTGAAGGGCGGCGAAGTGGTCAAGGCGCTGTTCAAAATGGGCGTGATGGCGACCATCACCCAAACCATCGACCACGACACGGCCGTGCTGGTCACCGAAGAGCTCGGCCACAAGGCGGTGCGTGCGGATCAGAACGATGCCGAATCGGAACTGCTGGCACATCTGGAAGACCAGCAGGGCGATGCCCGCCCGCGTCCGCCGGTGGTCACCATCATGGGTCACGTTGACCACGGTAAGACCTCGTTGCTCGACCATATTCGTCGTACCCGCGTGGTGTCTGGCGAAGCTGGCGGCATTACCCAGCATATCGGTGCCTATCACGTCGAAACCGCCAAGGGGGTAGTGAGCTTCCTGGATACGCCCGGCCACGCCGCGTTCAGCCAGATGCGTGCCCGTGGCGCCAAGTTGACCGATATCGTGGTGCTGGTGGTGGCGGCCGATGACGGGGTGATGCCGCAAACCCGCGAAGCCATCCAGCATGCGCGTGCGGCCAAGGTGCCGCTGATTGTCGCCATCAACAAAATCGACAAATCCACCGCCGATCCGATGCGCATCAAGAATGAGCTGCTGGAATCGGAAGTGGTGGCCGAGGAGTTCGGTGGCGATACCCAGATGGTGGAAATCTCCGCCAAGATGGGGCTGGGCATCGACGACTTGCTGGATGCCATCTTGTTGCAGGCCGAAGTGCTGGAGCTGAAGGCTGTTGCCGAAGGCCGCGCTGCTGGTGTGGTGATTGAATCCTCGCTCGACAAGGGGCGCGGTCCGGTGGCCACCGTGCTGGTGCAACAAGGTCAGCTTGCCAAGGGCGACTATCTGGTATGCGGCGTGCAGTATGGCCGCGTGCGTGCGCTGTTTGATGAAAACGGCCAGCAGGTACCGAGCGCAGGGCCGTCGATTCCGGTGCAGTTGCTGGGGCTTTCGGGCGTGCCCGATGCCGGGGATGACTTCGTGGTGGTCGCTGATGAGCGTCTTGCCAAGGACGTGGCGCAGCAGCGCGATGCCAAACGTCGTGAAATGCGTCTGGTCAAGCAGGCCGGCAACCGCATGGAGGATATCATGGCGCAAATGGGCGCAGGTGCCGAACAGCAGGTGCTGAACCTAGTGGTCAAGGCCGACGTGCAAGGCTCGGTGGAGGCGCTGCGCGAAGCATTGACTGGGTTGTCCAACGACCAAATCCGCATCAACGTGATTGGCGCGGGGGTCGGCGGCATTACCGAGTCCGATGCTCAACTGGCGGCAACTTCCAAGGCCACCGTCATCGGCTTCAACGTGCGTGCGGATGCTTCGGCGCGCAAGGTGATTGAAGGCAATGGCGTTGACCTGCGTTATTTCTCCATCATTTACGATGTCATTGACCAAGTGAAGCAGGTCGCTTCGGGTCTTTTGGGCGTGGAAATCCGCGAAGAAATCATCGGCATCGCCGAAGTCCGCGATGTGTTTCGCAGCTCCAAGTTCGGCGCGGTCGCAGGCTGCATGGTGGTCGAGGGCATGGTCAAGAAGTCCAACCCGATTCGCGTGCTGCGCGACTCGGTGGTGGTGTTCGAAGGCGAGCTCGAAAGCCTGCGCCGCTACAAGGAAAATGTGGACGAGGTCAAGGAAGGCACCGAATGCGGCATTGGCGTGAAGGCTTACAACGATGTCAAGGCTGGCGACCAAATCGAGTGCTACGAGCGCATCGAAGTGCAGAGGACGCTGTAAGCGATGGCCGGACAGCGTAAATCCTTCCATCGTACCGATCGGGTCGCGGCGCAGATGCGCCGTGATCTTGGCACCTTGGTGCACAACGCCGTGCGCGAGCTGGGGCTGCCTTCGGTCAGTGTTTCGGATGTGGAAGTCACCCGCGACTTGGCACATGCCAAGGTATTCGTAACCGCGCTGATGAGTGAAAAATCAGCCGAGGCGGTAGCCGGTTTGCAGGCCAATGCCCGCGAGCTGCGCTATGCGCTGGCGCAAATGATGAAGTTGCGCCATGTGCCGGAGCTGCATTTTCATTACGACGATTCGGTCGATCGCGGCGAACGCATCGACGCGCTGCTGCGCGATTTGCCCGAAACGCAAGCGCACCCAGCGCCAGAACAAGACTGACAAGGATGCCGGGCTTGCCCGGCATCTGTTTTTCAAGCCATGTCCCAACCCCGCACCCGTCATCGTTTTCGCAAACTGCATGGCATTTTGCTGCTGGACAAGCCCGGCGGCCCCAGCTCCAATCAGGCGCTGCAAAAAGTGCGGCATCTGTTTCGCGCGGAAAAAGCCGGACATACCGGCGCACTCGATCCGCTGGCGACCGGGCTTTTGCCGATTTGTTTTGGTGAGGCGACCAAAATCGCCGGGCATTTGCTTGGCGCACGCAAGGCCTATGAAACCGTGGC
The DNA here is from genome assembly GCA_002798275.1 of Lysobacteraceae bacterium NML08-0793. Lineage (GTDB taxonomy): Bacteria > Pseudomonadota > Gammaproteobacteria > Xanthomonadales > Xanthomonadaceae > Solilutibacter. The sequence continues at coordinate 58,735 of NWQR01000001.1, read as the reverse complement.
TCGGCTTGGCATCACCACCGATACCGATGATGCCGAAGGCCAAGTGTTGCGCCAGCGTCCGGTGCCGGTCTTGAATGTGGCCGATATCAATTCAGCCCTCGCCAAACTCACTGGCCGCATCCAACAAATCCCGCCGATTTACTCCGCGCTCAAGCGCGGTGGCGAACCGCTGTATGCGAAGGCGCGGCGTGGCGAAACCATCGAGCTGGAGGCGCGCCAAGTTGATGTTCACGCCTTCTGCCTGCTGGCGGCGACGCCCGCGACATTGCGCCTTGCAGTGGAATGCGGCAGCGGTACCTATGTGCGTTCGCTGGTGCGCGATTTGGGCGAATTGCTTGGTTGCGGTGCGCATGTGGCCGAGCTGCGCAGACTTTGGGTTGAGCCGTTCCGCACGCCGCGGATGTGGACGCTGGAGGAATTGCAGGCGCTGGCCGAGCAAGGTGATGCTGCGCTGGAAGCCTGCCTGCTACCGATTGAAGCTGGACTTGCGGCTTGGCCAAAAGTGCATCTGGAGGCCAAGCAGGCACAGAAACTTGGGCAGGGGCAAACGCTGAAGGGCGGGTTTGCGCCCAGTGGCGATGTCATCGCCTGCGATATGAATGGTCGCGCCTTGGGTATCGCCTGGGTGGACGAGTTGGGTAGCTTGCGCAGCAAGCGGCTGTTTTCATGGGCGGCCGTTACCGGGCAGGCTCCTGACGACAACGGTTTGGAGATGGGCAAATGAAAAAATATCTTGGTTTGGCGCTGGCCTTGCTGCTATTGCCGTTTTCACTACAGGCGCAGTCCTGCGCAGACGAATCGCCAGAAACGGTGGCTTTGCGCCTGAATACCGCGCTGGAGCAAGGCGAATGGTATTCGGCAGCCAGCGAGTTCGACCCGGCAGTGATGAAAGAAGTCCGTCGCTTGCTGATGGAGATTCTGGCGACCACCCCCAAGGCGCAGCGGGAGCTGACTGCGGCGCTGATATTCAAGACGCTTTCACTGGACAATTTGAGCCACGTGGATGATGAGACATTCTTTTCCGATTATCTCGGCGGGGAAATGCGCTCCAACAAGGGGCGCATTGAGGATGCGAAAGTGATTGGCAGCATTGCCGAAGCGCCTGATCTGGCGCATGTGCTTATCAGCGACCAGCGACCCACAGGCTCTTTTCAGGTGCGCAAAATGGACGTGATCAGCCTGCGCTGCGGTGAAAATGGCTGGCGGGTGCAGCTCACTGGCGATATCCGCGAATTGGAGGAAGTTGCAAGAACATTCACGAAATACTCCTCCGAGTTGCTTGATCCGAGTCTTGGCAGGCAGAAAAACTAAGTACAGCACAATCCGGCGCAATCTGGCGCACGCTTTGGAACAGATGATTTGATATGAGCACAGCCGCAATCCGTTTGTTGCCCGAGACGCTTGCCAACCAGATTGCCGCAGGCGAAGTAGTGGAGCGCCCAGCCTCGGTGGTCAAGGAATTGGTCGAAAACGCGCTGGACGCCGGTGCCACACGGGTAGATGTGGAGCTGGAAGAAGGCGGTGTGCGCTTGATCCGGGTGCGCGATGATGGCGGCGGGATTGCGCCGGAAGAATTGCCGCTTGCCGTGCAGCGCCATGCCACCAGCAAGATTGCCACGCTCGATGACTTAGAAGCGGTCGCCACGCTTGGATTTCGTGGCGAGGCGCTACCGTCGATTGCTTCGGTCAGCCGTTTTCGGATTGCGTCCAAACGTGCGGATAGTGCCCATGGTCATGCGTTGGAAGTGGAGGGCGGCCAGGTCGGCGCGCTGGTTCCGGCGCCACAAGGGCAGGGCACCACGGTGGAAGTGCGGGATTTGTTTTTCAATGTGCCGGCGCGGCGCAAGTTTTTGCGCACCGAACGCACCGAGCTTGGGCATATCGAAGAATGGCTGCGGCAACTGGCGCTGGTGCGTCCGGAAGTGGAACTGCGCCTGTCGCATAACGGTCGGCAACTCAAGCGCTATCGCGGCGGCGAGGCGAGCGAATTTGCCAGTGCCAGAGTGCTGGAAACCTTGGGCGAGGCATTTTCGCAGCATGCCATCGTCATCGAGCATGAGGCCGCAGGCTTGCGGATTTCCGGCTGGATTGCGCAGCCTGCCTACAATCGCGCCGGTACCGACCAGCAATACTTTTATGTCAATGGCCGCGCGGTGCGTGATCGCAGTGTGGCACATGCGGTCAAGCTGGCTTACAACGATGTGCTGTATCACGGCAGACACCCGGCCTATGTACTGTTTTTGGAGCTTGATCCGCGGCGGGTCGATGTCAATGTCCACCCGGCCAAGCATGAAGTGCGTTTCCGCGATGGCCGCTTGGTGCACGATTTTGTCTATCGCAGCCTGAAAGAAGCGCTGGCACAGACCCGTGCCGGTGCCGGGATGGAGGGCGAGTTACCGCAAACGCTGCCGCCCGATCCGATGGCAGCGGCACAGCCGCCTTCGCAAACTGCGGCGTATGACTGGCAACGCCCCCAACCGGCACTGCGGCTTGGGGTGAGCGAAGCACCTGCCGCCTATGCGGCGCTGTATCGCGGCAGCCAGGCGGCCACGCATGGTAATGCGCCAAGTGGCGTGGCCGCCCTCCCGACGGAGGACGGCGAGATGCCGCCGCTGGGCTTTGCCATCGCGCAATTGCATGGCATCTACATCCTGGCCGAAACCGCCGAAGGCATGGTGGTGGTGGATATGCACGCCGCGCACGAGCGCATTAATTACGAGCGCCTGAAAACCGCCTTCGATGGCGAAGGGTTGCGCCTGCAACCCCTGCTGGTGCCGCAGACGCTGTCGGTCTCGCAGCGCGAGGCCGAGCTGGTGGAGCAGGAAGGGCAAAGCCTGCGGCAACTGGGTTTCGACCTTGACCGCAGTGGCGAGTTATCGGTGTTGCTGCGCGCGGTACCGGCGCTGCTGGCCGATGGCAATGTCGAGGCCTTGGTGCGCGATGTGCTGTCGGACTTTCTCGAACATGGCCACAGCCTGCGCGTGGCCGATGCCCGCGATCATCTGCTTTCGACCATGGCCTGCCACGGCAGCGTGCGCGCCAATCGCCGTTTGACCCTGCCGGAAATGAACGCCCTGCTGCGCGACATGGAAGCGACCGAACGCTCGGCGCAATGCAATCATGGCCGCCCGACCTGGGCACGCTTCACGCTGGCGGAAATGGACCGCTGGTTTCTACGCGGACGCTGATATATGAGCCACTGGCAACCTTCTGCTGCATTCGATGCCCTGCATCTGCGCGCCCGGCTGAACCGGCTGGTACGCGAGTTTTTCCATGCCCGTGGTGTGTTGGAAGTGGAAACCCCGATGCTGTCGCAGGCGGGCGTAACCGATGTGCATATCGCGCCGTTTTCGTTGCAATTTTCCGGGCGCACCGAAGGCGGCCCTGCTACCCGCTGGCTGCGCACTTCGCCCGAATACCCATTGAAGCGCCTGCTTTGCGCGGGCTTTGGCGACTGTTATGAGCTGGGGCGCGTGTTCCGCGATGGCGAAGCCGGAGGCCGACACAATCCCGAATTCACCATGCTCGAATGGTATCGGGTGGGCTGGGATCATCACCGGCTGATGGCCGAAACCATCGAGTTGGTGCAGGCCGCACTGGCACTGGTTGGGCGCAAGGCGGTTGCGGTTGAAATCCTGACCTACCGTGAGCTGTTCCAGCGCAGCCTAGCGCTGGATGCCTTCAGCGCAAGCATCGACGAACTACGCAATGCCCTGGGCGATGTCTTGATTGACCCGACCGGGCTGAACCGCGATGACTGGCTGGATTTGCTGATGACCCATCGCATCCAGCCCGGTTTTGCCGCTGATGCCATCACCGTGTTGCACGATTATCCCGGCAGCCAGTGTGCACTGGCGCGGCTGCGCGATGACGGCGATGGGCATCCGGTAGCCGAGCGTTTCGAGCTGTATCTGGGGTCGCTGGAGCTTGCCAATGGTTATCACGAACTTGCCGATGCAGAAGAACAAGCCGCACGCTTCAGGCGCGATGTCGAACAGCGCCACGAGCGAGGAGACAGCCTGATTCCCGCCATCGACCCGCATCTACTGCAAGCACTGGCGCATGGCCTGCCCGACTGCGCCGGTGTGGCGCTGGGCATCGACCGGCTGCTGATGGCGATGCAGAACACCGGAAAAATCGCTGACGTGCTGGCGTTCGACTTTTTCCGTGCATAAGGCTTGCCTGCAATAGGGCGGATACTGCCTGGTCGGGCAGCAGTCGATCTGAAAAGTCGGTCACAAAAGCGCAAGCTCGCCTGTCATTTTCGCCACGGCTTCACATCGGCGGGGTAAATTGGCGGCATGGTGAAAAGCATCTTTTCCGCTGTGTGGGTCTTGATGGCGTTGGGTGGCGACTTGTCGCAGGCGCAATCCGTGCCATCGGATCGGGTGACTTGCGAATCCATTGCAGAGCGCTGGCAGCAATGTGCGTTGCCGGCCGAAGGCGAGGCGGTATTGCTGCGTCAGCTTTCGCGCAACGCCTGTGTACGCAACCACTCTTGGGGGCAGGATGACGGCGGGGTCTGGGTCTCGCGTGGCTGCCGCGCCGAGTTTGCCGTTTTGGGGCATGGCAATGAGGCTGCGCCAGCGCAGGCAATGCCGTGGCGGCGGATACGCTGCGAGTCCCGCAATGGGACACAGGTCGATTGCCCGGTGAATACCCAGCATGGCGTGCGTCTGGTGCGCCAGCTGGCTACCCCCGAATGCACGCTCGGTCGCAGTTGGGGATTTGATGATGCACGCATCTGGGTATCCCGTGGCTGCCGTGCCGAGTTTGAAGTGCGCAGCCCCGGCAAGCGCCGTATGTGGCAGCGCCTGCGCGATGCGGAAACCGGCATCGGCCAGCATGTGCGCTGCGAGTCGCATGAGGGGCAGCGTCAGGAATGCCAGGTTGCCGGGGTCAAACGGGTGGATCTGGTGCAGCAGCTTTCGCGTGCCGAATGTCTGGAAGGCCAGAACTGGGGCTGGGATGCCGACATGATTTGGGTGGATGCAGGCTGCCGTGCCGAGTTCATGATGTGGTGAAGCAGCTGTCTTGGCCGCTGTCTGAATGGATGCTGCGCGCGTTTTTCCGCAAGGTGTTTTTTGGGCTTTTGTTCATCCTTGCTGCATAAAGTTTGTCGTGCCGTTTACGCGGCGTCATTCACGGCGAAGGCGCCTTAGCGGTGCTTCCAGCAAATATCCAACAGGTATCGACAAACAAGGAGACGGTCATTGTGAAGGCTTCAATTTTTTATGCAGTGCTTGTCGCTGGGCTTTATGGCGCCGCAGCCTCGGCCAGTGCGCAGGAGGCCGCCGGTTATTGGAACAGGGATATGGGCGCTGCCAGCCATTTCATTTGCGAGTCGCATGACGGGCGTTATCGGGAATGCCGGGCAGACTTGCGTGGCCAGCGCGTGCGGCTGGTGCGGCAGCTTTCCCGCAATGCCTGTATTGAAGGACGCACTTGGGGTAGCCATTACAACGGAGTTTGGGTCAATGGCGGCTGTCGTGCCGAATTCGAGGCCAGCAGCGGCTATGGCTACGGGCGCGATTATGGCCGCGACCGGGATTGGCGTGATCGTGGCGACAACCGCTGGGGCAATCGTCCCGGCACACATGTGATTTGTGAATCCTTTGGCAGTCGGCACAATCGTTGCGCCATCGACACCAGTCGCGGGGTGACTTTGGTACGGCAGATTTCCAGCACCCGTTGTCGCGAAGGACATAACTGGGGTGTGGGCAATGGCGATGTCTGGGTCGATCACGGCTGTCGTGCCGAGTTTGCCGCACGCGGCAACGATCGCCATTACGGCTACAACCCCGGTGGCGGTTGGAATGGCGGCTATGACTCGGGTTATGGCTATGGGCGCTCGCCGCAAATGCTGCAATGCGCCTCCACCGATGGTCGGCAGTCATTCTGCCGGGTCGATGCTTCCCGCGGGGTGGAATTGGTGCGGCAGATTTCCCGTTCTGCCTGCATCGAAGGCCATAGCTGGGGCTGGAACCGTACCGGGATTTGGGTCAGCAATGGCTGCCGCGCCGAGTTCCGGGTCTGGTAAGCAGATTTGGCAAGCAAAGCATGTCGGTCATTTTCAAGGCGCCGGGTTTCTGCCCGGCGTTTTGTTGTCAGTCGCCAGCTTTGCAGCCGCTAAAATTGCCGCATGAATACTTTTGACTATGCCCGTTACGACCGTATTCGCCCGATTCGCTGGTGTGGCGATGCCCTGCAATTGCTTGACCAGCGCAAGCTACCGTTTCAGAGCGAATACCTGCATCTATCGTCTTTTGCCGAGGTGGCCGATGCCATCGCTGATTTGGTCGTGCGTGGTGCGCCGGCAATCGGTATCGCCGCTGCCTGGGGCGTGGTGCTGGCAGCGGCCGAGGTGAGCGCCGAAACCGGGGACGAAGCGCTCCCCCAGCTTGCTGCGGCCATGCAGCGGTTGAACGATGCACGCCCCACGGCGGTGAACTTGGCTTGGGCGCTGGCGCGGATGCGCCGGGTGCTGGTCGGCGCTGGCGGCGATTGGCGCGAGCGACTGGCAGCCGAGGCGCGTCGCATAGAAGACGAAGACCTAGCAGCCAACCGCGCCATGGGGATGGCCGGGGCGGCGCTGATTGCGCCGGGTAGCGGCGTGTTGACCCATTGCAATACAGGCTCGCTGGCAACCGCGGGCTTTGGCACTGCGCTTGGCGTGATTCGTGCAGGCGTTGCCGAAGGGCGGATTGCCCGAGTCTTTGCCGGAGAAACCCGTCCCTGGAATCAGGGCGCGCGGCTGACCGTATGGGAGTTGCTGCAAGACGGCATCCCGGCCACATTGATTGCCGATGCGGCGGCGGCACATTTGATGAGTACCGGCCAGGTGCAATGGGTGGTGGTCGGTGCTGACCGGATCTGTGCCAATGGCGATACCGCGAACAAAATCGGCACCCATCAACTGGCGATTGCCGCGCGGCACTTCGGACTGAAGTTCATGGTGGTCGCGGCTTCCTCCACCTTGGACATGGCAACGGCTTCGGGCGATTTGATTGAAATCGAGACACGCGATGCTGCCGAGCTTTTGAGCCATCGCGGCGAACGTACCGTGGCCGAAGGCGTGCCGGCTTGGAATCCGGTATTCGACGTTACCCCGCATGCCCTGATTGATGTCATCGTTACCGAGCGTGGCGTAGTGCACAAGCCGGATGCGGCGGCCATGCGTCGGCTGTTTTCTGGAAGCTGATGAGAAGGCCGACCGGGGGCTTGGGGCAAGTGCTTGTTTTTGCGCAAGTTTCCGTCTGACTTTCAGCGCCTGAAAATGTTAGAATCGCAGGTCTTTTCGCTGCGGGTCGGCTGCCTTGTGCCAGGGGGTGCAGGCGGCAGGCGGCTCGCCCCCGAACTCAATACGGAAATCTGATGTCCCAACCGACCGACACCGCCCGCGAAATCATCCCGGTCAATCTCGAAGACGAAATGCGTCGCAGCTATCTGGATTACGCCATGAGCGTGATCGTGGGGCGCGCCCTGCCGGATGTGCGTGATGGCCTGAAACCCGTGCATCGCCGTGTGCTGTTCGCCATGAACGAGCTGGGCGCGCACAGCAACAAGCCGTATTACAAGTCCGCGCGCATCGTTGGCGATGTCATTGGTAAATACCACCCGCATGGCGACACCCCGGTGTATGACACCTTGGTGCGTATGGCGCAGCCGTTCTCGCTGCGTTATCTCTTGGTGGACGGGCAGGGCAACTTCGGCTCTGTCGATGGCGACCCACCGGCGGCGATGCGTTATACCGAAGCGCGCATGTCGAAGATGGCGCACGAGATGCTGGCCGACATCGACAAGGAAACCGTCGATTTCCAGCCCAATTACGACGAAAAGGAGCTGGAGCCGACGGTCATGCCGACCCGGTTCCCGAACCTCTTGGTGAACGGCTCGGTGGGTATCGCGGTCGGCATGGCCACCAATATCCCGCCGCATAATTTGAATGAAGTGGTGGATGCGCTGCTGGCGCTGATTGAAACGCCCACGCTCGATATCGACGGCTTGATGGAATACATCCCGGGGCCGGACTTTCCCACCGGCGGCCTGATCAACGGCGTGGGCGGCATCCAGCATGCCTATCGCACCGGCAAAGGGCGGGTGCGGATGCGCGCCAAGGCCGATATCGAAGTGGCCGACAATGGCCGCGAGGCGATTGTCGTTACCGAGATTCCATATCAGGTCAACAAGGCGCGCCTGATTGAAAAAATTGCCGAACTGGTCAAGGAAAAGAAGCTCGAAGGCATCAGCGAACTGCGCGATGAGTCCGACAAGGACGGCATGCGCATCTATATCGAAATCAAGCGCGGCGAATCGGCCGAAGTGGTGCTGAACAATCTGTACGCGCAAACGCCGATGGAATCGGTATTCGGCATCAATATGGTGGCGTTGGTCGATGGCCGCCCGCAGCTTTTGAACCTGAAGCAGATTCTGGAAGCCTTCTTGCGCCATCGTCGTGAGGTGGTAACCCGCCGCACCATTTTCGAGCTGCGCCGCGCGCGCGCCCGTGCGCATATCTTGGAAGGCTTGACCGTTGCGCTCGCCAATATCGACGAGATGATCGAGCTGATCAAAACCTCGGCCAACCCCGAAGAAGCGCGGCAGAAAATGCTTGCACGCCGTTGGCAGCCGGGCATGGTCGGCGCATTGCTGGCCGCCAGCGGCGCCGAAGCTTCGCGGCCGGAAGACCTGCCCAAAGGCGTGGGGCTGATTGAAGGCGCATACCAGCTCACCGAAACCCAGGCACAGCAGATTTTGGAAATGCGCCTGCACCGCCTGACCGGGCTGGAGCAGGAAAAGCTCACCGAAGAATACCGGCAGCTGCTGGATGCGATTCGTGGCCTGATTGAAATCCTGGAGCAGCCCGGCGTGCTGATGCGGGTGATTCGGGAAGAACTTGGCGCACTCAAGGCCGAATTCGGCGATGCGCGTCGCAGCGAAATCCGCGCCAGCGAAGAAGATCTGGATATCCTCGACCTGATCGCGCCAGAAGACGTGGTGGTAACGCTCTCCCACGCCGGCTATGCCAAGCGCCAGCCGGCCACCAGCTATCGCGCCCAGAAGCGCGGTGGCAAAGGACGCAATGCCGCAGCCACCAAGGACGAGGATTTCATCGACCAGCTCTGGCTGGTCAATACTCACGACACCCTGCTGACCTTCACCAGTGCAGGCCGGGTGTTCTGGCTGTCGGTGTATCAACTGCCCGATGCCGGGCCGAATGCGCGTGGCCGGCCGATCATCAACTGGATCAAGCTCGAAGAAGACGAAAAAGTTCAAGCCGTGCTGCCGGTACGCGAGTACACCGAAGGCAAGTTCGTGTTCTTCGCTACCCGCAACGGCACGGTGAAAAAGACCCCGCTGACCGAGTTCGCCTATCGTTTGGCACGCGGCAAAATCGCCATCAACCTGGACGAAGGCGATGCTCTGGTCAATGCGGAACTGACCGATGGCGAGCGCGACATCATGCTGTTTGCCAGCAACGGCAAGGCAGTGCGTTTTGATGAAAACACCGTGCGCGCGATGGGTCGCACCGCCACCGGCGTGCGCGGCATGAAGCTTGCCGCAGGAGAAAGCGTCCAGAGCCTGATTGTGGTCGATGGCGATGGCGATATTCTCACCGCCAGCGAAAACGGTTTTGGCAAGCGCACCGAGCTGATCGAGTTCCCGAAAAAAGGCCGTGGCACCCAAGGCGTGATTGCCCTGAAAACCACCGAACGCAATGGCCAGTTGGTTGGCGCCATCCAGCTCACCGAGCACCACGACGTATTGCTGATTTCCGACGGCGGCACCTTGGTGCGCACCCCGGCTTCGGACATCGCCCAGGTGGGACGCAATACCCAGGGCGTAACCCTGATGCGGGTTGCCAAGGACGAAAAGCTGCAAGCCATCGAGCGTCTGGATGTATCGCTGGACGAGGGCGAAGACGAAAGCAGCGAAGAAGCCAGCGGCGCCGACACGCCACAGGCGTAACCGGCAAAACGCACGTCATCATGCAAAGGCAGGTCAGGCACCTGCCTTTGTTTTTGTCCTAGCAAGTGCCGCAAGCCTCGCCGGCATGGCAGGCACTGCAAGGGGCGCTACACTTTGTGCCATCCCGGGGCGTCGGGCATTCCTGTCTTGCCGCCTTCAACCTTTCCATTATTTGAAGGAGTTTTCATGTTGAAGCCCGCACTTCTTGGCAGCGCCATCGCGCTTGCGCTTGGTTTTTCCGTATCCGCATCGGCCGATCCGCATTGTCTGGATGAAGCCTGCTGGCAGCAGGCATTGTTTGCCGAAGCCGACGGCAGCAGCGCCGATGCGCCGATTGCCGCACCACGTTTTGGCGCTTGGGGGCTGGATTTGGCGGGCATGAACCGCAACGTCAAACCGGGTGATGATTTTTTTGAATACGCCAACGGCAATTGGGCAAAGAACACGCCGATTCCGGCTGACCGCTCCAATTACGGCGCCTTTCATATTTTGCGCGACCTTTCCGAAGCCCGCGTGCGCAAACTGGTGGAAGCCTATCCACAGGGCAATCCGGCTACGGATGGCGATGGCGCAAAAATCGCCGCCATCTACCGCAGCTTCATGGATGAGGCCGCCATTGAAGCGGCCGGACTTGCACCGCTGAAACCCTCGCTGGATGAAATCGGCAAGATTCGCAACAAACGGCAAATGGCCGAATGGATGGGGCGTGCCAATGGCCATTTTGGCAGCAGCTTTTTTTCTCTTGGTGTGTCCGATGATCAGCGCGACCCAGATCATTACACGCTTTACATGGGACAGTCCGGCCTTGGTCTTGGCGACAGGCAGATGTATCTAGAAGCGCGCTTTGCACCGCAGCGCGAGCGTTATCAGCAATATCTGGCGCAGATGCTCGGCCTGATTGGTTGGAAAGATGCGGGAAAACAAGCCGAGCAGATTCTCGCGCTTGAAACCCGCATCGCAGAAGCGCACTGGAGCCGTGCCGACAGCCGCGACCGCGACAAGACCTATAACCCGGTGGAAATGTCCAGATTTGCCGCGTATGCGCCGGGCTTTCCGTGGAGCGATTATTTCAAGGCGGCCAAGCTCGACCACGCCCCGCAGGTTGTAGTGCGGCAGCACAGCGCAGTGCCCAAACTGGCGGAAATCTACAATCAGGCATCTTTGGATACGCTGAAAGCCTGGGCAGCTTTTCATGTCATCGATACAGCTGCGCCACTGCTTTCTAGCCAGTTTGTCGATGCACATTTCCAGTTCCGCAGCAAATTCATGTCTGGCCAGCCAGAACAGCAGGAACGCTGGAAGCGCGGCGTATCACTGGCCGAACGCAGTATGGGAGAGGCGATTGGCCGCGATTATGTGGCGCTTTATTTCACCCCGGATGCCAAAAGCAAAATGGATGAGCTGGTCGCCAATGTCAAAGCGGCGATGGGCGCGCGCCTGGCGCAACTGGAATGGATGGGCGAGGATACCAAACGCGAGGCAGCGGCAAAACTTGCCAATTTCGGCTTGAAAATCGGCTACCCGGAAAAATGGCGCGATTACAGCGCTCTTGAAATCCGCAATGGCGATGTAGTCGGTAATGCACTGCGCAGCCATGCCTTCCATTGGGATTATGTGCGCAACCGCCTTGGTAAGCCGGTGGACAAAATGGAGTGGGGCATGACCCCGCAAACGGTGAATGCCTATTACAACTCGGTAAAGAACGAAATCGTATTCCCGGCGGCGATCCTGCAACCGCCATTCTTCGACCCGAAAGCGGATATGGCAGTCAATTACGGGGCCATCGGCGGCGTGATCGGTCATGAAATCATCCACGGATTTGATGACCAAGGACGCAAATCCGATGGTGCCGGTGTGCTGCGCGACTGGTGGCGTGCAGAAGATGCTGCCAAGTTTGAAGCACAGGCGGCCAAACTCGGGGCACAGTATGAAAGCTACGAGTTTCCGCAACTGCCGGGTATGCACATCAACGGCAAAGTGTCGATGGGCGAAAATATCGGCGACCTGGGCGGCTTGACCATCGCACTGGAAGCCTACCGGCGCGCATTGGCGGGCAAACCCGCGCCCGTTGTTGATGGCTTCAGCGGCGAACAGCGCCTATTCCTTGGCTGGGCGCAAGTCTGGCGCACCTTGTGGCGTGATGACGCCTTGCGGCAGCAGCTGATCAACGGCCCGCATTCACCGGGACAAATCCGCGCCTTTGCACCATTGCGCAATATCGACGCTTGGTACGAGGCTTTCGAAGTAAAACCCGGCGACAAGCTTTATATCAAGCCTGAAGAGCGCGTGCGCATCTGGTAAATCACCTGATGGAAACAAGTTTGTTGAGCAAACGAAGCCGCCTTGTGCGGCTTCGTTTGTCGTGGCAATGTAGTCTTGACCCCGGATGCCTATCAGTATTGGTGCCAACGGTGTGTGTTTCGCAGGGATAAGGAGGTCAAAGGTTATAAAGATATGGGCGAAGAATTGGCGGCGCTTTATCTGGTGCTGAAAGCGGAGGAGGGTTGATGTATTTTTAAAGTGATGTTTTGAAAAATAATTTCGAGTGTGGATTTTTTATTTTTATTATTTTGGTTGGAGTTAATGAGATTTAAATTAATTTTATTGTTGCTGCTTGTTTCAGGGTGTGATACTGGAGATGGAGGGGTGGCTAATGAGTTTCTCTTGGGTGAACTTCCTGAGGGAAATAATCCCGTTGTTGTTAGTGATAAGGTTAGGGGGATTTTTGGGGTTGGTGCAACTAGAGATGAAATTGAGGTTGTGCTGAAAAATTATGGATTTGAATATTTGGAAAGAGAGATGTTTGAGCCCAATTCATCATGCATGCAGTGTGATTCTTTGTATATTGATGGAAGAATAGGGCTAAGAGCGGGGTGGGGACGTGAAATTTTTTGGCCAAAGTATAGTTTGGTTGTTACAATAGGTTTTAAAGATGGTCGCTCTCATTTTATAGAGGGTTGGGTGGTAAAGAATCTGTATTGAACAGAATGAGTGGAGTGACGCATGCGAATTAATGCTGGTTGCAAATGCCATGAAACCTTAGGGTTATCGTATGGCTCTCAAGCCCACATGGCCTCAAACTGTAGAGCTGTTTCTCCCACGCTTGGGCGAGTAAGTCAACATGCAGCATCCTCTGGTGCGGCTTGGCTGCGCTAATCGACTTGAGCGAGATTGAGCGCAGCTTCTCAGCCTCCTTCACTTCCACTCGTAGCCGTCTTTGAGATTGGCAATCCATGCTCGGCCATAGGCCAGCGCTTTTTGCCCGTAGGCCACGGCAATCACCGTGCCCAGCGTCAATACGGTATTGACTACGCGGTCGAGATTGTCGGCAATCCAGCCGATGGATTGCGCGATGCGCGCTGACACGCCACGCGCCTGGTCGGCGGTGCCGACATAGCGCAATACCGCGTTTTGCAGCTGCGTCCAAGCGTTGCCGATGGTCTGCGGAATTTGTTTGAACTCCGCATCAATCACGCCCGCTTGCGACTGGATCGCCGTCAGCATCTCGGAGGCGCTGACCTTGCCGTCATTGACGGCCTTGCGCAGCTCGCCCATGGATTTCCCCATGCCATCGGCCAGGGCGCGTGCCAGGCGGTCGGAGTTTTCCACGACCGAGTTAAATTCCTCGGCCCGCAACACGCCCCCGGCCAGCGACTGGGTAAATTGGGTGATGGCGTTGCTTTGCGCGGCTGCCGATGCCCCGGAAATGATGAAGGTCTTGTTGATGGTCTCGGCCAGACTCAGCGCACTGCCAAATGCGGCCTTGCTCTCCACGCCCATGTCGCGCAGGTTGCCGGTGATTTTGGCGACCAGCCCGGCCGTGCTCTCCATCTCCGAGGAGGTGCGCTGTGCGACCTGATAAACCCGATCCATCGCCTCAGCGCTATCCACCGCGCCTTTGGTGGCTAGCCGCATGCGTCCCGTGACCTGCGCCCATTGGTCGGCAAGTCGGGCCACGCCTTGCAGCTGCCCCAGAGCGGTCATGGCGGCCCCAATACGGATGGCCCACTTTTGAGCGTTTTGCAGCTGTTGGCTGATGGACTCCACGCCACGGCGGGCAGCGCTCAGCCCCGCGCCGGATTCGTGCGCGGCTTTTGTGACTTCCTTCGCAAATTTTTTGACTGTGCTTTCGGCAACTTTGAGTTCGCCGACAAATTCGTCGGAATTACCCAAAATCCGAAAAGTAATGCTATTGTCGGTCACATGAACCTCGTAAAAGTAACCTGCATCACCGGCATGATTGCCCTCAGCCTGCATCCGCTGGCACTGTTGGCCTTGGGTGTGTGCATCGTGTTGTTGCTTGCAACCACCGCTTGGGAAATCTGGACCATGCTGGACTGAGTGCCTACGCCTGTCGCTTGCTCAACTGTCAATCATATGGAACTCGTGAAAATCACCTGTATTACTGGTTTGCTCGCCCTCAGCATGCATCCGCTTGCGCTGGCAGCGTTTTTGCTCGCGGTGGTAATGCTGGGGATTTCAGCAGTCATGGATTTCTACAAATCCATGACTGCTTGAAGTTAGACAGATCGCTCGTTCAACACTTGGGCCGCCTCGCGGCCCATTTCGATGATTTGGCCGAATACTTCGGCCTGCGGCTGGATACCCAGCATCTGGATCGCGGCCTGCGCCTCTTGCGCGACAATGCCATGGGCATCGGCCGCTGGAATCAGCTCCACCCACTGCGGCGCTGCGCCATCGGCAGCGACGATAATCTCGGTGGTGTTGAGGGCAATCCGGTTCATGCCGGGCAGTTTCCCGGCTCACGCTCATGCACCGGGACTTAGCTGCATCAATCATTTTTGCCGGGGCATTGCACCCTAGCCAATCGCAGTGGCATCAAACCATTTTTAAAACCCGTTTAAATCGCCGCCAGTGCCACACGCCCCCCGGCGATGTAACACGACTGCGCTCCGGGTCTTGGAGCGCATTACAGCGCGTTACAGCGCGTCAGCCCTTTGTCCCAAAATCAAACCAGGCAATGGCTTGTTTTTCGATTTCGGCTCTGTCCTCGTCTGACACGCCCATAAATGGGCGGGCGGGCAGACCGGGATGGTTGACCCGCTTGCGCGGACCTACGCCCGGAATGTTGAGTGCCTTCTTTTCCTTCGGCTCAATGATATAGGGCTGGGTGCCCTCTTGGTGCCAGCGGGCGTATTCGGTGGTCGCAGTCAGCTCTGCCCAATCATCGCCGCTGCTGGCATAAATCTGGCCGCCCAATGTCCCGCCCCGCGTCAACCGAGATGGGCCACCGGATTTGAGCGGTGCCCAAGCATTGCCATCCGGTGCCAGCCCCGTCTCAAAGCGCCGCTGCGTGCTCTTGAGCAGTATCTCGCCAATATCCGCCATCAGCCCCGACGTATCCAGCCCACGGCGCTTGCCCTCATCAAACAGGCGTTGGACGTTGGTTTCAAGCTGGATGGTGATGTTTTGCATGGTATAGTCCTTATGCCCCTAGTAGAGTCCACGCCAGGTAGATGGAGGGGTCGTGTCCATAGAGGCACTTCCCGCTATGTCGGTTCGAATCCGGCCCTAGGGGTTTCCATATAGCAACTTCAAGTGCTTCATGTTGTTTGGGGTTTCAACTTCAAATGTATGAAGCCAGTTCGACTTCACTCGCTTCTTGGCCTTATGGTCAATCTCGTCAAGGCTGATAGGCACAGTCATATAACGGGTGTCATCCAGCTTGCGCGCCAGCACTAACTGAAAAGGCGATTTATTCAAGAACCACAGGGTGTCTGGATGATTTGCCCATACCGGCAGGTTACGCGCTTCGGCAATCACCAATTGCAATGCTTCCTCTCGCCCCTCCCATTTCTGCCCACCGCGCATAGCGTGATAGAGGGCGCGGTCGGAACTGGCAATAAGAGGGGTTACTCGCTTGGGTTGAAACTTGTACCCGCCGATGGTTTCACCAGCGGCAAGCTGCTCCCAAACTTGATTCGGCATAAACGCCACGGGCGTGACTGCGCCGACAGAGCGCGGCTTGCCTTCGGCAATTTCACTCACGGCGCGGTCGATAAAGCCGGGGAAGTCTTTGAACCAATCCACCTGCCTTTTCTGCGCATCATCCAGTGCGGCTTTACGCCAGGCAGGCGGCAGTTGCATCACTTTTTGCCCAAAGCGTTCGGCAGCGGCCATCGAGCGTGCCGCCTTGCCGACGTGATAGCGCCATTCCGGGGGCGGGTCGTTTGGATCGGTTGGTGGCGCAGTGTCAGGTTCGGCATTTTCGCCGCGCATCGCACGCAAGCGCGCCTCGGATATGCCGTTCACGGTGCAGCGGCACATCCAGCCGTTGGGCGGGTAATGGGTATCCCACCACGGGTCGCGGGTGGCGATGATCTTGTCATCCAACGCCTTGTGATTCTCACGCGGGTTATCCACGGTGCGGTGCTGGTATTGCAGGTAGGGGAACTTCTGCAAGGTTTCCCAGCGACCGGCCATGTAGCTGGTGCGTAGGTTGGTTTGATAAATCAGCCGGGTGCGCCAGGCGCGGGCAAGTTGATGCGGTTCCCGTGGGTAGTGGTGACAGATGTCGAGCAGATTAGCCGTGCAATAAGAGGGGCAGCTCAATGCCCGGCTGCGCGTTTTTCGCAATCTCGATAACGGCTTTCCACGCGGTTGGCAAACCACTCGGTGGTTAGTTGCCGGGTGATTTTCGGGCTTTCCAGCCGAATGCGGGGAATCATTTGCCGGGGGAGTTTTTTGCCGCTGCGCGCTTCGGCCAGGGCGTACAGGCGCTGATACAAGGTGCTGGATTCAAAACGATGCTGGCTGCCCAGTTCCAGGTCGGCGCGGATGGCTTTATCGCTCATGTCGAGGGCATGAGCCAGAGTGCGGATGGCATTTTCGGTGGCGCCGATGTCTTGGCTGCCGTGGATAATCAGATCGCCGTCCAGTGCCAGTGGAATGCCGGATGCTTGGCTGACTGCATGCTGAAATGCGGCATTGCGGCTGGCGTAATGGCCGGCGTTGAAGTCGGCAAAGCGGTAGATATGGCGCGGATAGCTATTGGGGTATTTCAAAAGATGTGCAATGCCGAAATACAGCCCACCCTGGCGGCTGAATACGGCTTCGCGGGCGCTTGCCGGGACGGGCTGGTAGGGATAGTTCTTCAGTGATGCGTAGCGGATGCTCACTTGCATCGGTCCACCGGTACGCACTGGATTGGCAGCTTCCAGTCGGCCACGCAACAGTGCCGGTAGCGATTGCAGCATGCGGGTATAGAGCGCGCTTAGTTCGCGTTCGGTTTTGACTTTGGCGAGTTTTTCGCCCCAGGCTTCGCCATCATCGGCCTTGATGCGCAGGGCGGCATCCACGGCCAGTGCCGGGATATGCAGGCGTGCGGCGCGGCGCTTGATTTCGGCGATAGAAACGGCGCCGAGGTTGGCGATTACCGGGTCAACGTTGTAGCTACTTTCTTGTTCAATCACGGCCAGAACGGCGCACAGATTGGCGGTGGTCGGCGGCAGGCGCAGTGCTTGAAAGGCAGATTGGATATCAGCCGCCCAACCTGCGCGGTCTTGCACGCGCGCGGGTATCAGGCGTTGTAGTTCTGCGCGGACTTCTTGCGGGCTGCGTTCGATTTTGGGCGCAGGGGGTGGGGTGCATCCTGCCAGCAGGACAAATGTCGGCAGTACGGATGCACACAAAAGACGGGGCAGGGCTGGCATCGGCAGGGGGTGAAAAATGCAGGGCAGGGCATGATAGGGCGAGGTGCGGGTGTTTTTCTGAAGCGTGGATAGATGCGTGCCTGCCCGGCGCATGGGACAATGCGCGGCTTGTTTATCCGGGTTTGTCCATGCGCCTTAACAAATACATTGCCGAAAGCGGCTTTTGCTCCCGCCGCGAGGCCGACCGGCTGATTTCCGCAGGTCGGGTTACGATCAACGACCGGCGTGCGCGCATTGGCGATGAGCTGGCCGAGGGCGATACGGTATTGGTGGATGGGCAAAAGCTGGCGCGGCGCGGTGCGGCAGCAGGTAAGCGCCAACATGTGTATATCGCGCTCAACAAGCCGGTGGGCATCACTTGCACTACGGAAGAATCGGTCAAGGGCAATATCGTCGATTTCGTCGGGCACGAGCGCCGGATTTTTCCGATTGGTCGTCTGGACAAAGATTCTGAAGGGCTGATTCTTTTGACCAGCAATGGCGATATCGTCAATGAAATCCTGCGGGCGGAAAACAAGCTGGAAAAAGAATATCTGGTGGCGGTCAATCACACGGTAACGCTGGAGTTTTTGCGCGGCATGAGCCGTGGCGTGCCGGTACATGGGCAAGTCACTCTGCCATGCAAGACGGCAAAACTGGGGCCGGTAGGGTTTCGCATCACGCTGGTGCAGGGGCTGAACCGGCAGATTCGCCTGATGGCGGCGCATTTTGGCTATCGCGTCAAGCGTCTGCTGCGGGTGCGTATCGGCAACGTCAAGCTGGGGCATTTGAAGCCCGGCCAATGGCGCAATCTCACTGATGCGGAGCTGCGTGCCCTGTTACCGCACCGTGAGCAGTGGTGAACGGGTGGCGCGTCGCAGTCGTCATCGCATTGACGGCAATGGGTATTGATTTTTGAGCGTGCCTGGGGGTCTGGTCGAGTCGCTCAGGCGGCGCTGAGCAAATCGGCTACGGCATGTTTCATCGCGCTGCGCTGGAATACGAAATCCCATTGTGTGCCGCCCATTTGCCGCCACAACATCGCCGAGCGCACCGCTGCCAGCAGCAGGGCGCGGATTTCGGTAACTACATCACTGCGCCCCAGATAATGCGGGTTGCCTTGCACCATCACCTTTGGGCGCAACGGGCTGAGTGCTTTGGAATACAGGCTGCCCAATTCGCGCAAGACATCCGGGTGCGTGCTGCCTTCGTTGTGCGCCAGCGGGGTCAGACGGCTGATTTCCTGCCGCACTTTGTCGATGGATTCGGCATTGCGCTCGAAATTGCGCTCCAACTGCAATACCGACAGCGCCAGACGTGGCAGTTGCTGGTCGGGCATTGCCCCTTGCAAATAGTCGCGCAGGCTGCGCAAGCCCTCATGCAGCGCAGCGATGCTGCCATAAACATCCACGGTGGAGTCGGCATCCAGCCGGAATACGCTGTCGATGGCGGTGCTCAAATGGGTTTGGTTGACCCGGCCGTTTTCGGCCAGATGGCGCACTTCTTTCAGTGCCAGCAAAATCCCGGCCAGAGCCAGTACGCGGGACGGCATCAAATCAGCATTCATGCGCGGAAGGTTTTCCTTGTAAAAGCAGGGTGTCGAAGCGGTCGCGCTCAAGCGGAGCATCGCAGGCGGCAATCACCGCGCCGCCCAGACATTCCTCGCCAAGATAAAGCACCAGTGATTGCCCCGGCGTGACGGCGCGTTGCGGCTGGTCGAAAGTTACCAACAGGCTGCCATCATCGCGCAATTGCACGGTGCAGTCTTGGTCGGGCTGCCGGTAACGGGTTTGCGCGCTACAGCGAAATTCGCGCGCAGGTGCTGCGCCGGAAATCCAGTGGGCAGGCTCTGACAGCAGCTTTTGCGACATCAGCCAAGGGCTGTCCACGCCCTGGTCAACAAACAGGATATTGCGCGCCACGTCTTTGCCCACCACATACCAAGGCAGGGCAGGGCGGCCTTTTACGCCACCGATGGCAAGACCGCCGCGCTGGCCGATGGTATGGAAAAACACGCCATCGTGCTGCGTAAGTACAGCGCCATCGACATCGTGCACTTCGCCCGGCTGCATCGGCAGGTACTGGGCAAGAAAGCTGCGGAAATCACGCTCGCCAATAAAGCAGATACCGGTGGAGTCTTTTTTTGCGGCAGTGATAAAACCCGCTTCTGCGGCAATTTGGCGCACCTGGGTCTTGGGCAGCTCACCTAGCGGAAAGCGCGTGGCGGCCAGTTGCTTTTGTCCCAGCTGGTGCAGGAAATAACTCTGGTCCTTGCTGCGATCGACCCCGCGCAGCAGGCGGTGGCGGCCATCCACGCAATCGGTGCGGGCATAGTGGCCGGTGGCGATGAAGCGCGCGCCAAGAGCCTGGGCGGCATCGAGAAAATGCTTGAACTTGACCTCGCGGTTGCACAGCACATCCGGGTTCGGGGTGCGGCCTGCGGCGTATTCGTCGAGAAAATGCTGGAACACCCCGTCCCAGTATTGCTGTGAAAAATCGCGGAAATGGATGGGAATACCCAATTTCCCGGCCACCGAAACCGCATCGCGTCGATCTTCCTCGGCACGGCATTCGCCGCTGCCGTCATCGGCCCAGTTCTGCATGAACAGCCCGGCAATCGGCTCGCCCGCGCGTTGCAGCAGCAGCGCCGCAACCGAGGAATCCACCCCCCCGGACAATCCGACGATGGTGCGTGCCTGGCTCATGAAAGTTGCTGCATCAATGACAACGGATACACCCGCCCGGCCAGCCAGTCTTGTACGACCTGCCAGACCAGCGGGCTGCGATGGCGGTTGGCAAGTGCGTATAGCTCGTCGGGTGTCCACCACACGGCACGGACAATGCCTTCGTCCAGCGGGCGATGTGGGTCGAAAGCCAATGGCTCGCCGCAGAAGGCAAAGCGCAGGTAATGCCGCCCGGTTTCTGGCGCTTTCCACTGATAGGCGCCGATGAAGCCGGTCAGACGGATATCCCAGCCGGTTTCTTCACGCGCCTCGCGCACGGCTGCTTCCAGCAGGCTTTCATCCGGCTCCAGATGCCCGGCGGGCTGGTTGATGACCCGCTCGCGTCCGCCGGCGGTTTCTTCCACACAAAGCAGCTTGCCGTCCTTGACCACCACGGTGGCGACGGTGACATCGGGCTGCCAAAAGCGGCCTTGGCGATAATTCATGACGGATGAAAAAAGTGGAAAGGCGGCAATTATCGCGGCTTGCAGATGAATGCGTCCATTCGCGGCGCACGCGCTTTCTTCTTGTGCGGCAGAAAAAGCCAGCCCGACTTTTCCACGCAAGCAGGGATGGGGCGTAGCGTCATGGCCGTGGTCGGCTGCGGGACAGGCTCTATAATCCCGCCCCATGTCAGGTCATGAACACGAACACGAGCACCATCACGGCACCACGGTAGAGGCTGCGCCGCCCCGGCTTGAGCGTCCGCCGATGTACACCGTGATGCTGCTCAATGACGATTACACCCCGATGGATTTCGTGGTGGAGGTGCTGATGCGTTATTTCAGCATGAGCGAGGAAGAAGCCACCCGCGTGATGCTGCATGTGCATACTCGGGGACGCGGTATTTGCGGGCTTTACACCCGTGAGGTTGCCGAAACCAAGGTGGCGCAGGTGAACGGTTTTGCACGCAAACACCAGCATCCGCTTTTGTGTGCGATGGAAAAAGCCTAGGCGCATCCCCATATCGCACGAGACGCGATTACCGCGATTACTAGGGTTATGGCCATGTTTTCCAAGGAACTAGAGCAAAGCATTCACCGTTCGTACCAGATTGCGCGCCTTGCCCGCCATGAGTTCATGACGGTCGAGCACTTGCTGCTGGCCTTGCTGGAAGATGCCGATGCGCGTGAGGTGTTGGTTGCCTGCGGCGCCGATGAGGCGCGTCTGCGCGCCGATCTTGAGCATGCCATCGGTGAATCGGTTGCGGTGTTGCCTGGCGATGATGGCCGGGACACCCAGCCGACGCTGGGATTTCAGCGGGTATTGCAGCGGGCGGTGTATCACGTGCAGTCATCGGGCAAGAAAGAAGTAACCGGCGCGAATGTGTTGGTGTCGATTTTTGGCGAGAAGGATTCGCTGGCAGCCTATTGGCTGGGGCAGCAAGACATCACCCGGCTGGATGTGGTCAATTTCATCTCGCATGGGGTGTCCAAGCTGGATACGGATACGCCTGCAAAAGCCGATGAGGAGGCGCAGGAAGCGCAAAGTGGCAAGACACCGCCGCAGTCTGATCCGCTGGGCGAATACACCACCGATCTCAATCAGGCAGCACGCGAAGGTCGGATTGACCCCTTGGTGGGGCGTGGCGAGGAAATCGAACGCACCATCCAAGTGCTGTGCCGTCGCCGCAAGAACAATCCGCTGTATGTGGGTGAGGCCGGTGTGGGCAAGACTGCGCTGGCCGAGGGGCTGGCGCGGCGGATTGTCGAAGGGCAGGTGCCGGATGTGCTGAAAGATGCCCAGGTGTATGCGCTGGACATGGGCGCGTTGCTGGCTGGTAGCAAATATCGCGGTGATTTCGAAAAACGCCTGAAAGCCGTATTGAAGGCACTGAAAGCGGTGCCGAACTCGATTTTGTTCATCGACGAAATCCACACCATCATCGGCGCCGGGGCGACCAGCGGCGGCACCATGGATGCCAGCAATCTCATCAAGCCGATGCTGGCTTCCGGCGAGTTGCGCTGTATTGGTTCGACCACTTTTCAGGAATACCGCGGCATCTTTGAAAAGGATCGGGCGCTGGCGCGACGCTTCCAGAAAATTGATGTGGTCGAGCCGACCGTGGGCGAGGCGGTGGAGATTCTGCGCGGGCTGATTTCACGCTATGAGGCGCATCATGCCGTGCGCTATGCCGAAGACGCCATCCAGGCGGCGGTGGATTTGTCGGTCAAACACATTCCCGACCGACTGCTGCCGGACAAGGCGATTGACGTGATTGACGAGGCAGGCGCCCGGCAGCGGCTGCTTGATGAAGCGGCGCGCAAACAGCTGATTGATGTGGAGGAAATCGAGGCGATTGTCGCCAAAATGGCGCGCATCCCGGCACGCCAGGTCAGCGCCAGCGACAAGGACATGCTGAAAAATCTTGAGCGCAATCTGAAGATGGTGATTTTTGGCCAAGATCCGGCGATTGAATCGCTGGCCTCGGCCATCAAGCTCGCGCGCTCGGGGCTTGGCAATCCGGACAAGCCCATCGGCAGCTTTTTGTTTGCCGGCCCCACCGGGGTGGGTAAAACCGAAGTAACTCGGCAGTTGGCGATGCAACTGGGCATCGAGTTTGTGCGCTTTGACATGAGCGAATACATGGAAGCGCATTCGGTCAGCCGCCTGATTGGCGCGCCGCCGGGCTATGTCGGCCACGACCAGGGCGGGCTTTTGACCGAAAAAATCACTAAAACCCCGCATTGCGTGTTGTTGCTGGACGAGGTGGAAAAAGCTCATCCGGATATCTTCAATATCCTCTTGCAAGTGATGGATCGCGGCGTTCTGACCGATACCAACGGGCGTGAGGCCAATTTCCGCAACGTGATTTTGGTGATGACTACTAATGCCGGTGCGACCCAGGCTTCGCGCCGCAGCATCGGCTTTACCCGCCAGGATCACAGCAGCGATGCGATGGAAATCATCCGCAAGAGCTTCAGCCCGGAGTTCCGCAATCGGCTGGATGCGGTGGTGCAGTTTCAGCCGCTGGGCTTTGCCCACATCCTGCGGGTGGTGGACAAGTTCCTCATCGAGCTGGAAACACGTCTGCACGAGAAACAAGTGCAGCTTTCTGCCACCGCCCAAGCGCGTGAATGGCTGGCGAAAAATGGCTTCGACCCATTGATGGGGGCAAGGCCGATGGCGCGGGTGATTCAGGACAAGGTCAAGCGCGTGCTTGCCGACGAGATTTTGTTCGGCAAGCTCGCCCAAGGCGGTCGGGTGGAAATCGGCGTCAAGGACGAGCAGCTTAGCGTGGATATTCAGCCGGCCGAGCAGGCGGCTGAAACGGCAGCTGCCATGAGTTGATGGCCGGGGCGGGGCTGGATTCAGCCGGGCAATCCGGCTAGAATCCCACCTCGCCTAATCCCTCCCGCTTCCGAAGTTGCAGCCGCGCTTCGGTGGTTTTTTGCAACCCCATTTCCGCTCTGGCAGCTCCGGCTGTCGGGCTCTGACACAAGGCGAAGCCCGTGACTGATACAGCAATTCTCGCGCTCGAAGACGGTACTGTCTTCCGGGGCGTTTCCATTGGTGCGCCCGGCCTTTCGGTCGGCGAGGTGGTATTCAACACCAGCATGACCGGCTATCAGGAAATCCTCACCGATCCGTCTTATGCGCGGCAGTTGGTGACGTTGACCTATCCGCATATCGGCAATACCGGCATGACCGCACAGGATGATGAAGCTGCCAAGGTTTGGTCGGCTGGCCTGATCGTGCGTGATGTGCCGCGTCGCCCCAGCAACTGGCGCAGCGAGGTTTCGCTGCCCGAATGGATGCTGGCGCGCGGGATTCAGGGCATTGCCGGGATCGACACCCGCAAGCTGACCCGGCTGCTGCGCGAGAAGGGGGCGCAAAACGGTGCCATCATGGCGGGTGACTCGGTGGACGAGGCGGCCGCGATCGAGGCCGCACGCAAGTTTCCTGGCCTCAAGGGCATGGATTTGGCGCGCGAAGTGACCACCGCCCAGCCCTATGTGTGGACGGAAGGCTCGCTGGATTTGGATGCCAATGCCTTTGTCCAGCCGGAAAAGCGCTTCAAGGTGGCGGCATATGACTTTGGGGTGAAGACCAATATCCTGCGCCTTTTGGCCGATCGCGGTTGCGAGGTGCATGTATTCCCGGCAACGACGCCAGCGGACGAAGTGTTGGCCATCCAGCCCGATGGCGTATTTCTTTCCAATGGCCCGGGAGACCCGGCGCCGTGCGATTACGCCATCGCGGCCATCCAGACGCTGCTGGCGGCTCGCATCCCGGTTTATGGCATTTGCCTGGGGCATCAACTGCTGGGTCTGGCGGTCGGTGCCAACACGATGAAAATGCCGCACGGCCATCATGGCGGCAATCACCCAGTGCAGTCGCTCGGCAGTGGTCGGGTGCTGATTACCGCGCAGAACCACGGCTTCTGCATTGACGAGGCCACTTTGCCGACGAATGCCCGCGCCACCCATCGCTCACTGTTCGACGGTACCAATCAGGGTATCGAGCTGACCGATGCCCCGGCGTTTTCCTTCCAAGGACATCCCGAGGCCAGCCCCGGCCCGCACGATGTCGATGGGCTGTTCGACCGCTTTGTTTCGATGATGGAACAGCGCAAATAATGCCGCTACCCGCCGCCGTGTCTTCCGCCATTTTTCAAGTGAATCCCCATGCCCAAGCGCACTGATATCAAAACCATCCTCATCATCGGTGCTGGCCCGATTGTCATCGGCCAGGCCTGCGAGTTCGACTACTCCGGCGCGCAAGCCTGCAAGGCGTTGCGCGAGGAGGGCTATCGCGTGGTGTTGGTCAATTCCAATCCCGCCACCATCATGACCGATCCGAACATGGCCGATGCGGTGTATATCGAGCCGATCAACTGGCGTTCGGTGGAAAAAATCATCGCCAAGGAGCGCCCGGATGCGCTGTTGCCGACCATGGGCGGGCAGACGGCGCTGAACTGCGCGCTGGATCTGGCCGACAACGGCGTGCTGGAAAACTACGGCGTGGAATTGATTGGCGCCAGCCGCGAGGCGATCCGCATGGCCGAAGACCGCGAGCTGTTCCGCGTGGCGATGGAAGAAATCGGCCTGGAATGCCCGAAGGCAGAAGTGGCGCGCAGCTTTGATGAGGCGCTGGAAATACAGGCCAAGGTCGGCTATCCGACTATCATCCGGCCGAGCTTCACCTTGGGCGGCACTGGCGGCGGTATCGCCTACAACCGCGAGGAGTTCGAGGAGATCGCCAAGCGCGGGCTGGAACTATCCCCGGTGCACGAGATTCTGGTGGAAGAATCGGTGCTTGGCTGGAAAGAGTTTGAAATGGAAGTGGTGCGTGACCGCGCCGACAACTGCATCATCGTGTGCAGCATTGAAAACCTCGACCCGATGGGCGTGCATACCGGCGACAGCATCACCGTGGCGCCGGCGCAAACGCTGACCGACAAGGAATATCAGCGCCTGCGCGATGCTTCCATCGCGGTATTGCGCAAGATTGGCGTGGATACCGGGGGCTCGAATGTGCAGTTCGGCATCAATGCCAGCACCGGGCGCGTGGTGGTGATTGAAATGAACCCGCGTGTGTCGCGTTCTTCCGCACTGGCCTCCAAGGCCACGGGTTTCCCGATTGCCAAAATCGCCGCCAAGCTCGCGGTCGGTTATACGCTCGACGAATTGAAAAACGACATCACCGGCGGCCAGACCCCGGCCAGCTTCGAGCCGTCGATTGATTATGTCGTTACCAAGATTCCGCGCTTTGCGTTTGAAAAGTTCCCGACTGCCGATGCGCGTCTCACCACCCAGATGAAGTCGGTAGGCGAGGTGATGGCGATGGGGCGCACATTCCAAGAATCCATGCAAAAAGCCCTGCGTGGCCTTGAAACCGGCAAAACCGGCTTTGATCCGACCGGCATTGACTGGCAGAACGAAGATGGTCTGGCGCGGCTGAAGCGCGAAGTGAAAGAGCCGGGCCCGGAGCGTTTGTTTTATCTGGCCGATGCGTTCCGCGCCGGGCTTTCGGTGCAAGATGTGCATGCGCTGTCGTTTGTGGATCCGTGGTTCCTCGACCAGATTGAAGAAATCATCGCCAGCGAAAAAACCATCGCCCAAGGCGGGTTGGCTGCGCTTTCGGCAGAGCGCCTGCGCCACTACAAGCGCATGGGCTTTTCCGATGCGCGCATCGCGGCGCTATGCGATACCAACGAAGCGGCCATCCGTGCCCTGCGCCGTGGTTTTGGCATTCGCCCGGTTTACAAGCGCGTGGACTCCTGCGCGGGTGAGTTCGCCACCAGCACCGCGTATATGTATTCCACCTACGAGGAAGAATGCGAAGCGGCGCCGAGCGACAAGGACAAAATCATCGTGCTTGGCGGCGGCCCCAACCGCATCGGCCAGGGCATCGAGTTCGATTACTGCTGCGTGCATGCGGCGCTGGCGCTGCGTGAGGATGGCTATGAAACCATCATGGTCAACTGCAACCCGGAAACGGTCAGCACCGACTATGACACTTCCGACCGTCTGTATTTCGAGCCGTTGACGCTTGAAGACGTGCTGGAAATCATCGACCTTGAAAAACCCAAGGGCGTGATCGTGCAGTATGGCGGGCAGACTCCATTGAAGCTGGCGCGTGCGCTGGAAGCCAATGGCGCACCGATTATCGGCACTTCGCCGGACTCGATTGACCTGGCCGAAGACCGCGAGCGATTCCAAAAACTGGTCGATGATTTGGGCTTGAAACAACCGCCCAACCGCACCGCTCGCAGCGCCGAAGAAGCCTTGGTGCTGGCACGCGAAATCGGCTACCCGCTGGTGGTGCGCCCAAGCTATGTGCTGGGCGGGCGGGCGATGGAAATCGTCCACGCCGATGCCGATCTTGAACGCTATATGCGTGAGGCAGTGAAGGTTTCCAATGATTCGCCGGTGCTGCTCGACCGCTTCCTGGACAATGCCGTGGAGGTGGATATCGACATCATTGCCGACCAAGATGGCAATGTACTGATTGGCGGGGTGATGGAGCATATCGAGGAAGCCGGGGTGCACTCGGGCGACTCATCCTGCTCGCTGCCGCCGTATTCGCTCTCGCGTGCGGTACAGGATGAATTGCGTGCGCAGGTGCGTGCACTTGCCAAGGCATTGAATGTAGTGGGGCTGATGAATACCCAGTTCGCCATCCAGATGGACGAAGCCGGTGGCCACACCATTTATCTTTTGGAAGTAAACCCGCGTGCCTCGCGCACCGTGCCGTTCGTCTCCAAGGCCACTGGCCAGCCGCTGGCAAAAATCGCCGCCCGCTGCATGGCTGGGCAAAGCCTGGCAGCACAAGGCGCCACCGAAGAAATCATCCCGGATTATTTCTCGGTCAAGGAAGCGATCTTCCCGTTTGCCAAGTTCCAGGGCGTGGATCCGATTCTGGGGCCGGAAATGCGTTCTACCGGCGAGGTGATGGGCGTGGGGCGCAGTTTTGGCGCGGCGTTTGCGCGTGCCGAAGAAGCCGCCAATATCCGTGCGCCGCAGCCGGGCAAGGTGTTTGTTTCGGTGCGCGATCCGGACAAGCAGCGCGTGCTGCCGGTGGCGCGTGAGCTGATTCAGCGCGGTTTCCAGATTGTCGCCACCCGAGGCACGGCCAAGTGGCTGGCCGACAATGGCATCGAATGCGATGTGGTTAACAAGGTGATTGAAGGCCGCCCGCATATCGTTGACCTCATCAAGAACGGCGAAATCACCTATATCGTCAATACCACCGAAGGCAAACAGGCCATCAACGATTCTTTCTCCATCCGCCGCGAAGCCTTGCAGCATCGCGTCACTTACTCCACCACCATCGCCGGTGCCCGTGCACTGCTGCATTCACTGGATTTCCGTGATTCCGGCCCGGTCTGGTCGATTCAAGAACTGCACAAGGAACTGCAACACGCATGAACCATCCGCCAATAACCGCCGCCGGTGCTGCCCGCTTGCGCGCCGAGTTGGAAGAACTCAAATCCGTCAAGCGCCCGGCGGTAATCGAAGCCATCGCCGAAGCCCGTGCTCACGGCGATTTGAAAGAAAACGCCGAGTATGCAGCCGCGCGCGAGCAGCAGGGTTTTATCGAAGGGCGCATCAAGCAGTTGGAGGGCGAGCTTTCGCACGCGCAGATTATTGATGTGTCCAAACTCACCGCAGGTGACAAGGTGGTGTTCGGCGCGACCGTTACGCTGCTGGATACTGCCACCGAGCAGGAAGTGACCTATCAAATCGTTGGCGACCTAGAAGCGGACATCAAACAACGCTTGATTGCCATTTCCTCGCCCATTGCCCGTGCCCTGATTGGCAAGCACGAAGGCGACGAAGTCACCTTGGAAGCCCCTGGCGGCACCCATGCGTTTGAAATCCTGGAAGTGAAGTACGTTTGAGATGTGCAGGGTGGGCAGGGATACCCGCCCGACAAAACAAACAGCATGCCCAAATCTCCTCATATCCGCTTTCTGTTGCCGCGCGCCAAGGTTTTTGGCGCGCAGCGCTGGGATGCGGCATTGATGAAACGGCTGGCGCAGGGCGATGCCAGTAAGTTACCTGCGGGGCGCTCGGCGCAGCTTGCTCGGCATTTTGAATTGCCGGGCGAAGTTGCCACTTGGCCGCTGGCCGCCTTGTCGCGCCAAGCGCAAAGCCAGGATGCCGGCAATGCACTTTGGCTACGCGCCGACCCGGCATGGATGGTGGTGGATATCAATGGCGTGCGGCTTCTGGGGATTGGGGCGAGTCTGCAATTGACCAAGGCCGAGGCCGAGGCTCTTGCGGCCACACTGACGCCGCTATTTGCCGAAAACGGCCTGTTTTTTGACTGGCCAACGCCGGATGCGGCCTGGCTGCGCTTGCCGGCCGATACGTCCAGCGCCCAGTTGCCGCAGTTTGCGGATCCGGCCGATGCCCTGGGCGATGATGTTTTCGAGCATACCGACACCCGTACCGAAGCCCGCAGTTGGCGAACGCTGGCTGGTGAAGTGCAGATGCAGCTGCATCTGCATCCGGTCAATCAGGCGCGCCAGGCGCGTGGCCTGCCGCCCGTCAATGCGCTGTGGTTCTGGGGCGGCGGCGCGTTGCCAGCGAAGCCTGTCCGCAGCCGGTATGCCGTCATTTGCGGCGAGGACAGCCGCATCATCGCCTTGGCCAAGACAACCGGCGCAGCCCAGCCGATGCCGCAAGTATTTGCCGCGCCCGCAGGCGATGCCTTGCTGGATTTCAGCCCTTGGCGCGATGCGCGCCGCTTGCAGCAGGACTGGCTCATGCCCGCCCTTGCGGCATTGAAACGCGGCGCAATCGCCAGCCTCACATTGGATGGCGAAGACGGCTATCAGCTGTGCCTTGTGCGCGGACAGGGGCTGCGTTTCTGGCGCAAGCCGTGGGTTTGGCCAAAGGAAAAAGACAGCGACGAATGAATACCCAAATCCTGCGCCGTCCCCTGCCAGAAAACACCGAGGCGCTGGCCGCGCTTTCACCGCTGCTGCGTCGCCTGCATGGCGCGCGTGGCGCACAGAGCATCGACAGCGCCCAGCCACGGTTGGCGCATTTGCCATCGCCGGACTTGATGAAAGGCATGGATGCGGCGGTTGCACTGCTGCACTCGGCCATCATGCGCAATGCCCATATCCGCGTGGTGGGCGATTTTGACTGCGATGGCGCCACCGGCTGCGCGGTACTGATGCGCGGGCTGAAGATGCTGGGTGCCCGCAGCTTGAGCTTTGCCGTGCCCGATCGCCAGCTGCATGGCTATGGCCTCAGTCCGACCTTGGTGGAAGAGCTCGCCGCTGACGCGCCCGACCTTATTCTCACCGTGGATACCGGCATCGCTTGCGTGGCTGGTGTGGCTGCCGCCCGTGCCCACGGCATGCAAGTCATCATTTGTGACCATCACCTACCAGGGCCGACGCTGCCTGCGGCCGATGCCATCGTCAATCCCAATCAGCCCGGCTGCACCTTTCCCAGCAAGGCGCTGGCGGGTGTGGGGGTTGCGTTTTATCTGCTGCTGGCGCTGCGCGCACATCTGCGTCAACAGGGCGATACGGCCGGTGATGCGGATTTGAGCGCCTTGCTGGATTTGGTCGCGGTTGGCACCGTGGCCGACGTGGTGCCGCTTGACACGACCAACCGCGCGCTGGTGGCGGCGGGACTGCGGCGCATCCGCCAGGGCAGGGCGCATCCAGGCGTGCGGGCATTGATCAATGCAGCCAAACGCCAGGAAAACACGCTGACACCTGCCGACATCGGCTTTGCAGTCGCCCCACGCATCAATGCCGCCGGACGACTGGAAGACATGACCTTGGGCATCGCCTGCCTGCTTAGCGATAACTCGCTTGAGGCCGAACAATTGGCGCAACTGCTTTCGGACATCAATCAAGAGCGTCGCCAGATGCAGGCGCAGATGCTGCAAGATGCCGAAAGCCTGCTGGCAGACACGGATCTTGCCAATGCCCGGAGTCGGCTCGCCATCAGCCTGTACCAGCCGCATTGGCATCCCGGCGTGGTCGGGCTGGTGGCTTCCAATGTGAAAGAAAAACTGCACCGCCCGGTAATTGCCTTCGCCCCGGCAAGCCCGGACAGCGAGGAACTGCGCGGCTCGGCGCGCTCCATCAGCGGTTTTCATATCCGCGATGCACTGGCTTGGGTGGATGCCCATCATCCTGGCCTCATCAGCCGCTTTGGTGGGCATGCGATGGCCGCCGGATTGAGTTTGGCGCGGGAAAAACTGCACGATTTCGCCCAAGCATTTGAAGCCGCCGCAGAAATCTTGCTGCCGCCTGAAAGCCTGCAAAAAAACATCTTGAGCGATGGTGAATTGGCGGCCGAGGACTTCAACCTGGCAACCGCCATCCTGTTGCGCGATGGCGGCGTTTGGGGACAGCACTATCCCGAGCCGCTGTTCGATGGCGAATTCGCAGTATTGGACTGGCGCGTGCTGGGCGAAAAACACCTGAAACTCACCCTGGCCTGCGGCATGCAGCGCTTGAACGCCATTCACTTTGGCGGCTGGGACGGTACGCCACCGACAACCCGCCAGCACATCGCCTACCGCCTGACCCCGGATGACTGGCGCGGCGGTGATGCCATCCAGCTTATCGTCGTGCACCGCGAGCCGCTGGGGTAGGCGGGCGATGTCGGCAGGAGAAGAGGTAATGCCAGGCTAGAGATGAAAATGGCCGTATTGGCAATTCAGCCGGACTTGAGCAGTTGCGCAAGCGCCTGTATGCGGGCACGGGTTTGGCTTTGCCGCCACGGGTAGCCGTCTTCACCTTGGTAATAGCAATCCCAATAGCTTGTCGCACGGGATTTTGCAGCTTGCCAAGCCTGCGGATTGGCTTGCACAAAGGCAATAAATGCCTCGGGCTGTTTCATCAGTCCGGCAAAGGCGACAAGTTGAACTTCGCGCACCCAATTGCCAAAGCTCTGCACCATAAAGGGCATGGCAAGCTCGGGATGGGGGCTGTTGGCCAAGGCGCGTAGATGTCGTTCGCGCACATACCCGTTTCCATGACAGCTATACAGGCAGTGCAGCATGGTTTGGCCGATGGCATCAAGGTCAAGAGTGCACTCATCCATCAGCATCCAACCCAGTACTCTTGCCTGCCAACGATCTGTCCAAAGATGCGCTGAAAAGTCCCTGAAATTTGCCAGCTTGCTGGCCAAGTCCTGCGCCTGAGCGTGATAGGCTGGAGGAAAGCTTGCAACGATGAGTGCCTGGTTTTCATGCCGATGTATGCGGCGGCTTCGAGATTCTTTGATCAAGGAAAATACCATGACGGTGTGCTTCCAAATGCTTTTTCATCAAGACTTTTATTGCGAAAAATGAGGGTGCAGGGTTTTCGTGTCAAACGGGCTTTCAATATCATTGGAGGCAAGCGCAGTGGTCGGCAGGGTAAGTGCTGGCAGATGCTGAAAGGGTGCGTTAATTCAACGCCGGAGTGAAATGAGTTCGAATTATTTGCTTTCCAGAATTTAAGATTTGCAGTGTAGGGAATATCGACATGAAAAATACACTTTCCTTTCTGTTGCTCGTGGGCTGCTTTTGTGTTCTGCTTTTTTTTATTTTTGAGAAAGATTCGGTGACTATGTCAACGCCAGTTTCGTCAGGAAGCACTTTTTATCTGAATGCCGAGGAAGTCAAGGATATGACGTTGAGGGCAGATAATGGAGACAAAGAAGCGGCATTCCGACTTTATCAATATTACGAATTTTCTGTACTTGATGATGAGCAATCCATCAAGTGGCTTGAGAAGTCAGCCGGGCTTGCTCATGAGGTTGCCCAATACAATTTCGTGAAGTCGCTGCTGGATCAGGGCCGGGAAATGGAGGCGGCCGATTGGGTACGTAGGGCAAATAGCCAAGGGGTGCATGTTGGGAATGATGCTCTTGCTTTGCTAAATCCCGAAGACAAGTCTCAAGACAGATAAGTGCGGCTGTATCGCCACGGGTCTTGGTCGGTGCCTTTTTTGCATCGTGGATATCGTCAATCCGACATGCGTTGTCGCTTTCTGGCAGCATGCTCTGAGGCCGGGCAGACGCCCAATGGCAATGCCATCTTCCTTGCCGCAGGGGCGGGCAGTGTCCGGGCACTTTTCCTGCGGGACTTTCCCTATAGAATACGCGGCTCTCATTAGCCTTGTACTGCCATGATCGAACTCAATCCGATCCGAGCACGCATCGCCGACCTGATTGGCCGGCTGGATGCGCTCCGGGGGTTTCTTTGACTACGACGCCAAGCGTGAGCGTCTTGAAGAAGTAGAACGGGAGCTGGAAAACCCCGATATCTGGAACAATCCCGAACAAGCCCAGGCGCTGGGGCGCGAGCGTGCCTCGCTGGACAAAAACGTCAACGGCATCCGCAATTTGACTGATGGCTTGAACGGCGCCAACGAGCTGCTTGAGCTGGCCGAAATGGAAGACGACGAGGACACCGCGCTGGCGGTGCTGGCCGATGTTGACCGCTTTGAAAAAGACGTGGCGGCGCTGGAGTTTCAGCGCATGTTCTCCGGCAAGATGGACAACACCAATGCCTTTGTCGATATTCAGGCCGGTGCCGGTGGCACCGAAGCCCAGGATTGGGCGGAAATGCTGCTGCGCATGTACCTGCGCTGGGCCGAATCACGCGGTTGGAAGGTCGAGCTGATGGAAGCCTCCGGCGGCGACGTGGCTGGCATCAAGTCCGCCACCTTCCGAGTGGAGGGCGATTACGCCTATGGCTGGCTGAAGACCGAAACTGGCGTGCATCGCTTGGTGCGCAAAAGCCCGTTCGATTCGGACAACCGCCGCCACACCAGCTTTACCAGTGTGTTTGTCTCGCCCGAGGTCGATGACAATATCGACATCGAAATCAATCCGGCTGACCTCAAGACCGACGTGTATCGCTCCTCCGGTGCCGGTGGTCAGCACGTCAACAAGACCGAATCCGCGGTGCGCATCACCCATGTGCCGACCGGCATCGTGGTGGCCTGCCAAAATGGCCGCAGCCAGCACCAGAACCGCGATACCGCGATGAAGATGCTGGCCGCCAAGCTGTACGAGCTGGAAATGCAAAAGCGCAATGCCGAGCGCGATGCGGTGGAAGCGGGCAAGTCCGATATCGGCTGGGGCAACCAGATTCGCAACTATGTGCTCGACCAGTCGCGCATCAAGGATCTGCGCACCGGCGTTGAGCGCAGCGATACGCAGAAAGTGCTCGATGGCGACTTGGACGAATTTGTCGAAGCCAGCTTGAAATCTGGGCTGGATGCCGGCGCCAAACGCGCGGATATGGCCTGAGCAGATGAAAACCTGCTCCGGCAGGCTACCGGTTTTTGTGATTCCAAAATGGAGACAGCTATGCTGTGTTGTACCAAGGGGGTCTTTTGGGGGCTGTAGTTACCTTAACTACAGGAGCCTCCATGGCCAGAACTTATCGACTGTTGGATGCAAAATCACGGCAGACTATCCGTAAATACGACATTCCCTTTCATCAGCGCTATGACAATATGCCCTTGGTCAAGGCAAGAGCTAGGGCGCATCGTGATGGGCAGAAGATGATGGGGGGTGTGCCACATTGGTATCGCAGAATGTGTGGCAGCAAAAGGATGCGCCATGATTGGCAGAAACAACGCCATCTCCATCTGCGAGGCCGCGATTGGGACGGCTTCAGTCAGCGTCCTTGGGCGCGTGATGCAGCTTGGTATTGGTAAGGCGGAGGCGACCGCTGAATGCGGTCGCCTCCCAAAACATGAATTGGGTGCTTTGCATCGAACCTTTTGCCACAAGAAAAATTGACCATGAACGAAACTCCCGTCCAGCAAGATGAAAACAGCCTGATTGCCGAGCGCCGCAGCAAATTGGCGGCGCTGCGTGCAACGGGTGTGGCTTTTCCCAATGACTTTCGCCGCAGCGATGAAGCCGGTGATTTGCAGGCCGAATACGCCGACAAGGACGAGTGGACGAGTGAGGCGCTGGAGGCGACCGGGCGGCGGGTGAAGATTGCCGGGCGGATGATGGCCAAGCGCATCATGGGCAAGGCGGCGTTTGCCGGGCTGCGTGATGGCAGCGGGGATATCCAGTTGTTCTTGCAGGCAGCGGTGCTGGGCGATGCCTATCAGGCGTTCAAGGGCTGGGATGTGGGCGACATCATCGCCGCAGAAGGCAGCTTGATGCGCACCAAGACCGGCGAGTTGTCGGTCAAGGTCGATGGCCTGCGCCTTTTGACCAAATCGCTGCGTCCGTTGCCGGACAAATGGCATGGCTTGGCCGATGTCGAGCAGCGCTATCGCCAGCGCTATGTGGATTTGATTGTGAACCCCGATGCGCGCGAAGTATTCGTGGCGCGCTCGCGGATTATTTCCAGCATCCGCCGCTGGCTGGATACGCGGCGCTTTCTGGAAGTGGAAACGCCGATGATGCATTACATCGCCGGGGGCGCGACCGCACGGCCGTTCTTCACCCATCACAATGCGCTGGATTTGGACTTGTTTCTGCGCGTGGCGCCGGAGCTGTATCTGAAGCGTCTGGTGGTGGGCGGTTTTGACCGGGTGTACGAAATCAATCGCAATTTCCGCAACGAAGGTGTTTCCACCCGGCACAACCCGGAGTTCACCATGCTGGAGTTGTACGAAGCCTATGCCAGCTATAACGAAATCATGGATTTGACCGAAGGGCTGATTCGCCATGCCGCGCAAGAAGCCGTCGGCCAGACCCAAGTGGTTTGGGATGGCAATGAAATCGACCTTGGCAAGCCGTTCCGGCGCTGGCGCATGGACGAGGCGGTACGCGAACTGAACCCGGAAATCAGCGAGGCTGACTGCCGCGACCGTGAGGCGCTGGCCGCACACTGCGCGCGGCTGAAAATCCCGGTCAAGCCGGGTTACGGCTGGGGCAAGTTGCTGTTGGAAATCTTCGAGAAAACCGTGGAAGGCGGCCTTATCCAGCCGACCTTCATCACCCATTATCCGGTGGAAGTCTCGCCGTTGGCGCGCGAATCGGACAGTGAGCCCGGTATTACTGACCGCTTCGAGTTGTTTATCGGCGGCAAGGAAATTGCCAACGGTTTTTCCGAGCTGAACGATGCAGAAGACCAGGCCGCACGCTTCCAAGCCCAAGTGGCGGCAAAAGAATCCGGCGATGACGAGGCGATGCATTTTGATGCCGACTACATCCGCGCACTGGAAGTCGGCATGGCGCCGACCGGCGGTCTTGGCATCGGCATCGACCGGCTGGTGATGCTCCTGACCGGCGCCGATTCCATCCGCGATGTATTGCTGTTCCCGTATATGCGCCCACAAGCGGACTGATTGAGCCTCAATGATGTTTGCGCTGCGCCTACCAGCTCAGTGCAAACATCAGCTTGGCAAGCAGGATAATGCCGAGCATATGGCAGAACACGCTGATATGGATGCGTTTTGATGCCCCGGCAATCAATCTGCCGCGACGGCGCAGCGCCATTGCAGTCAAAAAATGGCCGAACACGCTCAAGGCGAGTGCGATTTTCACTGCCAGCAGCAAACCGAAACTGTTGCCCAGCGGGTCGGCCAGTGCGGCGCGATAACGCCAGGCCATGCCGACACCGCTGCCATAGAGCAGCAGCAAGGTCCAAGGCATCAACTGGACTGCACGCTGGCCGATGGCTTTTTCAATTGGGCGGATGATGGCATCGGGCAGGCGCTTGCGGATGCTGCCAAGAAACAACACCTCGAAAAACACCACGCCGACAAACAGAAAAGCCGCAAACAGGTGCAGCAGGTTCATGAGCAGGTAGTGATTCATGACGGGGCAACTCGGATGATGTGCCTGGCGGTATCCGGGGCTTTTAAAAAGCAGGCCGAAGCCTGCTTTGGGTGAGATTGCGGCAGCCGGTTAGCTGCGGGATTTTTTCATCTCCCGTTCGCGCAGTTCGCGGTGCAGAATCTTGCCGACATTGGTCTTGGGTAGCTCATCGATGAATTCGATATGGTGCGGGCGCTTGTAGCCAGTCAGGTTTTCGCGGGCATAGGCCTTGACCTTTTCTGCGGTCAGGCTGGGGTCTTTTTTCACGATGAAGACCTTGACCGTTTCCCCGGAGCGCTCATCCGGTACGCCGATGGCGGCGACCTCGGCCACGCCCGGCAGGGAGGCGAGGATGTCCTCGATTTCGTTCGGATAGACGTTGAAGCCGGAAACCAGAATCATGTCCTTTTTGCGGTCAACGATATACACATAGCCGGTCGGCTCGATACGCGCCATGTCGCCGGTATGCAGCCAACCATCCGAATCCATCACCTTGGCGGTTTCATCATCGCGCTGCCAGTAGCCGCGCATTACCTGCGGCCCTTTGACGCATAGCTCGCCCACCGCCACGCCATCCATCGGCAGCAGGTTGCCGTCCTCGTCTTTGATACAGACTTGGGTGGAGGAAATCGGCAGGCCAATCGAGCCGTTGTAGTCGGCAAGATCCAGCGGGTTGATGCAGACCGCGGGCGAGGTTTCGGTCAGGCCGTAGGCTTCGGCCAAGGTACAGCCGGTGGTTTTCTTCCAGCGTTCGGCCACGCTGCGCTGCACCGCCATGCCGCCGCCCAAGGTGAGCTTAAGCGAAGAAAAATCCACCTGATCGAAACCCGGTGTGTTCAGCAGGCCATTGAACAGGGTATTGACCCCGGTGATGGCGGTGAACTTGTGTTTTTTCAGCTCCTTGACAAAGCCGGGCATGTCGCGTGGGTTGGTGATGAGGATGTTTTTTGCGCCCAGCTCCATGAAGGTCAGGGCATTCGCGGTCAGCGCAAAGATGTGATACAGCGGCAGTGCGGTGATGATGATTTCTTCGCCGTCTTTGGCGTTGTCGGCAATCCAGGCGCGCGCTTGCAGCATGTTGGCGACCAGATTGCGGTGGGTCAGCATCGCACCCTTGGCGATGCCGGTCGTGCCGCCGGTGTATTGCAAAAAGGCCAGATCCTGGCCGCCGACTTCCACCTGCGGCGGCATGCCTTGAGCTGCACCTTGAGCGAGGGCGTCGGCAAAACGCACCGCGCCAAGGATGTGATAGGCGGGCACCATCTTCTTGATGTGCTTGACCACGAAATTGACCAGCCAGCCTTTCAGCCCGCCTAGCATGTCACCAAGCCCGGTGCTGATGACATGTTTGACTTGGGTTTGGGCAATGACCTCTGCCAAGGTATGACCGAAGTTATCGACAATCACGATGGCGCTTGCGCCAGCATCGCTGAGTTGATGTTGCAGTTCGCGGGCGGTGTAAAGCGGGTTGACATTCACCACGGTCATACCGGCGCGCAGGATGCCGAAAGTGGCAATCGGCTGTTGCAGGCAGTTGGGCATCATCACCGCGACCCGGTCGCCCTTTTTCAGTCCCAGCACATGGATGAGGTAGGAGGCAAACTGCTGGCTTAGCTGGTCGAACTGGTCATAGCTGATTTCCTTGCCCATGCTGTGAAAGGCCGGGCGCTGGCGGAAACGGTTGATGGCCTTGCCGACCACGGCATTGATCGAGGTATAGGCATCCGGGTCGATATCGTGCGGGATGCCGGCGGGGTAGTGGGCCAACCAAGGACGCGCTGCCTGGGACATTCGATTTCTCTTGTGGTGATGAATCAAGGCTTCGGATTGGAGCATGCAATGCCGGAAAGCGGCAAGCCTTCTTGTTATTGCATTGCAGCATATTGCGACAACGAGTATCCCCGAGCCGATGGATTCGAGCATGCGCCCTTGGCAAGGGATGTATGTCGAATTGAGTATGTATTTCAGGGTATGTATAATGCGCACATACCAAACAGGGCATGTCGATGGAAGTCACCGTAGCCGAGCGTGGTCAAATCACCTTGCCCAAGGCCGTGCGTGATGCCTTGGGGCTGACCAAGGGCAGCACCTTGAAGGTGGAGCTGGACGGTGGCCGCATCGTATTGCGCAAGCATGTGGATGATGTGCTCTCGCGCGCTCGGGGGCGTTTTCGTCTGGACGGCTTTACCGACAGCGCGGCAGCCAGCCGCGTGGTGCGTGGCAAGGGCAGAGATGCATGATCGCCATTGATTCGGGGGTATTGCTCGACCTTTTGACCGATGGCGAACAGGCCGATGCGGCCGAAGCCGTGCTGCGCCGCGCCTTGGCGCAGGGTGCGGTGGTGATTGGCGAGATAGCACTGGCCGAAGTTTGCAGCGCCTTGCAAGATGGCGATGAGGCGCTTGCCGTGCTGGAAGAAATCGGCATTCGTTATCTGCCGCTGGAAGCCAAGTCCGCCTTGCGAGCCGGAGAAATGCAGCGTCGCTATCGCCAGCGTGGTGGCGTGGGCGACAAGGCTATCCCTGAGTTTTTGATTGGTGCCCATGCGCTGATGCAGTGCGACGGGCTGATTACCCACGACGCCGTGTTTTACCGTGACTGGTTCAAGGGCTTGAAACTGATCACGCCTTGAACCATCTTCCCTTTCACCCCATCCCCTCAGGAGAATTTCGATGCTTGCCAGCTATCGCCAACACGTCGAAGAACGCGCCGCACTCGGCATCCCGCCGCTGCCGCTGACCGCACAACAAACCGCCGAAGTCATTGAACTTATCAAAAACCCGCCGCAGGGCGAGGGCGAGTTCCTGCTGGAGCTGCTTTCCCAGCGCGTGCCGGCTGGTGTGGATGACGCAGCCAAGGTCAAGGCCAGCTATCTGGCGGCCGTGGCTTTTGGCAAGGAGAGCACCCCGCTTATCAGCCGCAAACATGCGGTGGAACTGCTTGGCACCATGCTCGGCGGTTA
Organism: Lysobacteraceae bacterium NML08-0793; assembly: GCA_002798275.1. GTDB lineage: Bacteria > Pseudomonadota > Gammaproteobacteria > Xanthomonadales > Xanthomonadaceae > Solilutibacter. The sequence goes on along the minus strand of NWQR01000001.1, from coordinate 19,221 downwards.
CAACATCCACCCACTGGTGGAGCTGCTGGATGATGCGGAACTTGGCGAAACCGCCGCCAATGCGCTCAAGCACACTTTGCTGATGTTCGATGCCTTCCATGACGTGAAGGCTAAGGCCGATGCCGGCAATGTGCATGCCAAGGCGGTGATGCAAAGCTGGGCCGATGCCGAATGGTTCACCAGCCGCGAAGGCGTACCCGAATCGCTCACCATCACCGTGTTCAAGGTGCCGGGCGAAACCAATACCGACGACCTCTCGCCGGCGCCGGATGCGACCACCCGCCCGGACATCCCGATGCACGCCCTGGCGATGCTGAAGAACAAGCGCCCGGATGCGCCGTTCGTGCCGGAAGAAGACGGCAAGCGCGGCCCGATTGGCGAGATTCTGAAACTGAAGGAAAAAGGCCATCTGGTCGCCTATGTCGGCGATGTGGTTGGCACCGGCTCCAGCCGCAAATCGGCCACCAACAGCGTGCTTTGGTGGACGGGTGAGGACATCCCCTACATCCCCAACAAGCGCTTTGGCGGCGTTTGCTTGGGCGGCAAGATTGCGCCGATTTTCTACAACACCATGGAAGATGCCGGTGCGCTGCCGCTGGAAATTGACGTTTCGGAAATGAATCAGGGCGATGTGGTCGAGCTGAAAATCGACCATGCCAGCGGCAAAGTAACCGCCTTCAAGGACGGCAAGCAGATTGCCGAGAGCATGCTGAAGTCCGATGTGCTGCTGGATGAAGTGCGTGCCGGTGGCCGCATTCCACTCATCATCGGTCGTGGTCTGACCGCCAAGGCGCGCGAAGCGCTGGGGTTGCCGCCGTCCGACTTGTTCCGTCTGCCGCAGAATCCGGTCGATACCGGCAAGGGCTTCACCTTGGCGCAGAAGATGGTGGGGCGCGCCTGCGGCCTGCCCGAAGGCCAGGGCATCCGTCCGGGTACCTATTGCGAACCGAAGATGACCTCGGTCGGCTCACAGGACACCACAGGCCCGATGACCCGCGACGAGCTGAAAGACCTGGCTTGCCTCGGCTTCTCGGCTGACCTTGTGATGCAGTCGTTCTGCCACACCGCGGCCTATCCCAAGCCGGTTGACGTGAAAACCCACCACACCCTGCCGGAGTTCATCTCCACCCGTGGCGGCATCTCGCTGCGCCCCGGCGATGGCGTGATTCATAGCTGGCTGAACCGCATGCTGCTGCCCGATACCGTCGGTACCGGCGGCGACAGCCACACCCGGTTCCCGGTGGGTATTTCGTTCCCGGCAGGCTCGGGGCTGGTGGCCTTTGCCGCTGCCACTGGCGTGATGCCGCTGGACATGCCAGAAAGCGTGCTGGTGCGTTTTACCGGCAAAATGCAGCCGGGCGTAACCTTGCGCGACTTGGTGCATGCCATCCCGCTGTATGCCATCAAGGCCGGTTTGCTGACGGTGGAAAAGAAGGGCAAGAAAAACGTGTTCTCTGGCCGCATCCTAGAAATCGAAGGGCTGCCGCACTTGAAAGTTGAGCAAGCTTTCGAGCTGGCCGACGCTTCGGCCGAGCGCTCGGCGGCCGGCTGCACCGTCAAGCTCGACAAAGAACCGATCATCGAATACCTCAACAGCAATATCACCCTGTTGCGCTGGATGATTGCCGAAGGCTATGCCGATGCCCGTTCCTTGCAGCGCCGCATCGAAAAGATGGAAGCCTGGCTTGCCGATCCGCAACTCTTGGAAGCCGACGCCGATGCCGAATACGCGGCCGTCATCGAAATCAATCTGGACGAAATCGTCGAGCCGATTGTTTGCTGCCCGAACGACCCGGACGATGCCAGAACCCTGTCGGAAGTGGCTGGCGCACAAATCGACGAGGTGTTCATCGGCTCGTGCATGACCAATATCGGTCACTTCCGTGCCGCGGCCAAGCTGCTGGAAGGCAAGCGTGATATCCCGACCCGCCTGTGGGTTGCGCCGCCGACCAAGATGGATGCTTCGGAGCTGACCAAGGAAGGCCATTACGGCACCTTCGGCACCGCTGGCGCACGCATGGAAATGCCCGGCTGCTCGCTGTGCATGGGCAATCAGGCGCAGGTACGCGAAGGCGCCACGGTGATGTCCACCTCCACCCGTAACTTCCCGAACCGTCTGGGTCGCAATACCAATGTGTATCTGGGTTCGGCAGAGCTGGCCGCGATCTGCTCGCGTCTGGGGCGCATCCCCACGCGCGAGGAATATCTGGCCGACATGGGCGTCATCAATGACAAGGGCGAGGAAATCTATCGCTATATGAACTTCGATCAGATTCCCGAGTACCAGAAAGTGGCCGACAGCGTGAAGGCGGCCTGACTGATGCACGACTGATATCCCGCGCAGTCCCGACAAACCCCGCCCAGGCGGGGTTTGTCTTGTTCGCGGGATGTCTCTGTCAGTGCTTGACCGCTATCATGGCGTCGGCCTTGCGGCCAGTTGCGCCATCGTCCGTGATCCGACTCAAGAGCAAATAACCCGCCATGATTTTGAATATCGCCGCCTATCACTTCGTCCCGATTGACGATGTTGCAGAGCTTGCCGCAAAGCTGCGCGAGGCCTGCCAGCGCCATGCGCTGCGCGGCACTATTTTGCTGGCGGGCGAGGGCATCAATATGTTTCTGGCCGGTGAGGCCGGGCAGGTGCGCGGCTTTCTGGACTGGCTGCGCCAGGATGCGCGCTTTGCCGCAGTGACGGCCAAGGAAAGCTGGAGCCGGCATGTGCCGTTTGCGCGTTTGAAAATCAAGCAAAAGCGCGAAATCGTGCCCTTTGCAGGCCGTCCGGCAGGTGTGGGTGAGAATCGCGCCCCGGATGTGGATGCCAAAACTCTGGCGCGCTGGATTGAAAGCGGCCATGACGATGCCGGCAAGCCGCTGCTGCTGCTGGATACCCGCAACCGTGAAGAAATCGAATACGGCACTTTTGCCAATGCGCTGACCTTGCCCATCGACAACTTCAATGATTTGCCCGAAGCGGTGGAAGCCATCCGCGAGCAATTGCAGGATGCCACCGTGGTGAGCTTCTGCACCGGCGGTATCCGCTGCGAAAAAGCCGCGCCGTGGATGCACCAAATCGGCCTTGAAAACGTGTTGCAACTGGAAGGCGGCATCCTGAAATACTTTGAGGAAGTCGGTGGCTTTGGCTATCAGGGCGGCTGTTTCGTGTTTGACGAGCGCATCGCGCTGAATCCGGAATTGCAGCCCTTGCGCGATGAGCCGGTAGCCGTGCCCGCCAGCCAGGCATGAGCGAATGGCTGTTGCTGCTGTTTGCCATCGTGCTGCTGTGGATGGCGATAAAGGTGGTCAGCATGCTGCTGAAAGTGGGGCTGTGGATTTTGCTGGCAGGCGTGGCCTACTTTTTTTTCGCCAGCGTATTTGCCTGGCCGCTACCCTAGCACCTTAGCACCGACCACGATGGCGGCTCCGCTGAAGCCGCATTGGCCATGAATTGCAGCATTTGCCGCGGGCTTCTGTCATGCTTGCGGGATGGAAAACAATCAAACATCCCGTCCGTTGATCGTAGCGATTACCGCCCGTGCCCTGTTCGATATGGAGGACAGCCACCGCCTGTTCGAGCGCGAAGGCGTGGAGGCTTTCAGCGCCTATCAGCGCGAGCACGAAGATGAGCCGCTGGCGCCGGGGATTGCGTTTCCGCTGGTGAAAAAATTGCTGGCGTTGAACCCGGATCCGCAAGCAGACAACCCGCAAATCGAGGTGATTTTGCTCTCGCGCAATTCCGCCGATACCGGGCTGCGCATTTTCAATTCCTTCCAGCATCATGGCCTGACGATTCGTCGCGCCACGTTCACTTCCGGCGCGCCGGTATGGCCGTACATCAAGCCGTTTGGCGCACAGCTGTTCCTTTCCGCCAATCCCGAGTCGGTGCGGCGTGCACTGGAGGCGGGAATTGGCGCGGCCACGATTTTGCCCGCGCGTGCGGCTGAATCCAGACAAGATCAGCTGCGGATTGCCTTCGATGGTGATGCGGTGATTTTTGGCGACGAAAGCGAGCGGGTTTCACGCGAGCAGGGGGTGGAAGCCTTTGGGCGGCACGAGCGCGAGCGTGCCCACGAGCCGCTTTCGGGCGGGCCGTTCCGCGGCTTCTTGCAGGCGCTGCACGATTTGCAGCAAGCCTATCCGGCAGACGAGAACGCGCCGATTCGCACCGCGTTGGTAACGGCCCGTTCGGCACCGGCGCATGAGCGGGTCATCCGCACGCTGCGGCAATGGGGAGTGCGTCTGGACGAGGCGTTGTTCCTTGGCGGCCGCGACAAGGGCGCGTTTTTGGAGGCTTTCGGCGCGGATATTTTCTTTGATGACAGCCGCCACAATATCGACTCGGCGCGCCGCCATGTCGCCGCCGGCCATGTGCCGCACGGCGTGGCGAACATGGATTAAAACTCCAGATCCAGCGCGGCGCAGAGGTAGTCCACGAATGGGGCAAGCTGTTGCAGGTCGCAGCTGAGGGTTTCGAGCAGCTTACCGGATGTCATGTCGGCATCCGTAAGGGGGCGGGTGAACACGAAATTGCGCAGGCGCAGATCGTCGATGAAGCGAAAATCCGCTGGGAAGCCTGCCGGTGGTTTTTTCAGACTGTCATCTAGGTAAGCGGTGAACTTTTGCCGCAGCGCCGGTGCATGGGCGGCGCGTGCCCAGCTTTCTGGGTTTTCAAAAATGAACTGGCGGATACGGCGTTGCACGTCGGTGGGAGGATGCCAAAGCCCGGCACCGATGAAGCTCTGCTGTGGCGCCAGGTGCAGATAGAACGCCGGGGCGGTCAGTTGTCTGCGGCGCTCATGGAAAAGCTGCGCGCCTTGCCAGGGCTTGTAGGGTGATTTGTCGCCAGAGAAACGGGTATCGCGCTGGATGCGGAACAGCGAGCCGCCCACCGCTTTCGGGTCGCTGCGAAAATGCGGGCTGATGCTCAGCAACGGCGCGGCAAGGTCGCTCAGCAGTTGCTGGAATGGCGCACGCACCAAGCGTTGATAATCGTCCTTGTGTGCCTGAAACCACGCCCGATTGTTGTTGGCAGCCAGCTGCGTCAAGAACTTCAGGCTCTTGGGGGAGAAGTATTGAGTCATCAGCTGATTTCCGCTTCCAGTTCATCGCCAAAGGCGCGCAGATGTTGCAGCAGGCCGAGGGCGGTGGGGGCGGCTTCGCGTTCGGCGGCAAGACGGTCGATTTCGGCACGGTATTCGGTCAATGCCGAAGGCGTGCCGTCCAGCAGGCGCGCACGGCGGAAGTCGTACCAGCGGGCTTGCTCCTCAAAATTGAGGGTTTGCGGCCAGTTGCGGGCGCGGTAGCGAAACAGCAGCTCGTCAAGGCGGGCATCGCGGAAGCGGATACCACTGCCCGCAAGCTTTTCTGGTGCCGTTGCACGCACCTGCGCCATCAGGCGCTTGTCGCTTTCGGGGATGAAGCCCTCATACAGCGCGCCATCGGCATCGCTGGCAGCGAACGGGTGTTTTTGCGTGAACACGCGACGCATTTTTTCCGCTAGTTCCACGCCGTGCTGGCGCAGAACGGCTGCGCGTGTTTGCACCTCTACAGGGTCGATGCCAAGGCGCTCGAAATCCGGCTCGCGCAAATGGGCAAAGTCCACCAGCATTGGGCAACGATTGGCGTGGATTTCTTTGAGGGCGATGCGCGCCTCGCCTTCAGCCAAGGCTTCGCGTGGGGTGTAGAGGCGCTCGGCAATGACTTCTGCGGGCAGATCCAGCAGCGGCTCAATGTCCTGCATCAAGTCGAAGGCGATGACCCGGCTGTCGATATGCGGATGCTGCGCTAATACGATGACCGGCGCGGCGCATAGGCGGCTGGCCGGAAAGCGTTGCGAAACATGCAGCAGCACTGGCATCGCGGTCGGGGCGAGCATCTGCATCATGCGGCGTTTGTCGCGTGCGCCAAGGGCGTAATCCCAGAGCTTGGGTTGCGCGCTTTTCAGTTGTCGGGCAAGGCCAATCAAGGCGCGCACATCCGAAAGCGCCTCGTGCGCCATACCTTCGCGCAGGCCGTTGTCTTCGGCCAAATGCTCCAGTTTGAAGCTGGTGCCCTTGCCATCATCACGGGCGCGCCAGAGGATGCCGTCCGGGCGCAGCGCATGGGCAAGCCGCACTACGTCCAGCAAATCCCAGCGCGAATTGCCCTGGCGCCACTCGCGCTCGTAAGCATCGTAAAAATTGCGGTACAGCCCGAAACGGATGAATTCATCATCAAAACGCAACGAGTTGTAGCCTAGAGTGCAGGTGCCGGGGCGGGACATTTCATCAAAGATGCGTGCCATCGCCTCGGCTTCAAGCAAACCATCACGGCGTGCCTGCTGCGGCAGGATATGCGTAACCAAGGTGGCCTCGGGCGAGGGCAGAAAATCATTGGCCGGTTGGATGAAGAAATCCACCGGCGCTTCGATGATTTCCAAGTTTTCGTCGGTGCGGATGGCCGCGAATTGGGCAATCCGGCTGCTGCGCGGATCTGCACCAAAGGTTTCTAAGTCGTAGAAAAGAAAAGACGGGTTCATGGCATCTTCAATGGCGGCAGGCGTTCATGGATTTGTGCGTCCAGCCAGTGCCAGTCCACCGCGTCCAGGCTGTCGATATTGTGCGTGGCTTCCAGCAGCAGTTGGCGCTGCGTTTGGCCGCGCGCTAGGGCAAGGGCGTAGGGCAGGCGGGTGAAACTCACCATGCTGTAGCGGGGGATGAAATGAGCCGGATAGCGGCGCGCCAGTTCCAGCTCTAGGGCGCGTTGCAGTTGATAGTCGGCATCGTCCACGTGGTCGCGCATTTCAAGGTAGTTTTCCAGCGCCATTTGCTGGATTGCCCGGGCATTTGCTGCGCGTTCGGCCGCGTAGGTGGCGAAGGCGGCCGCAAAGTCCTGCACTTCCAGTGGCAGTTGTTCGGCCAGTGCCACGCAGTCTTCAAACGCACAGTTCATGCCTTGACCGTGGAATGGCACCATCGCATGGGCAGCATCGCCCAGCAGTACCGCGCGGCCTTGCAGATGCCAACGATCCAAATACAAGGTGGCAAGCGTGCCGGTGGGATTGCGCTCGAAGTCTTCTTCCAGTCGCGGAATCAGGGGCAGGGCATCGGCAAAATCGCGCGCAAACAGCGCCCGCGCATCGGCGCCGGTCTTGAGAGTGGCAAAGCTCGGCGCATCCCCGGTATTGGGCAGGAACAGGGTAACGGTGAAGGTGCGCTCGTCATTGGGCAGGGCGATGCACATATACCGGCCGCGCGGCCAGATATGTAGAGCATTGGGCTCGATTTGAAAATCGCCATCGAAGCCGGGCGGGATTTCCAGCTCCTTGTAGCCATGCCCGAGCGATTCGGTTCGGCTGCCCAGCGGCTGTACCTTCTCCATTTCCGCACGTAGGGTGGAGCCAGCGCCATCGCAGCCCAACAGGGCCTGGAAGGCATGACGACGTGCGGGGTTTTCCGGGGTTTTGAACAACGCGATACCGGCATCGAAATCCACGCTGCTCAAGGCATGGTCGAACAAAATCTCCACTCCGGCAGCTTCTGCGGCATTGATTAGGGTGATGTTGAGTTCGCCCCGGTTGATGGACCAGATGACTTCGGAATCATCGCGGCCATAGCGTTGCAGATGTGCGGCGCCCGCCAGCGGATGCACCATGCGTCCGCGCATCATCACCGCTTGCGCCAGAACCTCGGCATCGACACCGGCACGACGCAGGGCATCCAGACCACGTTCGGCCAGCGCCAGATTGATGGAGCGCCCACCGGCGTAGCCGTCGATGCGCGGGTCGCCGCGCCGCTCGAAAACCTGCACCCGCCAGCCGCGTTTGGCCAGCAAAATCGCCAGCAAAGCTCCGGCAAGCCCGGCGCCGATGATGCTCAAATGGCGGGGTTCATTGCGCATCCATCCACTCCCGTGTGGTTTGGGCAAAACGCAGCACGTCTTGGTGATTGTTGTAAAGCGGCGCAGGGGCGATGCGGATGACATCCGGCTCGCGCCAGTCGCCCAGCACACCGTTGTTCTGCAAATAGGCAAACAGGCTGCGGCCTGCCGCGCGGCCAGCCTTAACCCGCAATGACAACTGCGCGCCGCGCCGGGCTTCCTCGCGTGGGGTGAGAATCTCGATGGCATCGGCCAGATGGGTATCAATCAAGGCTTGCAGATAGCCGGTCAGGCGGCGTGATTTTTCCCGCAGGTTTTTCATCCCGGCGCGCTGAAATTGCTCGGCTGCTGCCCGCAGGGGCGCCAGCGCCAGCACCGGCGGATTGGAAAGCTGCCAGCCATCGGCACCGGGGGTCGGATTGAAATCCGGCCCCATCTGGAAGCGAATCGCCGGGTCATTGCCCCACCAACCGGCAAAACGCGGGCATTCGCTGCGGGCATGGCGCTCATGCACGAAACAACCGGCGACTGCACCGGGGCCGGAGTTCAGGTATTTGTAATGACACCAGACGGCAAAATCCGCGCCACTGTCATGCAGGTTCAAGGCCAGATTGCCCGCCGCATGCGCTAGATCAAACCCTGCCCGGGCACCGACTTCGTGCGCCAGCGCAGTGATGCGGGAGAGGTCAAAGGCTTGCCCGGTCAGATACTGCACGCCCGGCCATAACACCAGCGCTAGGCGTGCGCCATGCTCGCGGATGGCGTTTTCGATGGCCGCATCGGAAAACAAATGGCCGGGCAAGTCCGGCTCGACTTCAATCAGGCAGGTATCGGGCGAAAAGCCGTGAAAGCGGATTTGCGATGCCACCGCGTAGCGGTCGGAAGGAAAGCTCCCCTTTTCGATCAGGATGGCATTGCGCGTGTCCGTTGGCGTGTAGAAGCTGGCCATCATCAGATGCAGGTTCGCGGTCAGCGAGTTCATCGCCACCACTTCCGAAGGCCGGGCGCCGACGATTTCCGCCAGCCCCTCGCGAACCAATTCGTGATAGCGCATCCACTGTCCCTGGCCGGTGAAATGGCCTTCCACCGCCTCGTGCGCCCATTTGTGCAGCACTTCTTCCACATATTCACGGGCGGCCTTGGGCTGCAAGCCCAGGGAATTGCCGACGAAATAGGTCTGCGGCTGGCCTTCGTGCTGCGGCAGCCAGAACTCATCGCGAAAATGCCCAAGCGGGCAGGCGGCATCTTGTGCCGCGGCGTAATCGGTAGCGTCAAGTGCAGTATTCATGCAAACCTCGAAGTGGAAAGACCGAGCCATTCCAGCGCGGTACCGTGATAGAGCCGCGCCTGTTCGGCTGGTGTCAGTGGCAGTTGCTCGATGCCGGCGCCGGGCACTTCTTCGCCCAGCGGAAATGGATAATCGGTGCCCAGCATCACGCGCTCGGCGCCGCAGACATCCAAGAGATAGCGCAGCGCTTTCTCGTCCGCCACCCAGGAATCAAAATATAGCCGCGTGAGATATTCGCGCGGATTGCGGAAGTTGTCGGTGGCCACCAGATCCGGGCGCATTTTGAAGCCGTGCTCGATGCGGCCGATGGTATAGGGGAAGCTGCCGCCACCATGCGCCATGCAGATTTTCAGCTTCGGCAGGCGCTCTAGCACCCCGCCAAAAATCAGGCAGCAGGCGGCGCGGGTCTGTTCGGCGGGCATCCCCACCAGCCACGGTAGCCAGTATTTGGGCATGGTATCGCTGCCCATCATGTCCCAGGGATGCACCAAAATCGCCGCGCCAAGATCCGCTGCGGCTTCGAAAAACGGGAACAATTCCGGCGCATCCAGGTTCCAGTGGCGGCCATCGCTCAAGGCGATATGCGAGCCAATCTGCACGCCTTGCAGCCCCAGTTCATCGACACAGCGCTCCAGCTCGCGTATCGCCAACTGCGGCGACTGCAACGGCACGGTGCCGATGGCGGCGTAGTGGCGCGGATAGGCGCGCACGGTTTCAGCCATGTGCTCGTTCAGCGCGCGGTGCAGCTCCAGTGCCTGATTGGCGCGCGCCCAATAGCTGAACATGACTGGCACAGTGGAGAGCACCTGCACTTGCACGCCGAACTCGGCATATTCGGCAATGCGGATTTCTGGATTCCAGGTTTTTGGCCAGATTTCGCGGAAAAACTTGCCGTCCCGGTAGATGCGGCTGCGGCCATCATCACCGTGGTGAATCACCGGAAAGCGCGCATCGCCATATTTGGCGGCAAGATCCGGCCAGTTGCGTGGCAGATAGTGGGCGTGGATGTCGATTTTCAGCATGTCAGGTGATGTCGGCTGGAGAATCGGGGGCGGTTTCGTAACGGGCAGGGCGCGGATTGAGCATGCCGCATTGCTTGCAGGTGCGAAGTTCGCTGCTTGGGTAGAAGGTTTCAAATACCCGGAAAAAATCCTGCTCGATATCGGTCAGGTGAAAAAACTCCTCGTACAGCTTGTGGTTGCAGTTTTGGCAGAACCACATCAGTGCGTCGTTTTCGTGTGGCAGGCGCTGGCGCTCGATGACAAGGCCGATCGAATTTTCCATGCGCTGCGGTGAATGCGGCACCCGTGGCGGCAGATAGAACACTTCACCGGCGCGGATGGGAATATCGCGCGCCACGCCGCCGTCCTGCACCTTCAGCACCATCTCGCCTTCAAGCTGGTAGAACCACTCCGGGCCTTCCTCCCAGTGATAGTCGGTGCGGGCATTGGGGCCGCCGACGATCATCACGATGAAGCCTGCCTGCACGATGCACTTGTTGCCGACTGGCGGCTTCAAAAGATGACGGTTTTCGTTTATCCAAGCTTGCAGGTTGAAAGCGGCGGGCAGCATTTTCAATCCCCGTTTGGCTGGCCTTGCGCAGCGCGCAGTTGTTCGATAGTGGGCGCCGGGTCACGCAGTTTCTGTCCAATCTCCCGTGCCATTGTTTCCAGTTTGACATGACGCTCGGCAAGGCTTTGTCCACTCATGTGCTTGCGCTGTTGCTCACTAACGGCAGTGGGGTTGACTGGAAACAGATACATGCCGTCTGCATCGCCGCGCATCTGGGTGCCATACCACTGCGGCTCGATGTGTGACATCAGCAACCGATCCCAGCTTGCGGCGGTAATCCAGCGGTTTTGCTGGCTGTCCTCCAGTGTCATCGCAATCGTCGCCAAAGCATGTGCCAGGCGATAGTCTTCAGCGCCATCACCGTGCTGCTGGATAAAGGCGGCATGGCGATAGTCATTAGCGGTACGCAACCGCCCGGTTTTCAGCATGGCAAGAACCCGGCTGCGGCGTTCGGCATCGCGCTGATTGACCGCTTGCCAGTCGGCATTGGCCTGGTTGCGGTCGGCCTGATCTTGTTCGAACAGTGCTTTAAGCTCCGGGTTGTCGGCAAGCGCAGCATCTGCGGCAAACACTGCCATCGGACAAGCTGAAAGAGCAAGCAGAACGGCGGCGAGCTTGAGTTTCATCCGGCCACCTTCAGTTGCGCCACGCATTTGAGTTCGATGGCGATCGGGGCGGGCAGGGCGCTGATGCCGAGTGTGGTGCGGCAGGGGGCGTTGGCGATATCGGGAAAGTATTCGGCCCAGATGGCGTTGTAGCGGGCGAAGTCTTGCGCCATGTCCGTCAGATAAACGGTGACATCAATGAGGTCTTGCCAAGTGGCGCCGCTTGATTCCAGCACTTCGCGGACATTGGCAAATACCGCGTGGGTCTGGGCGGCAATATCGTGGCCAGTGAGGCGGCCTTCGGCATCGTACTGATTGCCCGGCACCTGATTGGTTTTGGGGTTGCGCGGGCCAATGCCGGAGAGAAACAACAAGTCGCCCACGCGCCGGGCGTGCGGGTAATGCCCTAGGGGCTTGGGGGCGCTCTGGCTCTGGATGCTGCTCATCTATCCTCCATGTCCACGCGGATGCGGGCGAGGGCTTCGGGGTATTGGGTTTCCAGCTCTTGCATGGAGCTGGCGGCAAGGCCAAGGTCATGGGCGCGGCCATCGCGCAGACTGTAAACCCAAGCATGCACGGCGATTGACTGCCCGCGGCTCCAAGCGTCGCGGATGATGGTGGACTGGCAGACATTGACTGCCTGCTCCAGTGCGTTCAATTCGCACAGCCGGTCATGTGCCAGTGCCTGACAGAGTGGCGTGAGGATTTCTGCATGCTTGGCGGCGACATCATCGACATGGCGAATCCAGTTGTCCGCTAGGCCAATGCGCATCTTTTCAAGCGATGCCAGAACGCCGCCGCAGCCGTAGTGGCCGACCACCAGAATATGTTTGACCTGCAAGACATCCACGGCGTACTGGATGACCGATAGGCAGTTGAGGTCGGTATGTACCACCACATTGGCGATATTGCGGTGGACAAACACTTCGCCGGGGGCAAGGCCAATGACTTGGTTGGCCGGTACGCGCGAATCGGAGCAGCCAATCCAGAGGTATTCCGGGGTTTGCTGGGTGGAAAGACGCTCGAAAAAACCGGGGTCTTCGCTCTGGATGCGTTCTGCCCAGCGGCGGTTGTTTTCCAGCAGATGGTCGATATGTGGGCTCATCGCTACATTGTCAGACAGGAAAGCCGATATTGCGCGGCTGGGTGAAAAAACGCATTGCTTCAAGGCCGCCTTCGCGTCCCAGCCCGGACTGGCCAACGCCGCCAAAGGGGGTGCGCAAATCGCGCAGCAGCCAACTGTTTATCCATACCATGCCTACCTGCAAGCCTGCGGCCAGCCGATGGGCACGGGCAAAATCGGTTGTCCAGACCGAAGCCGAAAGGCCGTAGTCGCTGGCATTGGCCAGTGCAATGGCATGGGCTTCGTCATCGAAGGCTTGCAGGCTGGCGACCGGGCCGAAGATTTCCTGCCGGTTGGTCGTGCATTCCGGGCCCAAACCTTCAATTAGGGTGGGCGGCAGAAAATAACCCGGGCGTGGCAGTCGTTCGCCACCGCATAGCAGGGTGCCGCCTTCCTCACGCGCCTTGGCAATAGCGGCCAGCACCTTGTCCAGATGCGCCTGCGAGACCAGCGGGCCGATGTCGGTGGTGGCATCCAGCGGCTCGCCAATAACAAGCTGGCTGGCGGCTGCAACTAGGGCATCGCGGACTTCTTGATAGATGCGGCGCTCAATCAGGATGCGCGAGCCGCACAGGCAGATTTGGCCGCTGTTCTGGAAGGCGCTGCGCAGCAAAACCGGCAGATGCTCGCGCCAAGGGCTGTCGGCAAAAATCAGGGTCGGGTTTTTGCCGCCCAGCTCCAGCGAGACTTTTTTCAGCATCGGCGCGGCCACGTGGCTGATATGTCGGCCGACGGCGCTGCTGCCGGTGAACGAGATGGCTTTGACTTGCGCTGCCTGTACCAGCGCTTCGCCCACGCTGGCGCCAAGGCCGTGCACTACATTCAGAACCCCGGCGGGAAAACCGATTTCTACGGCGACTTCGGCCAGCAAGGTAGCGCTGGCCGGGGTAACTTCCGAGGGCTTGGCGACCACGGTATTGCCGGCAGCCAGTGCCGGGGCGATTTTCCAGGTCAATAGGTACAGCGGCAGATTCCACGGCGAGATGGTGCCGACCACGCCCAGCGGCAGACGCAGGGTGTAATTGAGACCGGCCTCGCCATGATGGCATTCGCTGGAAAATTGCGTGGCGGCATGGGCAAAGAAGCGCAAATTGGCGATGGCACGGGGGATTTCCGCATCGCGCGCAAGTTTGAGTGGCTTGCCGCTGTCACGGCTTTCGGTGTGCGCAAACGATTCCAGCCTTGCCTCGACCGCAGCGGCCAGTTTTTCCAGCCAGGCTGCGCGTTGGCTGGCGGGTAGGGCAGCCCAAGCCGGGAACGCCGCTTGGGCTGCGGCAATCGCGCTGTCGATATCGGCCTGACTGCCCGCGGCGACCTTGGCATAAACCGTCGCGCTGGCAGGCTCGGTTACATCCAGCCAGGTGTTGTCCGCCGGATTGCATGCCTTGCCGTTTATCCAGTGTGGGAAGCGTTGCATGGTGCGTCAGATCGAATGCATCCGGCCGCCATCGACGGCGATTGATTGGCCGTTGACATAGGCGGCCGCAGGGCTTGCCAGAAAGGCAATCATCGCTGCGGGCTCGGAAGGGTCGGCAAAGCGACCCGCTGGGACATGGCTCAACATGTCGCGGCGGACTTCCGCCTCGCTTTTCCCGGTTTTTTCCATCTGCGTCTTGACAATCTGCGCGATGCGGGCGGTTTCGGTAAAGCCCGGCAACACATTGTTGACGGTGATGCCTTCGGCTGCCAATTCCCGAGACAAGGTCTTGGCCCAGCCGGCAACAGCGGCGCGGGTGGTATTGGATACGCCAAGCCCGGCAATCGGCTCGTAAACGGATGTGGAAACGATATTGATGATGCGGCCAAAACCGGCCTTGCGCATGCCCGGCACCACGGCCTGCACCAGTATCTGGTTGGCCAGCAAATGCTGCTGGTAGGCGTGCAAGAACGCCGCCGTATCGGCATCAATCGCGCGACCGGCGGGCGGGCCGCCGCTGTTGTTGACGAGTATATGGAAAGTGTCGCCTGCGGTTTTTTCTGCCAGCACTTGTTGCAGCGCCTTGCCATCGGCAACGTCCACGGCGATGAAGTCATGCTTTTGCCCGCCCGGTCGTGGCAAGTCGGCAAGCAGCGCTTGCAGGGCTTCGGCGCGGCGGGAGAGCAGCGTAACCCGGGCACCAAGCCCGGCCAATTCAATCGCGCTGGCACGGCCTATGCCTTCGGAGGCGCCGCACACTAGGGCGTTTTTTCCGGAAAGATCAAGTTGCATCGGTTTCTCCTTGCAGGATTGATGGCATCGAATGGGCGCTCTGCCATGCGCTCTGGTTCAAGTGTGCGGCAAGCCACGCCGCGACTGCCGCACGATTGTCGTGCGGGGGCTGGGGCAGTTGGGTGTTGATGTCGATGTGCGCGGCAGTGGCCAAGCTATTGGGCGGGTTGGCCAGTTGGGTGATGAGCGGGTTTGGGGCGGTGGGAGTATCCAGCCGTGCAAGTGCGTTTGCGGCAAAGGCAGGCTGGATGCACATCAGGCGCGATATCCCAGCTTGACCACCATCTGCGCCCGCAGTTGCTCGGCATCGCCTTCGGGCGGGCGGATGTCATGCAAAGAAAACCCGCGCGCCAGTGCATCTTCCTCGTCAAGACCATCGAGCGCGACAAACTCCGCATCCATCAGCGCTGCGCGGGCGGTATCCGGGCTGTCATAGGGCAGGGTGGCGCCGTCAGCATCCAGCACTTCGGCGGTTCCCGCCTCAAGAATGGTCAGTCGCGCCCAGATCAGCGTATCGCCGAGCGTTGCCAGCCACCATTGGCTATGTCGGGTGTTTGGGTCATGGTCGAACGGGTGCATGCTCAGAACTCCGCATGCCCCGGTGCGCGCGGGTAGGCGATTGCATCGCGGATATTGCCAAGGCCGCAGACATAGACCACCAGACGCTCAAAGCCCAAGCCAAAGCCTGCGCTTGGCACGCTGCCGTAACGGCGGAAGTCGCGATACCAAGCGTAGTGCTCGGGGTCGAGCCCGAATTGCTGCATGCGCGCATCCAGCCTGTCCAGACGCTCTTCACGCTGGCTGCCACCGATGATTTCGCCAATGCCGGGGGCGAGCACGTCCATCGCCGCCACGGTCTTGCCGTCATCGTTCAGGCGCATGTAGAACGCCTTGATGGCTTCGGGGTAGTTCATCACCACGACCGGACGGCCAACATGGTCTTCGCACAGCCAGCGCTCGTGCTCGGTTTGCAGATCCAGCCCCCATTCCACCGGGAACTCGAACTTCTTGCCGGACTTTTGCAAAAGGCCGATTGCATCGGTGTAGTCAATGCGCTCGAACGGCGAGTTGATGAAGGCTTCCAGCCGGGTAATGGCGTCTTTTTGCACGCGCTCGGCAATAAAGGCCATGTCGTCGCCGCGCTCGTCCAGCACTGCGCGGAACAGGTATTTCAGGAAATCTTCGGCCAAATTGGCATCGTCATTGAGGTCGGCAAAGGCGATTTCCGGCTCAATCATCCAGAACTCGGCCAGATGCCGGGTGGTATGGCTTTGCTCGGCGCGGAAGGTCGGGCCGAAGGTATAGACCTTGCTCATCGACAGCGCATAGGCCTCGACATTGAGCTGGCCGGATACGGTAAGGAAAGTTTCCTTGCCGAAGAAATCCCGGCCAAAATCCACCTTGCCGTCCTTGCCATAGGGCAGGTTGGCCAAATCCAGGGTGGAGACGCGGAACATCTGCCCGGCGCCTTCGGCATCGGAGGTGGTGATGATCGGCGTTGAAATCCAGTAAAAGCCGCGCTCGTGGAAGAAGCGGTGCACCGCCATCGCCAAGCAGTGACGAATGCGGGTAACGGCGCCAAACAGGTTGGTGCGCGGGCGCAGATGGGCGACTTCGCGCAGGAACTCTGGCGACATCGGCTTGGGCTGAATCGGATAGGTCAGCGGGTCTTCCACCCAACCGACGACCTCCAGACTTTCGGCCTGAATCTCGAAACTCTGTCCCTTGCCCTGGGACTTCACCAGTTTGCCGCTGGCAATTACCGAGCAACCTGGCGTTAGACGCTTGACCTCATCGAAATTGCCAAGCGCATCGGTGGCCACCACTTGAATCGGCGCAAAGCCCGAGCCGTCGCTGATGTTGACGAAGGCAAGATTGGCCGAGCCGCGCACGGTGCGCACCCAACCTTTGACGGTAACAAGGCCGCCCTCGGGGAAATGGCCGGCAAGAGCGTTGGCGACAGAGGCGTGAGTCATGTGGTTGCTGCAATCAAAACAAGGGGCGAAGATGATAGCAATCCCCGGACTATGGAGTTGCCCATGCGGTCGCGTTTTTTTACCCGTTGCATCCGTGTCGTATTGCCGCTGCTTGCCTTGAGCACGCCGCTGGCGGCTTCTGCGCAAACCATCGAAAAAGCCGATGACTTGGCGCGTCTGGCGCTGGAGTGCATCCAGAAGGAATACCCAAACAAAATCGCTCATGTGCTGCGTAACGATGCGGACAGCGGCACGCCGCGCCAGCTGTATCCGGCGTTTTATGGCTGCTATGACTGGCATTCGGCCGTTCATGGCCATTGGCTCCTAGTGCGGCTGTTGCAACTCGATGACCAGGCTCGTTTTGCCGCGGAGGCACGAAAGAAACTGGATGAAAATCTGAGTGCGGCCAATTTGCAGGCGGAAGCGGCGTATTTTCAGCGCGGCGATCGCAGCTTCGAGCGCCCCTATGGCATCGCTTGGCTATTGCAGCTTTCGGCGCAACTGCATCAATGGGACGACCCCGATGGCAAGCGTTGGGCGCAGGCAATGCTGCCGGTGGAGCAGGAAGCGGCCAACCGTATCCGCGAATGGCTGCCCAATCTGACCTTCCCGGTGCGGGTGGGCGAGCACGCACAAACCGCCTTCGCCTTTGGCTTGATTCGTGACTGGGCAGTGGTGCGCGGCGACAAGGCCATGCAGGACTTGATCGACAGCACCAGCCGACGTTTTTACCTGCGCGACCGTGATTGCCCGCTGGCCTATGAGCCTTCCGGCAGCGATTTTCTTTCGCCCTGTCTTGCCGAGGCCGACCTGATGCGCCGGGTGCTGCCACAGGCCGAATACGCCACATGGTTGGCGGCTTTCATGCCGCAGATTCCGCGTGGCAAGGCCGATGAAAGCTGGCTTGCGCCCGGCATCGTTACCGACAAGAGTGATGGCAAGCTGGCGCATCTGGATGGGCTGAACTTGAGCCGCGCTTGGATGCTGGAAGGCATCATCCGTGGCCTGCCCGCCGGTGATGAGCGCATCCCGGCACTGCAAGCTGCCGCCAAACGGCATCGCGCAGCCGGAATGGCCGCCTTCGATGACATGCACTACATGGGCTCGCATTGGCTTGGCAGCTTTGCCACTTACATGCTGGCGCCACCCGGCGCTTGAAAATCCGCCTGTCGCCTTCATCTACACGCAAGCATTTTTGGAGAACCCTTGATGGCCGTTACCCTTGCCCCCGCAGCCCTTGCCCGCATTCAAAGCTATCTGGCACAAGCCCCTGGCAAACAGGGCTTGCGTTTTGGCGTGAAGCGCACCGGCTGCTCCGGCTGGGGCTATGTCATCGACATGGCCGACGATACCCGCGACAACGACCATATATTTGAGCAGGACGGCGTGCGGGTATTGGTGGATGCCGACAGCCTGCCTCTGGTGGATGGCACCGAAATCGACTTTTTGAAGCAGGGTTTGAACGAGCAATTCGTGTTCCGCAACCCAAATGTCAAAGGCGAATGCGGCTGTGGCGAGAGCTTTACCACCGAGGCGGAAAAAACACTGGACTAAACGCCTGCTCAAAGACAGCGACTGCCGCCTTGCTTTCGCCCAAGAAGCGGGTCTTGCTTATTACTTAGTCACTCTGAAAAACTTGTGCTAGCCGGCATTTTGAATGCAGTAACCTTCAGTGCCGGACTTTGCTAGTTTCAACTGATACGGCTGGCGGGGGCAGGGTACTTCTCGCCGTTCGGCAGTTCGCGGTAAATCAGGTTGCCCAAGGGGTCGTGGGTGTATTCGGTACCGTCGTATGCTTTGAGGCGGTTGCCTGCGCCGATGTTGCGGCCTTTGCGATTTGTGTCGCTGTTCGGGCTGCCTGAAAGGATGTTGTGCGCGGGGTCGAAAGAACAGGTTTTGGAACACGTGTAAGTTATTTTAATAGCAAAAAATCTTTTATTAAAACATCTATATCTTCTATTGATTTGATAGGGGATATAATGGTATATAAGAAACTATCATCAAATGATCCTTCAAAATCAGCTATATTTTCTTGCTCATCATCTATAATGATTTTTATAATTTTTTTTTGATGCAAATCTTTTGCAGAAAAAATTGGATTTCCATCCATGAATGGCGCTCCATTAGAGTATTCGACTTTAAAGTATGGAAAAATCCAGTTGTCTTTACTGGTTGAGCTTGAATTAAGTAATTTAATAAATATACTTTCAATGTGGCGCTCTAATTGAATGTACTCGCCAGTATTTTTGTTCCAATTTAGATATTTTTTCATAATTGATACCCTTAAAATTCTATGGGGTTGGATCTATTTTTCCTGAAATAATTTCAATATCTACACGTTCATGTTTGGTGTCTTTTACCATAAAGGTTTTGGATATGGGGGCGTCTAATTGACCTGCCTCGAGATTTTCGGACCATTTGAAAGTTGAGAAGATGGCCTCCTTCAAGAGAGGAAGAGACATGAGGCAGAGCCGTTTCAGTGAGTCACAGATGGTTGCGATTCTTCGGGAGGCCGAGCGTAGCTCGGTTGTTGAGGCATCGAAGGCGCATGGGATAAGCGAGCAAACGCTATACGCATGGCGCAAGCGTTTTGG